>NZ_MAGP01000129.1 GCF_002926165.1 Micromonospora chalcea | reverse complement strand
GCGGGATGGTGGGTGGCGTCAGTGGCGGGTGCGGCGGTGCAGGCCCCGGGTGGGGTGCCAGCTCTCGATCAGCAGGTGGTCGGGCGGGTCACCCACCCGGGTGAGCACCACCTCGGTCAGCTCGATCCGGAAGCTGTGCGAGCCGTCCTCGGCGGGCTGCTCCTCGTGCGCCCGGCCGGCGATCTTCGCGTCCCCGTCCCAGGTGGACGGGTCGTCCGGCGGGGCGTCCTCGGTCGGGCTGTGCAGCGCCACCCGAGGATCGCGGCGCAGGTCGAGCGCCTTGACCGCGCCGGCCATGCTGCCCAGCCGCAGCTGCCCGTCGTCACCGAAGTCGAACTCGGTGCCGCTGATCCGCGGCGAGCCGTCCCGCCGCAGTGTCGCCATCGTGCCGTGCTTGCGGACCGCGAAGCGGGCGCGTATCCGCGCCGCGAACTCGGGTTCGGCCGCCACCAGATCGGACCACCATGTCATGCGCCCGATTCTGGCCGGGAAACCTGACAACCCGCGGCAGCTTTCAGCCGACCTGGAAACCGAGCGCCTGGGCCAGCATCACCGCCTGCTCGGCGTCGATCCGCGCGCCGGAACGCTGCACCGCCGTCGGGTCGAGCGCGGACAGGTCGCTGCCGCGCAGGTCGGCCCGGATCAGCTTGGCGGCGTGCAACTGGGCGCCGGACAGGTCCACGCCGGTCAGCGTCGCGCCGGTGAGGTCGGCGCCGCTCAGGTCGACCTCCCGCATCCGTACGTCGGTGATCCGCGCCCCGCGCAGGTCGGCGCCGGCCAGCGTGACGAAGGACCAGTCGCCCCGGTCGACCCGCAGCGGGCGCAGGTCGCAGCGGTCGAACGTGCTGCCGACCAGCTTGCAGCCGGTGAACTCGGCCTCGAAGAGGTTGCACTTGCTGAACGAGCACCTGGTGAACGCCGAGTCGGTGTGCCGGGAGGCGTTGAACGCCACGTTGCCGAACACGCAGTCGGTGAAGACCGCGCCCCGGCTGACCGCCTCGGTCAGGTCGACGTGGAAGAACTCGCACCGTACGAAGTGCCTGTCGGCCAACTCCTCGGCGTACCAGTCCTCCTGGCGGTAGGTGACGTCCTCGACCGGCTCCGGCATGCCACCGACCCTAGTGACACTTCCCGGCCGCGGTACCTGCGGGTAGGTTCGCGGTCGTGAGTGTCACCGTGAGCACCGACCCCGGACGTGTCGGCCTCGATCCCGCCCGGCTGGCGCGGATCGACGAGCACTTCGCCCGGTACGTCGACGACGGCCGGCTCGCCGGCTGGCAGATCGTCGTCACCCGCCGGGGCGAGATCGCCCACTCCTCGACGTACGGGCTGCGCGACCGGGAGGCCGGTACGCCGGTCGAGGCGGACACGCTCTGGCGCATCTACTCGATGACCAAGCCGATCACCTCGGTCGCCGCGATGATGCTCTGGGAGGAGGGCCGGCTCGAGCTGAACGACCCGGTCAGCCGCTGGCTGCCGGAGTTCGCCGACGTACGGGTCTACGACCGGGGTTCGGTGCTCAAGCCGTACACGGTGCCGGCGGTCGAGCCGATCCGGATCTGGCACCTGCTCACCCACACCGCCGGCCTGACGTACGGCTTCGCCCAGGTGTCGGTGGTCGACGGCCTGTACCGGGCGGCGGGCTTCGACCTGGGCGTGCCGCCGGGCGCGGACCTGGCGGCGGCCTCGGCCGGGCTGGCCCGGCTGCCGCTGCTGTTCCAGCCCGGCACGAGCTGGAACTACGGCGTCTCCACCGACGTCCTCGGCCGCCTGGTCGAGGTGATCTCCGGGCAGTCGCTCGACGCGTTCTTCGCCGAGCGGATCCTGGGCCCGCTGGGCATGACCGACACCCGCTGGTGGGTGGACGCGGCGGACGCGAAACGCCTGGCCGCCCTCTACGCCCCGCACCCGGCGACCGGTCAGGCGGTACGCGCCGACGGGGTGGGCCGGGCCGCGCTGGCGGAGCCGACGTGGCACTCCGGCGGCGGCGGGCTGGTCTCCACGGCGGCCGACTACCACCGGTTCACCCAGTTCCTGCTGCGTGGCGGCGAGCTGGACGGGGTGCGCCTGCTCGGGCCGCGCACGGTGCGCTTCATGACCCGCAACCACCTGCCCGGCAACCGGGATCTGGCCTCGTTCTCGCCGGAGGGCTTCGCCGAGACGATCCTCGACGGGGTCGGCTTCGGGCTGGGCTTCGCGGTCGTGCTGGACCCGGTGCCGTCGCGGGTGCCGAGCAGCGTCGGCGAGTTCTACTGGGGCGGCCTGGCCAGCACCGCGTTCTGGGTGGACCCGGTGGAGGAGGTCACCGCGCTGCTGTTCACCCAGTTGATGCCGTCCAGCACGTACCCGCTGCGCAGCCAGTTGCGCCAGCTCGTCTACTCGGCGATCGTCGACTGAGCCGGTTCGGCGGAACTCCCGCCGCCCGCCGGCAGGCTGCCTAGCCTGTGAGTCATGAGCGACATCGTCGTGTTCGGCGCCGGCGGGACGGCGGGCTCGCGGATCGCCGCGGAGGCGGTCGAGCGGGGGCACCGGGTGACAGCGGCGGTGCGGCGTCCGGAGGCGGTCGGCTACCTACCCCCAGGCGTACGCACGGTGACCGGCGACGCCACGTCGGCGCGGAGCGTACGCGAACTGGCCGAGGACGCGGACGTGCTGGTGGTGGCCATCGGCGGCGGCGAGCGGGCCCTGTGGCGCGACGCCGCGCGGACGCTGGTCGACACGCTGCGTGAGTTGCCGGACCCACCTCGGGTGATCCACGTCGGCGGTGGCTCGACGCTGCTCACGCCAAAGGGGACCCGGTATCTGGACGAGCCGGACTTCCCGGAGGAGTACCGGGACTCGGCGCACGGTCAGGCCGACGCGCTGGAGTTCTACAGGTCCAGCGCCGACGGGGTGACCTGGACGTACGTCTCCCCGCCGCCGCTGGAGTTCCACCCGGGCGAGCGGACCGGGCACTACCGCACCGGCACCGACCACCCGGTGACCGACGCGCAGGGCCGTTCGGTGCTCACCTACGAGGACCTGGCGGTGGCGATCGTCGACGAGATCGAGGATCCGCGCTTCGGCAACGCCCGGTTCACGGTCGCGTACTGATTCAGTCGGCCAGCCGGGCCGGGAAGCCGCCGGTGGCGATCGGGCCCCAGGACTCGATCGTGACCCGGATCAGCGACTTGCCCTGCGCGACCATGGCCGACCGGTACTCGTCCCAGTCCGGGTGCTCGCCGGAGATGCTGCGGAAGTACTCGACCAGCGGTTCCAGCGCCTCGGGCAGGTCGAGCACCTCGGCCACGCCGTCGACCTGCACCCACGGGCCGTTCCAGTCGTCGGAGAGCACGCACGCGGAGACGCGCGGGTCGCGGCGGATGTTGGTGACCTTGGCACGCTCGGGATAGGTGGAGATCACCAGCCGGCCCTCGGCATCCACCCCGCAGGCCACCGGGGAGGACTGCGGGCGCCCGTCGGAGCGGGTGGTCATGAGCACGACGTGGTGGCGGGGGCGGAGGAACTCGATCAGGGCGTCCCGGTCGACCCGGGTGTTCTTCGCGATGCTGCGTGCCATGCCTCGGTTCTACCAGGCATGTCCGTCGTTCTCAGCGCGGGCGGCCGGCGGACCGCTGCGCGGTGACCTGCTCCGGCACGCGCGGGCGGGCCGAGGGCCGCCAGGCGCGGCCGTTGGCGTAGATCACCCGGAAACCGAGGTACGCGGCGAGCGGCGCCCAGTGCGCCGAGCGCATCCGCAGCTCGGCGGCGTTGTGCCGCTGCCCGTTGGCGAGCACGTCGAGCAGCACCGTCTCGAAGGCGGCCGACTCGACCCAGTCCACCTCGCGGGTGAAGCCGCAGATCAGCGCCGCGCCGGTGACGTCGAGGAACGCGCGCAGCGTGGCGTCGGAGGCGCGCAGCACCGAGCAGCTGCCGAAGTAGAGGCGGCGGCCCTCGCAGCGGCCGGCCATCCGCTCGGCCACGTCCGACAGCTCGACCGAGTCCCAGTCGGTGAGGCAGAGCCGGCTCGGCTCGCCGTGCATGGCGAAGAAGCCCACCCGGTGGTCGGCGTACTGCTTGAGCAGCCAGCGGTCGACGAAGTAGAACAGCTCGTCGCGGGTGGCCGCGTCCTTGTGGATGTAGCGGATGCGGCCGAGCCGCTCCAGCAGGTCGAGCGTGGGCAGGACGGACCCGCGTTCGTTGAGGTCGCGGTGCCACTGCCCCTCGACGCAGAACACGCCGCCACGCGCCAACGCCCACCTCCCCGCCCGTCGAGGTCGCCGCCCGGTCCGGGAGCAGACGTTACCGGTCACGTCCGACGGGCGACACCCGGCAGCGCGTACGCAAACAGGCAGTATTCACAGCCAATACCCAGCAACCGGGCGATGTGAGAACAATTTCCGCTAATCACCACGAAGAATCCTCGTACCTGTCACGGTGAGAGGGACGGGACGTACCGGTCGATGTGCCCGTCGGATCCCAGTTCCGCTCTGACATCGGGAGGACTCTGTGCGCGTCAACACCCTGAAGCGGGCGGCGGTCGCGTTCGCGCTGGCCCTGCCCGGGGCCGCCGTGGCGACAGTCGTGGCCGCGCCACCGGCGCACGCCGACGGCTGCTACACCTGGAACCGGACGCTGTCCCAGGGAAGCTCCGGCGACGACGTCCGGCAGCTCCAGATCCGGGTGGCCGGCTGGGCGGCGTACGGCGGCATCGTCCGGGTCGACGGCGTGTACGGCCCGGAGACGGCCGCCGCGGTCAAGCGCTTCCAGACCGCGTACGGGCTGCGCGCCGACGGCGTGGCCGGGCCGCAGACGTTCGCCAGGATCTACGACCTGCAGAAGGACAGCGACTGCACGCCGAAGCACTTCAGCTACGCCGAGCTGGACAACGGCTGCGGCAAGGGCGGGTGGGCCGGTGGCCCGCTCTCCGCGTCGGCCACCCGGGAGAACGCGCTGCGCACCATGTGGAAGCTGGAGGCGCTGCGGCGCAGCCTCGGCGACAAGCCGCTCTACGTGACCAGCGGGTTCCGCAGCATCGCCTGCAACCGGCAGGTCGGCGGCGCCGCGGACAGCCAGCACCTCTACGGCAACGCGGCCGACCTGATCGCCAAGCACCGCAGCCTCTGCGACATCGCCCGCTCGGCCCGCAGCCGGGGCTTCAGCGGCATCTACGGCCCCGGCTACCCGGACCACGACGACCACACGCACGTCGACTCGCGGCGGGAGAACAACCGGGACAAGTCGTCGAACACGAAGGGCTGGTCCGCACCGGACTGCGGAGTCAAGTGATGCGGTGACGGCGGCCCGGACCGGGGGTGGGGGCTCCCCGTCCGGGCCGCCGTCGGCATGCTCCGGCGCGACCGACGCCACTCCGCGACGGGGCGTCGGCGCGACCGGAACCGGGCGCCGGGCGTCAGCTCGCCCGGGGCCAGCGGGGCCGGGCGGTGGGAGCCGACCGCCCGGCGACCGGCCGCAGACCGGGCCGCACCGGCGGCGCGGCGGCCCGCGGAACCGCACCGCGCGCCGCCTGCGCCGCGGCGGGGCGGGCGGCCTGACCCGGCACCGACCGGGCCGGCTGTCCGGGCACAGGGCGGCCGGCCTGACCGGGTACGCCGGGCCGCGCCACCTGACCGGGTACGCCCGGTCGCGCCGTCTGACCGCGGGCGGCCTGCCCGGGGGCGGGACGGGCGCCGGACGGTCCGGTCAGCACGAACGGGAAGGGCACGTGCACGAACGGGTTGCCGTGCCGGATCAGCGCGTCGATCTGGCGGTCATTGAGACCGTGTGTCTCCAGCACGCGCCGGCCCCAGCGATGCAACCGGCAGGGGAACGACGAACCGTCGTTGCGGCACTTCGGCCCCGCGGGCCACTCCTCGGCGGCGTGCACCACCACCGCCCGGACCGCGAGGCGGACGTCCTCGGGGGTCAACGGCGCCGGTACCGGCACCTCGCCCAGGATCTGGTCGATGGGATCCGTCGACTGCTCACCAACTCGCACGGCAGGCCTCCCGCAGTTCGGCAGCGGTGCGGCGGAACGGCCGCACCACATCCTCGACCACTGGTACGGCCGGATGACGGCAGCAGTTCAATCCCGCCACGCGGCGAGCAGTTCGGCCGGCCCGAGCGCGGTGACTCCGTCGACCGCACGGCCACTGCGCACCACCGCGACGACCGGTGTGTGGTCGTCGGCGCCCGGTAGCTGGGCGCGGTGGTGAAGCAGCCGGGCCAGGTCGTGACCGTCGAACGCGCCGTTCTCCAGCCACTTGACCGAGCCCACGAACGTGATCCGCTTGGCCACCGGGCTCCGATCGCCGCCGACCAGGTCGATCTCGGGATCGTTGGTACGCGTCCAGTAACCGCCCACCTCCGCCGTCCCGGACGGCAGGCTCCCCGGCGGCAGCCGCCGCAGGGACTCCCGGATCACCGGCTCGACCGCACGCCCTCGCCATGAGGTCCAGGACGAATGGATGCGGGCGAGCGTCAGATCCCCTCTGCCGCGCTCGATCTCGGCGAGGTAGGGGTCGAGGAAGGCGAGCCAGAAGCGGAGATACGGATCGGCGACCACGTAGCGGGTCTCGCGCGACGGACGGGTGGACAGCGGGACGGCGGCCTCCACGACCCGCTTGTCGGTCAGCAGTCGGAGCGCGCGGTGCAGCGACGCCTGCGGGATTCCGCCGGCCGCCCGCGCGATGGAGGAGGAGGTGCGCTCCCCGGAGCCGATGGCGCGCAGCACCACGCCCGGCTGGGACTGCGGCGGAAACTCGGCAGCGAGGGCCCGTTCCCCGCTGACGAGCAGCGCGGAAGTGGGGTCCGGGACGGCCTGGGCGAGGTAGTCGCGCACGGTCTCGCCGGGGGCCCAGTCGTCGAGGACGAGCGGCAGGCCACCGGTGACGAGGTACGCGTCGATGGCATCCGCCGGCGGCAACTGGAGCATCTCGGCCACGTCGCCGGGGCTCAGGGGCGGCACGACCATCTCGGTCGCGCGCTGGTGGAACGGGCGGCCGTAGTCGTTGAGCGCCTCCATCATCGCCAGGTCCGAGCCGACGCAGATCAGCAGGACCGGCCGACGGGACAGCTCCCGGTCGAAGACCTTCTGGAGGGTGCCCTCGAAGCCGGGGTCGGTGGCGATGAGGTAGGGCATCTCGTCGAGCACGACGACGCTGGGCTGATCCGTGGGCAGCGCGGCGGCGAGGAGGGTGAGAGCCGCGTCCCAGGTGGCCGGCGCCTGTCCGGCGAACAGACCCGCTCCAGGGAGCGTCGAGCCGGCCGCCGCTTCGACGAAGAGCCGCAGGTCGGCGGCGGGGGTGGGTTGCGCCGAGGCGGTGAAGAAGAGGTGGGGTACGCCCGCGCGCTCGACGAACTCCTCAACGAGGCGGGACTTACCCACCCGTCGGCGTCCACGCATGAGCAGCGCCCGTCCCGGGCGCCCCGCCCGGCCGCCGCGTTCGACGCGCGCCAACATGCCGTCGAGCCGGGCCAGCTCCCTCGTCCTGCCGACGAAACCGGCCACGTCATCACCTCATACTATCAGGACGGATACTCTCATCTCTGATAGTATCCCGAATGAGAGTGTCTGCGCCTCAGACCAGGCCGGCGTCCTGGACCAGCAGGGCCACCTGCACACGGTTGTTCAGGCCGAGCTTCGTCAGCAGCCGCGACACGTACGCCTTCACCGTCGCCACGCTCATGAACAACTCGGCGGAGATCTCCGCGTTGGTCCGGCCCCGGCCGAGCAGCACCGCGACCTCCCGTTCCCGTTCGGAGAGCCCGTCGAGCAGCCGTACCGCCCGCTCCCGCTTCGGGTCCGGGCCGGGTGCCGGCGCGGCACCGGTGACGTGCGCGATGAGCTTGCGGGTCACCGCCGGGGACAGCGTCGCCTCCCCCGCCGCGACCCGGCGTACCGCCGCCACGATCTCGGCCGGCGGGGTGTCCTTGAGCAGGAAGCCGCTCGCCCCGGCCCGCAGCGCCCGCAGCACCTGCTCGTCCGCGTCGAACGTGGTGAGCACCAGCACCTCGGGCGGTTCCGCTGTGGCACGCAGCGCCTCGGTGGCGGCCAGGCCGTCGACCCGGGGCATGCGGATGTCCATCAGCACCACGTCCGGGGCGTGGGCGGCGACGGCGTCGGGCACCTCGGCGCCGTCGGTGGCCTCGCCGACCACCGCGAGGTCGGGTACGCCGCCGAGGATCATCGACAGCGCGCCACGGACCAGCGGGTCGTCGTCGACGATCAGCACCCGTACCGGGGCGCTCACTGCGCCGCCCAGGGCAGCCAGGCGGTCAGCCGGAACGTGCCGTCGGCGTCCCGCCCGTGTTCCAGGCGGCCACCGGCGAGCGTGACCCGCTCGGCGATGCCGACCAGGCCGGTGCCGGTGCCCGGGATCGCGGTGGCCGGGCTGCCCACCGGCCACGGGTTGCTGATCTCCACTACCAGCCCGTGCCCCGGGCCACCGGCCAGCCGGACGGTCACCACCGCGCCGGGCGCGTGCTTGCGGGCGTTTGTCAGCCCTTCCTGCACGATCCGGTACGCGCTGCGCCCGATCGCCGCGGGCACCGCCTCCGGCTCGGCCACCTCCTCGATCACGCCGACCCGTACCCCGGCGTCGCGGCTCTCGGCGACCAGCGCGGGCACGTCGGCCAGCGTGGGCTGCGGCCGTTCGGGCGTGGCCTCGGAGCCGACCTCGGCCCGCAGCACGCCGATCACCTCGCGCAGGTCCTGGAGCGCGGCGTGCGCGCTGGCCCGGATCACCCCGGCCGCCCGCGCCACCTCCTCCGGCGGCGCGTCCGGCCGGAACTCCAGCGCGCCCGCGTGCAGGCTGAGCAGGGAGATCCGGTGGGCGAGCACGTCGTGCATCTCCCGGGCGATCCGGCCGCGTTCGAGCTGCCGGGCCTGGTCGAGCCGGAGCTGCTGCTCGGCCTCGGCCCGCTCGGCGCGGTCGCGCAGGGACAGCACCAGCTGGCGGCGGGCCCGGACGAACAGCGCCCACGCCACCACCACGCCGATGAACAGCGCGGTCCAGATCACCGAACCCCAGAACGGCATCGTCGGGTCGGGCCGGACGGCGAGGTAGACCGGCAGGCTGAGCACGTTCCAGGCCGCCAGGGCCAGGCCCACCGGCAGTGGCCGGTGCACCAGCACGGTGAACGTGATGACGAGCAACGCGACGCCGGAGGTGACCGAGAAGAACACCAGCGGCGCGGTGGCCAGTGCCAGCCCGACCGGCCAGCGCCGGCGTAGCCAGAGCGCCCCGCTGATCCACAGGCCGATCAGCAGGTCGACCTCCTCCAGCCAGGCCGGACCGGCGTTGAGCCCGAACTCCGGGCTCGCGCTGGTGACGTCGCCGTGGGCGATGAGCACCCAGAGCAGCGAGGCCACGAACAGCGCGCCGTCGACGAACCAGTCCCGCGGGGTCCGCCGGGCGGTCCGGGCGGGCACCAGGGAGCCCGGCAGGAGCCAGGGATGATCGGGTACGACGGCGCTGCTCACCCACCCATGCTAGGAAGCCGTCCGGACCGGCTACCAGCTACCAAAGTCGACGACTGCGGTGAACCGAGGTCGACGGCGACGCCGACCGCCGGCCGCAGCGCGTGGCCGGGTGGCCCCGGCAGGCTCGAAGGCATGATCGAAGTCGACCAGCTCACCAAGCGGTACGGCCCGCACACCGCCGTCGCGGACGTCACGTTCCGGTGCGAACCGGGCACGGTGACCGGTTTCCTCGGGCCGAACGGCGCCGGGAAGTCCACCACGATGCGGATGATCTGCGGGATGACGCCGCCCACAGCGGGCGGCGCCACGGTCGCCGGCCGCCCCTACCGCGACCTGCCCAATCCGGGGCGGGAGATCGGCGTGCTGCTCGACGCCTCGGCGCAGCACGCCGGACGCACCGGACGGGAGGCGCTCACGCTCGCCGCCCGCACCATGGGCGTGGACCGGGCGCGGGTGGCGGCGGCACTGGACCGGGTCGGGCTGAACGAGACCGCCGCCCGGCGCCGCGTCGGGGCGTACTCCCTGGGCATGCGGCAGCGGCTCGGCCTGGCGCTGGCGCTGCTGGGTGACCCCCGGGTGCTGATCCTGGACGAGCCGGCCAACGGCCTCGACCCGGAGGGGATCTTCTGGATGCGCGGCCTGCTGCGCGACTTCGCCGACCGGGGCGGCACGGTGCTGCTCTCCTCGCACCTGCTGCGCGAGGTGGAGGCGGTGGCCGACCGGCCGGTGGTGATCGGCGGGGGCCGGGTGGTCGCCCAGGGCGGCAAGGACGAGTTGCTGGCAGGCGCCGGCACGCTGGTGCGCGCCCGCGACGCGCACGCCCTGCGCCTGACGCTGGAGCGGGCCGCGCTGCCCGCCACGGCCGGCACCGACGGCGGCTACGTGGTCCGGGCCGAGCCGGGTCAGGTCGGCCAGGCCGCGGCGGACGCCGGACTGGTCCTCACCGAGCTGCGCCCGGCCGGCAGCGGCGGCCTCGAACAGCTCTTCCTCACCCTCACCGCCGGCGCGTCGACCAAGGAGGCCGTCCGATGACCACCACCACCCGTACCCCAGCGCCGCCGCGTCCCGAGGCCGCCGTCGCCGGACCGACGCTGGCCCGGCTGACCGGCGTGGAGCTGCGCAAGCTCGCCGACACCCGGGCCGGACGGTGGCTGCTGATCACGATCGGGCTGATCGCGGCCGTGATCGTGGTGGTGCAGCTCTTCGTCGTCGAGGCGCCGGACCAGACGTTCACCGCCTTCTTCACCCCGTCGCTGCTGCCGGTCGGCCTGCTGCTGCCGGTGCTCGGCATCCTCTCCATCACCGGCGAGTGGTCGCAGCGCACCGCGCTCACCACGTTCGCGCTGGTGCCCCGCCGGGAACGGGTGATCGTCGCCAAGCTCGCCGCCGTGGTGCTGGCCGCGCTCGCGTCGGTGCTGGTCAGCCTCGCGGTCGCCGCGGTCGGCACGCTCGCCGCCGGCGCCACCGGCGGGGCGGGCGCCTGGACGTTCGACTGGCAACTGCTGCCGCACGCGGCCGTGTTCCAGGTGGTGAACGTGCTGATGGGCGCCGCGTTCGGGCTGCTGGCCCGGAACACGCCGCTGGCGATCGTCACCTATCTGCTGCTGCCCACGGTGTGGAGCCTGCTCGCCGCGATGATCTCCGCGCTGCGGGAGCCGGCCCGCTGGCTCGACACGTCGTACACGATGGAGCCGCTGCTCGGCGCCGAGATGACTGGCGGGCAGTGGGGCCGGCTCGGCGTCTCGCTCGCCGTCTGGGTGCTCCTGCCGCTGGTCGCCGGTCTGGTCCGCACGCTGCGCCGGGAGGTGTCGTGACCATGGTGGCCCGGCACACCGGCGAGGACGTCGTGGTCGACGGCGGGCGCGGCGAGCTGGTGCTGTTCTGGGCGGGGTTCCCGCTGCTCGGGGCGGCGCTGGGCGCCGGGCTGACCGCGCTGTCCGGCTGGATCGCCGGGCTGCCCTGGTTCCCGTTCCAGGGCCTGTTCGAGCTGCTCGACCGGTGGCCGGACGAGCGGGCGTACCCGATCGGGGCCGGGCTGGGCCTGCTCGGCGGCCTGGCCCTGGCGGTGGTGGCGGTACGCGACCGGCTGACCGTCACGGTCGGGCACCGCACGGTACGGCTGCACCGCGACGGGCACGGCCGGGACGTGGCCCGCGCCGACGTCGCCGGGGTGTTCGTCGACGGTGAGGCGCTGGTGCTGCTGGACACCGCCGGTGGCGAGCTGGCCCGGGAGAAGTCCGACCTGGACACCGAGCGGCTGCGGGAGGCGTTCACCCGGCAGGGCTGGCCGTGGACCGGGCAGGACCCGCACCGGGACGCGTACCGCAGGTGGGTCGAAGGGCTGCCCGACGTGCCGCCGGGCGCGGACGCCCTGCTGCGCGCCCGGCAGCGGGCGCTCGACGGCGGCCACGACGCCGAGACCCGGGAGCTGCACGGGGAGCTGGCCCGGCTCGGCGTCGTGGTCCGCGACGAGGGCAAACGGCAGTACTGGCGGCTGGTCCCCGGACCGCCGCCGCGCTGACGGCCTCCGCTCCGGCGCCTGATCCGCGCGGTGCCCGCCGCGACGCCGGTGGACGTGACAAGTCACATCGCTGGCGCGTTTCCGGCATCAGAACGAACTGTTCGGGCATGTTCTCCGTACACAGGTGTGGTACGTGACGTCTACCTCGGAGGCATGGTGTCCGCAGTTCGAACTGATCCATTCGCGGGGGCGATACTCCAGGTCGGCGTACTGGCGGCCCTGGCCGGCACGGTCGGCCTGAGCGCGTACGGCTGGCTGGCCGGTCTGCTCTTCGGGGTGGTCATGGTCGCGGCGCTCGGATACGGGCTGCGCCGCTCGGGCGCGGACCGGCTCGGCCCGGCCGACTGGGTGACGCTCACCCGGGCCACGCTCGCCGGCGGGGTGGCCGCGTTGACAGTCGAGGCGTTCCGCGGCCCGATCGCGGTGCCGGTGCTGGTCGCGCTGGCCGCCGTGGCGCTCTCCCTGGACTGGGTCGACGGGCAGGTGGCCCGGCGCACCGGCACGACCAGCGCGCTCGGCGCCCGGTTCGACATGGAGGTCGACTCCTTCCTCGTCCTGGTCCTCTGCGGGTACGTCGCCGACCAGGTGGGCGCCTGGGTGCTGGTGATCGGCGCGATGCGGTACGTCTTCGTCGCCGCCGGCTGGGTGCTGCCGTGGATGCGCGGCTCGCTGCCGCCGCGCTACTGGCGCAAGGTGGTCGCCGCCACGCAGGGCATCGCGCTGACGATGGTGGCGGCCGGTGTGCTGCCCCGGCCGCTGGCCCTCGCGGTGGTGCTCGGCGCGCTCGCGCTGCTGGTCGAGTCGTTCGGACGCGACGTCGGCTGGCTGTGGCGGCACCGCGTGCGGCCGGCGCTCCCGGCGGCGCCGGTCTCCCCCGCGCCGGCGGGCCACGGGTCCGAGTGGACGCCGGGCACGCGGATCGTGCGCCAGCCCGTCGAGGTCGGCGGGCGGCGCCGGTGACCGACCTGTCCCGGCCGGCCGACGGCGACGACGTCTCGACCGGCGCCACGTCCACTGGCGACAGCACACCGGCCGAGAGCGGCGACCGCACCCCGGACGGCGCCGCGACCGACAGCGAGACGAGCGACCCGGGTGACAGTGCCGTCGGCGCGTGGAGCGCCCGGCGGCTGCTCGGCGCGGCGGTCACCGCGCTGGCCGGAGCGCTCGTGCTGGTGGCCCTGGTCGCGCCGAGCGAGGTCAAACTGCTGTCCCTCGGGGCGTTGCTCCGCATCCCGGTGGAAGGGCTGCTCGCCGTCGCCCTGCTGCTGGTCCTGCCGGCCCGCCCGCGCCGCGTGGTGGCCACGCTGCTCGGCGCGCTGCTCGGCCTGATCCTGGTGCTCAAGGTCACCGATCTCGGGTTCTCGATGGTGCTCGACCGGCGCTTCGACCTGATCGCCGACTGGACGTTCCTCGGCGCGGGCGCGGAGTTCCTGTCCGAGTCGTACGGCGGGGCCGCCGAGGTGGGCGCGATCGCCCTGGCCGTGGTCGCGGCGCTCGCCGTACCGGTGCTGGTGACGCTCTCGGCGCGGCGGCTGGCCCGCGCCGCGACCGCCCACCGCCGGGTGACCACGCGCGCCGTCACCGCGCTCGCCGCCGCCTGGGTGGTCTGCGCCGTGCTCGGCGCGCAGATCGTGCCCGGCCTCCCGGTCGCCGCGGACAACTCCGCCGCCGACGTCTTCGACCGCGCCCGGCAGGTGCGGGCGGGCCTGAACGACAAGGAGACACTGAACACGCAGCTCGCCGGTGACCCGTTCCGGGACGTGCCGGGCGAGCGGATGCTCACCGCGCTGCGCGGCAAGGACGTGCTGTTCACGTTCGTGGAGAGCTACGGCCGGGTCGCGCTGGAGGACCCGGAGCTCGCCCCGGAGGTGGACGCCGTCCTGGACGAGGGGACCCGGCAGTTGCGCGCGGCCGGTTACGACAGCCGCAGCGCGTTCCTCACCTCGTCCACCACCGGCGGTGGAAGCTGGCTCGCGCACGCCACGCTGATGAGCGGCATCCGCACCGACAACCAGTTGCGCTACACCAACCTGGTACGCAGCGACCACCTGACCCTCAACGGCGCGTTCAAGCGCGCCGGCTGGCGGACCGCGCTCGTCATGCCGGCGCTGAACCGGGCGTGGCCGGAGGCGGCATTCTTCGAACCCGACACGCTGTACGGGGCAAAGGAACTCGGCTACAAGGGGCCGCTGTTCAGCTTTTCCTCGCCACCGGACCAGTACACGCTGGCGGAGTTCCAACGCCGCGAGCGCGGCCCCGGGCGTACGCCCGTGATGGCCGAGATCCCGCTGCTCTCCAGCCACCTGCCGTGGACGCCGGTCCCGCCCCTCGTCGGCTGGGACGACATCGGCGACGGCTCGGTCTACAAGGGAACGGCGCGCGCCGACCGCTCGGCGGAGGGCACCCGGGAGGCGTACCGGCAGGCCGTCGTGTACTCGCTGCGCACGCTCATCTCCTACGTGCAGCGGTACGGTGACGAGAACCTGGTGCTGGTGTTCCTCGGCGACCACCAGCCCGCCCGCACGATCACCGGCGACGACGCCGGCAAGGACGTGCCGATCACCGTCGTCGCGAAGGACCCGGCAGTGCTCGACCGCATCGCCGGATGGGGCTGGCAGGACGGGCTCAACCCGGACCCGCAGGCCCCGGTCTGGCCGATGGAGTCGTTCCGGGACCGCTTCCTGCGGGCGTTCGGACCGCAGTCCACCACTCACAGTTAGGGATGTCGTGACGATGCTCGCGCGGGCCTGGGGGATCACCCGTTCCCTGGCCGTCTACCACGGTCAGCCGGCCAAGCACCGGCGTGCCCGGCAGCTCTACGGGCAGTTCCTCTCCCCCGGCGACCTCGCCTTCGACATCGGCGCCCACGTCGGCGGCCGGGTGCGCACCTGGCGGCGGCTGGGCGCGCGGGTGGTCGCGGTGGAGCCGCAGCCCGACTGCCTGCGGGTGCTGCGCCTGGGCTTCGGGCGGGACGCCGACGTGGTGATCGAGCCGACGGCGGTCGGTGCGCGGTCCGGGAGCGCGCGGCTGGAGCTGTCGTCGGCGACGCCGACGGTGTCCACCATGTCGTCGTCCTGGATCGAGTCGGTCACCGCCGATCCGAGCTTCGCCGGGGTCCGCTGGGACCGGTCGGTCGAGGTGCCGGTGGTGACGCTCGACGACCTGGTGGCGCGGCACGGCGTACCGGCGTTCTGCAAGGTCGACGTCGAGGGCTTCGAGGTCGACGTGCTGTCCGGGCTCAGCCACCCGGTGCGCGGGCTGTCCTTCGAGTACCTGCCACCGGCGCACGACGCCGCGCTCGCGTCGCTGGACCTCGTGGAACAGCTGGGCGCGTACCGCTACAACTACTCGCCGGTGGAGACCATGCGGTTCGCGAGCGAGAACTGGCTGGACGCGGCCGGGCTGGTGCGGCTGCTGGAGACGTACCGCCCGGCCGGTCGCTCCGGCGACGTCTACGCCCGGCTGTCGGACTCCTGACGTAGGGTCGGCCCCGAGCACGAGCCGAGGAGGGCCGATGGCCAGGTACGCCGCTCTGCTGCGGGCCGTCAACGTCGGGGTCAACAAGCTGGCCATGGCCGACCTGCGCCGCGTGGTCACCGACCTCGGTCACACCGACGTCAAGACCTACCTGCAGAGCGGCAACGTGGTCTTCACCAGCCCGCCGGCCCGGCCGGAGACGCTGGCCGAGGGCATCGCGAACCGGCTCGGCGACGAACTGGGCCTGCGGGTGCCGGTGCTGGTCCGCGACGGGGACGGGCTGGCCGCGGTGGCCGCCGCGAGCCCGTACGCGGGCCGGCAGGACGACCACACGCGGGTGCTCGTGGTGTTCCTGTCAGCCGCGCCCGCCACCGCACGGATCCGCGAGCTGGCCGTGCCGCCGGGCGAGACGATGGAGTACGAGGTGATCGGCCGGGAGGCGCACCTGCACTTCCCGGCCGGCGGCTACGGACGGACGAAGTTCACCGCCGCGTACCTGGAGAAGAAGCTGGGTGTGGTGGCGACGGCCCGCAACTGGCGGTCGGTGCTGGCGCTGCGCGACCTGACCGCCGCCTGAGCCTCTCCTCAAACCGGCCCGCGGCACCTAGCATTGCTGCTCATGAATATGAAGCGCGTCACCCGCTCGCGATCCGGGCGGATGTTCGCGGCGGTCGTGCTCGCCGTCGCGGTCGCGATCCCGCTCGGCGTGACCGGCGCCGCCTCGGCCGCGACCACGCTGACCGTGGCGCAGGCGCTCGCCGCGCAGGACGGCCGGACCGCCACCGTGACCGGCTACGTCATCGGCCAGCCCACCGCCACCGACACGGTGCTCACCTCCGGCTTCACCGCCGACACCGCGATCGCCATCGCCGACCAGGCCGGCGAGACCGGCACCGCCCGGATGCTGTACGTGCAGGTCACGGCCGCCTGGCGGAGCACCTTCGGGCTGCTCGGCAACCCGTCGCTGCGCGGGCGGCAGGTGACCGCGACCGACGCGCTGACCGCGTACTTCAGTCACGGCGGGCTGAAGAACCCGAGCGCGATGAGCCTCGGCGGCGGGGCCACGCCGAGCCCTTCCCCGACCCCGACCCCGGCGCCGACCGGCACGCCCGACGCCTACTACGCGGCCGCGGCCGGCAAGACCGGGCCGGCGCTGCGCACCGCGCTGCACGGCATCATCCGGGTGCAGACGAAGCTCAGCTACGACCAGGTGTGGGACGCGCTCAAGGACACCGACCAGGACCCGGCCAACCCGGCGAACGTGATCCTGCTCTACAGCGGACGCTCGCAGAGCAAGAGCAGCAACGGCGGCGGTGCGAACGACTGGAACCGGGAGCACGTCTGGGCCAAGTCGCACGGCGACTTCGGCACCGCCACCGGCCCCGGCACCGACGTGCACCACCTGCGGCCGGAGGATGTGTCGGTCAACTCGCTGCGCGGCAACAAGGACTTCGACGCCGGCGGCGGCGCGGTCGCCGAGGCGCCCGGCTGCTACACCGACGCCGACTCGTTCGAGCCGCGCGACGCGGTGAAGGGCGACGTGGCCCGGATGATCCTGTACATGGCGATCCGGTACGAGGGCGGCGACGGCTGGCCGGACCTGGAACCGAACGACTCGGTGTCGAACGGCTCCGCGCCCCGGCTCGGGCGGCTGTCGAAGCTGCTGGCCTGGAACGACCAGGACCCGCCGGACGCCTTCGAGCAGCGACGCAACCAGCGGATCTACGAACGCTGGCAGGGCAACCGCAACCCGTTCGTCGACCACCCGGAGTGGGCCCGGTCGATCTGGGGTTGACGCTCGTCCCCGATGTGAGGAAGCGTGGCGAGCGGGTAGAGACATCCGGTTGGCACGGCCGGGGCGGGCGGCACGGACGCGCCCCGGCACCGCACGATCGGAGATGAGACTCTTCATGGCCCCCAACAGCGTTCCGGACATCGCGCTCAACGACGGAAACTCCATCCCACAGCTCGGCTTCGGCGTGTTCCAGATCGAACCGAAGGACACCGCCCGGGCGGTCGGCACCGCGCTGGAGATCGGCTACCGGCACATCGACACCGCCCAGATGTACGGCAACGAGGCCGAGGTGGGTCAGGCGCTGCGCGCCTCCGGGCTGGACCGCGGCGAGGTCTTCGTGACCAGCAAGCTGAACAACGGCTTCCACCGCCCGGACGACGCCCGCAAGGCGTTCGAGCAGACGCTGCGGGAACTAAAGTTCGACTACCTCGACCTGTTCCTGATCCACTGGCCGCTGCCCACCCGCTACGACGGCGACTTCGTCTCCACCTGGAAGGTGCTGGAGGAACTGCGTGACGCGGGCACGGTCCGGTCGATCGGCGTGTCCAACTTCCAGGTCGCGCACCTGGAGCGGCTGGCCGCCGAGGCGGACGTGGTGCCGGCGGTCAACCAGATCGAGGCGCACCCCTACCTCGGCAACGAGGAGGTGCGGGCGTACGACAAGGCGCACGGCATCCTCACCGAGGCGTGGTCGCCGATCGCTCAGGGCGCGGTGCTCGACGACCCGACGGTCGTCGACGTGGCCGAGCAGGTCGGCCGGACCCCGGCCCAGGTGGTGCTGCGCTGGCACGTGCAGCGCGGCGACATCGTCTTCCCGAAGTCGACCACCCCGAAGCGGATCGAGGAGAACTTCGCGATCTTCGACTTCACGCTCGACGACACCGCGATGGAGCGGCTCACCTCGCTGGACCGGGGCGAGGACGGCCGGACGGGCCCGAACCCGGACGAGTTCGACTACATCCCGAGCTGAACCGCCGCACACCGAAGGGCCCCGGGGAACCGGGGCCCTTCGACGTTTGACTTCGCGCGCACTCGAAGGGGCAGGGTGACCGGCAAAGCTCCGACGGGGAGGAAATCCATGCGCTACCGCACCATCGGCACCGACCCTGCGACGCGCCGCAAGGTCAGCGTGCTCAGCCTCGGCGCGATGCTCTTCGGCACCGCCACCGACGAGGCCACCTCGTTCGCCATCCTCGACCGCTACGTGGAGGCCGGCGGCACGTTCATCGACACCTCGGACAACTATGCCTTCTGGCAGAACGGGGGCCAGGGTGGCGAGAGCGAGGAACTGCTCGGCCGCTGGCGGCGCAGCCGCGGGGTCGGCGACGAGGTGGTCATCGCCACGAAGCTCGGTGCCCGGCCGCTCGCCCCTGGCACCAGCTACGTGGACAACCCCGAAGGGCTGTCGGCGAAGGTGATCCGCGAGTCCGCCGAACGCAGCCGGGAGCGGCTCGGGCTCGACCGCATCGACCTGCTCTACGCCCACATCGAGGACCACACGGTCGCGCTGCGGGAGACCGTGGAGGGCTTCGCCGAGCTGGTCGCGGAGGGCACCGTCGGGCTGCTGGGCGCCAGCAACCACCGCGCCTGGCGGGTGGAGCGGGCGCGGGCGCTCGCCGCCGCGGCCGGGTTGCCCGGGTACGAGGTACTGCAGTACCACCGCAGCTATCTGCCCCGGCGGCTCGACGTGCCGAGCGAGCTGGACCGGGACGGGGACGTCGTCTGGGTGGGCCCGGACCTGCTCAGCTATCTGCGGGCCGAGCCGCAGCTCACGCTGGTGGCGTACTCGCCGCTGCTCAAGGGCGCGTACGTCCGGCCGGAACGGCTCGGCGAGGAGTACGCGGTGCCCGCCACCCCGGCCCGGCTGGAGGCGTTGCGGGCGGTGGCCGCCGAGACCGGGGCCACCGTCAACCAGGTGGTGCTGGCCTGGCTGATGGGCGGCGACATCCCGTCGATCCCGCTCGTCGGCTTCTCCTCGGTGGCGCAGCTGGAGGAGAGCCTGGGCGCTGTCGACCTGGAGCTGACCCCGGAGCAGCGGACCCGGCTGGACTCGGCGCGCTGACCGGCGCCGGGCCGGGTGGCTCACTCGCCACCCGGCTCGTGCCGATCGACCGCTCGTGCCGATCGACCGGATCGTGTCGCTCAGCCGGCCGGGTACCGGTCGACAGCGACGTCGAGCCGCAGGGTGCCGGTGCCGGGCAGGGTCACCTCGGTGGCGTCGGCCGGGCGGGCCGCGCCGTCGTACCAGCCGGTGTAGCTGACGAACGGCGGCGTCCAGAGCCAGGCCACGGTGACCGGCTGGGGGCCGAGTACGCGCAGCGCGTACTCGCCGTCGCGGTCGGCCGTCCGGCCGATGACCTCACGGGTACGCGCGTTGCGCACCGTCAGCTCGGCGACCACCGGGCGGCCCTCCGGGTCGACGAGCCGGCCGGTGACCAGGACGCCTCGCCGCACGGCGAGGTCGTAGACGGTGGTGGCGCCGGCCCGGACCGTGACCGGCACGGCCTTGCCCCGCAGGGCGAACCCACCGGACCACTGGGTGGCGTTGTCGGCGGTGGTGAACAGCAGCGGCCACGCGTACGGGCCGAGCCAGTCGATGCGGTAGCGGCCCTGCGCGTCCAGCTCCACTCCCCAATCCGGGAAGTCGCCCGTCTCGGGCGCGAGCGTCACGGTGCCGGAGGTCGCCGGCCTGCCGGTGGCCGCGCTGGTCACGGTGCCGGTGACGACACCGGCGCGGTCGAGCCGGATCGGCGGCACGGTGACCGTCTGCCCGGCCCGGAGGGCGACCACCCGGGCCTGCTTCGCGTCACCGGTGCCGCCGGTCGCGCCGACCCACTGCGCGCCGTACGCCGATCCGCCGGCGGGGCGGACGAACAGGTTCCAGGAGCCGGCCGTGATCAGGCCGACGCGGACGTTCCCGGAGGCGTCGGAGCAGTACCGTCCCGGGTTGGCGGGCAGCTCGCCGGTGCCGGCGGGCGCCGGCGTCACACAGGCCCCGGCGACTGGTGCGCCGGTCGCCGCGTCGACCACCCGGGAGACCACGTTCGCGGCCGGGGTCAGGACGACCACGGCGGTGCCGCTGCCGGCGGCGAGGACGTTCACCGTGGCGTAGCGGGGCAGGTGGGTGTCGTCCCGGGTGTAGACCCACACCTCCTGCGGGCCGGGGATCAGCGGCGGGACGGTCACCCGGGTGTCGCCGCACGGATTGCGCCGGGGGTCGAGGAACACGCACAGCCCGTCGACGGCGGCGCCGGTGACCGCGTCGCGCGCCCGCAGGGTCGACCCGCTGGGCACGAGCAGGCGCTCGGAGACCTCCGTCGTGTCCCCCGCGGACACCCGGACCGTTCCGGCCTGCGCCCAGCTGGTCCGGCCCGGCACCCACTGCCGGAGCACCTCGTCGTCCTGGCCGTCGCTGTACACCGGGGTGACGGCGATCTTGTAGTCGCCGGCCGGCACCTCCACGCTGAGCTGCCCGGACTCGTCCAGCGGCAGCAGGTCCTTGTCGTAGCTGCTGTCGGCTGCGGTCACGGCGACGTTACCGGCGGCCGGGCTGCCGTCGGTCCCGGTGACGGTCAGGTGGAGCAAGCCTGCCGGATCAGCCGCCGCACCGGCGGCGGTGGGTGCGGCGGTGACGGCCAGGGCCGCCACGGCGAGTGCGCCGAGCACTCTTCGGACGATGGACACGGTGGACCCCTCTCGGTTTCAATGCGCTCAAGAGGCGTCCGCGTCACCACAACCAGGACACGCCCCCCGTGCGTCGGATGCCGGCGCAGCATATGGCGGACGATCGATCGCGCACTGTCCGCGACCGGTCATCCGGCGGACTGCTGCGGGAACGGTCATAACCCCGTCTTTCTCCCGTACCGGGCCGCCGTCGGCCGGGAATCGCGACCGCCAGATCGGATCTGGCGGACCGTCTGGCGCCGAAGGGGTGAGGCCGGCACAACACCACAGCTCCCCGGCCTCGTTGAAACAGGCGATCGGTCCGGCGGCACGCCGTACGCCTGTCGAGACACCGACGAGAGAGGTAGCAATCCATGAGTAACCGGAACACCGGCCTGGCCGTCGAGGCCGAGGGCCTGGTCCGGTCCTTCGGTACGACGCGGGCGCTCGACGGGCTGGACCTGCGGGTCCCCGCCGGCACCGTGTACGGGGTGCTGGGCCCCAACGGCGCCGGCAAGACCACAGCCGTACGGGTGCTGGCGACGCTGCTGCGCCCGGACGGCGGCACCGCGCGGGTCTTCGGCCACGACGTCGTGCGCGACGCCGACGCGGTCCGCTCCCGGGTGAGCCTGACCGGCCAGTACGCCTCGCTGGACGAGGACCTGACCGGTGCGGAGAACCTGATTCTGCTGGCGCGGCTGCTCGGGCTGAGCCGGGCGGGCGCCCGGGACCGCGCCGACCAGCTGCTCGCCGCCTTCGGGCTGGCCGAGGCCGCCGGGCGGCAGGTGAAGAAGTACTCCGGCGGGATGCGGCGGCGCATCGACATCGCCGCGAGCATCCTCAACACCCCGGATCTGCTGTTCCTGGACGAGCCGACCACCGGGCTGGACCCGCGCAGCCGCAACCAGGTGTGGGCGATCGTGCGGGCGGTGGTGGCGTACGGCACCACAGTGCTGCTGACCACGCAGTACCTGGACGAGGCGGACCAGCTCGCCGGGCGGATCGCGGTCGTCGACCACGGCCGGGTGATCGCGGAGGGCACCCCGGGCGAGTTGAAGTCGTCGGTCGGATCCGGCAGCGTCCACATCCGGCTGCGCGATCCGGGGCAGCGGCCCCAGGCCGAGAAGGTGCTGCGGGCGGCGCTGGGCGTACCGGTGCAGCTCGACACGGACCCGGTGGCGCTGACCGCCCGGGTCGGCGAGGACGGCACCGACCTGGAGGCGAGCGCGCAGGCCGCCCGCGCGCTCGGTGAGCTGGCCGGCGCCGGCATCGTGGTGGACGACTTCTCCCTCGGCCAGCCCAGCCTGGACGAGGTCTTCCTGGCCCTGACCGACCACCCGGCCGTCCCGGCGGACGAGCGGGACGACGAGCTGGAGGCGGCGCGATGAGCGACACCGCGATCACCACCGGGCGCGCGCCGTCCGTCTACGTCCCGTCCGCCGAGGCGCTCGCCACGGTGCTCGCCCCGGCGGAACGGCCGGCCCGGCCGAGTCCGCTCGCCGCGTCGCTGACGTTCGGCTGGCGGGCCCTGCTGAAGATCAAGCACGTGCCGGAGCAGCTGTTCGACGTGACCGCGTTCCCGATCATCATGGTGCTGATGTTCACGTACCTGTTCGGTGGCGCGCTCGCCGACAGCCCGCGTGCGTACCTGCAGTTCTTCCTGCCCGGCATCATGGTCACGAGCGTCGTGATGATCACCATGTACACCGGTGTGGGGCTGAACAACGACATCGAGAAGGGTGTCTTCGACCGGATCCGTACGCTGCCGGTCTGGCGGCCGGCCGCGCTGGTCGGGATGATCTTCGGGGACGTGCTGCGCTACGTGCTCGCCGCGGTGGTCATCCTCTCGGTCGGGCTGGTGCTCGGCTTCCGCCCCGACGGCGGGCTGCTCGGGGTGCTGGCCGGGATCGGGCTGCTCGTGGTCTTCTCGTTCGCGTTCTCCTGGGTCTGGACGTTCTTCGGCCTGGTGCTGCGCAGCGAGAAGTCGGTGATGGGGGTCAGCATGATGGTGCTGTTCCCGCTGACGTTCCTCAGCAACGTGTTCGTGGAACCGTCCACCATGCCCGGTTGGCTGCAGGCGTTCGTCAAGGTCAACCCGATCACCCACCTGGTCGGCGCGGTCCGCGCGGCCATGGCCGGCTCGATGGACGGCCCGAACACGATGTGGTTGCTGCTCTGGAGCGCCGGTTTCGTGGTCGTCTTCGGCACGCTGACCATGTACCGCTACAACCGCCACTGACCGCCCGCCGGGGTGGCGGGACCCGAACCCGCCACCCCGGCGTACGGCAGGTCAGAGCCGCCAGGACACCGGTTCGGGCGGCAGGTAGCGGCAGGTGCCGCCGGTGGTGACGGACTCGCGCAGATGGGCGGCGAGCGCCGGATGCCGCTGGCCGATGCGCCGCAGCGTGTCCCGGATCCGCCCGGTCACCGCCTTGCGTGCCCGTTCGGCCTGGTCACCGAGGCGGCGGCTGCGCCCGGCCAGCCCGGCGGCGGTCCGCAACTGGTCGAGCAGCGCGGCCCGCTCGGCGTCCAGCGCGGACAGCCGCCGCTCGTCGTGGCGTACGGCGGCCCGGTCGATCTCGTCGTCGAGCCGGCGCAGATGCCGGCGGTAGCGGGCCTTCGCCTCGTCGTCCAGCACCGGGTCGGCGCCGAGGCGGCGGGCCGCGACAAGTTCCGGGCCGGCGGCCGGGTCGAGCAGCTCGACGGCGGGCACGTCGGTGCCGGGCCGGCTCAACAGCAGCCGCAGGTCGTGCAGCCCTTTGGCGTCGGGTAGGTGCACCACCACACCGCCGTACCCGAGGCGCCACACCGGCCCGTCCGGGCGGAACTCCGGCGGAGCGGACACCGCCGGGCGAACAGCGGCCAGCGGAGAGACCGCCACCGCCGGGGCATCCGCCCGGGCGGCGGCCATCCGGCCGGGCACCTGTCTCATGCCCAGCGCCCGCGCCTCGGCCGCCGTCGCGGCGCGCAGCCGCCGCGCCTCGGCCGCGTCGCCCGGCCCGTCGCGCCCGGTCAGCGCGGCCACCAGCCCGGCCCGGGCCAGCACCGACCACGGGCGGGCGCCCAGCCGGTCGGCGGCGTCCCGGGCCGCCGTGTAACCGGCGACCGCGTCGTCCCACCGGCCGTCGGCCGCGTCCACCGCGGCCAGCCACAGGTCGACCGGGCCGGCGATGTCGCAGCCGAACAGCGCGGCCATCCACCGTCCCCGGTGCGGCGCCAGCGCCGCCCGCGTCTCGGCGCACCGGCCCGGGTCGCCGTCCACTGCCGCCGCCTGGGCCCGCAGCCGCAGCCACAGCGGCGACACCGACCGGGGGTACGTGGCGCCGGCGGCCTCGATCCCGGCGGTGAGCCCGCGTACGGCGGCCGGGTCGCCGCGTTCGGCGGCGGTGATCGCCCGGAGCAGCTCGGCGGCCGGGTGGCCGGCGCCCACCTTGTCGAGCAGGGCCTCGGCCTCGGCGACGCGGCCGTAGAGAAGCAGCACCGACCAGCGGATGTGGTGCGTCATGAAGGCGTGGTCGGAGTGTTCCGGCTCGGGGTGGCTCTCCACCTCGGCGAAGCACTCCTCGGCGGTGGCGAGGTCGCCCCGGAACGCGGCGATGATGCCGCTGTCCATGGTGGCCGCCATCCGCTGCCGGGGAACCTCGCCCTGCCGGGCGCCGGCCACGAACGAGGCCAGCTCCCGGCGGTATCCCGGGTCGCCCAGTTCCAGCAGCGCGACCCAGCGCAGCGCGGTGGCCCACAGCTCGGTCTCCCGGTCGCCGCCGCGGCGGGCCACCTCCCGGATCTCGGCGGTCACCTGGGCTCGCTCCTCGGCGGTCCCGAGGCCCCAGGTGGTGTCGTGGCGGGCCCACAGGCTGAACGTGAGCGCCTCGTCGTCGCTGCCGTGCCTCGCGAGCGTCTCGGTGGCGGTGATCAGGTCGGTGACCAGGCTGCGCACCGACCGCGCCGGATCCGGCTCGCCGATCAACCGCCGGTACGCCTCGCGGACCAGGTCGTCGGCGTCGAGCCGGCGGCGGGTGGCCGAGTGCCGCCGGTGCGCGGTGAGCGCCACCCGGGTCAGCACGCCGGGGTCGTCGGCCTGCCGGGCCAGCGCGGCGGCCTCGGTCAGCAGCCGCTCGACCTCCTCGGCCGGGCCGATGTGGTGCAGCAGCCCGGCCAGTTCCAGCAGCAGCCGGACCCGCGGGACGGGCTCACCGGGAAGATCGAGCGCCCGCCGGTAGTGCCGGACCGACTCGTCCACGGCGAGCCGGCCGGCCGCGTCCCGGGCGGCTGTGACCAGCAGCTCACCGGCGCGTACCGGGTCCAGCTCGGCGCCGGCCAGCCACGCGTGCCGGGCCAGGTGGGCGGGGCTGAGCGCGCCGGCGAGCGCGTCGGACCTGTCCACGGCGCGGACGACGCCCGCGTGCCGGGCCCGCCGCGCGTCCGCGGCGAGCCCGTCGTAGAGCGTCTCGCGGACCAGGTCGTGCACGAAGACGAACCGCCCGCCGCCCCGGGGCAGCACCAGCCGGGCCGCGGCGGCGCGGCCGAGCATGCGGTCGACCTGGGCGACCGGAGCGGGTACGCAGGCCGCCACCGTCCCCCTGTCGAACTCGTGGCCGAGCACCGCGGCGACGGTGAGCGCCTCGACGACCGGGGCGGTCAACTGGGCGAGCCGGCGGCGCACCACCTCCCGGACGCCGGGCGCGATGGTGTCGGTCAGGCCGTCGGTGTGCCAGAGCCGGGCGGTCTGCTCGACGAAGAACGGGTTCCCGCCGGTGCGCCGGTGCACCTCGGCGACCAGATCGGCGCCCGGCTCGCGGCCGGCGGTGCGGGTCATCAGGGCGGCCACGTCGTCCCGGCCGAGGCCGGTGAGCGTGACCGTGGTGGCCTTCGCGCTCAGCGGCACCAGCAACGGGCGCAGCGGATGCTCGCCGGACTCGACCTCGGCGTCCCGGTAGGTGCCGACGAACAGCAGCCGCTCGAACCAGGTGTGCCGGGTGACGAACTGGAGCAGCCGGACCGACGCCGGGTCGGCCCAGTGCAGGTCGTCGAGGACCACCACGACCGGCCGGTGCTGCGCGACGGCGACGAGCGCCGCGGTCACCGCGTCGTGCCTGTCGAACTCGGCCCGGCCGCCGTCCCCCGCCTCGTCGCCGTCGTCCCCCGCTTCGTCGCCCTCTCCGGCGGGGCGCTCGCCGAGCAGCGCGGCCAGCCCGGCGTCGACCGCTTCGCGGGCGCCGGACGGGTCGTCGGCGAAGCGGGCCAGCCGGCGCAGCACCTGGACCCAGGGCCAGTAGTCGGGGGCGGTGTCGGAGTCCCAGCACGCGGCGCCGAGCACGAGCGCGCCGCTTCGGCGGGCCTCGTCGGCGGCGGCCGAGACCAGTGTGGTCTTGCCGATGCCCGGCTCGCCGGTGACCAGGGCGAGGCCGCCGTGGCCCGCGGTCAGCCGGGCCACCTCGGCGCGCAACAGCGCCGCGGGGTGTTCCCGCCCGATGATCTGCTCGCCGAACCGCGGCTCCATGACCTCCCGACGCTAGTCGAGGGGTCCGACAAGACGACAGCGATCAGGTCCGCGCGTCGGTCACCACGTGCGCGCACGCCGGGCACGCCGACGGCCCCTGCTCGGCGAACCACCTGCAGGTACGCCGGATGGCGCACTTCGGCAGCGCCTCCTCGGCGGGCGGGGCGGTCTCGGCGTACGAGGCGGCCATCCGCGCGCCCAGCCCGCAGTGCGAGCCGGTCCAGAAGCCGCAGGACGAGGTGACGCACGGACCGGCGAGCCGGACCCGTGCCTCGACCGGCTCGTCGGAGTCGCCGAGCCCGGCGAGCGCCACCTCGGCCGGTACGGCCGGGGTCACGTAGGCCACCCGGCCCGCCGGAGTGATCATGCCCAGGAACACCGTGGCGTTCGACGCCGGGGTGCTCGGGCACATCCGCTCCGGCGCGCCGGCCGGCCGGGCGGCGTCGGTCACCGCTGGATCCAGAACCCGATGTCGTTGATCTTCTGCCCGAGGTCCTGGGCGAACGGGCCGTCGATGACCCAGAGCCCGTACCACTCGGGGCGCAGCTTGATGTTGCCGTGGCCGACGGTCAGCGGGTTGGTCAGTTTCGCGTCGGCGGTACGCAGGGCGGCCAGGCCGGCCTTCTGGATCTCCGCGGCGATCAGCGTCTGCTGCTCGGCGCTCAGGTCGACACCGTCGACCACGAAGCGGAACTCGTTGCGGGCCATGTGCTTCCTCCGGTCACTCGTACGATTCGGTGCCCAGCCCGCGACGCAGGCTGGTTCGGGTGAAGGCCGCCCAGCCGGCGTGCGAGGCGGCGTCGGTGCGTTGCCCGGCGCGGGCGAGCACCCGGGCAGCGTGTTCCGCCCAGCGGCCGGGGGTGGCCGCGGCGTCGCCCCACAGTTCGCGGCAGGCCGCGACCGCGAAGGCGACCTGCTCCGGCGCGCCGGTGAACCCGGCCGGTCCGTCGGCGACCCGGATCGTGCCGTCCGGCCGGACCCGCACGTCCGGGAAGTGGTGGTGCAGGCTGGCCAGCGTGGCCAGGTGGGTGGCGTCGCGCCGGCCGGCGGCGAACCCGGCGTGCAGCTCGTCGTCGCGGCGGTGCCGGATCGCGTGCAGCACCAGCGCGTCGCCGGCCGGCTCGACCCGGGCGACCACGTGCACCGGCGTACTCCAGGCCGGCGGCGAGTTCGCCGACCAGAAGGCGAGCCAGGCGGCGAGCCGGGCGTGGAAGTCGGTCTGGACGCCGACCGCGGGCGCGGAGCCGTCGGGCGCGCGCAACGCGGCGGTGGCGATGCGGTCCCGGGCGATCAGCGGTGTCGCGGGACGGGCGGGAGCCGCCGCGGCGGCGGCTCCGGTGGAGGCGACGGCCAGGCCGGTCACTGTGACCGCCGAGGCTGCCGCCGCGCCGGCGAGCAGTCGCCGGCGGTCGAGCGGGTGTCCGTTGTCGTTCATCGTCGGCCCTTCGTCGACGGCAGTGGCCCGACGTTATCGACCGGAAGCGATCAGAAAAACACCCCGCGTGACGGGAGGTTGACAGGAAAACCGGGGATTCCCGGCGGCGTGAACGACCATTCCTGTGCTGGTGGGCGATCAGGCGCGCAGCAGTCCGGCGACCGCCCGCTGGGCGTCCACGAGCGCGGTCGGCGGCAGGTCGAGCGTCCAGAGCGCGGCGGCCAGGTAGTCCAGGACGCGCCAGCGCTGCTCCTCGCTCAACGGCGGTCGCCGCGCGCCGCCGAGGACCGGCCCGCCGTCCGACCCGGTGCCGCCGGGGCTGCGCCACACACCGCCGAGCGCCGCGTCCAGCCGGTCGGTGAGCAGCGCCGCGAGCCGGCGGCGGTCGACCCCGATCAGGTACGGGGCCAGTTCCGCGTCCGCCGCGATCAGCCGCAGCCAGCGGTGCACCGCCTCGCGTACGGCGACCGGGCCGAGCCGGTCGCGCGGCTCGCGGGGACAGGTCACCAGCTCCGTGGTCCGCACGACAAGGGGTACGGATGATCGAGCCCGGTCAGTTCACCACCACGCTTGATATCGATGGATACCTATCTATAGGCTGGCGGCGTTCCGCTCACCCGTTACCTTTTTGATCGTCCCCAGCCGGGGACCCTCGGTCGCCCGGCCCGGTATGACTTCCTGCCCCTGTCGTACGGATGATCCGGGGGGTGTTGTCGCCGGGTCGGGTGGCGTCGGCGGACCGCTGATAGGGACACGGCCACCCGTGTTGGGGTAGGTCTCTTCGTAACGTGGCTGCCGGCAGTCCGACGCCTGGACCAGCGGCCGAGGCCACGGACGATGCGTGGAGGCGGGTCTGGTGAACGACGAATACGGCGTCTACCTCGGCTTGGACGTCGGTAAGGGTGACCACCACGCAGTCGGGCTGGCTCCGGACGGCAAGCGGCTGCATGACGCGGCGCTGCCGAACACCGAGGCCCGGCTGCGGCAGCTGTTCGACAAACTCGCCCGTCATGGTCGGCTGTTGGTGGTGGTCGACCAGCCGGCGTCGATCGGCGCCCTGCCGGTCGCGGTGGCTCGGGCGTGCGGGCATCAGGTGGCCTACCTACCCGGCCTGGCGATGCGCCGCATCGCTGATCTGCACCCAGGCTCGGCGAAGACCGACGCCCGCGACGCTTACGTCATCGCTGATGCCGCCCGCACCCTGCCGCACACGCTGCGGCGGGTCGACACCGGCGACGAGACCCTGGCCGAGCTGGAAGTCCTGGTCGGTTTCGACGACGACCTCGCCGGCGAAGCCACCCGCGTGTCCAACCGCATCCGAGGACTGCTCACCCAGATCCACCCCGCCCTGGAACGGGTCCTCGGCCCGAAACTGCACCACAAGGCCGTCCTGGAGTTGCTGTCGCGCTGCGGCGGACCCGTCGGTCTGCGCAAGGCCGGCCGCCGCAAACTCCTGTCCATCGCCGCCGTCCACGCACCCCGCATGGGGCAACGCCTCGTCGAGCAGATCATGACCGCCCTCGACGAGCAGACCGTCACCGTCCCCGGCACGACAGCGGCGGAAACGATCCTGCCCCGCCTCGCCGACAGCCTCCGCGACGTCCTGAGACAACGCGACCAGGTCGCCACTCAGGTCGAGAGGATGCTTGATGCGCACCCTCTTGCCGGGGTCCTGACCTCGATGCCCGGCATCGGCGTCAGGACCGCAGCCCGGATCCTGCTCGAAGTCGGCGACGGCAGCAGCTTCGCCACCCCCGGCCACCTCGCCGCCTACGCAGGCCTGGCCCCCGTCACCCGACGATCCGGCAGCAGTATCCGCGGCGAACACCCACCCCGAGGCGGCAACAAGAACCTCAAACGCGCCTTCTTCCTCGCCGCGTTCGCCGCCCTCGCGGACCCCGTCAGCCGCGCCTACTACGAGCGCAAACGCGCCGAAGGCAAGCGTCACAACGCCGCCCTCATCTGCCTCGCCCGACGCCGCTGCGACGTCCTATACGCCATGCTCCGCGACAAGATCCCCTACCAACCACGGCCGAGAGATCAGGCACCCGTCCCCGCTTGACGAAACCCATAGGGACACCCCCCCGCGCCCGCCCCGCCGCGCTGATCATGAAGTTGGCGGGGCGAATCCGGGCAAAACACCGGCCTAACCTCATGATCACCGCCTCGGCCCCATCGATCTTGGAGTTGTGGCGGCGCGCATAAGCCGCGGTTCTGGGCATCCTGGGCGCCACAAGTCCAAGATCGGCGGGGTCGGCGGGACCGGCGTGACGGCCCGGGGTGGGTCAGGGGGTTCGGATGGCGTCGAGGGCCAGCAGGGCCACGTGCAGGGACAGGCACCTGTCGACCGAGTCCAGGTCGGCGTCGAGGATGCGGCCGATCCGGGCCAACCGCTCGTAGAACGCCGGCCGGGACAGGTGCGCCGCGGCCGCGCCCGCCGACTTGTTCCGCCCCTGCTCCAGGTACGCGCGCAGCGTGCCGAGCAACTGCTCACGCGGGTGCTGGGCGTCGTACGCGAGCAGTGCCCCGAGTTCGCGCTCGACGAACGTCTGCAGCCGGGGCTCGTCGCGCAGCAGGTGCAGCAGACCGGCCAACCCGACGTGCGGCAGCCGGTAGCAGGGCAGGTCTCGGGGGTCCCGCCGCGCCGCCTCGGCGATCTGACGCGCCTCGACGAGTGAGCGGCGCGCCTCGCGCAGACTGCCCACGCCCGAACCGGCCGCCACCACGGTACGGGTGGCCGGAGGGCGGGACGGGGCGGCGTCGAGGCGTACCCGGCGCAACGCCGTGGCGAACGCGGCGAGTGCCTTCTCCTCGTCGGCCGCGTCGGGCAGGGCCAGCAGCGCCCCCACCGCATGGTCGTCGACGGCGCTGGTCAGGGCGGTGAGTTTGGCGTCCCGCACGGCCTGGCCGACCGCCTCGGCGAGGTCACGCAGGCGGGCCGGACCGGCCTCGGGGTCGGCGTCGGCGCCCGGGCCGGCGGCCGGCTCGTCGCCACGGTGCCGGACCACCACGCCGACCAGGTGCCGTCGGTCCAGGACGACGCCCAGCGCCTTGGCGCGCAGCGCCACCTCGTCCACCGGGCGGGAGTGGTCGATGAGCGCGGTCAGCAGCGTACGGTGGATCTGCCGTTCCAGGCCCTCGGCGTCGCGCCGGATCAGCCGCCCCAGGGCCAGCGTGGAGGCGGCCCGCTCGATCAGGATGGTCAGCCGGGTCGGCGGGGTGGACTCGGCGACCGGCCAGCGCAGCAGCAGCCGTCCCCAGTCCTGCCCGCGCGCCCCGACTGTGGTGACGAGCCAGCCGCTGCCCGGGTCGTACGCGGTGCGCCCGGCCGGGCGGATCTGCCGGGAGTGCTGTTCCCAGCCGTCCAGCAGCAGTTCCGCGTTCTCCCCCGCCGGGTCGTACGCGAGCACCTGCCGGGACAGGTTCTCCAGCACCATCGGGCAGCCGGCCAGTTCGGCGGCCTGCCGCAGCACCTCGGCCGGTTCGGCGCCCTCCACCGACAGGTCGGTGAACCGCTGGTGGATCTCCTCGGTGGCGCGCAGCTCGGTGAGCTGGGCGTCCACGATCAGCCCGTGCACCGCCTCGGTGATCCGGACGAACGGGGTGCCCCGGCGCAGCTCGACCAGGGGCAGGCCGCGGCGTTCGGCGGCGGCGGCCATCACCCGGGGCACTCCGGTGAGGTACCGGCGGCCCAGCTCGACCACCAGTCCGGAGGCGCCGACGTCGGCCAGGGTGCCGATGAACTCGCGCAGCCCGGCGTCGTCGGCCGGCAGCCCGATCCCGGTGGTCAGGACCAGTTCCCCGCCGCCGAGCAGGGTGGCGATGTCGGGCACCTCGGCGATGTGCACCCACCGCACCGGCCGGTCCAGCCCGGCGTTCCCGGCGACCAGGCGTGGCGCACCGTGGCGCATCGGCACCAGGTCCAGGACCTCACGCACGGTAGGGAACACGGGCGACACGCTACCCTGCGTCACCGTCGTTGCCGAGGGCCGCACCGGCCGGCTCGCCGGGGAGGACGAGCCGGCCGGGCTGCGGGATCAGTCGACGCCGAACTCCATGGCGGCCCGGTCGAGCGCCTCGTCCTCGGCGGTGGGCACGCCCCGGGAAGCGATGGCCTCGGCGCCGCCCTGCGGCATGGCGCCGATCAGCCCGGTCGAAGCGGCCTGGGCGGCGCCCACGACCCGCTGCGGGTTGCCGCCGCCGACCATGCCGACGGAGGCGTACTGCTCCAGCTTGGCGCGCGAGTCGGCGATGTCGAGGTTGCGCATGGTGAGCTGGCCGATCCGGTCGGCCGGGCCGAACGCCGAGTCCTGGGTGCGCTCCATCGACAGCTTGTCCGGGTGGTAGCTGAACGCCGGGCCGGTGGTGTCGAGGATCGAGTAGTCCTCGCCCCGGCGCAGCCGCAGCGTGACCTCGCCGGTGACCGCCGTGCCGACCCAGCGCTGCAGCGACTCGCGCAGCATCAGCGCCTGCGGGTCCAGCCAGCGGCCCTCGTACATGAGGCGGCCGAGGCGGCGGCCCTCGTTGTGGTAGTTGGCGAGCGTGTCCTCGTTGTGGATGGCGTTGACGAGCCGCTCGTAGGCGGCGTGCAGCAGCGCCATGCCGGGGGCCTCGTAGATGCCCCGGCTCTTGGCCTCGATGATCCGGTTCTCGATCTGGTCGGACATGCCCAGGCCGTGCCGGCCGCCGATGGCGTTGGCCTCCAGCACCAGGTCGACGGCGCTGCCGAACTCCTTGCCGTTGATCGTCACCGGGCGGCCCTGGTCGAAGCCGATGGTGACGTCCTCGGTGGGGATCTCCACGGACGGGTCCCAGAACTTCACGCCCATGATCGGCTCGACCGTCTCGATGCCGGTGTCCAGGTGTTCGAGCGTCTTGGCCTCGTGGGTGGCGCCCCAGATGTTGGCGTCGGTGGAGTACGCCTTCTCGGTGCTGTCCCGGTAGGGCAGGCCGCGCTCCAGCAGCCACTCCGACATCTCGGTGCGGCCGCCCAGCTCGGTGACGAAGTCGGTGTCCAGCCACGGCTTGTAGATCCGCAGCTGCGGGTTGGCCAGCAGGCCGTACCGGTAGAACCGCTCGATGTCGTTGCCCTTGAACGTCGAGCCGTCGCCCCAGATCTGCACGTCGTCGGCGATCATCGCGCGCACCAGCAGCGTGCCGGTCACGGCCCGGCCCAGCGGCGTGGTGTTGAAGTAGGCCCGCCCGCCGGAGCGGATGTGGAAGGCGCCGCAGGTCAGCGCCGCCAGCCCTTCCTCGACCAGGGCGGCGCGGCAGTCGACGAGGCGGGCGACCTCGGCGCCGTAGGTGTGGGCGCGGCCGGGCACCGAGGCGATGTCGGGCTCGTCGTACTGGCCGATGTCGGCGGTGTAGGCGCACGGGATGGCGCCCTTGTCGCGCATCCACGCGACCGCGACCGAGGTGTCGAGGCCGCCGGAGAAGGCGATGCCGACACGTTCGCCGATGGGCAGGGAGGTGAGAACCTTGGACACAAGGAAGATTATGCACGCTGTCGCATGGTCATGCAAGCCGGTCGTCAGAGCGGGTCGTCCCGCCCCAGCTCCCAGAACGCCACCGCCGCCGCGGCGGCCACGTTCAGCGAGTCCACGCCGCGCCGCATCGGGATCACCACCCGCACGTCGCTGGCGGCCTGCGCCGCCGCGGTCAGTCCCGGCCCCTCCGCCCCGAGCAGCAACGCCGCCCGCTCGCGCTGCGCCGGGGTCAGCCGCTGCATCGGTACGGCATCAGGCGCGGGCGTCATCGCGAGCACGGTGAACCCGGCCGCGCGGACCTGGTCCAGCCCGCCGGGCCAGCGCTCGAGCTTCGCGTACGGCACCGCGAACACCTCGCCCATGCTGACCCGTACGCTGCGCCGGTAGAGCGGATCGGCGCAGGTCGGCGACAGCAGCACCGCGTCGACACCGAGCGCTGCGGCGCCCCGGAAGATCGCGCCCAGGTTCGTGTGGTTGTTGACGTCCTCCAGGATCACCACCCGCCGGGCGGCGGCCAGCACCTCGTCGGCCGAGCGCAGCGGCTTGCGGTGGAACGACGCGAGCACGCCCCGGTGCACGTGGAAGCCGGTGGCGCGCTGGAGGACGTCCGGCGTGGCCGCGTACACCGGCGCGTCACCGGTGTCCAGATCGGCGAGCTGGTCCACACGCTTGGCGTCGACCAGGTACGACCGGGCCGGGTAGCCGGCCCGCAGCGCCCGCCGCAGCACCAGCTCCCCCTCGGCGATGAACAGCCCGTGCGGCGGTTCCCAACGGGTACGCAGCTCCACGTCGGTGAGCGCGCGGTAGTCGGCGATCCGGTCGTCGTCGGGGTCGGTGATCTCGTGGACGGGCACGAGGCGATTCTGCCCGGCGCGCCCGGCCGCCCCGGCACGGGCCGGGTTTCCGCCGCCCCGGGCGGGGAACGGAGCCGGAAGGCCGACGCGACGGAGGAACCACGATGGGCGCGGATCACAACGGCAACCTCCCCCGCGACGCCACAGTCGCCGACTACCTGGTGGCCCGGCTCGCCGAGTGGGGCGTGCATCGCTACTACGGCTACCCGGGCGACGGGATCAACGGCATGACCTCGGCGCTGCAACGCGCCGAGGGACACGCCCGGTTCATCCAGGTCCGGCACGAGGAGACCGCCGGTTTCGCGGCCGGCGCGCACGTCAAGTACGGCGGCGGCCCGCTCGGCTGCGTGGTGGTGACCAGCGGCCCGGGCGCGATCCACGCGCTCAACGGCCTCTACGACGCCAAGCTCGACCACCAGCCGGTGGTGGCGCTGCTCGGGCACACCGCGCTGCCCGCCGAGGGCGGCGGCTACTACCAGGAGGTGGACCTGCTCTCGCTCTACAAGGACGTGGCGTCGGCCTTCCTGGCCCAGCTCGATGACCCGTCGCAGGCCCGGCACCTGGTGGACCGGGCCTGCCGCACCGCGCTCGCCCGGCGTACCGTGACCGCCCTGGTCCTCCCCTCCGACGTGCAGGACCTGCCGGCGGTGCCGCACCCGCCGCACGCGCACGGCTACTACCACACCAGCGCGGTGCCGAGCAGCGAGCCGACAGTGCCGCCGGAGGCCGACGTGCGCCGCGCTGCCGAGGTGCTGCGCGGCGGCGAGCGGGTGGCGATGCTGGTCGGGCAGGGCGCGCTCGGCGCCGAGGACGAGGTACGCCGGATCGCCGACCGGCTCGGCGCCGGGGTGGCCACCGCGCTGCTCGGCTTCACCGCCGTCGACCACCGGCAGCCCTGGGTGACCGGCGCGATCGGCCTGCTCGGCAGCCGCCCCAGCTGGCAACTCATGCGCGAGTGCGACCGGCTGCTGATCGTCGGCAGCCAGATGCCGTACTCGGAGTTCTACCCGCCGGAGGGGCAGGCCCGGGCGGTGCAGATCGACATCGACGGCAGCCGGATGGGGCTGCGCTACCCGACCGAGGTGAACCTGACCGGCGACGCCGGACCGACGCTGCGCGCACTGCTCAAGGAGCTGGGCCCGGGGCCGGGCCCGACCGCCTGGCGGGCCACCATCGCCGACGCCACCGGCAAGTGGCGGGCCGCGCAACGCGAGGTCGCCGCGCAGCCCGCCGACCCGGTCAACCCGCAGTCGCTGTTCACCTCGCTCGACGACGCGCTGCCGGACGACGCCGTGCTCGCCGTGGACTGCGGCACCGCCACCGCCTGGTACGCCCGGCACGTGCGCGTGCGCCCCGGCATGCTGGCCAGCCTCTCCGGCACGCTGCTCTCCATGGGCGGCGGCATGCCGTACGCGCTGGCGGCGAAGTTCGCCCACCCGGACCGCCCGGTGATCGCGCTGCTCGGCGACGGCGCGATGCAGATGAACGGCGTCAACGAGCTGATCACTGTGGCGAAGTACTGGCGGGAGTGGGCCGACCCCCGGTTCGTGGTGCTCGTGCTCAACAACCGGGACCTCGCGTTCGTCAGCTGGGAACAGCGCTCCAGCGAGGGCACGCCGATGTTCCCGGACAGCCAGGACCTGCCGGACGTCGCGTACCACAGGTGGGCCGAGGTGCTGGGCCTCGGCGGTGAGCTGGTCGACTCACCCGACCGGGTAGACGGCCTGTGGCAGCGGGTGCTCGACGCGGACCGGCCGGTCGTGGTCAACGCGGTGGTGGACCCGGCCGAGCTGATGCTGCCGCCGCACTTCACCGCCGAGCAGGCCCGCAAGACCGCCGCGGCGGTGCTGCGCGGGGACAGCGACCGGGCCGGCATCGTGCGCCGCGGCGTACCGGCCGCGCTCGCCACGTACCGGCCCCGCCGCCGGGGCCGCTGACCCGTCAGGCCCGCACGTAGCGCAGCAGCACCGACCGCCCGTCGAACTGACGCGTCTCGACCAGCCGCAGGTGCTGGCGGGCCTGGTCGGGCAGCACCTGCCGTCCGCCGCCGAGCACCACCGGGTGCACGATCACCTCGTAGGTGTCGACGAGCCCCAGCGCGGCCAGCGCCGTCGCCGCGCCGGTGCCGCCGGTGACCAGCAGGTCGCCGGGAAACCGCTCGCGGACCTCGGCGAACTCCTTCGCCAGGTCGCCGCCGCCGACCACCACGGCGCCGTGGGGAGCCTCGGCGAGCGTGCGGGAGACCACGATCTTCGGGGTACGCCGCCAGATCGGCGCGAACGCCAGGTCGTGCGGGTGGTCGGAGATCGACTCGACCTGCGGCCAGTAGGAGGCCATCATCTCCCACACCCGCCGCCCGTAGACGAACGCGTCGGCCCGCTCGGCCAGGTCGATCGAGTACGCGGACAGCTCCTCCCCCATCTGCGGCCAGTCGAACTCGCCGTTCGGCCCCTCGATGAAGCCGTCGACCGACGTGTGCACCCCGTAGCTGACAGTGCCCATGATGTGTTCCTCCGCGTTGCGGCGCGTCCCGGTCGGGCGCGCTCGCCGGTGGGTCGGAGCCGTCCGGCCGGATCCGACAACCCGGCCCCGACGACTCCCGGCCAGGTTACGGTCCGGCGAGCCGCCGCTCGATCTGCTCCGCCGTGGCAGTGGCCCCGATCCGGGCCGCCACCGCGTGGGCGCGCCGCCAGACGTCCCGGGCCGCCTCGGCCCCGGTCAGCCGCTCCACCGCCCGGGCCAGGTCCATCAGTGCCTCCATCTGCAGCGGCGGGCTGGCCGTCAGGTCGTCGGCCGCCTGTTCGAGCAGGACCCGCGCCCGCGCCGGCTCGCCGGACATCAGGCTGATCCGTCCCTGGGCGTACCGGGCGTAGGCCAGGTACGCCGCGACCCGCATCTGCCGGGCCTGTTCCAGGGCGGTGTCGGCGTATCCGGCCGCCTCGCCCAGCCGGCCGTGCCCCGCGAGCATCGCGGCGACCTCGCTGAGCAGCGCCACCTCACCGAGCCGGTCACCGTGCCGCCGGACCAGTTCCAGGGCCTCCAGGTACGCCGCCCGGGCCTCGTCCACCGCGCCACGGTGGTCGTGCCAGCGGCCCGACGCGCGCAGGCCGAACGCGAGCGGCCGGGGCGTGCCGGCGGCCCGCAGCAGAGCGACGGCCCGGGCGAGCGTCTCCCCGGCGGCCGGATCGCCTTCCTGGAACTGGAGGACGCCCAGCCGGGCGAGTTTCGGTCCGGCGGCCACCTCGTCACCGGCCTCCTGGTACAGCTCGATGGAGCGGACCAGGCTGGCGCGTGCCGCCGGCCGGTCGCCCAGCCCTTCGTACACCTGGTTCTCGACGCCGGCGATGTCGGCCCGCAGCCAGGGCTGGTCGAGCGGCTCGGCCGCCGCCGCGGCGGCCCGCGCGTAGCCGAGCGCGGCCTCCAGGTCACTGCGTAGCAGGGCCGCGAACGCCACGCAGAGCCGGAGCCGGGCGATCCCCTCCGGGTGCCGCCGGCGCTCGGCGGCCGCCAGCCCGATCTCGGTGACCCGGGTCAGGTCGTCCACCCGGGCATCGACGAACAGGTAGTAGTCGCAGTGCCAGGCCAGCGCCCAGGAGTAGTCCTCCAGGCCGGGCGTCGCGGCGGCCTGCTCGAGGCCGGCGAGCAGGGCGGACCGTTCGGCGCCGAACCAGCGTTTCGGGTCGCGCAGGTGCTCGCCGGTGGGCGCCGGTGACCTCGGCAGGTCGGCGACGATGACGGCGCCGCCCTCCTGGCTCAGCGCCACGCGGGCCTGCTCGGTCAGCGTCAGCCAGGTGCCGAAGACGCGCCGCAGCACCTCCGGCCGCTCCCGCGGCCCCTCCTCCCGCGCGGCGCGCTCCCGGGCGAAGGCGCGGACCAGATCGTGCAGGTGATAGCGGACCTGGCCCAGCTCGTCCGGCCCGGTCACCTCGACCAGGTTGGCCTCGACCAGACCGGTGACCGCGTTCGCCGCGCCCGCCTCGTCGTCGAGCAGGACGGCGGGCAGCCACGGCGGGGCCCGGTCGAGGTCCAGCACCGCGAGCCGGCGCAGCAGCCGGCGGGCCGGCGCGTCCAGCGCCACGTACGCCGAGTGGAACGCCGCCCGTACGCTGCGGTCGGCGCGGGTGAGATGGTCCAGCCGGTGCGAGAGTTCGGCGAGCTGCGCCGCCGCCTGCCGCAGCGACAGCACGCCGGGTATCGCCAGCCGGGCGCCCGCGATCCGTACCGCCAGCGGCAGCAGCCCGCAGTGGTGGACGACGTCCGACGCGGAGCCGGGCTCGGCGGCGACGCGGTCCGCGCCGATGATGCCGGCCAGCAGCCGCAGCGCGTCCGCCTCGGGCAGCGGGTCCAGCCGCAGCTGGTGGGCGCCGTCGACGTCGACGAGCGCGCGCCGGCTCGTGACCAGCACGACGGTGTCCGTCCCGGGCAGCAGGGGGCGCACCTGCGCCGCGTCGGCCGCGTTGTCCAGCAGCACCAGACCGGGCCGCTCGGCCATCGCCCCCCGGAACAGCGCGGCGCGTTCCTCCAGCTCCGCCGGGATCTGGGCGCCCGGCACGCCGAGCGCCCGCAGGAACCGCCCGAGCACCTCGACCGGGGGCGCCGGATGGTCGTGCCCGTTCAGGTCCACGTAGAGGTGCGGACCGGGGTACGCCGGGCCGAGCTGGTGGGCGATCCGGACCGCGAGGGTGGTCTTGCCGACGCCGGGCAGGCCGCTGATCGCCGGCCCGGCGACCGCCGGCCGCTCCGGAAGCCACTCCAGGACCGCCGCGATCTGCTCCTCCCGGCCGACGAAGTCGGTGAGGCCGGCCGGAAGCATCCGGACCGGCGGACGTACCGCCCCGTCCGGTCCGGCGGCACCGTGTTGTGCGGCGCCTCCGTGCTGTGCGGCGCCTCCGTGCTGTGCGGCGCCTCCGTGCTGTGCGGCGATTCCGTGCTGTGCGGCGGCGGCCGGGCGCGGTCCGGCGGCGGGCGGGCGGTCCGGCGGCGCGACGACCGGGCCCGCGTCGGGCGACGACCGGAGGCTGGGGTCGTTGCGCAGGATCAGGTCGCGCAGCCGGATCAGCTGGGCCGTGGGGTCGATGCCGAGCTCCTCGGCCAGGCGGCGGCGCAACTGGTCGAACCGGTCCAGCGCCTCGCCCTGCCGGTCCGCCAGGTAGAGGGCCCGCATGAGCTGACCCACGAGCGACTCCCGCCACGGGTACGCCTCGACCAGCTCGGTGAGCCGGCCGATCACGCTGTCGTACCGGCCGAGGCCCAACTCCAGGCCGAGGCAGCGCTCGACCACTGTCATCCGCCGCTCGTCGAGACGCTGCGCCGCCGCGGTGAGCGCCGGCGTACGCAGGCCGTCGAGCGCCGGACCGCGCCACATCGCCAGCGCCTCGCGCAGCCCGGACACAACCTCCTCCGGGGCGCCGCCCCGGTCGAGGAGCCCTTCCGCCCGGCGTACCCGTTCCTCGAAGACGTCCAGATCGAGCTGACCGTCGGCGACGGTGAGCAGATATCCGGAGCCGTGGGTGCCGATCACGTCGCCGGGCAGACCGGCGGCGCGCAGCGCCCGTCGCGCCGCCGCGACCCGGTTGCGGACCTGGACGTCCGCGCTCGCCGGCGGATGGCCGCCCCAGGCCGCGTCCATGAGACGGGACACCGGGACGATCCGGTTGGCTTCCAGCAGCAACGCGGCGAGCATGGCCTGACTGCGGGGGCCACCGACGCGGACCGTCCGATCGTCGAGGCACACCTCGACCGGGCCGAGCAGCCGAAACATGACCGCCGGCACCATTCGCTCCCCCCGAAGCGCGCGGACCCGGGCGACCACGTCAAGATCGCCCTCCGGCCCCACCCTAGACGAGTTCGCGCGAGGCCAGGGGGTGACGCGTACCAGCGGTGACCGGGGGGACACACCACTGTGTCCGGTCGTCGTCGGTGGTCAGCCGATCGGGTCCGGCGCGGCGTGCGGCGCTTGACCGGACGTGGCCCGCGCCCGGCGCCGCCGGGAGTGACGGCGGTAGAACGTGACCAGGAACATCGCCTGGAGCGTGCCCTCGACGAGCAGGACGAGCGCGCCGTCCACGGCCGCGAGCAGGCTTCCGCCGGTTGCGCCGGCCAGCACGGCCGAGCCGGCCTGGATCGCGCCGTGCGCGACGATCGGGATTCCGAACAGGACGAAGCTGGACAACGCGACGGCGCTGCCCGCCACCACCGCCAGCGCGTAGATCCGTACCGCGCGCCGCTCGTGCGGCGGCAGGACGGCGGTGGGGTCCCCGGCCGACGGTGTCACCCGGCCGGGAAGCGCCGCGTGCAGACCCCGGCGCAGCAGGTGCCGGGCGTACGCGAAGCCGTCCTGGAACAGGTTGCGGCACCGCAGCAGGTCCAGCAGGACGAAGTAGCAGTCGGTACGCATGTAGACGTGCAGTTGCAGCGCCATCGACATGACGATCACCAGAACGACGGCGGACAGCAGGCCGCCGACCAGCGGATGCGGCCGGGCGTACGCCATCACCAGCAGCGCGGCGCACACCACGGCGGAATCCCAGAGCAGGCCGCTGAGGTAGACGCGGTACCGGTGGCGGCGCGGCACCGACCAGATCGCCGTCACGTCGGTCTCCAGGACCAGATGGTGCAGCCGGGTGGCGAACCGGATCCGGGCCGGCGCATCCAGCGAACGGGCCGCCACCAGGTGACTGAACTCGTGCAGCACCGCCGTCCCGGAGAACAGCACGGTGTTCACGAGCACGGCGAGACCGACGTAGCCGGTCCAGAAGAAGTCCCGGTACGACGGCAGCAGCTCGGGACGGCGTACCACTGTGGCCAGCGTCGCCGCGACCAGCGCGACGTAGGCCACCTTCGCCGCGGGGCCGAACAGCCAGCGCACGTGCCGGGCCCGCAGCCAGGGCAGGTGCGGCCGGTCCTCGCGGCGGGGTCCGCGGGCGGGCCGGCCGTCGACCTCGGCCACCAGGCCCGCCTCCCGCAGCGCGAGCACCAGGTCCACGAGGTCGAGCTCCACGTCGTGGTCGGCGGCGATCCGTTCCTCGGCCACGCCGATCGGCGCTCCGCCGTCGAGCAGCTCGACGGCGCGGACGCCGATCATCGGCAACTCCACGAACTCGCCGACCTCCGGCCGGCCCACCACCACCGAGTCCGGGTCGTCGTCGGACGGCCGGATCCGCAGCGGGTGGAACCGTACCCGCGTCGCGGCGCCCAGATCCGGCGCCGCCTCGGGCCCGGTGGTCGTCATCGCCCGGTCCTCACGCGCCGCGCGGACCGCACGAGGGGCAGTCCGGGTCCCGCGGCACGTCGATGAAGTAGTGGTGGTCCCAACGCGCGGCGTTCTGGTGGAAGACCCGCCCGGCGACCTGCTGGGGCAGCCCGCCGAGGTGGTAGAGCACCTCCAGCGCGCAGAGGTGACCGGTCACGTTCGCGGTGGCGGCGATCACCGCGTTCGGTCGTTCCCCGCCGCGCAGCGGCGTGCCGTCGGTCTGGATCTCGTGCTTGTCCGGCCGCCGCCGCAGGCAGGTGTAGCACCCGGTGCGGCCCGGGAGGAACGAGCCGACGACCGTCATCGGCCCGGTGTAGAGCGCCATGAACCACGGCGTGCCGGTACGCAGCGCCGCCTCGTTCGTCCAGTCCTGGATCTGGTCGACGGGCCGGTCCGCGCAGAGGACGAAGACGTCCCGCCCGTTCATCAGCGGCACCAGGTCGTCGGCGGAGCGGACCCGGCACTCCTCCCCGGTCACGTCGACGTGCGAGTTCATCGCCCGCAGCCGGTCCACGGCGACCTTCACCTTCGGCTGGCCGAGGTCGCTCTCGGTGTAGAGCAGCTGGCGGGTCAGGTTCGGCTGGTCGATCACGTCGAAGTCGGCGCAGTGCAGGCCGCCGACGCCGCTGGCGACGAGTCCGGCCGCGACCGCCGTGCCGGTGCCGCCGAGACCGAGTACGGAGACCCGCGCCCGCCCGATACGCGCCTGCACCTCGAAGGGCGAGCTGCGGGGCTGGGTGTCGATCCAGGCGTAGAAGTGCCGGGCCCGGTCGTAGCGCTGCGCGGCCTCCGCGGTGAACCCGTCGGGCAGCGGGGCCGCCGCGTCCTCGACGAAGCCCTGCGCGATGAGCTGGTCCACCACCTCGCGGACGCTGCCCTCGTCGATGCCCGGGTGCGTCTCGGCGAGGTCCGCGCAGACCTCCCACACGTACCGGGTGCCGTCCAGCAACGTCAGGATGCGGGCGATCGTGCCGTCCTCGTCGTCCTGGATCTCCGACGCGACGCCGTACTGCATCAGACCGATGATCAGCCGGTTCCCCGGCAGCGTGTAGGGCTCGTGGACACTCTTGACGCGCGGCTTGAGCATGGGACCGCAACCTCACTAACGCTCGGCGGAAGAGGGGAAGCGGCACCCCGGCCGCCGCGGTAGGTGGCGGCGACCGGGGTGCCGGCGCGGATCAGGCGCCGTTGCTCTCGCGGATGACGGTGGTCTCCAGCCGCTCCAGCTTGCGGACCTTCAGCGAGAGCTTCTTCTTGCCGGCCTGCTCGATCGTGGCCTTCTCCATGGACGCCTCCTCGATTCGGGTACGCCTTCCGTGGTGCCGGAAGGCGAGCCCAAGCCTGTCGCCCGGCGTCACCGGTCGATCACAAGTCGATCATCAGCGGCCGTTGATGATCGCCGCCACCATCCGGGTGCGTGGCCCGACCTGTGATGATCGCGTTGCTCGGCGTCGACGGCTCCGGCAGGACCAACCAGGCGAAGGCGCTGGCCGAGCGGCTGCGCCGGCGAGGTGTCCGGGCGCGGTACTTCGAGAACGCCGGTGGGAGGCCACTGTGAAACCGGCTGGCCCGGGCGCTCGGCCGGGCCGACGGGTTGGCGCTGTTCGGCCGTACCGTCCATCCGGCGCTGGAGGCAACCGTGCGCGCGGCGGCGATGGCCCGGACCGTGGCGGTGGCCCGCCTGACCGGCCGGGTGGCGGTGCTGGACCGGTGGACCTGGTGCCAGGACGTGATCAAGGCGGCCCGGGGCGACCGGAGACGGCGGGTGGCCGCGCGCCGGGGGCGGCGTTAAGAAGGGGCCCTTCCTTACCCGCGGTCGCGCAGCCAGCGCAGCACGCTGGAGGGCAGCTCGCGGTCCTCGCGCTGCTCGCGGCGGTCCGGCTCGGTCCGCCGGGGCGGCTGCGGACGCTGCGGGTCGCCGACCAGCGCCCGGCTCGGCGCGGTGAAGTCGGCCACCGGCTTGCCGGTGACCGCTGTCCTGATGGTCCGCGCGACCGCGTCGATCACCTTCGCCTGCACGGCGGAGCCGACCAGGTCGGTGACGTCGTCCGGGTTGGCGGCGATGCCGGCCACGGCGACCTGCGGGGTGTACCCGACGAACGTCTCCGTGGCGTTCCGCTCCGAGCTGCCGGTCTTGCCGGCGACCGGGCGGCCGACGATCGAGTCGACGGCGGTGGCGGTGCCGCCGTTGCACTGCCCGAACGCCGACTGCTGGCCGACCGGGCAGCGGGCCGCGTCGGTGGCGGCCCGGGCCACGTCCGGGTCGAGGACCCGCTTGCACTCCGGTTGTCCCACGTCGACGGTCCCGCCGTCGGGCGTGGTCACCGAGACCACCGGCAGCGGCGTGCAGTACGTGCCCTCGGCGGCCACCGTCGCGTACGCGTTTGCCAGGTCGAGCGGGGTGGTGGCGGCCACGCCGAGCGTGAACGCGCCCCAGTCGGCGGCGTGGTCGCGGGCGAACGTGGCGTCGGAGTCGGCCCGGAAGGTGATGCCGAGGCGCTGCGCCATCTCCACCACCTTGTCCTCGCCGACCTGCTCGGCCAGCCAGACGAAGTACGTGTTGACGGAGCGGCCGAAGCCGTCCCACATCATCCGGTAGCCGTCCATCCACTGCGGGTTGGCGTTCGCCGGGCACCAGGTGCCGTCGCAGTTGCCCTCGTCGTCCGAGGCGTACCGGGTGGGCAGCCGGCTCGGGGCGTCGAAGCCGGTGGACAGCGGCTTGCCGGCCTCCAGCGCCGCCAGCATCGTGAACATCTTGAACGTCGAGCCGGCCTGGTAGCCGTCGACGCTGGCGCCGCCGGAGATCAGCGGGTTGACCGTGTTCGGGTGGTTGGCCTGCCCGTCCGGGTTGGCGTCGAGGCTGTAGTGCCGGTTCACCGCCATGGCGAGCACCCGGCCGGTGCCGGGCTCGACCGCCGCGATCGGCAGCGCGCGCTTGTTGCCGTACCCGTAGACCTTGGTGGCCTGCTCCTGCGCGGTCTCCTGGATCTTCGCATCCAGCGTGGTGACGACCCGGTAGCCGCCCCGGCGCAGCGCCTGCTCGCGCTCCTCGGGGGTGGCGCCGAACGCGGGCTGGGTGAGCCACCAGCGGCGCAGGTAGTCGCAGAAGAAGCCCCAGTCGTCGTGCCCCTGGGCGGTGGCGGTGCAGCCGTTGGGCTGGGCGGTCGGGCGCAGCGTGGGCGCCTGCGCCTTCGCCGCAGCGGCCTGCTGGGCGGTGATCGCGCCGGTCTCGGCCATCGCCTGCAGCACGGACGCCCGGCGGTCCAGCGCCTGGTCCAGGTCGCCGTCGATCGGGCTGTACGCCTCCGGCGACTGGACCAGGCCGGCCAGCAGCGCCGCCTCGCCCAGCGTCAGGTCGGCCGGGGCCTTGCCGAAGTAGCGCTGGCTGGCGGCGGCGACGCCGTACGCGCCGGAGCCGAAGTACGCGATGTTGAGGTAGCGGTTGAGGATCTCGTCCTTGGACAGCGACTGCTCCAGCGCGTTCGCGTACCGGATCTCCTGGAGCTTGCGCCCGACGGTCTGCTCGGTGGCGGCCTGCCGCTCCGCCGGCGTGCGGTTCGGGTCGGTCTTGAGCACGTTGCGGACGTACTGCATGGTCAGCGTGGAGCCGCCCTGCTCGGTGCCGCCGCCCTTGACGTTCGCCACCAGCGCCCGGGCGATGCCGCGCAGGTCCGCGCCGCCGTGCGAGTAGAACCGCCGGTCCTCGGCCGCGATGATCGCCTGCCGCATCACCGGGGCGATCTCGTCCAGCGACACGTCGGTGCGGTTCACGTCGTAGAACGTGGTGATCAGCGTCTTGCCGTCGTTGGCGTAGAGGTAGGAGCGCTGCGGCTGGGCCGGGGTGCGCAGCGCGTCGGGCAGGTCCGCGTACGCGCCGAGCGCCGCCCGGGCGGCGAACCCGCCGAGCAGTCCGGCGGGAAGCGCGGCGACCGCGAGGACGAGCCCGGCGAGCAGGCCGGCCAGCAGCACGGTGAACAGCCGCGACAGCGGCGACCTGGGTGACGGCATGAAGGCAAGGATTGCCACGAAAGCCGCCTACCGGCCACCTCGCCAGGCAACTGTCAGTTACTTCACGGCAACCGCCCAGCTCCGAACCGGTCAGCCCGCCCCGAGTGGGCCCTTCGGTGACGCGGGCGGCACGGGTGCGGCGGCGACGCTGGCGGCCGCCGCGTCCCGGGCGATCGTCTCGGGCACCAGGCGGCCGCTGCGGTAGCCGATGCCGATGCCGGCGACCAGCACGAAGATCGCGCCGAACGTCTGCAGCGAGCCGATCAGCGCGCCGCCCAGGCCGAGCAGCGGGGCGGCGATCATCAGCATGGTCCCGTCGCCGTAGGAGAACATCCCGGACCGGGCCACCGACCAGCCGGTCAGGAACCAGCCCACGCTGTAGAGCGTGGCGCCGAACAGCACGATGCCGCGCGCGGTCACGCCGAACACGGGCGTCTGCTCGGCCAGCCCGGCGAACGGCAGCATCAGCACCATCCCGCCGATGCTGGCGAGCAGCCCGGCCAGCGCGACGCGGCGGCAGCGGGTGGCGGCGAGCAGGCCGGTGAGCGCGAGCAGGGCGAGCAGCCCGAGCCACACCGAGGCGACCCAGCCGACCAGGTAGAGCGGCCGGCCGTCGGCCGGGTACGGGTCGTTGCCCACCCCGCCGTCGCTGGCCATCGCCACCAGGCCGTAGAGCACCGCGTACGCGGGCAGCAGCCAGACCGCCGCGCGGGCGAACCGGCGGATCGACCAGGCCCAGGTCGCGTCGGTGGCGGGCGCGCCGGGGCCGGGCTCGGAGACGAACGGCAGGACCCCGAACCCCCCTCCGGTACGCCGGGAGCCGATCGGCCCGGCGGGGTCGTGCGCGCCGGGGACCGGGGTACGGGAGAACAGCCGGTTCGCCGGGTCCTTCATGGGTCACCTCGTTCGCGCCGCGGGTGGCCCGGGACACGCAACGGCGCTCCGGCCCTGCTCACCACCCGTCCTCAAGACCGATGGTGGCAGTCGCCGGAGCGCCGTATGAGGACTTTTCGGATTTGCCGGTCAGCCCCGCTCGCGCTGGTCCGCCGGGTCGTTCACCAGGCTGGCCGGCGACACCGGCTCCGGCGCGGGCAGACCCTGCGGGGTGTTGCCGCCGGTGGCCTGCGCCTCGGCCACCCGTACCTCGTTGTGGATCTCCTGGGCCGCGACGGCCGCGGCCACGGCGGCCTCGGCGGCCTCCCGCTCGACCTCGCCGGCGCTGCGGGCGGCCTCCGGCGACGGCACGTCGCCGGCCATGTTCGCCAGCCCGCCCAGCGCGCCGCCCATGCCCTCCAGGGCCTTGGTCAGCTCGGTCGGGACGATCCAGACCTTGTTGGCAGTGCCGTTGGCGATCTGCGGCAGCGCCTGGAGGTACTGGTAGGCCAGCACCTTCTGGCTCGGGTTGGCGGTGTGGATCGCGTCGAAGACGGTACGGATCGCCTTGGCCTGGCCCTCCGCCTGGAGGATCCGGGCCTGCCGGTCACCGTCGGCGCGCAGCACCGCGGCCTGCTTCTCACCCTCGGCGGTGAGGATCTGCGACTGCTTGTGGCCCTCGGCGTTGAGGATCGCGGCACGGCGGTCCCGCTCGGCGCGCATCTGCTTCTCCATCGAGTCGCGGATGCTCGGCGGCGGCTCGATCGCCTTGATTTCGACCCGGGTCACCTTGATGCCCCAGCGGCCGGTGGTCTCGTCCAGCACGCCGGACAGGTGCCGGTTGATCTCCTCGCGGCTGGTCAGCGCGCGCTCCAGGTCCAGCGAGCCGATCACGTTACGCAGCGTGGTGACGGTGAGCTGCTCGATGGCCTGGAGGAAGTTGGAGATCTCGTAGGTGGCGCGAACCGAGTCGACCACCTTGAAGTAGAGGACCGTGTCGATCGAGACGACCAGGTTGTCGGAGGTGATCACCGGCTGGGGCGGGAAGCTGACCACCTGCTCACGCATGTCGACCTTGGTGCGTACCGCGTCGACGAACGGCACCAGCAGGTTCAGGCCCGGGTTCAGCGTGCGCTTGTACCGGCCCAGCCGCTCCACCACGTCCTGCCGCTGCTGCGGCACGATCCGCACCGCCTTGAACAGCGTCACCACACCGATCAACGCCACCGCGATCATCAGGATCGCCAGAAACTCCATACCGTTCACCTTTTCGCTTCGGGCAGCTCGCCCGGGGGAGAAATGTCGTCCTGCCACACCAGGGCGGTAGCGCCCCGGACCTTGATCACCTGCACCCGCTCACCCTCGGCGTACGAGCGCGTCGCGTCGTACGAGCGGGCCGTCCACAGCTCACCATCGATCTTGATCATCCCGCGCTCGGAGTCGACCGGCTCCAGGACCACAGCGGTGGCCCCCTCCAGCGCCTCCACCCCGAACGGCTGCTCCCCGGTCTCGATCGCCGGCCGCGCGTGCCGCCGGACCACCGGACGGACCACCGCCACCGACAACGCCGACACCACCGCGAAGATCACCGCCTGCAGCGCCACCGGCGCACCGAGCGCCGCGGCGCCGGCCGCGGCGAACGCCCCGACCCCGAACATGATCAGGAAGAGCGTCGTCGTAAAGATCTCGGCGACCGCCAATACCACACCCAGAACGATCCAGAACACGGCGTCCACGAGAACAATCCTGACACGTCAACGCACGTGTCATCGAACTGTCATGATCGCTAGGCTCGGCTCGGCGTACCGCGCCCACCGCCGACGAGGAGGACGAGATGCCCCCGCTGCCCGAGACCGCGCGTCAGGTGGACCTGTTGGTCGCCCGGGCCCAAGCCGAGGGGCGGGGCCCCTCACTCGCTCTCGGCGTGGTCCGCGACGGCCGGCTGGCGCACCTCGCCGTCGCCGGTGAGACGCCCCGCCCCGACGCCGACCTGCAGTACCGGATCGGCTCGATCACCAAGACGATGACCGCGGTGCTGGTGATGCAGCAGCGCGACGCCGGCCGGCTGTCACTGGACGACCCGCTGGACGCCCACCTGCCCGGCACCCCGGTCGGCTCGGTGACGGTGCGCCAGCTCCTCGGCCACGTCAGCGGCCTGCAACGCGAGCCGGACGGTGACTGGTGGGAGCGGGTCGGGGGCACGGACCTGGACACACTGCTCGCCGGGCTGACGCCGGACAAGATCGCCTACCCGCCGCAATTCGTCTACCACTACTCGAACCTGGCGTACGGGCTGCTCGGCGCCGCGCTGGAACGGATCACCGGCACGCCCTGGGCGGAGCTGCTGACCGAGCGGCTGCTGGCCCCGCTGGGCATGCGCCGCACCACGTACCACCCCACCGAGCCGTACGCCCGCGGCTACGTCGTCCACCCCTGGCACGAGACGCTGCGGGAGGAGCCACGCACCGACACCGCGGCGATGGCGCCGGCCGGCCAGCTCTGGTCGACGGTCGAGGACCTGGGCCGCTGGGCCACGTTCCTGGCCGACCCGGACCCGGCGCTGCTCTCCCCCGCCACGCTCACCGAGATGTGCGCCCCCATGGTCATCAACGACCTCGACTCGTGGACCGGCGGGCACGGCCTCGGCATCGAGCTCTACCGGGTCGGCGACCGCGTGTACGCCGGGCACGGCGGATCCATGCCCGGGTACGTCGCCGGCCTGGCCGTGCACCGGCCCACCCGAACCGCCGTGGTCAACTTCGCCAACTCGTACGGGCTGCGCGGCCACCACATCGGCGCGCTCGGCCGGGAGGCGCTCACGCTGGTGCTGGACGCCGAACCGGCCGCGCCCGCCCCCTGGCGCCCGGCCGACCCGCCCGCCGCCGACGTGGCCGCGCTGACCGGGCGCTGGTGGTGGATGGGCGGCGAGTACGAGTTCCGCGTCGACGCCGCCGGTGACCTGGTCGGCGGCCAGGTGGGCAGGCCGCAGCTGCGCTTCACCCCCGAGGGACCGGACCGGTGGCGGGGCCGCGCAGGCTCCCAGGACGGCGAGATCCTGACGGTGATCCGCGACGAATCAGGCACCCCGGTAGCCCTGGACATAGCCACCTTCGTCCTGACCCGAACCCCCGACGAGCTCCCGTAACTCCCGCCC
>NZ_MAGP01000128.1 GCF_002926165.1 Micromonospora chalcea | reverse complement strand
GGCTGACCCCGAAGGCCCCGCTGACCACCCGCCTGGCCGAACCCCCGATCGTCATCCGCTGACCCCTGATCGCCGCCGAAGGGGCGGGCAGCGGTCAGGGCTGGGGGTAGTGCTGGTCGTGGGCCTGTCTGGGGCCGCAGACCGACGCGCGGGAGCACATCGAGCGGGAGCCGTCGGCGTCCAGGCGGACCGTCACCGCGTCGCGCGGGACGCTGTGGCCGACCACCTTGCCCTCACCCTGCGGCGTGGACACCCGGCTGCCGACCGCGGGGGCCGTCTCCTGGAACTTCTGGTACAGCGGGTGCTCGTACTTCAGGCAGCACATCAGCCGCCCGCACGCGCCGGAGATGCGCAGGGGGTTGAGCGGCAGGTCCTGGTCCTTCGCCATCCGGATGGTCACCGGCTCGAAGTCGGTCAGGAACGTGGCGCAGCACAGGTCACGCCCGCAGGAGCCGATGCCGCCCTGCACCCGTGCCGAGTCGCGGGCGGACAGCTGCCGCAGCTCGACCCGGCAGTGCAGGGTGGCGCCCAGGTCACGGACCAGGGAACGGAAGTCGACCCGGTGCGGCGCGGTGAAGTAGATGGTGGTGCGGTCGCTGCCGTTCTCCGGCGTGGCCAGGACGTGGTCGACGGCTACCACCTTCATCGGCAGGCCGTGTTCGCGGATCAGCCGCTTGGCGGCCACCTTCGCCTCGGCCTTGCGCCGGCGCAGCATCTCGTCGCGGCGCAGATCGTCGTCCTCGGCGAGCCCGGCGAGTTTCGGGAATCCGTCGGTGTCCTCGGTGACCCACTGGGCCGCCCAGACGCACTCGGCCACCTCGGGCCCCTCGTCGGTGGGCACCAGCACCCGGTCGCCCACCTGCGGGCGCAGCTCGCCCGGGTCGAGGTAGTAGAGGCGCCCGTACCGGTTGAAACTGACCGCGCAGAGCATGCCCATGCGCCCCACCCTACGCGGATCGGGGCCCGCCGTACGGCGGGCGGTCGCCGTACGGTCACCGACAGCGGCGATCGGCTCCGTCGACCCGGCCGAATCGCCCCTTCGCCTCGCCCGGACGGCTGAAACCTCGCCCGCCGCCGGGACAAGCGTCTGCCGACAGCGTTGAGTGAAGACATACCTGCGGGGGGTGCAGGGGAAGTCCACGGCGTCGCCGCCGTTGCCCGGCCACGGCCGGTCCGGCGCGCGGCGCCGTGGACCGTCAGTAGCCGATTCGGGTGGTGCCGCCGTAGTGCGGCGCGACCGCCGGCCGATCCCGCCAGACCGTCTCGGCGAGGCTCGGCCCCCACTGACGCAGCAGCGTCTCGGCGCCGTCGTAGGCGACTCCGAGCACGCCCAGGATCCGGGTGGCGATCTCGGCCGCGGCCGACGCCCCGGCCGGTCCGGCGTGGACGCCGGGCCGGGTCGCCGCGTGCACGGCGACCGCCTCGGACGAACCCAGCACCTCGGCCAGCGCGCGGGCCAGCGCGACCCGGCTGCCCTCCACCCAGCCGGCCAGCGCGTCCGCGTAACTCGCCGTCGACTCCAGCCGCCCGACCAGGCTCTCCGGCCCCTCGTCCAGGTGCCGGAGCAGTGTTGCGCGCGCCTCGTCGTACGCCGACGCGGCGGCGCCGGACCAGGCGACCTGGTCGCCGAGCAGGGCGCAGGTGTCGTCGTACCCCCGGACGAGCCGGCGCACGGCGTGGCCGGCGTCGGTCAGCGGCGCGGGGTGCAGGTCGAGGAACTCGCGCACGGCCGCGCCGGGGAGCACCTGCATGCGGCGCAGCAGCGGCCAGAGGCGGTGGCCCTCGGGCGCGCCGGCGGCGAGCAGCGTGTCGACGCGGGCGAGCAGGTCGAGCCCCGGCTCCGCGAGGCGGTCGAGCGCGTCCATCAGGCCTCCCGGGCCAGCCGCCGGGCCACGCCGTCGTCGGCGGCGGCATAGCGGTCGGCGGCGCTGCGCAGCGCGGCCGCGGCGGCGGCCAGCCGGACGGCGGCAGCCTGTGCCTCGCGCGCCCGGTCGGCGGTGGCGGCGGTCCACTGCCGGTGCAGCGCGCGGCCCACCTCACCGGGCCGGCCGGCGGCGTGCGCGCCGAACGCGGGGTGCGGCGGGTCGGTGGCGGTGACCGTGCGGGCCAGCGTGGCGAGGGTCGCGCCGGCCTCGTCGAGGCGGGCGGCCAGGGCGCGCAGCGTCTCCATGTCAGGCTCCCGCCAGCGGCCGGTAGGCCGCGAACGTCTCGTTGTGCAGCTTCTCCCGCGCCCACTGCGCCGCGTCGGCGGCGGCGGTGACCGCCGCCTGCACCGACCCGGCCACGTCACGTGGGCTGCGGTGGTGCAGCGGCCCGAGGAAACGCACGTCGGTGATGCGCCCACCGGCTGTCACCACCACCTCGACAAGGCCGTCGGGCGAGCGGACGGTGACCTCGACAGTGGCCACCGCCTGGTCGAACTCGGCCTGCAGGTTCTCGATGCGGCGGTAGCGCCGCAACGCCTCCTCGATCCAGGCCTCGTCGATCTCGCCCCGCGGCATCGGCGGACTCCTCCCGGCCGGTCGGCCCCAACATCACTGAGCGTGCCGCCTCGATCACGGCGGCATCACCGGGGACCGTACCGCACGCCAATCGCGCGTGTCGATGCCCTGTGGACAGCGTGGAGCGGGCGTGGGTCAGCCGCGCCAGAGGGCGAGCATCATCGCCTCCACCGCGATCCGCGGCTTGACGTTCGCCTCGATCGCCGCCCGGCACTCCAGCACCGCCTCCAGACGGCGCAGCGAGCCCTCGGCGTCCCACTTCTGCGCGCCCGCGCCGGCCAGCGCCGCGGTGTCGGTGTGCACCGGGGCGACCGGCGCCCGCAACGCCATGGTGAGCGCGTCCCGGTAGAACCCGGCCAGGTCGACAAGCGCCCGGTCGAGCGCGTCCCGCTGGGCACGGGTGGCCCGCGACTTCTGCCGCTTCTCCAGATCCTTGAGCTGGCCGGCCGCGCCGCGCATGGCGCCGGCCGCGCCCCGGCCGGTGCCGCCCGCACCGAGCGCGGTCTGCAACGCCGTACGCTCCGCCTCGTCGATCTCGACGACCGAGGCGGCGGCCTCCGCCTCGGCGGCCTCGATCAGCGCCGAGGCGGCGTCGAACGCCGCGCCCACGCCGGTCAGCCGGCGCGGCACGGCCAGCACCGCGTCGCGCCGCTGCCGGGCCTCCGGGTCGCGGGCCAGCCGCCGGGCCCGGCCCACGTGCCCCTGCGCGGCCGCCGCGGCCCACTCGGCCACGTCCGGCGCGATGCCGTCCCGGCGGACCAGCACCTCGGCCACCGCGGCCGGCGGCGGCTGGCGCAACGGTACGACGCGGCAGCGCGACCGGATGGTCACGGAGATGTCGTCCGGGTGGGTGGACGGGGCGCAGAGCAGGAAGACGGTACGCGGCGGCGGCTCCTCGATCGCCTTGAGCAGCGCGTTGCCGGCGGCCTCGGTGAGCCGGTCGGCGTCCTCGATGATCACTACCTGCCACCGGCCACCGGACGGCGTGCTCGCCGCCCTGAGCACCAGCGCGCGCATCTCGCCGACACCGATGGAGAGCCCGTCCGGGACGACGAGGCGCACGTCGGCGTGCGTGCCGGTGAGCGTGGTGTGACAGCCGGGGCAGCTGCCGCATCCGGTGCCGTGCACGCACTGCAGGGCGGCGGCGAACGCGCGGGCGGCCACCGACCGGCCGGATCCGGGCGGCCCGGTGAAGATCCAGGCGTGGGTCATCCCGGCGCCGGGATCGGCTTCAGCGGCGGGTGCCGGACCTGAGTCGGCGTCGGTGCCGTCGAACTCCTCGGCGAGCGCGTCGAGGTCGTCGTACCCGCCCGCCGGCGCGCCGGCCGCGACGGGCACGGCGGCGCGCAGCAGCGCGGCGGCCGAGGCGGCGGCCCGCCGCAGCGTGTCCACCGCCTCGTCCTGCCCGACCAGATCGCCGAAGACGTCGGTCATCTTCGGGGTTGCTCCATCGTCACCAGCTCCGCGTCGGATAACTCGGGCTGGACCGAGGTGTCCGGACCCTGCGCCGGACGCGGGTGCACGATCCCGCCCGGGTCGGCGAGGAACTCACCCACCCGGCGGGCCACCGCGTCGGCGATCTCGTCCACCGGCCGGGACGCGTCGAGCACGAGGTAACGCTTCGGGTCACCGGCGGCCAGGTCGAGGAAGGCGTACCGGACGCGCTCGTGGAACGTCAGCGACTCGGCCTCCAGCCGGTCGGCCCCCTCGTTGCGCGTCTCCACCCGGCTCAGGCCGGTACGCGGCTCGACGTCGAGCAGCACCACCAGATCGGGCTTGAGCCCGCCGGTGGCCCAGGACGAGAGCCAGGAGACCTCGTCCACCGGCAGCGTCCGGCCGGCGCCCTGGTAGGCGAGCGACGAGTCGACGTACCGGTCACTGATCACCACCGCGCCGCGCACGAGCGCCGGGCGGACGACAGTCGCGACGTGGTGCGCCCGGTCGGCGGCGTAGAGCAGCGCCTCGGCGCGTGGCGACGGCGCCTCGTCCGTGCCGGTGTCAAGCACCAGCGAGCGGATCCGCTCACCGACCGGTGTGGCGCCCGGCTCGCGGGTGACCACCACGTCCCGCCCCTGCGCGCGCAGGCGCTCGGCGAGCACGGCGAGCTGGGTGGACTTGCCGGCGCCCTCGCCGCCCTCGAAGACCACGAAGAGACCGCTGGAGACGAACGGCTCGGCCGGCATCAGCGGGCGGCCCCGGATCGAGCCCCACAGGTCGGCGAGGACCGGCACGCCCTTCTTGTCGTCCATCTGGCCGAACGCGCTGATGCCGGCGATGATGCCGGCCGCGCCGGCGGCGAGCAGCAGCAGGCGGGTCGAGGAGATGGAGATGCCCAGGTCGGCGATGGTGAGCTGGCGGGAGCCGCCGACGCCGACCAGGAGGCTGCTGAGCGCGATGGCGAGGATCAGCACCAGCCGGGTGCCGATCTGCACCACCGCGAAGACGCGCCCGCGTACCTCGTCGGCGACCTCGCCGCCGAGCAGCGTGGTGCCGGCCAGGAACGCCATGCCGGCGCCCGCGCCGACCAGGATCGCGCCGAGGATGGCCATCGACAGGTGGATGGCGAACGCGAGCACCAGCACCGAGGCGCTGGCGAGCACGATGCTCATGCCGAACCAGCGGCGGCGGGACATGTCCCGCACGATCATCGGGCCGAGGCCGATGCCGAGCGCCAGGCCGACGAAGATCGCGCCGAAGAGCAGCGAGAACGCGGCGTCACCGGCGCCGAGCGAGTTGGCGAAGAACTTGGCCGTGCCGACCACGATGCCGCCGCCGGCGAACGCGCCGAAGATGCCCAGCACCAGGCCGCGGACGAGCGGGGTCTGGCCGATGTACTTCCAGCCCTCGGAGAACTGCCGGAACATGCTCTGCTCGGAGCGCTCGGCCTCGCCGCGCTGGGCGTGGCTGATCTCCTTGATCCCGAACGCCACCACGAGCGCGGTGGCCAGCCGGGAGAACGCGTTGAACCAGAGCGCGAGCTGGGCCGGCTCGGCCCAGTTCGGCAGGTCGCCGCCGACCGCGCCGCGGACGCCGCGGTCCAGCACGGCCAGCGCGATGGCCGCGGCCACCGGCGTGAGGCCGTACGTGGTGATCAGCGTGAGCTGGTTCGCCGCTTCCAGCCGGGTACGCGGGATGAGGTTGGGAACCGCCGCTTCCTTGGCCGGGATCCACATCAGCGTGATCGACTCGATCAGGAACGTGGCGATCAGCGCCCAGCCGACCACCAGCCCGCCGGCGGCGCCGGTCAGCGCGTAGAGCGGGATCGAGGCGAACAGCACGAAGCGCAGCAGGTCGCAGATGACCATCGTCCACCGGCGGTCGAACCGGTCGGCGAACACGCCCGCCACCGGCCCGAGCACCAGCGCCGGGAGCAGCCGGATCGCTGTCACACCGCCGAACGCGGCGCCCTGGGCGGTGCTGCCGGAGACCTGGGACGCGGCGAACAGCGCGGTGGCGAGCAGACCGAGCCAGTCGCCGAAGGAGGCGGCGCTGAGGACGATCCACAGCCTGCGGAACGGCCGGATGCGCAGCACCGAGCGGATGGCGGCGACGCCGGAGTGGTCGGCGGCTGTCCCGGGCGACGACACGCCGGGCGACTCGCCGTTGTTCTGGCTTTCGATGGCCGTACCTCCACGTGCCGGCCCAGGTCTGGGCATCCCCGGTGGAACACTCTAGTCGCGCGGGAGGAGCAGGCCTGCGCGACATTCACCTGCTCGCTGAGCCTAGGCCGCCGGGACCACCGCCCGCAGCCCGGACAGACGCGAGGGTATTTCGCATTCTCGCCCAGACAGTTAGCGTGCAGACGTGGCCATCGACCGTGACAAACTTCGCGAGCGTCTCGACCGGGCGACCGCTCACCTCGACCCGCCGTACGCGGTGGTCGACCTCTCCGCGTTCGACGCCAACGCCGGCGCGCTGACCGGCCGGGCCGACGGCAAGCCGCTGCGCGTGGCGAGCAAGTCGGTACGGGTCCGCGAACTGCTGACCCGCGTGCTCGGCCGCCCCGGCTGGCAGGGCGTGATGGCCTTCACCCTGCCCGAGGCGGTCTGGCTCGCCCGCTCCGGCGTCAGCGACGACGTGCTGGTGGCGTACCCGACGGCGCACCGGGCCGGCCTCGCCGAACTGGCCGCCGACCCGGCGCTCACCGACGCGGTGACGCTGATGGTCGACGACCCCGCCCAGCTCGACCTGATCGACCAGGTCTGCCCGCCCGCGCGCCGCCCCGCGCTGCGGATCTGCCTCGACCTGGACGCCTCCTGGCGGCCGCTGCGGGGCCGGGTGCACGTCGGCGTGCGCCGCTCCCCGGTGCACAGCGCCACGGCGGCCGGCGCGCTCGCCGCCGCCGTCGCCGCCCGGCCGGGCTTCCGGCTGGTCGGCCTGATGTCGTACGAGGCGCAGATCGCCGGTCTGGGCGACGCGCCACCCGGGCAGGCGGTGCTCGGCTCGGCGATCCGGGTCGCGCAGCGCGGGTCGTACCGGGAACTGCTGGCCCGCCGCTCGGACGCGGTCGCCGCGGTACGCGAACACGCCGACCTGGAGTTCGTCAACGGCGGCGGCACCGGCAGCGTGGCCGCCACCAGCGCCGACCCCGCGGTCACCGAGGTCACCGCGGGCTCCGGCCTGTACGGGCCGACGCTGTTCGACGCGTACCGTGCCTGGCGGCCGACCCCGGCGGCGTTCTTCGCCTGCGCGGTGGTCCGCCGCCCGGCGCCCGGGCTGGCGACGGTGCTCGGCGGCGGCTGGATCGCCTCCGGCCAGGCGGCGAGCAGCCGGCTGCCCCGGCCCTGGCTGCCGGACGGCCTGAAGCTGCTCGGCGCGGAGGGCGCCGGTGAGGTGCAGACGCCGCTCGCCGGGGACGCCGCGGACGGCCTGCGGGTCGGTGACCGGGTGTGGTTCCGCCACGCCAAGGCCGGCGAGATGTGCGAGCACGTCAACGAGGTGCACCTGGTCGACGGGGACGCGGTGGTCGCGACGGTGCCCACCTACCGGGGCGAGGGCCACGCCTTCCTCTGACCCGCCGCCGGCGTGACGACGGCGGGCCCCGGCGCACCCGGGAACCCGCCGCTCGGCGTGCCGCTCAGCCCTGGGACACGGCCTCCGTGGGAGCGTTGACCTGCCGGTGCAGGTACTCCCGGATGAGGGCCTTCGCCTCGACCAGCACCCGCTCGTCGCCGTCGGTGCGGCGGCGGAAGGCCAGCTTGATCAGGGCGTCGGCCGCCTCGACCGCGACCTCCAGGTGGAACCGCAGGTCGGGCACCCCGGCCAGGCCGAAACGCTCGGTGAGTACGCGGGCGAGCTGCTCCGCGATGACCCCGTTGTTGTCCCGCTGGTCGTCCAGCAGATGCAGGTCGACCACGTCGCCGAAGTGCAGGGTACGGAAACCGGGGACGGTGCGGTGCATCGAGATGTACTCGTCGATCGCCGCGTCGACGCCGTCCCACCAGTGCGTCAGATCGTCCGACGCGAACCGCTCGTCGAGCCGCTGGAGGTAGGACTCCATGGTCCGCAGCGTCAGCGCCTGCACGATGGCCCGCTTGTCCGGAAAGAACTGGTACACCGACCCGATCGCCACCTCGGCGCGCTCGGCGAGCAGGGTCGTGGTCAGCCCTTCGTACCCCACCTCGTCGACGAGCTCGGCGCAGGCGTCCAGCATCCGCTGGACCCGCGCGACACTTCGACCCTGCACCGGTACCCGACGCAGCGGCCCGGTCGTGGCGGCTGGTGTGGACACTCGGCGCCACCCCCCTTCGACGGATGAACATATCTGCACGTCACGAGTCTGTGACTACCGGTACAACGAGCCGGGCTCGATTGCGGTATTTACCAGGCACAACGTTCCTGATATGAATTCAGTTCATATTCATGTCGAGGAGTGGCCGCGATGACCGGTACCACCGCCACCTGGTCCAACTGGGCCGGCAACCAGCACAGCTCCGCGCTCCTCACCGTGCGCCCGCGTAGCGTCTCCGACGTCGTCGAGGCGGTCCGTCAGGCCGCCGCGGCCGGCCGGACCGTCCGGGCCACCGGCAGCGGCCACTCCTTCACCGCCACGGCTGTGGCCGACGGGCACCGCATCGACCTCGCCGAACTGGAGACAGACGTCACCGTCGATGTGGCGCGCCGCCTGGTCACCGTACCGGCTGGAATGACGTTGCACACGCTCAACGAACTGCTCGCCGGGCACGGCCTGGCGATGCCGAATCTCGGCGACATCGACGCCCAGACCATCGCCGGCGCGCTCTCCACCGGCACCCACGGCACCGGGGCGAAACTGGGCTGCCTGTCCACCTTCGTGGCTGGGCTGACGCTCGTCACCGGCACCGGCGAGGTGCTGCGCTGCTCGGCCGAGGAGAACCGCGACGTCTTCGACGCCGCCCGGGTCGGGCTCGGCGCGGTCGGCGTACTGGTCGAGGTCACGCTGCGCTGCGTCGACGCCTTCGTGCTGCGCGCGCACGAACGCCCCGCCCCGCTCGCCGAGGTGCTCGGCGACCTGCCCGGCCTGTACGAGGCGCACGACCACGCCGAGTTCTACTGGTTCCCGTACACCGACCGGGTGCAGGTCAAGACCAACGACCGGGTACCCGCCGACGACCAGCCGCTGCCCGGCTGGCGCGGCTGGCTCGACGACGAGTTCCTCTCCAACACCGTCTTCGCCGGCGCCTGCCGCCTCGGCCGCGCCGTACCCGCCCTCGCCCCCACGATCAGTGCCGTCTCCGCCCGCGCGCTCACCGAACGCACCTACACCGGCCGCTCCGACCAGGTCTTCTGCACACCGCGCCGGGTCCGCTTCGTGGAGATGGAGTACGGCCTGCCGCGCGAGGCGCTGCCCACGGCGCTCGCCGAGCTGCGCCGGATCGTGGACCGGCTGCCCTTCAAGGTGCTGTTCCCGGTCGAGGTGCGGTTCACCGCCGCCGACGACATCTGGCTGTCCCATTCGTACGGGCGGGACTCGGCGTACATCGCCGTGCACCAGTACGTGGGCATGCCGTACGAGCCTTATTTTCGCGCGTTCGAGCAGGTGGCGACGGAGCTGGGTGGTCGCCCGCACTGGGGCAAGCTGCACTGGCGCGATGCGGAGTCGCTGGCCACCGCCTACCCGAGATTCACGGACTTCCAATCCGTCCGCACCCGCCTGGACCCCCACAACCTTTTCCAGAACCCGTACTTGACCCAGGTCCTGGGCTCCTGAAGATCTTGGTACGAAGACGCCCATCGAGGGGCGTCTTCGTACCAAGATCTCGGCGGTTGTCCACAGGGGCAGCGTGACGGGTGCTGTTCGGGTGGGGTTGCCGGTGTGGAGATGCCGGGGGACGACGCGGGGGAACTGAGCTGGTTGCTCTTCCGTCAGGCGCGAGTGCTGGGTGCGGTGCAGGCTCGGCGGTTCCTGTCCGAGAAGACGATCCGGCACCGCATCGCCAGCGGGCGCTGGCGGCAGGTGCACCCCCGGGTCTACGTCACGCACGACGGTCCCATCGGCCCGGATGAGCGGCGCTGGATCGCGGTGCTGGCGGCTGGACCGGCCGCGACATTGGGCGGACTCACCGCAGCCCAGTGCTGGGGGCTCAGGCGCTACGAGAGCCGACTCATCCATCTGCTGCTGCCGGCCCGGCACCAGACCCGGGCGATACCACCTGGCGTACGGGTCCACCGCACCACAGTGCTACCGCCGGAGGACGTGCTCGCGATCGGCCGGCCCCGCCGGACCATGCCGGCCCGCTCGCTCGTCGACGCGGCGCAGTGGGCAGCGACCGACGAGGAGGCACGGGCCGTCATCGCGGCGGGCTTCCAGCAACGCCTGGTCTGGGGCGACGACCTGCACCGGGTGCTGGAACGGCTTCCCCGGGCGCGTCGCCACCGCCTGATCCTGACGACCGCCACCGACGCGGCGGGCGGCGCCCACTCCCTCGCCGAACTCGACTTCCTCGATCTAGTCCGGCGGGCCGGGCTACCCGAACCGTCTCTCCAGGTCGTGCGGCGAGACGCCACCGGGCGGCGGCGCTACCTCGACGTCTGGTTCGAGCGGTGGCGTGTGCACGTCGAGATCGACGGCGGGCAGCACTTCGACCCGAGGACCGCCTGGGCGGACATGCAGCGGCAGAACGACGTCTGGTCCACCGGTGACCGGGTGCTCCGCTTCCCCGCCTGGGCCGTCCGCAACGACCCCACCCGTGTGATCACCCAGTTGCGTGCCGCCCTGCGATCCGCAGGCTGGCCCGGCTGAGATCTTGGTACGGAAACGCCCTTCCAGGGGCGACTCCGTACCAAGATCACTCGTTCGGGGTTGAGGTCGCCTTCTTGGGGGCCGCCTTCTTCGCGGGAGCCTTCTTCGCCGCGGTCGTCTTCTTGGCGGCCGTTGTCTTCTTGGCCGCCGTCGCCTTCTTGGCCGGGGCGGCCTTCTTCGCGGCCTTCTTCTTCGGCGCCGGGCCCTTCGCGCGTTTCTCGGCGAGCATCTCCGACGCCTGCTCCAGCGTCAGCTCCTCCGGCGTCTGCCCGCGCCGCAGCGACGCGTTGAACTCGCCGTCCGTGACGTACGGCCCGAAGCGCCCGTCCTTGATCACCAGCGGCTTCTCGGTGAGCGGGTCGTTGCCCATCTCCCGCAGCGGTGGCGCGGCGGCCCGGCGCTGGCGCGTCTTCGGGGCGGCCAGCAACGCCAGCGCCTCGTCCAGCGTGACGGTGAACATCTTGTCTTCCGAGTCCAGCGAGCGGAACTCGTCACCGCGCTTGACGTACGGGCCGTAGCGGCCGTTGTTGGCGAACACCTCGGTGCCGTCCGGGGCCACGCCGATGAGCCGGGGCAGGCGCAGCAGCTGCAACGCCTGCTCCAGGGTGAGGCTGTCCGGCGACTGCGAGCGCAGCAGCGACGACTTGCGCTCACCGCTGGCCACGTACGGGCCGAACCGGCCGGACTTGAGCAGGATCGGCTCGCCGGTCGACGGGTCGTCGCCGAGCTTGCGCTCACCGCCGCCGCCGAGGAACAGCTCGTGCACCTTCTCCGGGGTCAGCTCGTCCGGCGCGAGGCCCTCCGGGATCGGCGCCCGGTCGCCCTGCGAGCCGCCCTCCTCGCCCTCGCCTTCACCCGAGGCCGTGCCCGAAACCGAGGCCGTGCCCGAAACCGAGCCGGGGAGCGCCCGCTGCAGGTACGGCCCGTACCGGCCGACCCGGACGACGACCTCGCGGCCCTCGTCGTCGGTGAACAGCGGGATGGAGTTGACGCTGCGCGCGTCGATCTCGCTGAGGTTCTCGGTGACCAGCTTCTTCAGGCCACCGGCGTGCGCGATGGCCTGGTCGCCGGTGCCGTTGGTGCTGCCGAAGTAGAAGGAGGTGAGGAAGTCGACGGCGGCGTGGTCGCCACCGGCGATCTCGTCCAGCTCGTTCTCCATGCTGGCCGTGAAGTCGTAGTCGATCAGGCGCGGGTAGTGCCGCTCCATCAGCCCGATCACCGCGAACGCCAGGAATGTGGGGATCATGGCCTGGCCGCGCTTGGTCACGTACCCGCGGTCCTGGATCGTCTGCATGATCGACGCGTACGTGGAGGGGCGGCCGATGCCCAGCTCCTCCAGGGCCTTCACCAGCGACGCCTCGGTGTAGCGCGACGGCGGCTGGGTGTGGTGGCCCTGCGCGGCCAGCTCGTCGGCGGTCAGCGGCTGGTCCTTGACGAGCGTGGGCAGCCGCCGCTCGGCGTCCTCGGCCTCGGCGTTCTCGTCGTCGCTGGACTCGACGTACGCGCGCAGGAAGCCCGGGTCGGTGATGGTCTTGCCGGTCGCGCCGAAGTCGGCCTCCTCCTGCGCGGAGGAGACGGCACGGATGCGCACCGACACGCTGGAGCCGACCGCGTCGGTCATCTGCGAGGCGATGGTGCGCCGCCAGATCAGCTCGTAGAGCTTGTACTCCTCGGCGGACAGCTCCTTGACCACCTCGCCGGGGGTGCGGAAGTTGTCGCCCGCGGGGCGGATCGCCTCGTGCGCCTCCTGCGCGTTCTTCACCTTGCCGGTGTAGCGGCGCGGCTCCGGCGGCACGCTGCGCTCGCCGTACAGCTCGACGATCTGCCGGCGGGCCGCCGCGATGGCCGTCTCGGACAGGTTCACCGAGTCGGTACGCATGTAGGTGATGTAGCCGTTCTCGTACAGGCGCTGCGCGGTGCGCATCGTCTGCTGCGACGAGAACCGCAGCTTGCGGGCCGCCTCCTGCTGGAGCGTGGAGGTGATGAACGGCGCGTACGGGCGGCGGCGGTAGGGCTTCTCCTCGACCCGGGTGACGGTGAACGGCCGGTCGGCCAGGCGGGCGGCCAGTCCCCGGGCCCCGCCCTCGTCGAGGTGGACGACACCCGCTCCGGCGCGAACACGACCCGTGGTCGGCTCGAAGTCCTTGCCGGTGGCGATCCGGTCACCGTTCAGCGCGACCAGCGTGGCGTTGAACGTACGCGGGCCCTCGCCCGGCTTCGCCACCGCGAGCGTGGCCAGGATGTCCCAGTACTCGGCGGTGCGGAACGCCATCCGCTGGCGCTCCCGCTCGACCACGATCCGGGTCGCCACTGACTGCACCCGGCCCGCCGACAGCTTCGGCATGACCTTCTTCCACAGCACCGGCGAGACCTCGTACCCGTAGAGCCGGTCGAGGATGCGCCGCGCCTCCTGGGCGTCGACCAGGTCGCGGTCGATCTCCCGGGGGTTGGCCACCGCGGCCTGGATGGCCGGCTTGGTGATCTCGTGGAAGACCATCCGCTTGACCGGCACCTTGGGCTTGAGCGTCTCCACCAGGTGCCAGGCGATGGCCTCGCCCTCGCGGTCCTCATCCGTCGCCAGGAAGATCTCGTCGACCTCCTTGGCCAGCTTCACCAGCTTGCTGATCTGCTGCTTACGGTCGGGCGAGACCACGTAGAGCGCGTGGAAGCCGTTGTCGACGTCGACGCCGAGGCGCGCCCAGGGCTCACCCTTGTACTTCGCCGGGACGTCGGCGGCGTTGCGGGGCAGGTCCCGGACGTGGCCGAAGCTGGCCTCCACGACGTACCCCGGGCCGAGGTAGCCCGAGATCGTCTTGGCCTTCGCCGGAGACTCGACGATGACCAGACGGGTGGTTCCAGCGTTGCTCGGCACGTCTCTCCCCGACCTCACTCCTACGCCATGCCCGCTTCGGGCCGTGTTGCGCCACCCGGACCACGGGCGGTCCGGATGTCCAACGTAACGCGCCGTCCGCGTTCCGGGTTTCGTGGGCGGCAAACGGGCCGCTCTCCCGGCGACCGCCGGCCGCACCCTGCCGGACGGCGTCACGGTACACCGTGGGTAGGGCGGCAGGCGTGTCACTGTGACGATCGCGTACACCCGGCGGAGCCGTCGCCGGGTGTCCGGGTTCGGACACCGGACGGTCAGCCGGGCGCGCCCGGCGACCCCGCCGCCGGCGCCGTGACCGGCCGTTCCCCCACCAACTCGGCCAGCCGCGACATGCGCCGCCCGCCGATCCGGAACGCGGGCCCGCCCTCGTCCGGCTCCACGAACGCGGCCGGCAGGCCGACCGCCGCCAGCGCGGCGCGCACCACCGGCCAGCACGGCTCGTCGGCCGGTCCGAGCCGCAGCCGGAACCCGGCCGGCTCGGCCGTCCCGGCCGCGGCCGCCCAGAGCCGCAGCCGCCGCCCGTCCAGGTGGAAGCGAGCCGGTGGCCGTTTCACCGCCCCGCGCAGCCAGGCCCGCGCGAGCGGCGCCAGCATGCTCGTGTACGCGGTACGCACCCGGTGCCGCCCGTCCTCGGTCGGCTCCCAGCTCGCCGGCACGCCCCGGGCACCCAGCTCCGCCACCAGCACGTGCACCCGCCAGGCGGCGTCCACCACCACGGAGATCCGGGCCGTGCCGCCCATCCGCCCCACCTCACCCGGCCCGGCGAGCAGGCCGGCGAGATCCGCCAGCACGGGATCGGCCGCCTCGGTGGAGAACAGCGAGGGCTGGCGGGCCGGGTTCGGGGTGGGAGGGGTCAGCGACACTCCGGGACCTCGTCGAAGGCCTCTTTCAGCTCGGTCGAGTTGAGCTTGCTGGTGTCCAGCGCGCTCGCGTCGTACTCCTTGTTGAGCGTGTCCACGGCGGCGCGCACGCCGTCGTAGAACGGACCGGCCTGGGCGGTGTCGAGCCCGTCGATGGCGGACCGGGCCCGGCCGTACGCGTCGCGCATCTTGCTCAGCGACCCCAGGAACCCGGCGGACACCTCGGCGCCGCGCTCGGCCTCGGGCACGCCCGCCTCCTCGACCTTGCGCCGGGCCGTCTCGCTGGCCTGCTCGGCGCCGGCGAAGAGCCGGACCAGGTTCTCCTTGGCCTGCGCCGGAGTGGTCTGCGCGGTCATCTGCTGCTGGGTGCTGCTGGTCAGCTTGGAGATCTCCGCGCGCCACGGGGTGAGCGCCTGGCACACCGACGCGGCCCAGACCCGGGGGCTCGGGCCGCCGCCGCACCCGGCGACGACGAGGACCAGCGTGGCCAGGACCACCGTGAGCTTTCCGGCGGTTGCCGCCCGGCGCGTACGCATGCGTTGCAGCGTACGACCTCCGGGCGGAACCGCCACCGCTCAGGTTTGCCGGGTACGAGGCTCCCGGCCGGCCGGGACCGGCCGGGAGCCGTCGCGTGGACCTCAGGCGTTGACCGTCTCCGGGCGCTGGTCCGGCTTGCCGGCGTCGCTGTCCGAGTCGGTCATCGCCACGCCCTTGCGCTTGCTGAACACCACGGCCCCCGCGATGATCAGCGCGGCGACCACGGCGATCGTGATGCGCAGCGGGTTGTTCTGGTCGTTGCCCACGCTCCAGGCCACCACGGCCGGCGCGATCAGCAGCGAGACCAGGTTCATCACCTTGATCAGCGGGTTGATCGCCGGGCCGGCGGTGTCCTTGAACGGGTCGCCGACGGTGTCGCCGATGACGGTGGCGGCGTGCGCGTCGGAGCCCTTGCCGCCGTACGCGCCGTCCTCCACCAGCTTCTTGGCGTTGTCCCAGGCGCCACCGGAGTTGGCCAGGAACACCGCCATCAGCGTGCCCGCGCCGATCGCGCCGGCCAGGTACGCGGCCAGCGCGCCCGGGCCGAGGCCGAAGCCGACAGCGATCGGGGCCAGGATGGCCAGCAGGCCGGGGGTCAGCAGCTCGCGCTGGGCGTCCCGGGTGCAGATGTCCACGACCTTGCCGTACTCGGGCCGCTGGGTGCGGTCCATGATGCCGGGCAGCTCACGGAACTGGCGGCGTACCTCCATCACCACGGCGCCGGCCGAGCGGGACACCGCGTTGATGGCCAGGCCGGAGAAGAGGAAGACCACCGCGGCGCCGATGATGAGGCCGACCAGGTTGCGGGGGTTGGCGACGTTGAGCGAGTTGAGGATCTCGTTGCCGACGTCGTTCACGCCCGCGTCCTCGTACGAGGAGCGCAGCGTGTCGGTGTACGAGCCGAACAGCGCGGTCGCGGCCAGCACGGCGGTGGCGATCGCGATGCCCTTGGTGATCGCCTTGGTGGTGTTGCCGACGGCGTCCAGCTCGGTGAGCGTCCGCGCGCCGTGCTCGTCGATGTCGCCGGACATCTCGGCCACGCCCTGCGCGTTGTCGGAGATCGGGCCGAACGTGTCCATGGCGACGATGACGCCGACGGTGGTGAGCAGGCCGGTGCCGGCCAGCGCGACGGCGAACAGGGACAGCGTGATCGAGCTGCCGCCGAGCAGGAACGCGCCGAACACGCCGGCGCCGATCAGCAGCGCCGAGTAGACGGCCGACTCCAGGCCGACGCTGATGCCGGCGAGGATGACGGTGGCCGGGCCGGTCTGCGAGCTCTTGCCGATGTCCTGCACCGGGCGCCTGTTGGTCTCGGTGAAGTAGCCGGTCAGCGCCTGGATCGCGGCGGCCAGCACGATACCGATCACGACCGCGCCGATGGCCACCAGCCGCGGGTTGCGGTCGACGTCGGTCAGCCCGCCCTCCAGCTCGGCGAACGTGGCCGGCAGGTACGCGAACGCGGCGATCGCGACGAGCACCGCGGCGATGAGCGCGGAGAGGTAGAAGGCCCGGTTGATGGCGGTCAGGCCGTTGCGGTCGCTGGCGCGCAGCCGGGTGATGAAGACACCGACGATCGCGACGAGCACGCCGATGGTGGAGATGATCAGCGGGAAGACCAGGCCGGTCTCACCGAACGCGGCCCGGCCCAGGATCAGCGCCGCGACGAGCGTGACCGCGTACGACTCGAACAGGTCGGCGGCCATGCCGGCGCAGTCGCCGACGTTGTCGCCCACGTTGTCGGCGATGGTGGCGGCGTTGCGCGGGTCGTCCTCCGGGATGCCCTGCTCGACCTTGCCGACCAGGTCGGCGCCGACGTCGGCGGCCTTGGTGAAGATGCCGCCGCCGACCCGCATGAACATGGCGAGCAGCGCGGCGCCGAAACCGAAGCCCTCCAGCACGGTCGGGGCGTCACCCCGGTAGATCAGCACGACGAGCGCCGCGCCGAACAGACCGAGGCCGACGGTGAGGAAGCCGACCACGCCGCCGGTGCGGAAGGCGATCTTCATGGCGCCTTCGCGTCCGCCTTCGCGCTCCCGCGCGGCCGCTGCCACCCGCAGGTTGGCGCGGGTGGCCAGCCACATGCCGGCGCCGCCGATGAACGCGCTGAACAGCGCACCCACCACGAAGAACGCCGAGCGGCCGAGCTTCACCAGCGTTTCGTTGCCGTCGGTGTCGTGCACCGGCAGCAGGAACAGCAGCACGACGGCGATCACGACGAAGATCGCCAGCGTGCGGAACTGCCGCAGCAGGTACGCCGACGCGCCCTCCTGCACCGCGCCGGAGATCTCCTGCATGTTTGTGGTTCCCTTACCGGCCGCCAGGACCGCCCTGGTGAGGGCGGCCGCGAAGACGAGCGCCACCAGCGCGATGACCGCGGCGATGACGACGTACGTCACGTTGGCTCCGGTAAGGGACAGTGCGCCGCCGTCAGCGGCCAAGGTCCCGGACATCTATGTCCTCCTGTACCGAACAACTCGCGCCGGCCGGTGGAGACGCACGGGCCGACGCCTGGATGCGGACTCGCAAGCGCGCGCCAACCCACTCCGGCGGACCGTTCCCGCTGGCTACGGGACGGGATCACTTGCTGACAACCCGGGTACTGTAGCCCTCCGGCGTGGCGAGGGTCACAGGCAGGGGGCACCGTGTCTCGATGATCTTCGTAACTGTGTTATACGAAGAAATCTGATATATGGCCCGGTCAACACGACGAGGCCGCGCTCCCCGTGCGGGGAACGCGGCCTACGTGAACGGGAAGGTCAGGCGCGTCCGGCCGGCCAGGTCATCCGGACCTCGGTGCCGACGCCCTCGTCGACCGGGCGGACCTGGAGGTCCTCCACGAAACCGGCGAGCAGCGCGAAGCCCACCCCGGTGGTGAGCGCGTCCTCGCTCAGCGACTCCTTGGCCAGCTCGTCCGGCCCGAGCGCGGCCAGGCCGAGGCCCGCCTCGATCGGCGCCCGGTCCACCACCCGGACCGTGTAGCCACCGGTGTCGGACATCTCCACGTACACCGGATCCGCCAGGCCGTACTGCCGGTGCAGCGCGACCGCCCGCGTGCACGCCTCACCGATGGCCAGGCGCACCTCGTCCAGCAGGTCCTCGCGTACGCCGGCCCGCCGGGCCACCGCGACGCCGACCAGGCGTGCGGTGCGCACGTGCACCGGGGCCGGAGAGAAGGAAAGCTTGACGGTGGCCATCACGCGCCGGTGGAGTCGGCGGCGATGGCCGCGTCGACCGTCGGATGCAGCGGGAAGACCTGGTCCAGGGCGGTGATCCGGAAAATCTTGAGCAGCGGCTCCTTGTCGCAGACCAGGGCGAACGAGCCGCCGGCCGAGCGCAGCCGCTTGAGCGCGCCGACCAGCACGCCCAGTCCGGTCGAGTCGAGGAAGTCCACCCGGCCCAGGTCGACCACCACGTGGCGGGCCCCGCCGTCGATCAGCTCAAGAAGCCGTTCCCGCAGGCGGGGGGCGGTGTAGACGTCCACCTCACCACCGACCTCGAGCACCGTGTGCTCCCCCACGGCGCGGGTCGCCAGCGACAGCTCCATCGGCCCCTCCTCGGTAAACTCTCCAGGGCATCTAACCATCCCCCGTGCGGCCCTCTCGGATCACCGGCCACGCCCCTCCCTTACCCCCACCCTGCGGTTCCCAATTCCGAACACCAGTGCGAGAGTGCAGGACGTGACCGACCACAGCCCAGGCCCGCGGCGTGCTCCGGGTGAGCTGCTGCGCCGGCTGCGGCTGCGGCACCCCACCGACCCGGTCACCCACGTCGAGCGCGTCCCGGCCCGAACCGGCGAGCCGGTCGGGTGGCCCGGCTGGGCGCCGGAGGAACTGCGGGCGGCGTTCGCGCGGCGCGGCGTCACCGCCCCGTGGCGGCACCAGGCCGAGGCCGCCGAGCTGGCGTACGCCGGCAATCACGTCGTGGTGGCCACCGGCACGGCGTCCGGCAAGTCCCTGGCGTACCAGCTGCCCGCGCTGAGCACGCTGCTCGTCGACCCGCGCGCCACTGTGCTCTACCTGGCACCGACCAAGGCGCTCGCCGCCGACCAGCTCCGCGCCGTCGCCGGTCTCGACCTCGACGGGGTACGCCCCGCCACCTACGACGGGGACACGCCACGCGCCGAACGGGAGTGGATCCGCCGGCACTCCCGGTTCGTGCTGACCAACCCGGACATGCTGCACCACGGCATCCTGCCCGGCCACGCCCACTGGTCCGGGTTCCTGCGCCGCCTCGCGTACGTGGTGGTCGACGAGTGCCACACCTACCGGGGCGTCTTCGGCTCACACGTCGCGCACGTCCTGCGGCGGTTGCGGCGGCAGTGCGCCCGCTTCGGGCGTACCCCCGTGTTTCTGCTGGCCTCGGCCACGTCGGGTGACCCGGCGACGGCGGCCGGGCGGCTCACCGGCCTAACAGTCACCGCCGTCACCGAGGACACGTCGCCGCGCGGCGGCGTGACGTTCGCGCTCTGGGAGCCGCCGCTGCTGCCGCCCACCGACTCGTCCGTCGACGCCGACCTCGTCCAGGTCCGGCGCTCGGCGCTGCGGGAGACCGCCGACCTGCTCGCCGACAGCGTGGTCGAGGGGGCACGCACGCTCGCGTTCGTGCGGTCCCGCCGGGGCGCCGAGGTGGTCGCCGCGAACGCCCGGCGGTCGCTGGACGAGGCGGTGCCCGGCCTCGGCGAGCGGGTGGCCGCCTACCGGGCCGGCTACCTGCGCGAGGAACGCCGCGAGCTGGAACGGGCGCTGCTGCACGGCGACCTGCTCGGGCTCGCCTCCACGAACGCGCTCGAACTCGGCGTCGACCTGGTCGGGCTGGACGCGGTGCTGATCTGCGGCTGGCCCGGCACCCGCGCGTCGCTGTGGCAGCAGGCCGGGCGGGCCGGGCGCTCCGGCGACGAGGCGCTCGCCGTGCTGGTGGCCCGGGACGACCCGCTCGACACCTACCTGGTGCACCACCCGGAGGCGCTGTTCGGGCGGCCGGTCGAGGCGACGGTGCTCGACCCCGCCAACCCGTACGTCCTCGCGCCGCAGCTCGCCTGCGCCGCCCACGAGTCCCCGCTCACCCCCGCCGACCTTGACCTGTTCGGTGAGGGCGCGAAGGAGGCGGTGGACTCTCTGGTCGAGGCGGGGGCGCTGCGGCAGCGGCCCACCGGCTGGTACTGGCGGCACCGGGAACGCCCCGAGGTCGACCTGCGCGGCGAGGGCGGCGCCCCGGTCTGCGTGGTGGAGGAGTCCACCGGCCGGCTGCTCGGCACCGTCGACGGCGGATCGTCGCACTTCCTGCTGCACACCGGCGCGGTCTACCTGCACCAGGGCGTCTCGTACGTGGTCGACTCACTCGACCTGGCCGACGGGTGCGCGCTCGTGCACGCCGAGGAGCCGGACTGGTCCACCCACGCCCGCGACGTCACCTCACTGTCGGTGGTGTCGGTCCGCTCGTACGTGGACGCCGGCCCGGTCGGTCTCTTCCTCGGCGAGGTGGACGTGACCAGCCAGGTGGTGTCGTACCAGCGGCGGCGCATCGCCACCGGCGAGGTGATCGACACCCGCCCGCTCGACCTGCCGGCCCGGGAGCTGCGCACCGTCGCGGTGTGGTTCACGCTCTCCCCCGAGTCGCTGACCGCCGCCGGTGTCGAGGCGGCCGACGTGCCGGGCGCGCTGCACGCCGCCGAGCACGCCGCCATCGGCCTGCTGCCGCTGATGGCGACCTGCGATCGCTGGGACATCGGTGGGCTGTCCACCGCCCTGCACCCGGACACCGAGGCGCCCACGGTCTTCGTCTACGACGGGCATCCCGGCGGGGCGGGTTTCGCCGAGCGGGCGTACGGCACCGCCGCCGCCTGGCTGCGCGCCACCCGGGACGCGATCGCCGAGTGCGGGTGCGAGACCGGGTGCCCGTCCTGCGTCCAGTCCCCGAAGTGCGGAAACGGCAACAACCCGCTGGCGAAGGCAGAGGCGGTGAAGGTCCTCGACGTGGTGCTGGCGAATCTCGCCACGGTCGGCGGCCCGGACGCGGTGGCCGGCCCGGGGCGCGGCGAGGCGTTGCCCCGGCAGGGCGACCGGGTGGCCCGCCCAGCTCAGACGGCCGGCGGCCCACCCGCCTGACCGGCCAGTCCGGGCCGGGCGGGCGGCGCTCGGACTGCTGCCCGCGCGCCACTCCGGGGAGGTTGCGGCATCGACAGGTGCCGGACCCCACCACCTCCCCGAACTGGTGTCGATCAAGCAGGTTCCGGCCACTTCACGGGCCCGAGTGTCAGACCGGCCGGACCGCATCGGGCGGGCGCTCAGGCTCGTGCCCGGCCGCCAGCTCGGGGAGGTTGCGGCATCCACAGGTGGCAGACCCCGCCACTTCGCCGAACTGGTGTCGATCAAGGTGAGCCGTGCCCCGGGGGTCTGGTTGGTGGGACGGGTGCATGAGGGTAGGGCCCTCGGGGCATTGATGTATGGGAGCGCTTCCATGCATCATTTCCGGTAGCGCAGGTGACCCCAGACCCGTCCCGCCGGAGGTGCCGCCGTGGCCGACACGATCGCCGAGACCGTCGAATTGCTCTACACCATCGACCAGGAAAACCTAACCCCCGACCAGCAGATCGCGCTGGGCACCGCGCTGGCCACGCTCGCCCAGGCGGAGCGGCTGGAGCAGATCAACGAGCGCCTGCGCGGCATTCACCAGGTGCTGAACAGTTGGGCGATGAAGGCCACGGTCGACGGCGGTCGTTGACCTTTCGTCGTCGTTCGCCTTGTGGGGTGGGTGGGTGCCCGGAAGCCGGAGGCCCTCGCGAGCGGTGATCCTGGCGCGAGCGGGGGCAAGCGGCGGCGGGCCTGCTGTGCGAGACTCCGGCGACCCCTCGAAGGAGATCTGATGTCGCTCGACAACCTGCAGGCCCATAACCGGTTCATCGTCCGACAGCGGATCCGGATGATGGTCAACCAGTACGAGGTGCACGCCGCGGCACCCGACGGCTCCGAGGCCGGGCTGCTCGCGTTCGCGCAGCAGAAGCGGCTCGCCTTCAAGGAGCAGGTGACCATCTACACCGACGACTCCAAGCAGTACCCCCTTCTCGGGTTCAAGGCCCGGCAGCGGCTCGACCTCGGCGCCACATACGACGTGACCGACCACGCCGGCAACCCGATCGGGCTGTTCCGCAAGGACTTCGCGCAGTCGCTGCTGCGCTCGACGTGGCACGTCGAGCAGCCCGGGCTGCCGCCGGCCACCGGGCAGGAGCGCAGCCTGCCGGTCGCGCTGCTGCGCCGGTTCGTCGACTCGCTCTCCTGGCTGCCGTACCACTTCGACTTCGTGGCCGGTGGCCAGCCGGTGTTCTCGGTCGACAAGAAGTGGGGCCTGCGCGACCGGTACGTCGTCGACATCCACCACCCGCAGATCGACCGTCGCCTGGTCATCGCGATGGCCGTCGGGTTGGACGCGCTCCAGTCCCGCTGACCCCGCGCCACCTTTTCCACCCGCCGGCCGAGCCCGGAGCGCCAGCGATCGACGCCCCCGGCTCGGCCGCCTCAACCGTCGGTGTCCCGGGCCCGCCCGGCCCGGGACGTCGCGGTGGCGTCCCGGGTCAGCCCGGGCAGCGGCTCGACACGTACCCGCGCCGTGACGATCAGATCGAGCCCGTCGATCCGGCAGCCGGTCATCCGGCCGCCGTTGGCCGCCACCAGCTCGGCCGCGCGAGCGCACGCGCCCTCGACGCCGTCGAGCACCCGCCCGGCACCGGCGAGCGCCCCGAAGTCCGCCGCGTTGCGGGCCTGGTGCCGAGCACAGCGGGCGGCCCCGAGCGCCGCGCCGAACATCCCGACCAGCACGAACACCAGCCCGATCGCGAGCAGGCACACAGTGGCTCCGCCCCGCTCGGCGGCGGTTCGGCACGACGCCCGGACGGCCGTCACGGCACCGGCCCCGGCGCGCCGGGTTCCACAGCCGCTGCCGCCTGCCCCGACACGCTCAGTCGCGGCAGCAGCGCGCCGAACGTCCGGACCGGCGCCCGAACCGTCGCCGTGACCCGGTCGCCTGCCACAGTCACCGACACCTCGGCACCGTCGGGGGCGTACCGCTGGCCGGCGACCTCGCCGGACTCGCCCCGGGCCGCAGCGAGCGCCGCCTCCCGGGCTGCGTCGACGCAGCCGACCCGGGTACCGACCGCGTTCACCGCCGTCAGCCCCGCGACGAGCAGCAGCATGAGCGCCGGCAGGCCGGCCGCCAGTTCGGCGGTGAAGGAGCCCCGCTCGCACGCTGCCCACGAACGTCCCCGGCGGAGCAGGCGGACGAGGGCACGCCCGACCGCCCCGGCCCGGATGCCGGCAGCGCCGCGGATCGGGCCCGCCTCGGCCGGGACGCCCAGCGGGTGCGCCGGAGCGGGAAACCAGCGGTCGGCCCACCGGCGCCGGATCACTTCAGGGCCCGGTCGATGACGGCGGTCAGCGCGGACTGCACGTTGCCGGAGGTCAGCACCTTCAACAGGATCCCGGCGAAGGCGACCGCGGCGAGCGTGCCCACGGCGTACTCGGCGGTGTTCATGCCGGCGTCACCCCGCAGGCGGGTGAGGAGTTTGCGCATGTCGTTCGTCCCTTCTCGATGGTTCACAGCACGTCGCCGAGAACAGCGACGATCACCGGCACCAGACCGGCGAGAATGAAGGCGGGCAGGAAACAGAGCCCGAGCGGCAGCACGATGAGCACGCCCGCGCGCCGGGCGGCCGCCTCGGCGGCGATTGACCGCTCGGCACGGAGATCGTCGGCGAGCCGGGTCAACGCGCGAGCCAACGCGGCACCACTGTTCGACGACCGGACCGCCGCCGTGACCACGGGTTCGGCCCCGGCCACGCAGCTCAGGTGCGCCCATGCCTCGGTTGCCGTACCGCCCAGGCCCAGCGTGCGGCCCACCCGGCCGAGCCGGTCAGCGAGCGGGCCGCCGAGCGCCTCGGCGACCGCCAGCGCCGAACGGTCGACCGGGGCGCCCGCCCGCAGCGCGGCGGCCAGCAGGTCCGCGGCCAGCGGCAGATCGGCCGTCTCCCGCAGCCGTCGGTCCCGGACGGCGCGCGGCTCGATCCGCCGGAGCAGGCGATCGGCGGCGACACCGGCCAGCAGCCCGAGGAACAGACCGGTCCAGCCGCCGACCACCACCGGCACGGCCAGCCCGGCCAGCGCCGCGCCCAGCCGTACCCGATCCGGCCACCACGCCGGGCGGGGCCGCCGGGGCGCCGGGGCGAGCCGGCGCAACCGCCGGGCCGGGCGGGCCGCCGGAACGGCGACGAGCAGGAGCGACGCGGCGCCACCGAGGCACACGGCGGCCAGCACCTGGCGGGACATCAGACGGCCCGCCCGGGTGTGACGCCGAGCCGCTCCGCCCAGAGCAGCCCGCCGACCTGCAACGCGACGGCCGCCAGCGCGCTGCCGCCACCTACCGGCGTGTGCAGAAGCACCGCCACCGGGTCCACCCCGATGCCGTAGCCCAGGCCGATCCCGCCCAGGGGCAGCGCGGCGAGCAGCCAGGCGGTCGCCCGGGCCCCGGCGGCCTGGGCGGCGGCAGCGGCGAGCCCCCGGTCGGCGGCACGGGCGTCGGCCTCGATCCGTTCCAGCAGGTCGGCCAGGGGCGCTCCGGTGCGGTCGGCCAGCTTCCCGGCGGCCCGGGCCAGGCGCGCGACCCGGCCCGGCCCGTCGTCCAGGTCGGCCGGCAGCCCGGCCCGCAGGTCGGCGGCGACGGCGGCCAGCCGGTCGAGGTCGCGGCGGTGCGCGAGCGCGGCCGCCCTTCGGGTACGCCGACGCAGCACCGCCCGGGCCGCGAGGACGCCGTAGGTGGCCAGCGCCAGGGCCGCCACCGGACCGCCGAGCAGCGCCCCGGACACGGCGCCGAGCAGCGCCGCCACGGGTAGCGCGCGTCGAGGCGTGAACAGGACCGGCGGACCGGCGGCCCGGTCGCCGTCCGCCGCGAGCGTCCCCGGGCCGAGGCCGACCCACCGCCGTGCCCGATGCGCCAGCGCGGACGCAGGCCCGAGGCCGGCCCGCTTCCCTGCCCGTTGCGCCGGCTCGGGAGCAGGCCCGACGCCGGTCCACTGCCCTGCCCGGTCGGCGGCAGGGCCGGGGCTGATCCACTGATGTGCCGGGTGCCCGGCTCCGGGCCGACGTGGTTCCCGAGCGCGGCCCGGTGGCTGGCCGGACGACTGCGGCCCGGCGTCGAGCGGACGGCGCGAACCGCCTGCCCGCTGGGCCGGACCGCCGCCCAGGACCGCCAGTCGCCGGGCGCGACCCGCGCGTACCGGCCAGGCGACGGCCGCTGCCGCGACCGCGAGAAGCAGCGCCACCAGCCCGAGCTGCGCGGTCACGACGGTTCCGCCCCGGGCACCTGGAGGATCGGCGGCACCGGCACACCCCGCTGCCGCAGCAGGGCGCCGAGCGCACGGGCCGCCGGACCGGGACCCCGTCCTCGTACCCAGGCCGGAACCACTGTCACCACGCGGTCGGGGCCGTCGGGCAGCAGCAGGCCGATGGAGTCCAGCACCCGCCCCTCGCCGGTCCGGCGGAGCTGGAGGACGACCTGCAGCGCGGCGGCGACCTGCGCGTGCAGTGCGAGGCGCGGCAGACCGCCGAGCATCCCGAGCGCTTCCAGCCGGGCCGGGACGTCGGCCGGAGCGTTCGCGTGCAGCGTCCCCGCCCCGCCGTCGTGGCCGGTGTTCAACGCGGCGAGCAGGTCCACCACCTCGGCGCCCCGGCACTCGCCCACGACCAGCCGGTCCGGCCGCATCCGCAGTGCCTGCCGGACCAGGTCACCGAGCCCGACGGCACCGGCGCCCTCGACGTTCGCGGTACGCGCCTGCAACCCGATCACGTGCGGGTGCACCGGCCGCAGCTCGGCGGCGTCCTCCACCAGCACGATCCGCTCGGTGCCGGGCACCAGCCCGAGCAGCGTGTTGAGCAGCGTCGTCTTGCCGGAGCCGGTGCCGCCGCTGACCAGGTACGCGAGGCGGCCGGCCACCACTGCGGCGAGCAGCGGCGCGACCGGCCGGGCAACCGTGCCCCGATCCACCAGCTCGTCGAGGGTGAACGGCCGCTGCCGGAAGGTACGCAGCGACAGGTACGGCCCGTCGGTCGCCACCGGCGGCAGCACGGCGTGCAACCGGGTGCCGTCGGGCAGCCGCGCGTCGGCGTACGGCGCGGCGTCGTCCAGCCTGCGTCCGGCAGCGGCGGTGAGGCGCTGCGCCAACCGGCGTACGTCGTCGAGCGTGCCCAGCGGCACCGCCACCTGACGCAGCCCCTGCCCCCTGTCGACCCAGACCCGTACCCCGTTCACCAGCACGTCGGTGACCTGCGGGTCGGCGAGCAGCGGCGCGAGCGGACCGGCGCCGATCAGGTCGTCGTGGACCCGGTCGGCGATCCGCAGCAACGTGGTGTCGCCGAGCACCGCGGTCGCCGGTTCGGCGCGTACGGCCGAGACGATCGCCGCCGGGGTGACCGGCGTCGCCTCGGCGGCGAACCGGTGCCGGACCCGGACGGCCAGTTCCCCGGGGTCGGCCGGCCCGGTCATGCCGCACCCGCCGCCGACGACCCGACCAGCTCGTCCACGAGCCGCTGGCACAGTACGGCGAGTGGGCCCTTGCCGCTCGCGCCCGGCGCCTCGCCCCGCTCCAGTCCTCGGCACAGCCCCGGCTCGGGCCGCAGCGTGCCGGCGAGCGGCAGGCCCAGCGCCCGGGACACCTCGGCCGCGCGGAGCCGGCCGGGCGCTGGGCCGCGCACGATCACCGACAGGTCGACGCAGTGTGGCGCGGCGAGGGCGGCGACCCGGGCCGCCGCGGCTGCCGCCCGCAGCTCGGCCGGTACGACGAGCAGCGCGCGGTCGGCGGCCTGGAGCGCGATCACCGCCGCGTCGTCGAGGTGCCGGGGCAGGTCGAGCACCCCCAGGTCCCGCCCGCGACGGCCGGCGTCGACAGTGGCGGCCATCGCCTCGGCCGGCAGGTGCCGCAGGTCCCCGCGATCCCAGGAGAGCACCACCAGGTCGCCTCGGCTGGGCAGCGCGCGGACCAGCGACGGCGGGTCGACGCGCCCGTCCGTACCGGCCAACTCGGGCCAGCGCAACCCGTCGAGCTGCTCCCACCCGAGTACGAGATCGAGGCCTCCGCCGAGCGGGTCGGCGTCCACAAGCAGCGTGCGCAGGCGTGACCGGGCCGCGGTGACGGCGAGCCCGCCGGCGAGCACGCTGGCCCCGGCGCCGCCCCGCCCGCCGAGCACCGCCACCACCCGCCCCGACGGCGGACCCGCCGGGCCGGCCCCGCATTCGGCGAACCGGTCGATCAGCCAGGGCTCGGCCGCCGGCAGTGTCGCGACGTGCTCCGCGCCGATCAGCTCGGCCAACTCCGTACCCGGATCGAGTTCTCCGGAGCGACCGACCAGGACCGTGCGGGCGCGGCGGGGAAGGCGTGCCCGCAGGCAGGCCGCCGCCTGGTCGGCGCCGATGAGGACCAGCGGCGCCGGCGCCCAGCGGGCCCGGGCGGCCGCCGGGTCGGCGGCCAGTTCGACCTCGGTGCCACCGGCGGCCGCGAGTCGCAACAGCTCGTCGAGAAGGTCGCCGTCGGAGGTGACGAGCAGAGGCAGGCGACGGTACGGCGGGAGCGGAGTGCGGGGCGGCATGGCTGTCTCCCTCGGTCGGACTCGGACGTGCCCGGCAGCCTGCCCGGCCGATGAGCCGAATATGGGAGATGTGGACTCCCCTGTGGACGGCGGAACGCGATGTGGACAGACCTCGGCGGAGGAGTGGATCTGCTATGTGGCGCGAGGGTTGAGCAGCGAACGCACGGTCAGCCATTGACTACGGGGATGATCAGTAACGGATAATCGGGGACCCCTCGCCGCTCCATGGACGGCACCGGCTTTGCGGATTCGAGGCCATGACCGATTCATCGCACCCCCTCGCGATTCCCCCACCTCCGCGCCACGCGCTGCCCGACGGACCGACCGGCGGCGAGGCCTGGCTGCGCGATCCGTCACCGGCAGCGCTCGCCGCGATCGCGGTCGGACTCGTGGTAGTGGTGCTCGCCAGCATCGTCAGCGCCTTCGCGACGCCCCGCCGCCCCGACCTTCCACCGCCGATCGAGGGGCAGGCGATCCTGGCATCCCCGGCGCTGTCCAAGGGGGCCGCGGAACCACCGGAGGCGTCCTGGTCGCCGCCGCCGGTGTCGCTCTCCAGCCGCTCCGTCCTGCCCACCCGGACGGCCGAGCCGAGCCGGGCGGCCGCTCCGAGCCGGGCCGCCGCTCCGACCAGTCAGCCGGCGTCGCCGAAGCCCTCCCGTTCCAGGTCTTCGAAACCGCCTGTCGCCGGGCCCGACGAGCTCAGACCGCTGTCGCCGACACACGAACGGAGGCTGCGTTCACACGGCGGCGGGCCGGAGACGTTCATCGACTTCGTCAACACCCGGCGGGAGCGCGTCGCCGTCTACTGGCTCAACTACGAGGGCCGGCGCCAGCGGTACGCGCTGCTCGAGCCTGGGCAGTCCTACCGGCAGCAGACGTACGTCGGTCATCCCTGGGTGGTCACCGACGAGCGCGGCGGAGCGCTGGTGTGTTTCGAGCCGGCCAGGCACACCTCGCGCGCGGTGATTCGCTGACCCGACCACAACTCGCTTGCCGGCCGGGACCCCGGCTGCGACGCTCCGGCCGTGATCGACAGACCTGGCGTCGACGAGCCGCTGCTGGCCGCCGAGGTGGCCGCCGCCTGGGCCCTGAGCGTCGCCGACCTCGTGTTCCTGCCGGTGGGGCTCGACGGGAACGCCTGGGCGTACCGGGTGGACACGACCGGCGGTGCGCGGTACTTCCTGAAGTTGCGCCGCGGCGAGTTCACCCGGGCTGCTGTCGCGCTTCCCGGTTTCCTTCGCGCGCAGGGCCTCCGGCAGGTCGTCGCGCCGATCGACCTGCCGGACGGCGGCGCCGTACACGGCTTCGAGGGCTACCGGCTGCTGCTCTACCCGTTCCATGAGGGCGGCAGTCTGTGGGCTCGCGGTCTCACCGACCGCCAGTGGATCGGGTACGGCGAGTTCCTGGGCCGGCTGCACCAGGTCACGCCGAGCGCCGAACTCGCCGCCGTCCTGCCGGTGGAGACCTACCGGTCGACCGCGGGCGAGCGGCTGCGAACGCTCGGCGATCAGGCCGCGGCGAGCGACGCCCTCGGCGCGTTCTGGAAACGGTACGGCACCGCGCTGCACCGATTGGCGGACACGGTGGATGAGCTTGCGTCCGGTGTCACGCGCGCTCGGCACGTCATCGCCCACGCCGACATCCACCCGGGCAACCTGATCGCCGACGGCGACGGTCCGCTACACGTCGTGGACTGGGACGCGCCGATGTTCGCGCCGCGCGAGCGGGACCTGATGTTCGTCTACAGCCGGGACTTCGGCGACCACCCGGCCGACGCGCGCCGGGCCGAGCTCTTCCGGCGGGGCTACGGCCCGGTCGAGCCGGATCAAAGGTTGCTGAGTTACTACCGCGGCGAGCGGCACCTCGACGATGCCGCCGAGTTCCTTCGCAGCATCCTGAGGCCCGGGGCCAGTCCGGAGTCCCGGGCCAACGACCTGCATTGGCTCACCCGCATCGCCGAGGCCGTCGCCGAACCCGCCTCAGGACGACTACGCAGCCCGCGTCCTGGCTGCCTTCGTGGTGCCTGCTGACGATCTGCTGACTTCGGCTACGGCATACCCGGGAGAAAGCGCGCTCGATGACGCCAGGAGGGGCTGTGACCTGCGGCGGAGCGCTCGCAGCGCAAAGGGACGACCCCCGTCGGGGGGAGACGGGGGTCGTCTTGTGGTTCGGCTCCGGGGGGGTCGAGCCGAACCGACTCAGCGGTTACGGGGGGTGCAACCGCCGAGGCCTGCGGCGTCGGGAATGTGAACTCCCGTCGCGAGGACAAGCATGCCGCAGCCGACCCTTATACGTCGAGTGGTGTTCAGTCCACGCAAAGCTAATTTCTTGCACATCAGATGTGACCGCCGTCACTCCTGCGGGTGCTCATCCACTTCCATGACCCTGGGCGGACGCCTCCGCGCCGCTGTCGGGCTAGACTTTCGCGCCGTGGGCCGCAGCGCCGCTTTCTTCGATCTCGACAAGACCGTCATCGCCAAGTCAAGCGCACTGGCATTCGGTCGGCCGTTCTACCGGGACGGGCTGATCACTCGGCGTGACGTGGTCAAGTCGGCGTACGCGCAGTTGATGTTCCGGCTGGGCGGCACCGACGAGCAGACCATGGCCCGCACGCGGGACTACCTGGCCACCCTCTGCAAGGGCTGGCCGGTGGAACAGGTCCGCCAGATCGTCGCGGAGACGCTGCACGAACTGATCAACCCCTATGTGTACGCCGAGGCGGCCGCCCTCATCGAGGAGCACCAGGCCGCCGGCCGGGACGTGGTGCTGGTTTCCGCGTCGGGTGACGAGATGGTCCGGCCGATCGGTGAGCTGCTCGGGATCACCGACGTGATCGCCACCCGGATGGGTGTGGTGGACGGCCGCTACAGCGGTGAGGTCGAGTTCTACGCCGCCGGTCCGAGCAAGGTCGAGGCGGTCAGCGAGCTGGCCCTGGAACGCGACTACGACCTCAGCGACTCGTACGCGTACTCAGACTCGTACTCGGATCGGCCGCTGCTGGAGTGCGTGGGGCACCCGACGGTGGTCAACCCGGACCGGGCGCTGCGCAAGCTGGCGGTGGAGAACTCGTGGCCGGTGCTGGAGTTCCGGCACCCGATTCCGCTGGGCCGCCGCCTGCGTGAGCGGCCGGCCGTGCCGGTCGCGGCCGCGGCGCTCGGTGTCGGAGTCGGCGTGGCCATCGGCATCGCCTGGTACGGCCGGCACCGCCGCACCCGCACCGCCGCGCCGACCGCCTGACACCCGCGACCTCAGGACGCGGCGAGGATCTCGTCGCCGATCACCGTGATCTGGTCGGCGCCGACCTCGACAGCCGACATGTAGTGCCGCAGCCAGGAGCGCAGGCCGTCGGGCGTGCCGGTGGCGAACGCGCCGGCCGCGCCCACGTACTCCGGTTCGCGCTCGCGGTGACCGACGTCGACAGCGACCAGCCCGCGGGGGTCGAACCCGGTGGAGATCAGCACCAGCCGGGCGGCGGCGCGGGCCACCACCCCGGACGGGCCCGGGAAGGGGCGCAGGTTCAGCAGCTCGCCGTGTACGACGGCGGCCACCACCAGCGGTGGCACCTTGGTGCCGCCGGCGACCAGGGCGGCCAGGCCGTCGAGGCGGGCCGCGACCACCGGGTCGGCGACCGGCCGGCCCAACTCCTCCTCGGTCACCACGTCGCGGGCGGCGAGCACGTGCAGCCGGGCCAGCACCTGCCGGGGCGCCTTGGGCCAGAGGTCGCTGAGCCCGGGCAGCGCTCCGGCCACCCGTAGCGCGCCCTGCATCACCGGGTCGGTGACGGTGCCGGCGCGTACCTCCTCGCGGTCGTGGACGCGGCCCTCCAGCGCGGCGCTGGCCACGGCGGAGCGGAGGCTGACCTCGGCGGCGACCTGGCCGCCCTGGCGGCGCAGCGCGCGGTGCCGGTGGGCCAGGTCGACCCGCTCGCGGGCCTGCTCGACGGCGGGGGCGACGTCGGCGAGCGCGAGCAGCGGGGCGAGCGGATCGGTGGTCACCCCGTCACGCTAGCGACCGCCGGGCTCCCCCCATGCCCGGGGTTGTTAATAAGGGTCCCTTCCTCTACCGGAGGCGTTAACAAGGGGCCCTTCCTTACACCTCGGCGCGAGGGGAGGGCCGCTGGGCGCGCGGTGCGGGGCCGGGCGGTCGCGACCGGGGTACGGCGGGACTAACCTTCCCCGGAGTAGGAGACGCAGGTCACGCGACGAAGGAGTCACCGCATGAGCGAGGCATTGGCCAACTTGCTGAACGAGACGCGCCAGTTCCCGCCGCCGGCTGAACTCGCCGCGAACGCCAACGTGACCGCCGAGGCGTACGAGGAGGCGGCCGGTGACCGGCTGGCCTTCTGGGCGCGTCAGGCCGGCCGGCTGGCCTGGGCCCAGCCGTGGGAGCAGGTGCTCGACTGGTCGAACGCCCCGTTCGCGAAGTGGTTCACCGGGGGCACGCTGAACGTGGCGTACAACTGCCTGGACCGGCACGTCGAGGCGGGCCTCGGCGACAAGGTGGCGATCCACTGGGAGGGCGAGCCGGGCGACACCCGCACCGTCACCTACGCCGACCTGCACCGGCTCACCTGCCAGGCGGCGAACGCGCTGACCGAGCTGGGCGTGACCGCCGGTGACCGGGTGGCGATCTACATGCCGATGATCCCGGAGGCCGCGGTGGCGATGCTCGCCTGCGCCCGGATCGGCGCCACGCACAGCGTGGTGTTCGGCGGCTTCTCCGCCGACGCGCTCACCAACCGGATTCAGGACGCCAGCGCCAAGGTGGTGATCACCGCGGACGGCGGGTACCGGCGGGGCAAGCCGTCGGCGCTCAAGCCGACCGTGGACGAGGCGGTGGCGAAGTGCCCGTCGGTGGAGCACGTGCTGGTGGTGCGGCGTACCGGTGAGGAGGTCGCCTGGTCGGGCAGGGACCACTGGTGGCACGAGACGGTGGAGACGGCGGCGCCGGAGCACGAGGCGCAGCCGTTCGACGCCGAGCACCCGCTGTTCATCCTCTACACCAGCGGCACGACGGCCCGGCCGAAGGGCATCCTGCACACCACCGGCGGCTACCTGACCCAGGCGTCGTACACCACGCACGCGGTGTTCGACCTGAAGCCGGAGTCGGACGTCTACTGGTGCACGGCCGACATCGGCTGGGTGACCGGGCACTCCTACATCGTGTACGGCCCGCTCTCCAACGGCGCCACCCAGGTCATGTACGAGGGCACGCCGGACACCCCGCACAAGGGCCGGTTCTGGGAGATCGTCGACAAGTACAAGGTGACCATCCTGTACACGGCGCCGACGCTGATCCGCACCATGATGAAGTGGGGCGAGGACATCCCGGCCGGCTACGACCTGTCGTCGCTGCGTCTGCTCGGCAGCGTCGGTGAGCCGATCAACCCGGAGGCGTGGATCTGGTACCGGCAGCACGTCGGCCGCGGTGAGCTGCCGGTGGTGGACACCTGGTGGCAGACCGAGACCGGCGCCATCATGATCTCGCCGCTGCCCGGTGTGACCGAGGCGAAGCCCGGCTCGGCGATGGGCCCGCTGCCCGGCATCGTCGCCGACGTGGTGGACGACCAGGGTGAGTCGGTGCCGAACGGCGGCGGCGGTTACCTGGTGCTGAAGGAGCCGTGGCCGTCGATGCTGCGGACGGTGTGGGGCGACGACAACCGCTTCCTGGAGACGTACTGGTCGCGGTTCGGCGCGGGCGCCAACATCGGCGACGAGTGGGTCTACTTCGCCGGTGACGGCGCGAAGAAGGACGACGACGGGCACATCTGGCTGCTCGGCCGGGTGGACGACGTGATGCTGGTGTCCGGCCACAACATCTCCACCACGGAGGTGGAGTCGGCGCTGGTCAGCCACCCGTCGGTGGCGGAGGCGGCGGTGGTCGGCGCGACCGACCCGACCACCGGGCAGGCGATCGTCGCGTTCGCCATCCCGCGCGGCACCGCGGAGACCGCCGGCGACGCGGGCGAGCAGCTCATCGCCGAGCTGCGCAACCACGTGGCGAAGACGCTCGGCCCGATCGCGAAGCCGCGGCAGATCATGCTGGTGCCGGAGCTGCCGAAGACCCGCTCCGGCAAGATCATGCGCCGGTTGCTGCGGGACGTGGCGGAGAACCGGTCGCTCGGCGACGTGACCACGCTCCAGGACTCCTCGGTGATGGAGTTGATCTCGTCGGGGATGAGTGGCGGCAAGTCCGACGAGGACTGACGACAGCCGACCAGGGGGCGGACCGCGGCGCGGTCCGCCCCCTTCGTCGTATCCGGGATCCGCGCCGGTCGATCGGGGGACCCGATCTGACCTGATCGGCCAGAGCACTTTTCCACCACTGTCGATGTCGCTTGTTGTCGGTTACGTTCAGCCGCACCGGCGGATTTCGACGAGCGTCAGTGAGACGGCCGGTTCCCCACCATTCCCTACGAACGGAGTGGCATGCTCCCCATGTCGCAGCACAGGGCACGGCGACGCTTACTCGTCGCGCTGCCCGTCATCGCGCTCGCGGCCACGTCGCTGACCGTGACGGGCAGCGCGGCGGCCCAGCCGTCCCGGTCCGCACCGGTCACGATCGGGGCGGACGAGCACTACATCAACTACGCCGAGCCCGAGGTGCAGCCGGACACCGGCGGCAAGGAGATCAAGGGCCGTGACGGCGTCTTCACCTCGCCCGCGGACGAGGCCCGCGCCTACGACCGCAAGTACGCCGGGGGCAACCCGATCGCGGCCCGTGAGCTGGCCAAGCTGGAGGCCAAGTCCATCCGGACCGGCAAGAGCCCTCGCAAGATCAAGCAGGCCAAGAGTACGCAGACCGCCAAGCTGCTGACGCTGCTCGTCGAGTTCAACGACAACGCCAACGACGACTTCACAGGCGTGATGGTCCCGAAGACGGTGTTCGAGGACCGCACCTGCGTTCCCGGCACGGTGCAGAACGGGCCGCGGCACAACACCATCCCGAACCCGGCCACGCTGCCGCACAAGGACAACAACTCGATGTGGGTGCCGGACTTCTCGCCGGCCCACTACGACAAGATGCTCTACAGCAAGAAGGGCATCACCGAGCGGGTCCGCAAGGACCTCAAGGGGCCGGACGGCAAGCCGGGCATCAGCCTCGCCGGGCGGACCATGCACAACATGTACCTGGAGATGTCCAAGGGCGCGTACACGGTGGACGGGCAGGCCACCCCGTGGATCACGGTGCCGCACTCGGAGGGCTGGTACGCCGCGTCGCGCTGTTTCCAGGACGAGAACGGCAACTGGGTCGCCGGGCGTGAGCAGTCGATGAACGGCCACCCGGACAACCCGCAGGGCGCCGGCCGCCTCGCCACCGACGCGATCGACGCGCTGGCCGCGGCCGACCCGAACTTCCCGTGGGCCGACTACGACATCGAGGACCAGAGCGACCGCGACGGCGACGGCAACTACCACGAGCCGGACGGCGTGATCGACCACCTGGTGCTGGTGCACGCCAACCAGGGCAAGTCCCGTGGCGGCGGCGACATCGGCATCTACTCGGTCTGGGCGCACTCCTCGACGGTGGCCGGCGGCTACACGATCCCCGGCACCAACCTGAAGGTGTCGAACTACATCGTGCAGCCGGAGGACGCCGGCGTCGGCGTCTTCGCCCACGAGTTCGGCCACGACCTGGGCCTGCCGGACCTCTACGACACCTCCGGCAACGCCGACTCGGACGTGGACTTCTGGGACCTGATGGCGTCCGGCTCGCACTCCGGCGAGATCTTCCAGGCGCTGCCCACCCACATGGGTCTGTGGGACAAGTGGGTGCTGGGCTGGGCCGAGCCGAAGACGTTCGGGCCGGGTGACCGGTCCAAACTGGTCAAGCTCGGGCAGACGTCGCGTACGCCGGTCGGCACCGAGGACGGCATCAAGATCGACCTGCCGGACAAGGTGATCTCACTGGCGACGCCGCACAGCGGCGGCAACATGTGGTACTCCGGCGCGGACCAGAACTGGGCCGACGTCAAGCTCAGCCGCACGGTGACCGTCCCGAACGCCGCCGACGCGAAGTTCTGGATGTGGAACAACTACGTCATCGAGGCGGACTGGGACTTCGGCTTCGTCGAGGTCTCCACCGACGGCGGCGCCACCTGGAACGAGCAGAAGGTGTACGCCGAGGGCGGCGCGCTCGTCTCCACAAACGACGGCTACGCCGACCCGAACGGCCGGATGGTCGACTTCGGCAACAAGAAGTACGGCCTGAGCGGCAGCACCGGCGGCTGGCGGCACGACTACGTCGACCTGTCGTCGTTCGCCGGGCAGACCGTGCAGGTGCGGCTGCGGTACGCCACCGACGAGGCGTTCGTCGAGCGCGGCTGGTTCGCCGACGACTTCTCGGTGACCGGCGGCGGCGCCACCACCTGGAGCGACGACGTGGAGAGCGGCGCGGCGGGCTGGACCCAGACCGGCGGCACCTTCACCGACACCAGCGGCGCGGGTTGGTACATCGACTCGGGCACCCAGGTCAAGTCGCACTACTACCTGGCCGAGTGGCGCAACTTCGACGGCTTCGACAACGGCCTGAAGTACACCTACGACACCGTCTACTCGCACGAGGCGTGGAAGGTCGACCGGATCGCGTACAACGCGCCGGGCATGCTGGTCTGGTACCGGGACACCCAGCTCGGCGACGTCAACCACGTCACCGCGCAGATGACCGCGCTGCCCAGCTACGGCGCCAAGGGCGGTCTGCTGATCGTCGACTCGCACAACGACCCGCTGCGCCGCAAGGGCACCGCGGCCGAGAAGGACCCGTCGGTGCTGAAGAACCTGCCCAGCCGGCCGCAGTCCTCCAACGCCGCGTTCGGCCTCAAGCCCACGTACCCGTTCAAGGAGTGCCTGGAGGCGGCGGACGAGCCGTACAGCGAGTACTGCACGAAGTTCGGCCCGCAGGCGCCGGTGAAGGGCTTCACCGACGCCAAGGGCTGGTACCCGGGCATCGAGATCCGTGACGGCGCCGCGTACGCGCGGGACAACGACGCCTCGGTGGTCGTCCCGTCGCGGGGCAACCAGCAGTACACGACCCGGGTGGTGAACCCGGACGGCACTCCGGCGACCGACTACTACGGTTCGACGCTGGGTGGCGGGGCGATCGTGCTCGGCACCGGCAACCCGGGTGACGCGGGCGTCCAGTACGGCGTCTCGATCATCATCAAGCGGGCCGCCAAGGACAACTCGTACGCCCAGGTGTACGTGGTCCCGCCGCGTCCCTGAAACGGGCGCGGTCAAAGCGGAACCGGAATGACCGAAAAATGATCTGATCTAGCTCGATGGGGAAGGGCCGGGAGCGTGAGCGCTCCCGGCCCTTCCGCGTAACCCATTAATCCATGCATGTCTCTGCAATCGCCGCTCCGCGCATCGTCGCTGGTCAACGGCTCGGTGACGGGCAGGTGTGTGACGGTGAAAAGCGTTCTCAACAAAAAGTTGCAACAAATCGACGCACGCGTCTTCCCACCAGTCGCAGCAGTGTCTATGTTCACCCTTGGTCCCACCAGTGGACCGTTCCACCGGCCCGTACCCCCAGTTGGGCCGGTTCCCTCACACCGGAGGTACCACGTGCGCAAAGTCGCAGTGGGTCTGCTCGGGCTTTCGCTGACCGCGACGGGGCTGGTGGCAGGCACGGCCGCCAGCGCCGCGCCGACGCCGAAGCTGCCGGCCGCCGCTCCGTCGGTGGCCGAGCCTGCGCAGGCTGAGCACGACCTGCCCAACCCGCTCGAGGAGAAGCGGCGCGCGCTGCGCCAGGAAGGCCTCAGCGAGGTCCTGTCCGGCAGGGCGAAGGCCCAGAAGATCAACGGCAGCACGGTCGTCAAGGTCGGCGAGCGGGCCGCCGCCGGTCCCGCGGCGGGCAAGGCAGCCAAGAGCACCAAGGCCGGCAAGGGTCCGACCAAGGACCAGTACGTCGAACTCTCCCGCGAGCGGACCGACAGGATCTTCGTCATCCTCGCGGAGTTCGGCGACGAGCGGCACCCGAACTACCCGGACCAGGACACCGACCCGGACACCCCGGGCCCGACCCGGTTCGACGGTCCGCTCCGCAACCAGATCCCCCAGCCCAACCGCGCGGTGGACAACTCCACGGTCTGGCAGGCGGACTACAGCGCCGACTACTACCGGCAGCTGTACTTCGGCACCAACCCGGGCGACGAGTCGCTGAAGCAGTACTACGAGGCCCAGTCCTCGGGTCGGTACAGCGTCGACGGCGAGGTCACCAACTGGGTGAAGGTGCGGTACAACGAGGCTCGCTACGGCCGCTCCGGCGGCTACCCGTGTGCCTCGAACGTCTGCACCAACACCTGGGCCCTGGTCCGCGACGCCGCCAACCAGTGGGTCGCCGACCAGAAGGCGCAGGGCCGCTCCGACGCGGAGATCGCCGCGGACGTCAAGGCGATGGACCAGTGGGACCGGTACGACTTCGACGGCGACGGCGACTTCAACGAGCCGGACGGCTACATCGACCACTTCCAGATCGTCCACGCCGGCGGCGACGAGGCCGACGGTGACCCGTACCAGGGTGAGGACGCCATCTGGAGCCACCGGTGGTACGCCTTCGCCAGCGACCAGGGCAACACCGGCCCGGAGAACTTCCCGGCCGGCGGCACCCAGATCGGCAACACCGGCGTCTGGATCGGTGACTACACGATCCAGCCGGAGAACGGTGGCCGGAGCGTCTTCTACCACGAGTACGGCCACGACCTCGGTCTGCCGGACGACTACAACGTGGTCAGCGGTGGGGACAACAACAACGAGCACTGGACCCTGATGGCCCAGAGCCGGCTCGGCGCCAAGAACGACGGCGGCATCGGCGAGCGCGGTGGCGACCTCGGCGCCTGGAACAAGCTCCAGCTCGGCTGGCTCGACTACGAGGTGATCGTGGCCGGCCAGAAGCGCACCCTGGAACTCGGGCCGCAGGAGTACAACTCCAACAAGGCCCAGGGCGCCGTGGTGGTGCTGCCGCAGCGGGAGTACACGTTCCAGAACGGCAAGCCGTTCGAGGGTACGAAGCAGTTCTTCTCGGGCAACGACGACGACCTGAACAACACGATGACGCGCACTGTCGACCTCACCGGGAAGACCAGCGCCGCGCTGTCGATGAAGGGTCGCTACAGCATCGAGGCGGACTACGACTACCTGTTCTTCGAGGCGTCCACCGACGGTGGCCAGACCTGGACCTCGCTGCCCGGTACGGCCAACGGCACCCCGCTGAAGGAGATCTCCCCCGGGCGCTACGCCCTGGACGGCTCCAGCAACGACCAGTGGGTCGACGTCAACATCCCGATGGACGCGGTCGCCGGCAAGGTCGTGCAGTTCCGGCTCCGCTACCAGACGGACGGCGGCGTGTCCGAGGGCGGCTTCTACGGTGACGCGATCACCGTGACCGCCGACGGTCAGACCCTCCTCACCGACGGCGCCGAGGCCGGTGCCAACGGCTGGACCCTCAGCGGCTTCAGCATCGTCGAGGAGACCTACACCCGTAAGTTCGACAACTACTACATCGCCGGTCACCGGTCGTACGTCTCGTACGACAAGTACCTCAAGACCGGCCCGTACTTCTTCGGCTACGCGAACACCCGCCCGGACTACGTGGACCACTACGCGTACCAGGAGGGTCTGCTGATCTCCTACTGGAACCTGCGGTTCGCGGACAACGACACGTTCGCGCACCCGGGTGAGGGTCGGAACATGATCATCGACGCGCACCCGCGGCCGATCTACAACCTGACCGGCCAGCCCTGGCGGGCCCGTGTCCAGGTCTACGACGCGCCGTTCAGCCTGAAGAAGGCCGACTCGTTCACGCTGCACATCAACAGCCAGCCGCAGTACATCCGCGGTCAGGACGCGCAGCCGCTGTTCGACGACACCAAGCAGTACTGGTACCCGGAGCTGCCGAACCACGGCGTCAAGCTCCCGGCCACCGGCACCAAGATCAAGGTCCTGGAGCAGAACGGCACCTCGCTGAAGGTCCGCTTCTCCTGATCCACTGATCGACGCGCCACGCGATGCCCGGGCGGGCTCACCGCCCGGGCATCGCCCTTTCCGGGAACCCGGCGTACCCCGCCCGCGTCCCATCCGTTCGACACCCGCCCCACGCTGCCGGCCGCCCCACGACGGCGCTGATCGACGGCGCGGCCGAGACGGAGGATCCGTGTCCGACGACCACCAGCCGGCCGCGAGCGGCGCCGGCACGCCCGCCGACCGGCCCACGCCACTGTCCGCCACCGAACTGCCGACGCTGCGGCGTCCCGCCGGCCCGCCGAGGAAGCCGACCGACAACCGCCCGGCCGGCGTCGTCGCCGGATGGATCACCCGGGGCGGCGCCGGACCCTGCTACGGCCTGATGGACGAGAACGGCACGGAGTACGCCGTGTACGGCCCGAACGCCGGGGAGTTGCGCAAGGGCGACTTCGTCTCACTGCGGCTCACCGCGCGGGACCGCTCGGTGGACTGCGGGCCCGGCATCCCCATGCGCGTCGCCGAATCCTGACCCCGCAAGCGGTCGCCGGGCCACATGGGTCACCTCCCGGAGAAATCCCTGATCCTGGTCACCTGCGAGCCCGATGCGCGCTCGGCGGCCCTAGGCTGTGCCCCATGACCGACCAGCGCGGCGGACCCGTCGACGAGTCCTGCGTCCTGCCCGAGGGGCCGTGGACGCACCGGTTCGTCGGCGCCAACGGCAGCCGGTTCCACGTCGTCGAGGCGGGCGCCGGTCCGATGGTGCTCTTCCTCCACGGCTTCCCCGAGTACTGGTACGCCTGGCACGAGATGCTGCCGGCGGTCGCGGACGCGGGCTTCCGGGCGGTCGCCGTCGACCTGCGCGGCTACGGCGCGAGCGACAAACCACCCCGGGGGTACGACGGCTACACGCTCGCCGCCGACGTCGCCGGCCTGATCCGCGCACTCGGCGAGCGATCGGCCACGGTGGTCGGCACCGGCGCGGGCGGGCTCATCGGCTGGACCGCCGCCTCCTTCCACCCGACCCTGGTCCGGCGGCTCGTGGTGCTCGGCGCGCCGCACCCGCTGCGGCTGCGGGCCGCCATCTTCGCCGACCCGCGCGGCCAGTTCGCCTCGGCCACCGCGACGCTCAAGTTCCAGCTCCCCCGCTACGAGCACGTCCTGACCCGGGACGACGCCGCCGAGGTGGAGGAGATCCTGCGCCGGTGGGGCGGCCCACGTTGGGCGGACAGCCCCGACTTCGCCGCCTACGCCCACTGCTGCCGGGTCGCGATGCAGATCCCGCAGGCCGCGTTCTGCGCGATGGAGGGCTACCGCTGGGCGTTCCGCTCGGTGCTGCGGCTGCACGGCTACCGCTTCGTGAAGCTGATGCAGAAGCCGCTCGTCACGCCGACCCTGCAACTGCACGGCGCGCTGGACCGCGCGTCGCTTCCCCGTACCGCCCAGGGCTCCGGCCGCTACGTCAGCGCGCCGTACGAGTGGCGGCTGCTCGACGACGTGGGGCACTTCCCCCACGTGGAGGCCCGCGACCTGGTGCTCGGCGAGGTCCTGCGCTGGGCGAAGTCCTGACTCAGACCCGCTGCTCGCCCAGGTCGGCCACCTCGGTCGCGGGCGCCCAGCCCTGGTAGACACCGAAGTCGAACGCCTCCAGCCCCATCGCCTCGGCCACCGGCCAGCGCCCACCCGTGTACTCCAGCCGCAGCCAGCCCTCGTGCTCGGCCAGCACGATGAACGGCTGTCCCTGCCAGGTGCAGGTGGTCCGCACGTACGCGAGATCGTCGACCTCGGCCGCCGGCACCACCCGGACGTACCGGCCGGGGCGTACCTCGGTGAACCCCTCCTCCGGGCCGGGCTGGTAGAGGCGGACCTCGTCCCCGGCGGGGCTGGCCTGGTACTCCCGCCCCCGCCAGCGGGCCACGTAGCCGTCGCGGGTCACGCCTCGTCCGCCTTCCGCCAGACCAGCGCATCGGTGTCCAGGACCGCGACCAGCCGCGTGGCGCCGTCCGCGCCGAGCCGCCACAGCTCGGCGCCGTGCGGCAGGCGGGCGCTGTCCACCTTGAACTCGGCGATCACGTCGCTGCTCTCCCCGGGGGCGAAGCCGTTGCCGCGGAACGGCGGTCGCTCGATCACCCAGCCCTCCATCGCCCGCATCGCGGCCTCGTTCGGCCCGCCGTAGGGGATCCGGTAGAGGCTCGGCCGGTAGGCCGGCCAGCGCAGCAGGTAGATCTCCTCGTCGTCCGGGGAGAACGGCGAACCCGGGTGGCCGAGCCCGAGCGCCCGGTACAGCTCCGCCGGGCTGTTCAGGTGCGCCAGTTCCCCGGCCCGGTGCACGAAGCCGGAGACCCGGTCGTAGCCACGCTCCAGGTAGTACGCGAGCTGGCTCGCCGCGATCGCCTTCTGCATGGTCACCGGCTGGTTCGCGGCGATCGTCGGCGCCTCCGGGCGCTGTCGTTCCGCCGGCTGCGGCGCCGCGGCCGGCTCCGGGTCGTCGCCGAGGCCCACCTCGGCCGCCCAGTTGGCGAGCGCGAGAACCTGCTCCCCCGGGTACGTCGCGCCGACCGGGCTGCCCGGGTTCACCCGGAACGACCAGGACACGTCCGGCCACTTGCGAATGAGCTGGACGAACTTGACCCGTACCGTCTCGACCGCGTCTCCGGCGTGCTCGGCGAGGCGTTCCGGGGAGGTGTAGACCGAGACGGACGTCTCGCCGTCCACCGGCTCGGTGTGCCAGACGAACCCCGGCTCACCCGGCCGGCTGCCCGCGGCCGAGTCGGGCGCGGCCGGCAGCAGCACCCGGGCCAGCAGCAGGGTGGTGAGGAAGCCGTCGGTGCTCCCGCTGCCCGCGGCGGCCAGCAACTCCTCCTCCACGTTGTTCGCCGGCACGAAGTCGGCCGGAGCGGCGGCGCTCACCGGGTCGCCGTCGGTCGGCGCCGGCTCCGCCAGGGGCGCGGGCGGCGCCGAGGTGTCCGGCGTCTCGTGCGGGGTGGACAGCGCGACGGTCGGCTCACCCGGCGCGAACAGCGACGTGGTGACGGAGTCGTCGAAGGCCGCCGGTTCGGCCTCGGTGGCCGGCTGCGTGGCCGGCTCGGCGTCGGCGGCCGGCTCGAAGAGCGACACGGTGGCCTGTTCCCCGGCGGTGGCCGGCGCGAACAGGGCCGCCGTCTGCTCGGGCGGCGTCGGCGCGAACAGCGAGGTGGTCGGCTCGGCAGCCGGCGTGTGCGCCTCGAACAGGGAAACCGTGGGTTCGGCCGTCGAGGTGAACGACACCGTCGGATCGTCGAGCCTCCCGGCCCGGTCGAACGGCGCCGTCTCGGCCGGCGCAACGGTGTGGGCGGCCTCGGTGAGGTTCATCGTCTCGTCGCCGGTCGTCAGCAGCGGGTCGGCCGGGAGCGGCGCGGTCGGGTCACCGGCCCAGGGTGCCGCCGCGTGATCGGCCGGCGCGGCACGCACCGGGTCGGCGTACTGCGCGGACCAGGGCTGATCGGGCTCGGTCAGGTCGCGGGCCTCGATGACCGTGCCTTCGATGACGACGGGGGTGAAGTCCCGGCGCGGCGCGGGCGGGCTCGACACCGGCTCGGCGATCGAGGGCGACAGCGCCTCCGTCGGGTCCTCGGCAGCGTTCCAGGGCGGGGCCTCCCGGTCGGGGCCGACCGGGTCGGCCCACGTGTCCGTCGCGGGGGTGGCAGGGCCGGAGTGACGCCGGGGCAGCGTCCCGATGGCGTCCTCGGGTGGGCGGCTCGGCCGGAACGCCTGGGTCGCCTCGTCGGTCCGGAGCGCCGGAGGCGGCTCGTCCGCCTGCGCCGCGAACGCCTGGGTGGGGTCCTCCCGTACCGGCTCGTTCAGCGGACGGCGACGCGGAAACGGCTGGCCACCGGCGAACCGGGTCGGCGGGGTGGCCCGGTCGGCGGCCCGCCGTGGCGCGTCCAGCGGTGACGGGCGCCGGGCCGAGCGACCGGAGGCGGGCTCGAAGAAGGACCGCGACGGTGGCGGTGGCGTGGGGGTCGGCGGCGGCTCGTCGGTCGACGCGGGCTCGGCGGCGAAGGGGTCCGGCTCGTCGGGGCGGCGGCGCAGGTCGGTGAGCCAGCCGTCCAGGGCGTCCGTACCCGGTTCGTCGCCCGGGTCGGCGCGGCCCGGGCTGTCCCGCTCCGGCTCCCGGCGGCGGGGCGGCACGGTCGGCAGCCGCCGCCCCAGCACCGAACCGCCGCGTACCGGCACCGTCGGCGGCTCGTCGTCCGCAGTCCGCCGTCCGCCCCGGTCGCCCGGCACCGCCGGAGGCGGCACCGCGGGAGGCGGCACCGCCGGAGGCGGCACCACGGGAGGCGGAACGGCTGCGGGCGGAACCGCGGGAGCCGGAACGACAGGGGGCGGGACGGCGGCCGGCGGGACGGGTACGGCGGACGGGCGGGGCGCGGAATCGGGTACGCCGTTGCGCGCGCTCCGGGCCGCGCCCTCCACCCGCTCCAGCCGGGCCCGAGCGCCCATGGTCCGCCCCGGCAGCCGGACGTCGCCCCGGGAGAGCTGGGCGACGTACCAGGCGGGCAGGTAGCCCTCGATCGGCAGCCCGGGGTTGACCGCCAGCCACCACTCCGGGTTGGGCCAGCCGTCCGCCAGTTCCGGGTAGGGCACACGGCGGGCCGTGCCGGCGTTCTCCCCCAGGCTGGCCCGCAACGCGGCGGCGGAGGTGAAGGCGAGCACGTGCGTGCGGCCGCCGGAGGTCCAGGTGCCCCATCCGCCGGCCGGGCCGCCCGTGACCGGCAGGAACAGATCGACGCGCGTCAGCACCCGAAAGTACTGCTGCTGGTCCTGGGCGCGCAGCGCGTCCCGCATCGCCACCTCGGCCTCGGTGGCCGGCTCCCATCCGGTCACGGCCACCTCTCCTTCCGCGAACAGGCCACAGGCATCGCCTACAACCTACAAGGTGGCAGCAAGATCAGGACTTCTGGCCATCGACGGTCCGCCCCGATGTCCACGAGGCGATAACATCCCGTCCCGGAGCCGACACGTTACGGAGGTCGTCGATGTATCGGCCTGTCGCGCACCCGGCCGTGGCCGCCCTGGCGACGCTCCTCGCCGTCGGGTCTCCGGTCGCCCCCGCGGCGGCTCGCGCGCCGGCCGGCTGCGCCTCGCCACCCGCCCCGGCGCGGCCGGTCGCGCAACAGCCGTGGCCGCAGCAACGGTACGCCCCGGACCGGCTCGCCCCGCTCGCCACCGGCGCCGGAGTCGTGGTCGCGGTGATCGACTCGGGCGTGGACCGGTCCCATCCGCAGCTCGCCGGGCGCGTCCTGTCCGGCGCCGACTTCCTCGACCCGGGCGGGGACGGCACCCGGGACTGCGCCGGGCACGGCACCGGTGTCGCGAGCATCGTCGCCGCCGCCCCGCAGCCCGGCGTCGCGTTCCGCGGCCTCGCGCCGGACGCGCGCATCCTCCCGGTACGGGTGAGCGAGCAGCAGGTGGTCGAGGGGCGGGAGTCGGGGCGTACCGTCGACGCGGCCGGGTTCGCCCGGGCGATCCGGTGGGCGGTGGACCACGACGCCGACGTGCTCAACCTGTCGGTCGTGCTGTACGCGGACGACCCCGACGTGCGCGCCGCCGTCGCGTACGCGCTGCGACAGGACGTGGTGGTGGTGGCCGCCGCCGGGAACCTGCACGACAACGGCGATCCCCGGCCCTACCCGGCCGCGTACGACGGCGTGCTGGGGGTGGGCGCGATCGGCCCGGACGGCACCCGCTCGGCGTTCTCCCAGACCGGCCCGTACGTCGACGTGGTCGCCCCGGGCAGCGAGGTGCTGATGGCGGCGCCCCGCCAGGGACACCACCGGGCGGAGGGCACCAGCTACGCCACTCCGTTCGTGGCCGGCACCGCGGCGCTGCTGCGTCAGTACCGGCCCCGGCTGAGCGCGGACGAGGTGGCCGCCCGGATCGTGGCCGCCGCCGACCCGGCCCCGGGACGGGAGACCGGCTACGGAGCGGGGGTGCTCAACCCGTACCGGGCGGTGACCGAGTCGGCGGGCGTGGTGGACTCCCGGCCCCGGCCGGGCGCCGCGCTGCCCGCCGACCGGCCGGATCCGGCCGCGCTGGCCCGCGAGGCTCGCCGCGGGACGGCCCGGGACCGGGCGCTGCTGACCGCCGCCGTCGTGGGCGGGACCGTGGCACTCGTGGCGGCGCTCGCCCTGGTGCTGCCGCGCGGAGCACGGCGCCGCTGGCGGGCGGCCGACCCGGCCTGAACCGCCGTGCGGCCCGGATCGGCAGACCCGGGCCGCACGGGACGCTTCACTGGAACAGGTTGGTGTTGCGCTTCTCGGTGTCGAGGTAGTCGGCCGCGGAATCCTCCACCGCGAGCTTGATGTCGCGCAGCATCGCCTGCAGGTCCTGCGAGGCGGCCCGCCACCGGGACTGCCGCACCTCGTACGCCTCGCGGGCGGCGCCGTTCCAGCTCGCCACCAGCGGGGCGGCGTCGCGTTCCAACTGGCCGAGCTGGCTCTCCAGGGTGGACAGCGCCCGTTGGATGTCGGCGCCGGCCTGTTGCAGGGCGGCGAAGTTGACGACCAGCACACCGTGCTCCATGAGTTCGATCCTTCCGGTTGTCAGAGCGGCAGCTGGATGCCGCGGTTGGTGCCCGCCACCCGGCCGGCGGCCTCGGTGTCGGACAGGTCGTACTGCCGGCCGGCGGTGCGGATCGCGGTGGCGGTCTCCCGCAGCGCCCGCTGCAGGGCCGCCTGGTCCTGCGCCCACTGCTGCTTGACCTGCGCGAACGAGCGCCCTCCGGCGCCCCGCCAGGCCTGCTGCAGCACCTCCAGCTCGGCCATCAGGCCGCTGAGCATCGTCTGCAGCGACTGGTCGACCTGCTCGAACTTCGCGGCGGTCTGCTGCATCACCGCGGCTTCTGCCTGGGTCTGGGACATCCCGGACGTCACCTCGTCTCCTCGGTCGTGGCTGGTCACCCCGGTGACCACCGTGGACTCGCCGGGGGCGCCCGGGGCCGGTGGAGGGGAAGACCAGGCGGCGGCGGACACGCGACTCGACGATTTCGTCGCTGACGGTAGCCGCCCCACTCCGGTTCTGCTACCCCCTCGGGCTCCCCTGTGGACAACTCGGCCATTACGATGTGCCACGGTGACGTCACAGCGGGGCCCGGGCGAGGAGGTGCGGTGGCCGCGACGACAACGACCCGGCCGGCCGCGTCCGCCCCACTGTGGACACGGCGGCCGGGCGCGCGGCAGCGGGCCGGTCAGGTCGTGGCGACACAGGTCGCGGCGGCCGTGCTGGTGGCCGCCGCCGGGCGGGGCTTCGTGGCGACCGCCGCCGCGCTGCTCACCGCCGCGCTGATGCTGCCGGCCGCGTGGATCCGGGTACGCGGCCGCTGGCTGCACGAATGGCTCGTCACCGCCGTCGCGTACCTGACCCGGCGCCGCGCCCTGCCGTCGGCCGCCGATCCGGCGGCGCTGCTGGAACTGGTCCGGCCGGGGGCGGTGGCCGGCTCCACCGAGCTGGCCGGCGGTCCGGCCGCGGTGCTGCACGACGCCGCCGGCCTGACCGCGCTGCTGGAACTCGGCGACCCGGACGACCTGCTCGGTGACCACGCGCGCCGGCTGCCCGTACCGTCCGACCTGCTCCCGCCGAGCGGCCCGGACGCCCCAGCGGTCCGGTTGCAGCTCGTCTTCTCGTCCTCCCCCGCGCCCGTGCCGGCCGTCGCGGGCGGTCCCGCCGGGACGTCCTACCGGCAGCTCACCGACGGCCGGGTGCCGGGGCGGACGCGCGCGGTCCTGGCCGTCCAGGTGTTGCGGGCGGACGGCTGGCCGGACGAGGAGTTGCTGCGGGCGCTCTCCGGCACGCTGCGGCGGATCGTCCGCCGGCTCGGGCCGCTCACCGCCCGGCCGCTCGGCGGCGACGCGGCGCTGCGGGTGATCGCCGAGCTGGCCCATCACGAGCCCGGCGCCCCGGTCCGGGAGACGTGGCCGCTGCTCACCGTGGGCGGGCTGGCGCAGGCCACCTGGCGACTGCGCCGGTGGCCCGATCCGCGGGGCGAGGCCTCCCCGGGGCTGGTCACCCGGCTGCTCGCGGTGCCCGCCACCGCCACCACCGTCGCGCTGACGGTCGGACCCCGCACCGGGACGAATCCGGCCCCGGCCGAGCTGGCGGTGCGGGTCGCCGCCGGCAGCGCGGACGAGTTGTCGGCGGTGGATCGGACGCTTCGGCGCGTCGCCGGTGACGTCGGCGGGGAGCTGCGCCGGCTCGACGGGGAGCACCTGGCCGGGCTCGCCGCCACGCTGCCGCTCGGGGTGACCGGTGGGTCCGGGTCGCCGCCGCCCGCGCTGGAACTGCCCCCGGCCACCGCCGGCCTGATGGTGGGCGCCAACCGCCACGGCGCCGCGCTCACCGTGCGCCTGTTCCGGCCCGCCCCGACACGGGTGCTGCTGATCGGCGGTGTGCCGGCCGCTCAACTGCTCGTGCTGCGGGCGCTGGCGCTGGGCGCCCGGGTGGCGGTGCAGACCGGCCGTCCCCGGGCCTGGGAGCCGTTCGTCCGCGGCGTCGGGACGCTCGGTGGCGGCGTACCGCTGCTTCCGCCGGGGCGTCCGCCCGGCGGCGCGCCCGCCTCACCGCTGTGCCCGCTGCTGGTGGTGGTCGACGTCGGCCCGGTGCCGCCGGAGGCCGGGCCGGACGCGGCCTGGCAGTCCGTGCTCGTGGTCCGCGACGAGCTGACCGCGGCCGACACGGCGACGCTGGCCCGCACCGACCTGGCGATCCTTCAGCCACTCGACCCGGACGAGGCGGCGCTGGCCGGGGCGGCGCTCGGGCTCGGCGGATCCGCCGACTGGTTGACCCGCATCCGCGACGACATGGTGGCGGTGGTCAACCGGCGGGCCCTGCGGTGGGCGCTGCTCTCACCGACGCCTGTGGAGTCGCAACTGGTCGGTCGCCCGGCGCGACGCTGAGGCGCGCGGGGGGCGTCACGCTGCTTTCCCTGGTGGTACGTCCGTGGCACGATCCCGGCCATGGATTTCCTGAAGGGTCTTCTGATTCGTGTGGGCTCGACGGCAGTGGCGTTCTGGCTCGCCACGCTGCTCATCCCCGGCATCTCGCTGGACTCCGGGTCGGCCACCGAGACGGTGATCACGCTGGTTCTCGTCGCGGTGATCTTCGGAGTGGTCAACGCGGTGCTCCAGCCGATCATCAAGACCGTGGGTTGCGGCTTCTACCTGCTCACCCTCGGTTTGATCGCGCTCGTGGTGAACGGCCTGCTCTTCCTGCTCACCAGTTGGATCGCCGGTGAGGCCGGGTTGCCCTTCCACGTGGACGGGTTCTGGCCGGAGGCGGTGCTGGGCGCGCTGTTCGTCGGCATCGTCACCTGGATCCTGGGCGCCGTCCTCGACCGCGACTGACACCCCCGGCCCCGGCCGGGCGCGACGGCGACCGGCCGGGGCCACCAGGAGGGAATTGGCTGGCGAGCGGCCCGGGTGTCGGCGCTAGCGTCGGCGGGTGTTCACTGTGACCCGCGCGGACGGCTACCAGATCAGCACCGACCCGGACCGGATCGACCTGGACCGGGTGCACGCCTGGCTCGCCGGCGACGCCTACTGGGCGCGGGGGCGGGAGCGGGAGACGGTCGCGCGCTCGTTCGCCGGCTCGATCGGCTTCGGCGTCTACCGGGCCGGTGACGGCCGGCAGGTCGCTGTCGCCCGGGTGGTCACCGACCGGGCCACGTTCGCCTGGCTCTGCGACGTCTACGTCGACCCGGCCGAGCGCGGTCGCGGGCTGGGCACCTGGCTGGCCGGCGCGGTCCGCGACCACCTGGCCGAGCTGGGCGTACGCCGGATCCTGCTGGCGACGCTCGACGCGCACGGGGTCTACGCGAAGCTCGGCTTCCGCCCGGTCGCGCCGGATCGGTGGATGGAGCTGGATCAGCGGGTGACGCCGGTCACCGATAAGGATCAGCAGACAGATCCACCACTTACGGTGGAGCGGTGAACCAGCTCCGGCTCGGCTACCTGTACGGCGTCGGCGCGTACCTGATCTGGGGTTTCTTCCCGATCTACCTGAAGCTGCTGCGCCCGGCCGGGCCGATGGAGATCCTCGCGCACCGGATCCTCTGGTCGGTGGCGTTCGTGGCGTTGCTGCTGGCCGCCACGCGGCACGCCGGTTTTCTGCGCAGGCTGGCCGGGCGGCCGCGGGCGCTCGCCGGCATCGGGCTCGCCGCCGCGCTGATCGCCGTCAACTGGGGCACGTACATCTACGGCGTGAACTCCG
>NZ_MAGP01000127.1 GCF_002926165.1 Micromonospora chalcea | reverse complement strand
AGCCTCGGTCGGGTAGGGTGGGGGGTGAGTAGAGGAGGGAGGGGGGGGGTGGGTTAGAAGGCCACGGCCTGGGCTCGGCGTTTGACCTCGCGGGCCAGGTCGCCGCCGAGGGCCACTGCGGGGGTGCCGGGAAGCGACGGGTCCTCCCGGTAGAGCCAGCGCAGCGCCTCCTCGTCGTCGTACCCGGCGTCGGCGAGCAGGTTGAGCACGCCGGGCAGGTGCTTGAGCACGGTGCGGTTGGCCACCAGGTCGGCCGGGACGCGGCGGACGCCGTCGCGGCGCACCGCGAGCAGCTCGCGGTCGCGGATCATCTGGTGCACCTTGCTGATCGACAGGTCCAGGCGCTCGGCCACGTCGGGCAGCGTCAGCCAGCCGGCCGGGTCGGCCGGTCCGGCCAGGTCGGCGCCGGTCTCGGCGGGTACGGAATCGGTCACCCGACCACCCTGCCACGTGCCCGCCGGATCCGGTGCACGGCACCCCCCGACCTGCGCCGGAGCGCGCCGGGCCACCGGTGTCCCAACCCGGCGGTAGCATCCTGTTCTACGTTCACCCTTCCGACACATAGACTGCCTGCCGATGGACACACAGGTCGCCGACACGTTGCTGGGCTCGCTGATCGAGGGGCGCTACCGCATTCGCGGTCGCGTCGCCCGTGGCGGCATGGCGACCGTGTACACCGCCACCGACGAGCGCCTGGAGCGCACCGTGGCGGTCAAGATCATTCACCCGACCCAGGCGCCGCAGGCCCGGGCCCGGATGGCCGGGTTCGTCGAGCGGTTCACCGACGAGGCGAAGACGATCGCCCGGCTCACCCACCCGAACGTGGTGGCGGTCTACGACCAGGGCATCCACGCCGGCCTGCCGTACCTGGTGATGGAGTACGTGCGCGGCCGCACGCTGCGTGACGTGCTCGCCGAGCGCCGCCGGCTGAACCCGGACGAGGCGCTCGCGATCACCGAGCAGGTGCTCGCCGCGCTCGCCGCCGCGCACCGGGCCGGCCTGGTGCACCGCGACGTCAAGCCGGAGAACGTCCTGGTCGCCGAGGTGCCCGCCGGCGGCAGCCGCGACCTGGTCGACAGCGTGGTCAAGGTGGCCGACTTCGGGCTGGCCCGGGCCGTCGAGGCGAGCGCGGAGGACGAGAACGGCAACCAGCTCATGGCGACGGTGGCGTACGTGGCGCCGGAGCTGGTCACCCAGGGCCACGCCGACCCGCGCACCGACGTCTACTCGGCCGGCATCGTGCTGTTCGAGATGCTCACCGGCCGGGTGCCCTACGACGGCGACCGCCCGGTGGAGGTCGCCTGGCAGCACGTCGACCGGGACGTGCCGGCCCCGTCCACGCTGGTTCCGGCGCTGCCGCCGGCTGTCGACGCGCTCGTCGCCCGGGCCACCCGGCGCGACCCGGCCGCCCGTCCGGCCGACGCCGCGGCGCTGCTGACCGAGGTGCAGGCGGCCCGCGAGGAACTGGGCAACCCGCACACGCACACCACTGTCCTGCGTCAGCTCAGCGACGACACGGCGGTGCTGAGCCAGCCGACGCAGGTGGTGGCCGCGCTGCAGCCGATCGAGCGCCCGTCGTGGGCCCGGCTGCCCGAGGGCGCCGCCACGCAGCGCCCGCACCGCCGACGCGCCGCCGAACCGGAGGGGGTGGGCGCCCGGTTCGCCGCCCTGCGTACCCGGATCATGGGTTCGCCGCGCGGCCGGCTGGCCGTCGCCGCGGCGGTCGTGGTGCTCGGCCTGGTCGCCGCCGTCGGCGGCTGGTGGTTCGGCGTGGGCCGCTACACGGTCGCGCCGCAGATGGTGAGCCTCACCAAGGCCGAGGCGGAGGCGCAGGCCCAGCGCGGTGGTTTCACGCTGCGCTACGCCGACCCCCGGTACGACGAGAACGTCCCGAAGGACACCGTGCTCGGGCAGGCGCCGGGCTCGGCCGCCCGGATCGTCAAGGGCGGCACGATCACGCTGACCCTGTCGCTCGGTCCGGAGCGCCTGCCGGTGCCGGACGTGGTGGGCAAGGACTTCGCGCTCGCCCAGGTGGAGCTGGAGGGTCTCAACCTGGTCGCGGCCAAGGGCAGCTCCCGCTACGACGACGCGCTGCCGGCGGGTGTCGTGCTGGCCACCGACCCGAAGGTGGGCACTGAGGTCAAGCCCGGGGCCAAGGTGACGCTGATCCTCAGCAAGGGCCGCGCCCCGGTGAGCGTGCCCGACCTGGTCGGCAAGAGCCTCACCGAGGCGCGCGCCATCCTCGCGCGGCTCGGGCTCAAGCCGGTGGAGAACGTCAAGGAGTCCGACAAGCCGAAGGACGAGATCCTCGGCCAGAGCCCGGCCGACGGCACCGGTGTGGAAAAGGGCGCCCAGGTCAAGCTGGAGATCAGCAAGGGCCCGCCGCAGGTGGCCGTGCCCCGGGTGGTCGACATGCCCTGCCAGCAGGCCAAGCAGACGCTGGAGAGCCAGGGCTTCCCGGTCAACATCCAGCTCAACCCGAACGGCATCGTCCGGATCCAGAACCCGGCCGAGAACACGCCGGTGCCGCCGGGCACCACGATCACTGTGACGTGCCTGTGAGCGCGGCGAACGGGTGCCGGCCGGTGGGGTCGCACACCCCCACCTCCGGTGGCCTGGCGCGGGCGGCCCTGCCGTACGCGGATGCGGCCGAGTCCGAGGTGGTGCAGGTCTACGTCTCGAACTCGCGTGGCTGGGCGCTGCCGGCCGGTGACCCGGCGCAGGACGCGCTGTTCCGCGACGGCTGCGCCGAGCGTGGCCTGCCCGTGTTCATCCACGCGTCGCTGCTGGTCAACCTCGGCTCCCCCACCCCCGCGACGGTCACCAGGTCGGCGGAGACGCTCGCCCACGCGCTGCGGCGGGGCCGGGCGATCGGCGCCGAGGGCGTGGTGTTCCACGCCGGCAGCTCGGTGGACGCCGGGCACGCCGAGGCGGCCCTGCGGCAGGTCCGGGAGTCGCTGCTCCCGCTGCTCGACGAGACCGCGGCCACCGGCGGGCCGATGCTGCTGGTCGAGCCGAGCGCCGGGGGCGGCCGGTCACTGGCGTCCCGGGTCGAGCACCTCGGCCCCTACCTCGACGCGGTCGACCGGCACCCGATGCTGGGCGTCTGCTTCGACACCTGTCACGCCTGGGCGGCCGGGCACGACCTGGCCGCCGAGGGCGGCATGACCGCCACGCTCGACACGCTGGTCGCCAAGGCGGGCGCCGACCGGCTGCGGCTGGTGCACGCGAACGACTCGAAGGACCTGTGCGGCTCCACCCGGGACCGGCACGAGAACATCGGCAAGGGCACCATCGGCGAACCGGCGTTCGCCGAGCTGATGCGCCATCCGGCGACCGCCGGCGTACCGGTGCTGGTGGAGACCCCCACGGAGAAGCACGTCGGCCACGCCGCCGACATCGCCACCCTCAAACGCCTGCGCCCCTGACGCCCCCCCGCTTCCCCGCCCTCGGCCCTCGCCACAGCGTTGATCAAGGAGTTTGTGTCCGGATCCGGCGCAGGATCGGACACAAACTCCTTGATCAACGAGGCGAGATGGGCAGGGCGGTCAGGCGCGCAGGGCGGTGTCGAGGATGGTGGCGGCGCTGTCGATCTGCTCGTCGGTGACGTCCAGGTGGGTCACCAACCGGGCGGTACGCGGGCCGAGCACCGAGATCAGCAGACCGGCTTCCCGCGCGGCCGCCGCCAGCGCGTGCGCGTCGAGAGGGTGCTTGGTCAGGTCCAGCGGCACGATGTTCGTGCGCACCACCGACGCGAGCACCCCGTGCGGGGCGACCGCCTCGGCCAGCCGGGCCGCCTTCGCGTGGTCCTCGGCGAGCCGCTCGACGTGGTGCGCCAGCGCGTACCGGCCGGCGGCGGCAAGAATGCCGACCTGCCGCATGCCACCGCCCATCCGCTTGCGCAGGACCCGCGCGCGGGCGATCTTCTCCGCGCTGCCCACCACCAGCGAGCCGACCGGCGCGCCGAGGCCCTTGGAGAGGCACACCGAGAGCGTGTCGAACAGCTCGCCGTACCCGGCCAGCGGCACCCTGTCCGCGACGTGCGCGTGCCAGATCCGGGCGCCGTCGCAGTGCAGCGCCACCCCGTGCTCGTCGGCGACCTCGCGCATGCGGCGCAGCGTCGGCAGCGGGATCACCCCGCCGCCGCCCCGGTTGTGGGTCTGCTCCACCGCGATCGCGCGGGTCGGCACCGCGAAGTAGCCGTCCGGCCGGATCATCCCGGCGACCACGTCGGGGTCCAGGTCCGCGCCCACCGCCGGCCACGTCCGCGAGGAGATCCCACCGTACGCGGCGGCGGCCCCCACCTCGTACGTGACCACGTGCGCGTCGGCGTCGCAGAGCAACTCGTCGCCGGGCGGCACGTGCAACTGGAGCGCGATCTGGTTGGCCATCGATCCGCTCGGGGCGAACAGCGCCGCCTCGTGGCCGAACAGCGCGGCCACCTCCGCCTCCAGGGCGGCGACTGTCGGGTCCTCGCCGTAGACGTCGTCGCCCACCTCGGCGGCGGCCATCGCCTCCCGCATCCCCGGCGTCGGCCGGGTCACGGTGTCCGTCCGCAGATCGATCAGTTCACCCACGGAGCATCTCCGCCACCAGGAACGCCAACTCCAGCGACTGCTGGGTGTTGAGCCGGGGGTCGCAGGCGGTCTCGTACCGGTCGGGCAGGTCGAGGTCCTCGATGCCCTGGGCGCCGCCGAGGCACTCGGTGACGTCCTCGCCGGTCAGCTCGACGTGCAGGCCGCCCGGGTGGGTGTCGAGGCCGCGGTGCACCTCGAAGTAGCCGAGCACCTCGTCCACGATCCGGTCGAAGTGCCGGGTCTTGTAGCCGTTCGAGGACTCGTGCGTGTTGCCGTGCATCGGGTCGCACTGCCAGACGACCTTCGCGCCGGCGGCGGTGACCTTCGCCACGATCGGCGGCAGCGCGTCGCGTACCCGGTGGTTGCCCATCCGGCTAATCAGCGTGAGCCGGCCGGGGATGTTGTCCGGGTTGAGCTTCTCGCAGAGCTCGATCGCCTCGTCCGGCGTGGTGGTGGGGCCGAGCTTGACGCCGATCGGGTTGGCGATGCGGGAGATGAAGTCGATGTGCGCGCCGTCGATCTGCCGGGTCCGCTCGCCGATCCAGAGGAAGTGCCCGGACAGGCCGTACGCCTTGTGGTCGGAAATCCGGGTCAGCGCCCGGTCGTACTCCAGCGCCAGCGCCTCGTGCGAGCAGTAGAGCGTGACGGTGCGCAGCGCCTCGTCGTCGGTCATCCCGCAGGCCCGGATGAGGGCCAGTGCCCGGTCGATCTCGCGGGCGATCGCGTCGTAGCGCTCCCCGGCCGGGGACTGCCGGACGAAGTCCTTGTTCCAGTCGTGCACGGCGTGCAGATCGGCCAGGCCGCCGGCCAGGTACGCCCGGAGCATGTTCATCGCGGCGGCCGAGTTGGCGTACGCCCGGATCATGCGCTGCGGGTCGGCGACCCGCGCCTCCGGCGTGGCCTCCAGCGAGTTGATCATGTCGCCGCGGTAGGCGGGCAGCCCCCGGGCGTCGGTCGGCAGGGACCGGGGCTTGGTGTACTGGCCGGCCACCCGGGCCACCTTGACCACCGGCAGCGACGCGCCGTACGTGAGCACGATGGCCATCTGGAGCAGCGTGCGGGCGTTGGCGAGCAGGTGGCTCTCGGTGTTGTCGGCGAACGTCTCGGCGCAGTCACCGCCCTGGAGCAGGAACGCCTTGCCCTCGCAGACCAGGGCCAGCCGCTGCCGCAGCTGGTCGACCTCGTAGGGCGCGACCACCGAGGGAACCGTGTCCAGCACCCGGCAGACCTCGGCGACCTGGGCCTGGTCGTCCCACGGCGGGGTCTGCGCGCGCGGCAGCTCCCGCCATCGGTCGAGGCCGAGGGCCGCGTCCTCGGCGGAGTCGGCGGTCGGGCGGCTGGTCTGCAGGCCAGGGCTGCCCACGGCGGGGTGACTCAGCTGATGCCACTCATGGCGCATGGAGGAAAGCGTACGGCGACCGTCGCGATCACTCGTCGCCGAGGGGCATGGTTCCGGTCACTGGGAGGAGACCGGCGAGGGCCGCGCCGCCGGCGGCGGCTCGGACGGGTCGGCCGTGCGGTCGCCGGGAACCTCGCCGGAGATGCACCAGTCCGCCCCGTTACGGGTCACCGTGAACAGCAGGGACCGGGTGGCCTTGCGAGATCCGGCGGCCACCGTGACGGAGGCGCTGACCTCCTGCCCGTTCGGGCCGGAGCGGACGTCGGTGATCGTCGGGTCGGGCACCGTGAAGTGGTCGGCGAAGTCGCCGTTCGGGCCGGTGGCGGCGGCGTCGAAGGCGGCGTGCATGGGCGCGCAGAGCTGGCTGCGGCCGGCGTCGGCGTCGCGGGCGGTGAGCGCGTCGAGGTACGCCTGCACGCGCTCCCGGCTCTTGGCCGCCGCCTCCTCGGCGGGCGCCCGGCCGCTGGGCGCGGTGGCGGCGCCGTCCGGGCCGGAGCCGCAGGCGGCCAGCGCCGGCGTGAGCGCGAAGGAGAGGGCGAGCGCGGCGAACCGGCCGCGGTGGCTGCGATCCATCGGTCCTCCCGTCGCGTGGACTCGTCGAGCGGCGAGTGTGCCACACCCGGCCCGCGCGGCCGGGTGACTCCCCATCCTGACCCGGATCGACGCGCTCTGCCAGAACGGCACGCGGGCGGGGAGGGGCCGGTACGGCCCCTCCCCGCCGGGTGGGTGGTGCGTCGGCCCTCGGCTCAGCCGAGACCGCCCTTGATGGCGCCGATCAGCTCACCGTTGCTGGTGTCACCGGAGAGCTCCCAGAAGAACGCGCCACCGAGGCCCTGGCTGTTGGCGTAGCTCATCTTCCCGCCGATGGTCGCCGGGGTGTCGTAGCTCCACCAGTTGCTGCCGCACTTGGCGTACGCGGTGCCGCCGACCGTGCCGGTGGCCGGGCAGCTGTTCTTGAGCACCTTGTAGTCCTCGATGCCGGCCTCGTAGGTGCCGGGGGCCGCGCCGGTGGCACTGCCGCCGGGCGCGGCCTGGGTCACGCCGGTCCAGCCGCGTCCGTAGAAGCCGACGCCGAGCAGCAGCTTGCTGGACGGTACGCCCTTGGACTTCAGCTTCTGGATCGCCGCGTCGGACCAGAAGCCCTGCTGCGGGATGCCCGAGTACGAGTAGAGCGGCGAGTGCGGCGCGGTCGGCCCCTGGGCGTTGAAGGCGCCGAAGTAGTCGTACGTCATCGGCATCAGCCAGTTGAGGTTCGTCGCGGCGCCCGCGTAGTCGGTCGCGTCGATCTTGCCGCCGTTGCTGCCGTCGGCGGTGATCGCCGCGGTGACCAGGAAGCTGGAGCCGAACTTGCTCCGCAGCGCCGAGACCACGTTCTTGAAGGCGTTCGGGCCGCTGCTGTCGCACTGGAGGCCGCAGGCGTTCGGGTACTCCCAGTCGACGTCGATGCCGTCGAAGACGTCCGCCCAGCGCGGGTCCTTGACCAGGGAGTAGCAGGAGTCGGCGAACGCGGCCGGGTTCTGCGCGGCCTGGGTGAAGCCGCCGGACCAGGTCCAGCCACCGAAGGACCAGAGGACCTTCAGGTTCGGGTACATCTTCTTCAGCTTGCGCAGCTGGTTGAAGCTGCCGCGCAGCGGCTGGTCCCAGGTGTCGGCCACGCCGTCGACGCTGTCCGCGGCGGTGTACGCCTTCTCGTAGTCGGCGTAGCTGTCCCCGATGCTGCACCGGCCGCCGGTGGTGTTGCCGAAGGCGTACAGGATGTGGGTGAGCTTCGCGGCCGAGCCGCTGGTGTGGATGTTCTTGACGTGGTAGTTGCGGGCGTAGACGCCCCACTCGGCGAAGTAGCCGACGACCTTCTTGCCGCCGGGCGGCGGCGTGGTGGGCGGCTGCGTGGTCGGCGGGGCGGTCGTCGGCGGCGCCGTGGTGGGCGGCGCGGTGGTCGGCGGCGCCGTGGTCGGCGCGGTGGTCGTCGGCGTGCCGCCGCCGGTGCAGGTGCCGCCGTTGATCGTGCAGCTCACCGGCGCCTTGTAGCCGCCGGTGCCGTTGTAGCCCCAGCTGAAGCTGGCGCCGGGGGCGAGCGTGGCGGCCCAGCTCTTGTTGACCGCCACGTAGCGGTCACCGCTGCGGGTGATGTCGGCGTCCCAGGAGCTGCTGATCGAGGTGCCGGAGGGCAGCGTGAACTCGATGCGCCAGCCGTTGACGGTGGAGCTGGTGCCGTTGGTGACGGTCACCCGCCCTTCGTGGCCGGTCCCCCAGTCCTGCACCTTGGCGAAGGTGGCGGTGACGCTGCCGGCGGCCGACGCGGTGGTCATGGGCACCGCGGCGACCGCGAGCGCGACCACGGCGCCGGTGGCCCACAGGGCCCGGCGGAGCGATCTCTTCATACGGCGTCCCTCCAATAGTTAGGAAAGTTTCCAAATTGATTGCTGAGACGCTACTCACGCCGTCACCACTTCGTCAAGATGTAGATGCGTCGATTTCACGGGTGGCGCGGGACGGTCCGCGTGACGGCCCGTAGCCTCGTCACATGACCGTTTTCGACGTCCAGATCGACGCCCTCACCGGCGGACCGGCCGACCTCGGCCGCTACCGCGGCCGCGCCCTGCTCGTGGTCAACGTGGCCTCCCGCTGCGGCCTCACCCCGCAGTACGCGGGCCTTCAGGAACTCGCCGACACGTACGCCGGGCGCGGGCTCACGGTGCTCGGGGTGCCGTGCAACCAGTTCGCCGGCCAGGAGCCGGGCAGCGCCGCCGAGATCGAGGAGTTCTGCCAGGTCAACTACGGCGTGACGTTCCCGCTGACGGAGAAGGTCGACGTCAACGGTCCGGACCGGCACCCGCTCTACGCCGAACTGGTGTCCACGCCGGACGCCGAGGGGCACACCGGCGACGTGCGCTGGAACTTCGAGAAGTTCCTCGTCGCCCCGGACGGGACAGTGGCCGCCCGGTTCGGCCCGCAGGTCACCCCCGAGGACCCCGAGCTGCGCGCGGCGATCGAGAAGGTCCTGCCGGCCTGACGGGCACACCGCCGCCGGGCACGGCGAAGCGGCACGCCCCCGCGGGGAGGCGTGCCGCTGCCGCGGACCGGGTCAGCCGGCGGCGGACCGGAAGACCGGGTAGTAGCCGCCGGACTGCCCGGCCGCCGTCGGGTGGTACGACTTGCTCAGGCTCAGCACGTTGAGCGCGTGCAGCCACTTGGTCCCGCCGCTGCACAGCTGGTGGCCGACGAAGATGGAGCGGACGTCGGCGAATTTGAAGCCGGCCGAGACGGCGGCCGTACGGGTGATGTCGTCGAGCAGGTTGATGCCCTCGTTGATCTTCGCCCGGGACGTGGCGCTGAGCCCGACACAGGTCGTGCCGAGCTGGTAGAAGACCGGGTAGCCGACCACCACGACGCGGGCCGAGGGCGAGCGGCTCTTGATGCCGTTGTAGACGTTGGCGAGGCGGCCCGGCATCGAGGTGCGGGCCACGTTCATGGCGGACTGCACTGCCGCCACGCACTGGGTCTCCCCCTGGAGCACACAGGTGCTCATGATGTTGGCGAAGCCCACGTCGTTGCCGCCCACGGTGACGCTGACCAGCGTGGTGGTCGAGGAGAGCGCGGAGAGCTGGCTGTTGATGACGTCGGCCGTGGTGGCGCCGGAGCAGGCCACCGATCGGTACGACGCCGGCTTGATGTTGGCGTTGTAGAGCGCCGGGTAGGCGTTCGTGCTGCGTAGGCAGTTACCGCTCTCGGACGTGTAGCTGTCGGCGCCGACGCCGGAGGCGTACGAGTCGCCGAGCGCGACGTAGCGGTCGGACGGGGCCGCCTGGGCGGGGGCGGCCAGAGACAGAGTGACCCCGACCGAGGCGGCCAGGGTCAGGGCGAGGGTGGCAAGACGGGATCTCCGCACGTCGCACTCCTGGGGGCGTGAAGTGGTGGTGAGAGATAGATATCAATAAGATCACAGCGCATGGAAGATCACCGATTTGCGGTTCGGTGCGCATAGCGACTTACGCCTACAAATCGTTGCCGGTCTCGCGGAGCGGGATGAAGGATTGTTCCGCCGGGAACGTCAGACGCATCGCCGGGTCGGCGGTCTCCCGGAAACCCAGGGCACGGTAGAGCGGCCGGCCGGCCGCCGAGGCCCGCAGGTCGACCCGGCGCACACCCCGGTCCCGGAACCAGGCCAGCAGTGCGCTGCGGCCAGCCACGGGTCCGGCTCGGCCAGCCAGGCGCGCAGATTGTCCCGGGCCACGTCCTGCCAGCGGCCCGGCGGCGGCCGGGCGCCGCTCATTCCGGCGAGCATCAGCCCGCGCAGCCGCACCAGCTCGTCGGCGTCGGACGGCACCGCCCGGCGCGCGTCACCCACAGGCCGGCTCAGACCGGACGGCGGCCGGCGAATCCGCACTCGACCCGGTGGTACCACCGGATGTCGGTGTCCCCCTCCAGCCAGCACCACAGCACCGCCCGGCCGTCGCGCTCACCGGGGAAGTCGAGCAGCACCGGGGCGATCCCCTTGACCGCGATGTCGTGCTGGTGGAACTCGTCCACCACCACGTGCAGCCGCGCCTCCAGGGCCTTCACCTCGGCGAGCCCGCCGAGCGCGCTGACGCCGTGGTCGGCCAGATCGACACGCAGCTCGGCCAGGTCGGCCCGCAGCCGGATCAGCTCGTCGACGCGCGGCCGCAGCGTGGCCACCAGGTGTCGCGCCTGGGCGAGAGTGAACACCGGGCCAGTATGCGGCACGACCGGTGTCGTCCGGGTCACCGCTCACCCGCACGTCGACCGTCGGGGCCGGGACGGGACGGTGCGCCTGGAATGGCCGCGGGAGACCAGACGACACCGGCAGCCTCCCGCACCTCGGCCTGCCAGGCGCGCAGGGCCCGCTTGATGCGGTCGTTCTCGTCCCGGGCGTCGTCGAGCAGCCGGGTCCGCTCCCCCAGTTCGTAGACGAGCCGGTGCAACAGCGCGTCGACGTCGTCGGTCCGGTAACCGCGCCGCCCCAGTGACGTGCGGGGCAGCTCGACGGCGCTGAGCCGGTCCGCGGTGAGCGGGCCGGCCAGCGCGTTGCGGCTGTGATAGACGCCCATCAGACGCCGAACCCGTCCGGCAGGTGGATCCGCTCGGCCGGCACCCCACCGGCGAGCAAGCGCAGCCGCGACCCGGCCACCATCAACGGTGGCCCGCACAGGTAGACCTCCTGGCCGGGTCGCCAGTGGTCGAGCGCGACGGTGAGCGCATCACCCTGCTCTCCCGCCTCCGCCACCGGATCGTGCGAGAACGCGGGCACGACGGTCAGCCAGTCGTTGCTGCTCTGAAGCTTGTCGAGGCTGATCGGGTCGTAGAGGTCGGCGAGGGTACGGGCGCCGACCACCACTGTGACCCGGCGACCGGCCGGCGCGGCGGCGACCTGCTCGACCAGGGCGCGCAGCGGCGCCAGCCCGGTCCCCCCGGCGACGAGCAGCAGGTCCGCCTTCGACGCCGGATCGAGGGTCAGGCCGGTCGACCGGGGCGGGCCGAGCCAGATCCGGTCACCGGGGCGTACCCGGTGCACGAGCGTGCGGGAGACGGCGGCGACGGCACGGACGTGGAGTTCGACGGTGCCGTCGGCGCGCGGAGCGTTGGCCGGCGAATACCAGCGCCACCGGCCGGGCCGGCGCTCGGCGCAGACCGGCAGCGCCTGGCCGGGCCGGAACGTCAGGCGGCGCCAGGGGCGCACGGTCACCACGGCGATGCCGTCGGCGGCCCGGTCGTGGTCGACGACCTGCGCCGGCCACCAGGGCGGGCCGTCGTCGGCCTGCTCGACCGCACGGCTCACCGCCGCCGTGGCCCGCCGGGCGGCCCCTGCCCAGGCCGCCACCAGTTCCGGTGTCAACCTCACCTGCCGGGACACCGTCGCGACGAGCGCGGCCTCGACGGTGAGCTGGTGCGGCAGCAGCCGGTAGCGGCGACAGGCCCGGCCGAGCACGGTCAACAACGCCGCCCGCCCGGCCGGGTCGTCGCCACCGCTGACCAGCCGTCCGAATGCGGCGAGGAACACCGCCGCCTCCCGCTCCGGCAGCGTCCCGGGGCAGCGCTCCTCGACCGCGCACCAGAAGTGGTCGGCCGCCTCGCGGGCGTACCGCATGGTGACGGACCACGACGCAGCGAGGGCGGCGGTCACCAGCCGGCCTCGTCCGAGAAGGCCCGCCGGGCCGCTGTCACCGAGCCTGCCGGCACGTCGAGCGCCCAGAGCACCCCGGCCAGGTAGTCGACCACGCGGCGGTGCTGCGCCTCGGTCAGGCCCAGGCCGCGCCATGCCTCGGCCGTCGGCCGGGCGATGTCGCCCGCCGGTCCGCCGAGCGCCACCGTGAGGGTGAGCGCCAGGTGTCCGGCGAGCCGGGCCCGATCAACCCCGACGAGGTACGGCGCCAGCTCCGCGTCCGCCGCCACCAGCCGCAGCCACCGGGCCACCGCCTCACGCACCGCCGCCGACCCGGGCCAGCTCTCCGTCGGGTACGCCCCGAGCCCGGTCACGCCCACGGCCAGGCGCCCGGGTCGCCGGCGGCGACCAACTCGTCCACGCGCTCCTCGGTGAGCCCGGCCGCCTGCAATGTGCTGCGGCCCCAGCGGGCCAGCCGGCACGGATGCGGGACCCGCTCACTGCGGCACAGTGGACCCGCCGGCCACCGCTCCGGCACATGCACCGCCACCGCGCGTACGGCCAACGCCACGTCCTCGTCGCTGACCGGGGTGAACACCGGGAAGTCGTCCAGCACCGCCGCCATGAAGAGCCCTTCCGTCGAGAGTCGGAGCGGCACCGGGGCGGGCGGGGACGGCGGACGCGCTCGGGTGACGCCCCGCCGGAGCCCAGCACCCGCCCCGGGCCATGCGTCCACCCTCGCCAGCTTGCGGCTCATCGGGTACGACTACGCTCTGCACTTGCGCTGTACCAGCTCTGAAGTCGAGTCGCTAAGCTGCTGGCAGCCGGTCTCGACGCACTCGGAGGCGAGCCGATGACGACCGTGCAGAAGTGGACCGGCCGGGAGACCCGGATGCTGCGGCACGCGCTGCGGATGAGCATCCGCGACTTCGCCGAGCACCTCGGCGTCAGCGAGCGCACCGTCTCGAAATGGGAGGCCGGCCGGGATGCGGTGCAACCCCGACCGGAGATCCAGGCCGCTCTCGACACCGCGCTCGCGCGGGCGGGGAACGAGGTTCATCGGCGATTCCGGTCAGGCTTGGGATTGGCCGATGCCGCCGAGCTGCGGCAAGGTGCTGCCGATATCCAGGCGGAAGGGAACGGTGGCACCTCAATAGCGGACGTCACGGCGGTTTTCCGCAATCGGGCGGAGCTCTCTGCGCACCTGCCTGCGGATCGCATCCTGGACGGCGCCCGAAAGGTTCGAGCGATGGGGCTCTCCCTGAACCTGCTGTGCCAGCACTACCCCGATCACCGCTGGCGTCAGCTCATCGAAGGCGGCGCACAGGTCCGATGCCTGTTCCTGGATCCTGACGGCTCGGCGATCCAAGCCAGGGAACGTGAGGAGAGCTTCCCGGCCGGCCAGCTCGCGGCACTGACGAAGCTCAACATCGAGACGATGTTGCGGGTGCGTGACCGCCTGTCGGGCGACATGTACGGCAACGTGCAGCTCGCCCTCTACGACGAGACGCTTCGGTTCAACGTGCTCCTCATCGACGACCTCTGCCTTGCCCAGGCATACCTGCCCACGAGCCGAGGGGTCGACTCTCCGACCTTCGTGATGCGACGCCGAGAACCCACGACGGGGTTGTATCCGGTGTATGAGCAGATTTTCGACTCTCAGTGGGAGCGGAGCCGGCAACGGTGACCTCGTACCGTGAGCTGCTGCCGGTCGCCCTCGATGCTGTTGGTCGGGCAGCCACCTTCATGCGCCGCCAGGCACCGGTCACCTCTACCAGTAAAGGCGACCGCGATCTCGTCTCGGATGTCGACTACGCGATTGAGCGAGACCTTCGATCGTTCCTGCGCGATGCGACACCCGGCATCGCCTTCCTCGGGGAGGAGGAGGGAGTCAGCGGCACCGGGGATTTGCAGTGGACGCTTGATCCGGTCGACGGAACGATCAATTTCGTGCGCGGTATCCCCTTGTGCGGCATCTCCCTCGGCTTACTCCACGGAACACGTCCAGCCCTCGGCGTCGTGGACCTACCCTTCCTCGGTGCTCGATACTGGGCCGCCGAAGGTTGTGGGGCATTCGCGAACGGCGATCCGGTCAAGGTGAGCGACACCACCAGCCTGGACGAAGCCGTCGTAGGGATCGGCGATTTCGCCGTCGGAGCGGATGCCGCGAACAAGAATCGGATCCGGCTGGCACTTATGGCGCGGCTTGCCGCGACGGTGCAGCGCGTGCGAATGAGTGGATCAGCCGCAGTGGATCTCGTCTGGTTGGCGGAGGGGAAGATCGACGCCGCCATCACCCTCTCCAACCACACCTGGGACATGACAGCCGGGGTGGCCATCGCCCGTGAGGCGGGAGCCGTCGTCGCCGACATCAGTGGGGCCGAGTACAGCGCCGAGTCGACGACTACCCTCGCGATCACCCCTGGGCTGGTCGGTCAGATGTTGCCGCACCTGCGGGAGAACGAGACGGCGTGAGCCGATGACGACTGTGGCATAGGTCGCCCTGGGCGCTCGCTCTGACGTCGTCGTGAGGGGGCCACATGGACATCGATGAGGCGAAATGCGAGGTGCGTGAGACCATTTGGTCACGGTTGGAACAGGCTGCTCAGGCGCTACCCCCTGGCGCGTACGGGCGCATCCCCGACTTCGTTGGAGCCAAGCGGGCCGCAGAACGGCTTACGGCGCATGACGCTTGGCGCAGCGCTCGCGTCATCAAGTCCAACCCGGACAAGGCTCAACTTCCGGTGAGGCTGGGAAAGCCTCAGCTCCCAGAAGATCGGCTCCATTCCGGCCCTCAGGGCATCAGCCGCTGTTGATTGAGTGGCACCAGAACGATCCCACACAGGTCACGAGGGCCTGTCGTGACTTTCTCCGGTGAGCTGTCCGCCGGCATCGGTCGACGGACCGTCAGGACTGGACGCGTTCCGCCTCCTGCACGAACGTGTCGCTCCGCCTGGCCCCCATCCGGTCCAGTTCATCCAGCACCGCCGCCACCCCGGCCGCACCCACCAGCACCGTGACCCGCAGCCGGGCGGCGAGGGGCTGGTCCTGCCAGTAACCACGCGGCAGCAGGCTCGCCTGCGGTGTCGTCGTCGCCACGGCGGCGTCGCTGACGATCACCGAGATCGCGCCCGCGCGCAGCAGCGCGTCGCGCAGGTCGGCGCTGTTCGCCGCCGGGTCCGGTTCCAGCAGCGCGGTGACCACCCGTACCCGCTGGCCTGGTGGCACTGCTGGTTCGCCGGCCGGCGCCGCCGCGGCACGGCGGCGGGGCGCGCCCGGCGCGGTCAGGCTGGTGACCCCGCCCAGGTGGTAGGCGTCGGCGCCCTGTTGCGCCTGGTCCAGGCGTTCCTGGTCGGCGAGCGGCACGCGCAGGCCGATGAGTGCCTGCACCCCGGCGGCGATCAGCCAGGTCAGGACGAAGGAGAACGCGACGACGCTCACCACACCGACGAGCTGGCGCCACAGCAGGCCGCCCCCGCCGCCGAGGAACAGCCCGTCCGCGCCGAGCGGGTTGACGCCGCGGTTGCCGAACAGGCCGAGCAGGAGCGTGCCGAGCATGCCGCCGACGAAGTGCACGGCGAGCACGTCGAGCGCGTCGTCGAGGCGCAGCAGGTACTTCAGTTTCAGCGCGAAGTGGCAGACCAGGCCGGCCAGCGCGCCGATCGCGACGGCCGAGGCCGCGTTGACGTACCCGGCGGTCGGGGTGACAGTGGCCAGGCCCGCGACCGCGCCGGAGACCGCGCCCACGACGGTGCTGTGTCCGTCGGTGACGCGCTCCAGCGCCAGCCAGACGAGCATGGCCGCGGCGGCGGCCAGGTGCGTGTTGAGGACGGCCTGGGCGGCCAGGCCGTTGGCCTGCAGGCCGTCGCCGCCGTTGAAGCCGAACCAGCCGAACCAGAGGATGCCCGCGCCGACGATGGTCAGCGGGATCGAGTTGGGTGGCGCGGCGGTGTGCGGCCAGTCCCGGCGCCGGCCGACGACGAGCAGGACGGCGAGGACGGCGGCGCCGGCGCTGGCGTGCACGACGAGCCCGCCGGCCCAGTCCTGGGTGCCGAACTTCGCCAGCCATCCGCCGGGATGCCAGAGCCAGTGCGCGATCGGCGCGTAGACCACCACCGACCAGACCGCGAGGAACAGCACCCAGCCGCCGAAACGCAGCCGGCCCGCGGTGGCGCCGGTGACGAGCGCCGGCGTGATCACCGCGAACATCATCTGGAACAGTACGAACGCCAGCGTCGGGATGGTGATCCGGCCGTCGACCACGTGCAGGTTGGGCGCGGGCGGCACCTTGAGGTCGGCGAGCCCGAACAGTTCCAGGTTGCCGAACAGTCCGCTGCCGGCGTCGTCGCCGAAGGCGATGGTGTAGCCGACGAGCACCCAGGTCAGGCTGACCACGCCCAGCGCGATCATGTTCTGTTGCAGCATCGCCAGGACGTTGCGGGTGCGGACCATGCCGCCGTAGAACGCGGCGAGCCCCGGTGTCATGAACAGGACCAGGCCGGCGCAGACGAGCACCCAGGCGGTGTCACCCGCGTTCGGAGCGGACACGGTTTCCCTCCTTCTCTCGCAGGTGGACGGAGTCGCGGACGGTGTGCAGGAAGGTGTCCTTGACCCGTTCGTGGTTGGGCACCGGCGCGAAGTGCCGGTCCGGCAGCAGCAACAGCCAGGTGGCGATGTTGAACGGCCCGGTGAGCACCGGGATGCCGAGCGGGGTGAGCATGGTGGTCAGCGCCATCTGCACGAACAGCGTCAGCGCGATACCGAACAGCGTGTAGACGGTGACCAGTGCGCCGGGGCGGTGCGCCACAGCGCCCACCACGATCGCGGTCAGCACCGCGTTGAAGGCGAACAGCCCCTTGTCCAGGGACGCGCCGTCGGCGCCGAACCAGAGCGCCAGCAGTGTCGCGCCGACGGCGCCGATCACCGCGAACAGCGCCGACCACCGGGAGTTGATCAGCAGGGCGACGAGGATGAGCAGGCCGGTGACCCAGCTCTCGATCAGGTAGACCTGGGACACGCCCTTGAAGAAGACCGGGATGAGGCCCCAGTCGAACGTGCCGCCGGTCAGGGATCCCTCACCGGGGAACTTCGGCGTCAGCTTGGTGAGCACCGTGAACCTGTCGAACTGGTACGCCGCCATCAGCAGGAACCAGGTCGTGAGCACGAACGGGAACGTGTAGGCGGTCAGGTTCCAGCGTTTGAACACGGCGTTGAGGGCGAGCGTGACCACCACCGTGCCGATCGCGCCGAGCACGAGGTAGAGCCACATCAGCGGGCGCTGGTCGAGGAACGTGGGCACCGCGAGGCCGGTCAGCAGCGGGCTGAAGCCGAACAGGCCCTTGCGCCAGCTGGACATGTCGACCCGCAGCGCCAGCGCGGTCGCGGTGCCCACGACCAGGCCGAGCACGCCGCCGCCGAACACCCGGGGCATTCCGTTCTCGAACGCGCCCCAGGCCAGCGCGATCAGGATGAGCAGGCCGCTGAGCGGATTGTTCTGGAGCACCACCTGCGCGGCGCCGCGCAGGCTCGCGTCGACGAATCCGACCGCCGGGTTCCGGTCGGCCAGCCGGTGCCAGCCACGTCCGATGTCGGCCATGCCGCTGTTCTCCTCGCCTCAACGCCAGCTGAAGACCGGCGGGAAGGTGCAGCCGGTCACCTCTTCGCGGGCGGCAGTGCAGAACGCGCGTACCGCGGCGCGGACCGGTTCGGTCTCCTGCCCGAGCACCTTGAACACCAGGCCGGCGTCGTTCGGCAGCCGGCTGACGGCGGTGGCCAGCGGCGTCCGCTCGTCCCACACCGGCGTCGCGGTCCGCTCGAAGACCCGGGCCGCCCGGTCCGGGTCGGTGAGCAGCACGACGTTGCCGAAGACGTGGAAGCGGTCCATCATGCCGATCCGCGTCACCGGGAACCGGCCGGGAGCGATGACGAACTTCTCCACGAACAACGGGCGTCCGTCGGGCCGGTGCGCCCGCAGCGTGGTGGAGAACAGGTCGTACGCGAAGATCTCGCCGTCGCGGTAGTACTTGCGGCCGGGCTGGAGCACCTCGGCGTACAGCATTGTCGCGGTCTCCGGGAGCCGGACCACGGTGTCGGAGACGAACCGGCTGCGCCGGAACGGGATCACCGGCTCGGGCAGGAACTCCAGGTAGGCATCCTCGGCCAGGGTGAAGCTCTGGGTCTGGGTGCCGTAGTTGGCGTCCATCTCCTGGATCTTGGTGGCGGCCTGGGTGACCAGGTGCGCCTGCGCGCCCGGCCCCAGGTCGACGTCGATGCTCAGCCGGTCGCCCTGGAGCACGCCGCCCGAGGTGGTGAGGATCATGACGCAGGGCAGGCCCGGCATCTCCTCGTCCCAGTACAGCGCGCGCTGCACCAGCAGCGGCGACTGCCGGAAGACGTCGCGCAGGATGGTCCGGTCCTGGTCCTCGTGCCACTCGAACCCCAGCCGGAGGATGCCCACCTTGCCGTTCGCGGCGGCCGGCAGCTGCGCCGGCTGGTCCTGGTACGGCGCGAGTTCCCGGACGGAGTCCAGGGTGGTCATGCCAGCACTTCGGCGTCGAACAGCGCGTTGCGGCGGACCAGGTCCACCAGGTCGTCGATGCCCTCGCCGGTCTTGCAGTTGGTGAACACGAACGGCTTGCCGCCGCGCATCAGCTCGGCGTCGCGGGCCATCACGTCCAGGTCGGCGTCGACGTACGGGGCCAGGTCGGTCTTGTTGATCACGAGGATGTCGGACTTGGAGATGCCCGGACCGTTCTTGCGCGGGATCTTGTCGCCGGCCGCCACGTCGATCACGTAGATGAAGTAGTCGACGAGCGCGGGGCTGAACGTGAGCGTGAGGTTGTCCCCGCCGCTCTCGATGAGCACGACGTCGCTGTCCGGGAACCGCGCCTCCATGTCCTCCACCGCCGCGAGGTTCATGCTGGGGTCCTCGCGGACGGCGGTGTGCGGGCAGGCGCCGGTCTCCACGCCGACGATGCGCTCCTCCACCAGCACGCCGGTCAGGGCGCGGCGGACGTGCTTGGCGTCCTCGGTGGTGACCACGTCGTTGGTGATGACCAGGATGCGCAGGCCCTGCTCGACCAGGCGGGGCACGACGGCCTCGATGATGGCCGTCTTGCCGCTGCCCACCGGGCCGCCGACACCGATCCGACTCGCTGATTTCATCTGATGAAGCCCTTCAGGTGGGTGAGCGCTCAGCTCATGAACATGCGTACGTGTGCGTGCTGGTGCGCGCCGGCCAGCACGTCGAGGTGCGGCGCGAAGCTCTGCATGTCGTCCAGCCCGGCGGTGCGCACCTCCTCGTAGTCCTCGCCGACCCGCTCGTTCACCGCGAAGAGGATCGACTGGGTGTCGAGGTGGTCCACCCGCATCAGCCGGACCGCCGCGCCGAGCACCATGGAGGCCGCGCCGTACTGGTGGGCGGCGAACGCGTCCGCCTCGCCCACGCCGAGTTCGGCGAAGAGCACGCCGAGCGCGACCGGGTAGGTGACCGGGACGCCGCCGCCGCTCTCCGCGACGCGCTTGCGCAGCAGGGACTCCCCCACCACCCGTTCGGCGGCCTCGGCCAGCTTGCGCCCCATGCGGACGGTCATCGTCCGCGTCTCCTCGTTGATCTTGCGCAGGTGTACGGCCTCGTCGGCCGCCCGGATCCGGTCGAGGTCACCGGCACGCGCGGCGCGGTGCGCCACGAGCAGCGCCACCCCGTCACCGGTGGCGGCGGCACGGGTGACCGTCCGCACGAACTCCTGCAACGTGGTCCGGTCGTGCACCGCGCCGTGCTCGACCGCCGTCTCCAGCCCGTTGGAGAAGGAGAACGCGCCGACCGGGAAGACCGAGTCGCCGAACTGGAGCAGCTTCAGGGCCTCGGGCACCGTGGACACCCCGGCCCTCAGTTCAGGTCGGCTGGCAGGTGCGTGTGCGGGGTCGAGTCGGCCCCGCCGAACAGCCGCCGCGACTCGTGCGGGGCCAGGTACGCGATGATCTCGGTGCCGGGGATGAACTCGTGGGTGAGGCCGGTGAACGCGTGTGTCCGCATCACCGAGTCCATGACCTTGCGGTCCACAGTCAGCGGGACGTACATCTTGGTGCCCTTCACCACCGCCGGCCAGTGCTGGTTGCCGATCGCGTGGCCGAGTTCGACGGCGGAACGGATCACCATGTCCAGCGACTCGCCGTGCAGCGTGTCGAGGTGCACGACCATCACCTCGCCGAGCGCGATCCGGGCCACCACAGCGGTCGCCGTGGCGTCGTCCCAGGCCAGCACGTCGCCGTCGCGCAGCCGTACGCCGCGGGACAGGGACAGCGCCAGCTCGGTGCCGAGGCTCGTGGTCCGGCGCAGCCGGCTCTTCTGGGCGTCCCACTGGTCGAGGACCAGGTCGTCGACCTTGGCCTCCCGGAGCCGCTCGGTCCAGGCCGGCTCGTTCACGTTGCCGAGTACCGTTTCGACGAGCATGTGTTCTCCTTTCACGCGACCCCGCCGCCGGCCCGGCCGGGGGCGGGCGTCGCGCCGGGTCAGCTGAAGAAGTAGAGCTGGCTGAGGGGGAGGTTCTTGGCCGCCGGCACGGTCGCGTGCACGCCGTCCATCTTCACGGCGAAGGTCTCCGGGTCGACCTCGAGCTTCGGCGTACGGTCGTTGCGCACCATGTCGCGCTTGGTCAGGTTGCGGCAGCCGTAGACCGGCATGACCTGCCGTTGCAGGCCGAGCTGTTCGGCCACACCGGACTCGTGCGCGGCCCGGGACACGAACGTCACGCAGTTCTTGGCGAGCTGGGAGCCGGTGGCGCCGAACATGGGCCGGTAGTAGACCGGCTGCGGGGTGGGCAGCGAGGCGTTCGGGTCGCCCATGATCGACCAGGCGATCATGCCGCCCTTGAGCACCATCTTCGGCTTCGTGCCGAAGAACGCGGGCTCCCAGAGCACCAGGTCGGCGAGCTTGCCCGGGCTGACCGAGCCGATGACGTGCGAGACGCCCTGGGTGATCGCCGGGTTGATGGTCATCTTGGCGACGTAGCGCAGGACGCGGAAGTTGTCGTTGGCGTCGGAGTCCTCGGCCAGCTTGCCGCGGGCGTTCTTCATCTGCCCGGCGAGCTGGACGGTGCGCAGCCAGGTCTCCCCCACCCGGCCCATGGCCTGCGAGTCGCTCTGCATCATCGAGATGACGCCCTCGTCGAGGAGCACGTCCTCGGCGGCGATGGTCTCGGTGCGGATCCGGCTCTCCACGAAGGCGACGTCCGAGGGCACCTTCGGGTTGAAGTTGTGGCAGACCATGATCATGTCGTACAGCTCGGACTGGCTGTTGATGCCGTACGGCACTGTGGGCGTGGTCGACGCGGGCAGGACGTTCATCTGGCCGGCGACCTTGATGATGTCCGGCGCGTGCCCGCCGCCCGCGCCCTCGGTGTGGAACGTGTGGATGGTCCGGCCCTCGAAGGCGGCGATGCTGTCCTCGATGTAGCCGCTCTCGTTGAGCGTGTCGGTGTGGATGCTGATCTGGACGTCGTACTCGTCGGCGACGGCCAGGCAGGACCGGATCACCGCGGGCGGCGCGCCCCAGTCCTCGTGGATCTTGAAGCTGGGCACCCCGGCCATGATCTGCTCGACCAGTGGCGCCCGGCCGCTGCTGTTGCCCTTGCCCAGCAGGCCGATGTTGATCGGCAGGTTCTCGAAGGCCCGCATCATGTTGTGGATGTTCCACGGGCCGGGCGTGATGGTGACGCCGTTGGTGCTGTCGCTGGGCCCGGTGCCGCCGCCCCAGAGGGTGGTGACGCCGTTGCTGAGCGCGGCGTACACCTGCTGCGGAGTGACCAGGTGGACGTGCGCGTCGATGCCGCCGGCGGTCAGGATCAGGTGCTCACCGGAGATCGCGTCGGTGCCCGGCCCGGTCACCAGGCCCGGGGTCACCCCGTCCATGATGTTGGGGTTGCCGGCCTTGCCGATCCCGGCGATCCTGCCGTCCTTGATCCCCACGTCCGCCTTGACCACGCCGAGCAGCGCGTCGACGATTGTCACGTTGGTGATCACCAGATCCACCACGCCCTCGGCGCTGGTGGCCTGGCTGGCACTGCCCATGCCGTCGCGCAGGGTCTTGCCACCGCCGTACATCACCTCGTCACCGAGGACCCGCAGGTCCTTCTCGATCTCGATGTAGAGGTCGGTGTCACCCAGCCGGATCTGGTCGCCCGTGGTCGGGCCGTACATTCCGGCGTATTCCTGCCGTGAGATCTGACTCATGCGTTATCGCTCCAGCTCTGGCGCGTCTGAGAGTGGCGGGCTACTTGCCCTTGCCCTTGCCTTGGTCCTGACCCTTGCCCTGGTCCTGGTCCTGCGACGTGGTCTTGAAGCCGCGCGTCTGGGCCTGGTGGAGCGCCTCGGCCCGGTCCGGCCGGTACCCGGGGATCGGCCCGTCGCCGGTCCAGCCCTGGACCAGTCCGTTGAAGCCGTACACCCGCTGGGAACCGCCGTACGGGATCAGTTGCACTGTCTTGCGGTCGCCGGGCTCGAACCGGATCGAGGTCGTGGCCGGGATGTTCAGCCGTTTCCCGAACGCCGCCGGGCGGTCGAACTCCAGGAACCGGTTGGCCTCGAAGAAGTGGAAGTGGGAGCCGACCTGGATGGGCCGGTCACCGGTGTTGTGCACGACCACCTCGGTCACCGGCCGCCCGGCGTTGAGTTCCAGAGGTTGGTCGCTGAGCTTGTAGCCGCCGATGGGCCGAAGGTGCTTGGAGTTCGGTCCCGGGTGTTGCTTCGCCATGTCGCCCCCGCTCTGCCGGAGACCGTGGCCTCCGGTCGCTGCTCTACTGGATGGGTGAGTGGACGGTGATCAGCCGTGACCCGTCGGTGAACACCGCTTCGACCTGGAGCATCGGGATCATGTCCGCCACGCCGGGGATCACGTCGTCGGCCGTGAGCACGTGGCTGGCGTCGTTCATGACCTCCTCGACGGTCTTGCCCTCGCGCGCGCCCTCGAGCGCCGCGGCGCAGATCACCGCCACGGCCTCGGGGTGGTTGAGCTTGACCCCGCGCGCCTTGCGGGCGTTGGCGACCATCGCCAACGAGTGGATCGTCAGCTTGTCGAATTCCTTCGGCGTGAGATGCACTTCGCGATCCCTTCGTCCGCACGCTTTGTACGGTTTCAGCTATTACGTCACGGTAAGAGCGGTTTGGTGCAGGCGCAGCCGTTCAGGGAGATTTCAGGAACCGGCGTGCGCCCGCCGCCGCCGGTCGTAGTCGGCGGCGAACAGCGCGAACACGCCCGAGCGACCGAGCGCGTCGAGCAGGCTCAGGAAGAACTGCGTGATCAGGTACCCGGCGCCCCAGCGGCCGGCCGCGCGTCCGGTCGCCGCGTTGCGAAGCGCCCTAAACCCTACATATGCGACATATAGTAGGTTCGCCGCGGCGGCCCGACGAAACTGCCGGGGCTGCTCCTGCACACGGACGGGGGACGGGTGAACCGGTCGGCGCCGTACGACCCCGCGGACTCCTACCGCGAGTTCCGGCGCCCGCTCGCGGCGCTGGTGCTCGCCGTCGTCACCGCCGGCGCGCTGGACTCCTTCGCGTTCCTGCGATACGGCGCGTTCGTCGCCAACCAGTCCGGAAACGCCATCTTCCTCGGCATGGGGCCCGCCGGCGGGCACTCCACGTGGCCGGTCTCCGCGGCGTCGATCGTCGCGTTCGCCACCGCCGCCGGGCTGGTCAGCCTGCTCCGCGGCCGCACCGGGCCGACGTCGGCGCCGCTGGTGGACATCGCGGTCACCGAGGCCGCCATGATCGTCTGGGCGGCGCTCAACCTGGCGCTCGCGTACGGCCGGGACGGCACGGCGTCCCGGGTTCTGCTCGCCGCCGCCGGCGCGGCCGCCATGGGCAGCCTGACCACGCTGGCGAGCCGTACCACGGGGATCGCCACGCCGATCACCTACCAGTCGGGCACCACGACCAAGACCGGTGAGCGGGCCGCCCGCTGGCTGCTCGGCCCCGCCGCCGGCCGGGCCCGGGCCCGGCGGGGCACCCTGCTCGGGCTGCTCGCCCTGGTCAGTTACAGCGTCGGTGGCGCGGTCGGCACGCTCGCCCAGCACCGGCCCCGCTGGGTGCCACTGTGGGGGACGCTCGCCCTGGCCGTGCTGATCCTGCTGCTCCGGCGGCATCCGCGGCCGGCGTCGCGTCGCGGCTGAGCGTCAGTCCGCCTGGGCGGCGAGTTCCCGGGCCCGGTCCCGGGCCGCCTCCAGCGCCGCCAGCATGGCCGCGCGTACGCCGTGGTTCTCCAGCTCGCGGACCGCGGAGATGGTGGTGCCGGCCGGCGAGGTGACCGCCTCGCGCAGCTTCACCGGGTGCTCGCCGGAGTCGCGCAGCATCACCGCCGAACCGATCGCGGTCTGCACGATCAGCTCGTGCGCCACCTGGCGCGGCAGGCCGAGCAGGATCCCCGCGTCGATCATCGCCTCGACCAGCAGATAGAAGTAGGCCGGGCCGGAGCCGGAGAGCGCGGTGACCGCGTCCTGCTGCGACTCGGGCACCCGCACGGTCGAGCCGAGCGGGGAGAACATCTCCTCCGCCAGGGCCAGGTGCTGGCCGGTGGCGTACGCGCCCGCCGAGATGGCGCTCATCGCCTGGTCGACGAGCGCCGGGGTGTTGGTCATCACCCGGACCACAGGGGTGCCCTCTGGCAGCCGGCGGTTGAAGAACGCCGTCGGCAGGCCGGCGCAGAGCGAGATGACCAGCTTGTCCGCCGGCACCTTCGGGCCGATCTCGTCCAGCAGCGCGGCGGCGTCCTGCGGCTTGACCGACACCGCGAGCACCTCGGCCTCGGTCACCGCGGTGAGGTTGTCCACCACCCGTACGCCGTAGCGGTCGGCCAGCTCCTTCGCCCGGGCCGGGCGGCGCGCGGTGGCGAGCAGCCGCTCCACCGGCCAGCCGGAGCGCAGCAGCCCGGACAGCATCAGCTCACCGATCTTGCCGGCGCCGATCACCGCGACCGTGTGCACCTCGCGTGCCATCAGCCGTACCCCTTCCCGGGTCACGTGGGCGTGGCGTGGCGGGCCGGATCACCGGCCCGCCACGCCGTGCGCCGTCGATCAGCTGCCGAAGAAGACCTCGGCCTCGGCGTACCGCTCCAGCGGCACGGTCTTCAGCTCGCGGGTGGCGTCGGCCAGCGGGACCCGGACGATGTCAGTGCTCTGCATCGCGACCATCTTGCCCCAGTCGCCCTCGTTCGCGGCGTCGATCGCGTGGAGGCCGAGCCGGGTGGCGAGCACCCGGTCGAACGCGGTCGGCGTGCCGCCGCGCTGGATGTGGCCGAGCACCACGGTGCGGGCCTCCTTGCCGGTCTTGGCCTCCAGCTGCTCGGCGAGCCACTGGCCGATGCCGCCCAGGCGGACGTGGCCGAACGCGTCCAGCTCCTGGTTGTGCAGCACCATCTGGCCGTCCAGCGGCTGGGCGCCCTCGGCGACCACGACGATCGGGGCGTACTGGTGCTGGAAGCGCTTCTCGACGTAGCCGGCGACCTGCTCGACGTCGAACTGCCGCTCCGGCAGCAGGATCACGTTGGCGCCACCGGCGAGGCCGGCGTGCAGCGCGATCCAGCCGGCGTGCCGGCCCATGACCTCGACCACGAGCGTGCGGTGGTGGCTCTCCGCGGTGGTGTGCAGCCGGTCGATCGCCTCCATCGCGATGTTCACCGCGGTGTCGAAGCCGAACGTGTAGTCGGTGGCGCCCAGGTCGTTGTCGATCGTCTTCGGCACGCCGATGACGTGGACGCCCAGCTCGTGCAGCTTGGTGGCGACGCCGAGCGTGTCCTCGCCGCCGATCGCGATCAGCGCGTCCACGCCCTGGGCGGCCAGGTTCTCCTTGATCCGCTCCACGCCGTTCTCGATCTTGAACGGGTTGGTGCGGGACGAGCCGAGGATGGTGCCGCCGCGGGGCAGGATGCCGCGCACCTCGGGGATGCCCAGCGGCTTGGTCAGGCCCTCGAGCGGGCCCTTCCAGCCGTCCCGGAAGCCCACGAACTCGTGACCGTAGGTGGCGACGCCCTTGCGGACCACCGCCCGAATCACCGCGTTGAGACCTGGGCAGTCGCCGCCGCCGGTGAGCACGCCGATACGCATGATCTGCTCATCCTCCTGGAGCATCAGGTGAAGCCCGGATAAGCCCCAGGATATGTGTCAGATCAGACCATCGGCGCCGTTGCCGGCCCGGGGCGGGCCGTCAGTGCGCACTGTAGTCGCCACAGGTGTACGCCGACACCGCACCCCGGGCCGTTCCGGACGACGGACGGCCCTACCCGTCAGTAGCTGACCTCGTGGTTCTCCCCCGCCTTCGGCGGCTTGCCGGTCACCGCCGCCCTGGCGAACCCGAGCAGGTTCACCACTGTGCTGCCGGGCGAGTCCCAGTACTCCGCCGAGCCGGCGTGCACCTTGATCAACGTGATCCCCGGCGTGTCCAGACCGTCCGGGAACCACACCTTGAGCAGCGGGTTCCACAGCTCCTTCGCCCGCTCGGGGTCCCACTCCTCGGTGGCGGTGCCGGCCACCGACACCCAGGCGTGGTGCCGCTGGTCGGAGAAACCGACGTTGACCTGGGGGTTGACCCGGATCTGCCGGATCTTGGCGGAGTCGGCGTACGCGAAGAACCACAGGTCCCCGTCGAACTCCGCCTCCTGCAGCCCCATCGGCCGGCTGACCAGCCGCCCGTCCACGCCGGTGGTGGTGAGCAGGCAGATCCGGGCGTCCCGGATCAGCTCGGTGACCCGGCGGCGGGCGTCCGCTGCGGTGGTCGGCTCGTTGCTCATGGGCACTCCTGTCTCAGATCGGCGTGATGCCGCTGCGGTGCCCGGGCCGGAACGGGTCAAACCTCCCGCGCGGTCATCGCCCGCCACCGAGCCAGGTTGTGCCGGGCGTCGACGAGCGCGTCGTGCCGGTCCGCCTCGGCGTCCGGCAGCCGGGGACGCCCCCGGTCGTCCCAGAGCTGGCGCAGCTCCTTGGTGAACCGGGGGATCTCCCGGGGCAGCGCCGGCATCGCGCCCCAGAGCTGGGCCAGCACGACGTGGTCGTACGCGGCGTACCAGGCCCACAGCTCCAGCTGCTCGCCCGGCCGGTCCCGCACCGGCTCCAGCAGGAAGTCGTGCAGGTCGTCACGGATGCGCGCGCGCGAGCGCCAGGCCCGGTCGGCCGGCGAGGGGAGCTTGTCCAGCACGTTGCGCCGCACCCAGGGCACCGCCCGGGAGTCGTCGAACTCGGTGGAGACCGCGTAGAACTCGCGGCCGTACTCGTCGACGACGCCGATCGACACCAGGTCGACGATCCGGCCGTCCTCGATGAATTCGCAGTCGTAGAAATAGCGGTAGACCATCGCCCTCATCCTCGCCCATCACCGCCGGGGACCGCCCGCCGGGGCGTCCGCCGAGGTCGGCGGCGTGCCGGACACGGCCGGGCCATGGTCACGGAAGTGTCTCCGGGGGTGTACAGCACGCGACGGGACCGTCATGATCTGATGTGTACCGCCGTCGGGCGCCGAACCGGTTGAGCTGCCTTCGTACCGGGACTGACAGCTTCACCCGGTGTGCGAGTCGTGACTTCTGACCGGGGAGGGGTTGAGCCGTGGAGTCTCGCCTGCCGGAGCCGGGTGACGCGCTCACGGGCGTGGAGATGTTCGCCGGGCTCGAGCCGGAGGTGCGGCAGCGGGTCATCGCCGCGGCCGTACCGCGCACCTACCGCAAGGGGCAGCTGCTCTTCGTCGAGAACGACCCCGGCGAGTCGCTGATCGTCCTGCGCCGCGGCGCGGTCGCGGTGTTCCGTACCGCGCCGACCGGCGAGCGCGCGGTGCTGTCGGTGATCCGACCCCCGGACGTGCTCGGCGAGGTGTCCCTGTTGGACGCCTCCACCCGGTCCGCCTCGGCCGAGGCGATCGAGGACTGCGCCGCGCTGGCGCTGTCCCGGCCCGCCTTCATGGAGCTGGTGCACTCCAACCCGCGCATCCTGGACGCGGTGATGCGCTCGCTCGGCCAGCTGATCCGCCGGCTCACCGAGCAGAACGCCGACCACGTCTTCCTCGACCTGCCCGGCCGAGTGGCCAAGACGCTGGTCCGGCTGGCCGGCGAGAGCCAGGCCCCGATGATCACCATCGAGCTGAACCAGAGCCAGCTCGCCGAGATGGCCGGCGGCTCGCGGCAGAGCGTCAACCAGGCCATCGGCTCGTTCGCCAGCCGGGGCTGGCTGCGTACCGAAGGGCGCCGCATCGTGGTCACCGACGTGGCCGCGCTGCGCCGCCGGGCCGGCATGAACGACCGCTGAGCGACGACGACGCGGGGGCCGGCGGTCGTCCCGCCGGCCCCCGCGTCGTCGTGGTCGGACCGTCAGTCCTTGTCGCTGTCGGCCGGGGGCGCGCTCGGGCCCGGGCCGATCTTCGAGGGGTCGGTCTTCTTCGGCGGGGTCGTCGTGGTGGTCGTGGTCTCGGTCGATCCGCTACCCGCGGGCTGCTCCACCATTCCTTTTTCCTCCAGTTCGGCGAGGGTTACGGCGTCCACGTCGACCGTGTCGCCGACGGCCCACACCGTCCCCCGTGGATCGGTCCATGAGGCGGACAGCCGGACGTGCACGGCAATCTCCCTGTCGACGGGACTTCCTGCTAGGGGAGACTAGACCCGGCCGAACAGCCGTGACGTCCCGCCGACCCGTCGGGTACCCGACTGCGGCGGCCGCGCGGGACACTGGGGACCTCACGCGTACGGAGCCGGACATCGACCTCACCTGTGGACACTGCGCCCGGACCGCCGGGCCGGACGACCGTTTCTGCGGCGGGTGCGGCCGTCCGCTGGCGGCGTCCTGCCCGGGCTGCGGGCACGCCAACGACACCGGCGCGAACTTCTGCACCAACTGCGGTCAGCCGCTGCGCGACCACGCGGTGGCGGTACAGGAGGACCGCCGGCAGGTCAGCGTGCTCTTCATCGACATCGTCGACTTCACCACGTACGCCGAGCGGGCCGATCCGGAGCAGGCACGCAGCCTGCAACAGGTCTACTTCGCCACGGTGCGCCGGCTGGTGCACCAGTACGGCGGCGTGGTGGAGAAGTACATCGGCGACGCCGTCATGGCGCTGTTCGGCGCGCCGGTGGCCACCGACAACGACGCGCTGCGCTGCGTACGCGCCGGGCTGGAGCTGCAGCGCAGCCTGGCCCGCCAGCCGGCCGGGCCGCACCCGCCGCTGGGTTTCCGGGTCGGCATCGCCACCGGCGAGGCCCTCGTCGACCTGGCCGCGGCGCGCGACGGCGGCCAGGCGTTCGTCACCGGCGACGTGGTGAACACCGCCAGCCGGTTGCAGGCGCTCGCCCCGGTCGGCGGCGTGGTGGTCGACGAGAGCACGTGGGCGGCCACCCGGCGCGAGATGGAGTACGCGGACCAGCCGCCGGTGACGTTGCGCGGCCGGTCCACGGTGAGCCGGATCTGGCTGGCCGTGCGGGCACGGCCCCGGCGCGACGGGCAGACCGCCGAGCTGACCCCGATGGTCGACCGGGACCACGAGCGGGGCCTGCTGGTCAGCGCGTTGCACCGCACGCTGACCGAGCGCACCTCGCAGTTGCTCACCGTCTTCGGCCCGGCCGGGGTGGGCAAGAGCCGGCTGCTGCGCGAGCTGGCCCGGCACGCCGCCAGCCTGCCCGGCGCCCGGGTCACCTGGCTGACCGGCCAGTGCCCGCCGTTCGGCGAGAACGTCACCTACGCCGCGCTCGCCGACATCGTCCGCAGCTGGGCCGGGCTGACCGGCGCCGACGACCCGGCCACCGTCCGGGACCGGCTGCGCGAGCGGCTGGGCCGCCTCGCCGAGCCGCACGCGGTACGGCTGGCCGAGGCGCTGGGCCCGCTCGTCGGCGTCTCCGGCGAACGGCTCACCTCGGCCGAGACCGAGGCGGCGTGGCGGCGCTTCCTGCTCGCCCTGGCCGCGACCGGCCCCACGGTGCTCGTCTTCGAGGACATGCACTGGGCCGACGAGGCGATGCTGTCCTTCGTCGAGCAGCTCGGCGCGGCGGCGCGCAACGTGCCGCTGCTCGTCGTCGCGACCGCCCGGCCGGAGCTGCGCGAGCGGCACCCGGCCTGGACCGGCACGATCAGCGGGGCGATGTCCATCTCGGTGCCGCCGATGCACGACGGGGACATCGACACGCTCTACTCGCTGCTGCTCGGCCAGGCCACGCTGCCGCAGGACGCGCGGGCGCCGCTGATCGAGTTCGCCGACGGCAACCCGCTCTACGCCCAGGAGTACGCGCGGATGCTGCTCGACGGCGGGCTCGCCGAGCGGACCGCCGGGCTCGCGCTCGTCGACCCGGCCGGGGTCGCCGGGATGCCGCGTACCGTGCAGGCGGTCATCGCCAACCGGCTGGACCTGCTCGACCCGGCCGACCGCGCGGTGCTCCAGGCCGCCGCGGTGGTGGGCGTGCAGTTCTGGGCGGCGCCGGTGGCGCTGGCGCTCGGCCGCCCGACGGAGTGGGTCGAGCGCGCGCTGCACCACCTCCAGCGCCGGGACCTGGTCTACGAGCTGCCCGTCTCGACCATGCCCGGCCAGGCCGAGTACCGGTTCCGGCACGTGCTGGTCCGGGACGTCTGCTACCAGCGGCTGCCCCGGGCCGAGCGGGTCGCCCGGCACCAGCGCACCGCCGACTGGCTGGAGCAGCTCGCCGACGGCCGGCAGCACGACCGGGCCGAGGTGCTGGCCAACCACAGGTGGGCGGCGCACGAGATCGCCCGTACCGTCGGGCTGGACCAGGCCCCGCACGCCGCCGCGACCCGGTCCGCGCTGCACCGGGCCGCCCGCCGGGCGTACGAGCTGCACGCGCTGGAGACCGCTGCCACGCTCGTGGAGCGCGCGCTGAGCGTGGAGTGCGGACCGGACCCGGCGCTGGAGCTGTTCCAGGCCGAGCTGGCGTTCTACCGGGACCGCGACGGGTTCCTCGACGGCGGCGGGACCGCGCTGCTCACCACGCTGGCCGGCCGGCTGGCCGACGCCGGTGACCGGCCCGGCGCGGCGAAGGCGTGGCGGCTGCTGGCCACGGCGGCCTTCGCCCGGGCCGACCGCTCGGAGCTGATGCGCTGCCTGGATCAGGCGATCGGGCTGCACGCCACGCTGCCGGACAGCGAGGACAAGGTGGGCGTGCTGCTGGAGCTGGCCCGGGCGCACATGCTCGACGCGGAGACCGAGCCGGCGTGCGTGGCCGCGCGCAGCGCCGCCGAGCTGGCCGAGCGGCTGGGGCTGCCCGAGGCGCGGGCGAACGCGCGCATCACGCTCGCCGTGGTCCGCTACCAGGCCGGCGCCGAGGAGGCGTACGCGGAACTGGCCGAGGTGACCGAGGAGTGCCGGGTGGAGCGGCTGACCAGCCGCCGCCGCGCGGTGCACAACCTGGCCTGGGTGCTGCAGGAGGAGGGCGACCTGACCGGCTCGGCCCGGCTGGTCGACGAGCAGCGGTCCCTGGACCTGGCCGGCGAGCACGCGCTGACGGTGAGCTTCAGCGACCAGTGGGCCCACTCGTACTACAGCGGGGACTGGACGGCGGCGCTGCGGATGGCCGAGGGGTCGACGCGACGCCCGACCGACGAGTGGGACCTGCACATCGTGGCCGTGTCCGGCTGGATCCGGGCGCTCGGCGACGACCCGGCCGGCCCGGGCGCCGGCGAGGACCTGGTGGACCAGGCGCTCGTCGCGGCCCGGCGCAGCGGCTTCCAGCGCGTGCTGCGCTCCACGCTGGCGCACGCCGCGCTCTGCCGCGCCGTGCAGGGCCGCCGGGACGAGGCGATGGCGCTGCTCACCGAGCTGGACGAGGACTGGCGGCAGACCAAGATGATCCCGTTCGCCGAGTGGGTGCCGGCGGTCGGTCACGTCGCCGCGCTGCTCGGCGGCGACGCCGCGGAGCTGGTGCGCGACCTGCTGGCCCACGCGCCACGGGTGACCCGCTGGGCGCGGGCGGCCGGGGGGTCGGCCGAGGCGGCGCTGGCCCGGCGGGCCGGGGACGCCGCGCGGGCGGGCCGGCTGCTCACCACCGCCGCCGAGGGGTACGCGGAGATGACCGACGTGACCGACCAGATGATCGCGTCCGCGCTGGCGGTCGGGCCGTTGACCGAGGCGGACCCGCCGGCCGCGGCGGCGACGCTGGCCCGGGTACGCGCGTTCGCCGGCCGGCACGCCGCCGGTGGGCTGCTGCGGATCGCCGGGGCGGGCTGAAGGTCAGGCCGGTACCGGCTGGTGCGCCCCGGCGCCCTTGGCCTTCTGCGCGTACGTGTCGACGTACTCGCGGCCGGACAGCTCCATCAGCTCGTACATGATCTCGTCGGTGACGGCCCGTTCGACGAACCGGTCACCGGCCATCCCGGCGTAGCGGGAGAAGTCCAGCGGCGGCCCGAACCGGATCCGCACCCGGCCCAGGTTGGGGATGATCTGCCCGGTCGGCTGGATGGCGTCGGAGTTGAGCATGGCCATCGGGACCACCGGGGCGCCGCTCTCCAGCGCCAGCCGCGCCACCCCGGTCTTGCCCCGGTAGAGCCGGCCGTCCGGCGACCGGGTGCCCTCCGGGTAGATGCCGGCGATGCCGCCGGCCCGCAGCACCGACAGCTGGGTGTCGAGGGCGGCACGGGCGGCCCGGCCGCCGGAGCGGTCGACCGGGATGGTGCCGGAGCCGACGAAGAACATCTTGGTGAGCCAGCCCTTGAGGCCCCTACCCGTGAAGTATTCGGCTTTGGCGATGAATGTGACTTTTCGCTTGACGATCAACGGAGTGAAGATCGAATCCGAGAAGGAGAGGTGGTTGCTGGCGAGAATCACCGGCCCGGTGTCCGGCACGTGCTCCAGTCCCTCGACCTGCGGGCGGAAGATCAGCCTCAGCAGCGGGCCGAGGATGATGTACTTCAGCAGCCAGTACAGCACCGGCGTCCTTCCCGTGTCGGTGGCGGCGGGCGGGTCGCCGCGTGGCCCCGGAGGCGCCGTCGGCGCCCGGAGGAGTCCGGGAAGAGGGTACGAACGACGAGCGGCACGCCACAACGCACTCCCGGAACCGGGTGCCGACGTGTCACGATTCAGGGCACGGGCAGGGATCGGCGAAGGGGGTGTCCGGTGTCAGGGGGCGGGCCCCGTCGGGGACGGCGGGACAACGGGCTCGACGCGGCCGAGTACGCGGTCGCGGGCGACGTCGATCCACGCGTCGGCGAGCACCTGCTCGACGTGCTCGCCGCCGGTGGCATCGCGGCCTACCTCCAGCCCTCGGCCGACCTGAACCCGGTGACCCGCACCACCACCGTCCCGGCCCGCCCGGTCGACCGGCTCTACGTCGACAGGTCGCACCTGACCACCGCCCGGGACTACCTCACCCAGCTCGCCGACGAGGGCGGCGGCGAGCAGCCGCGCGCCGACGAGCCGGACATCGAGGCCGAGTGGGCGAAGATCGTCGCCGGGTTCCACACCGCGCCGAGCGCCGGCAGCCACCCCTGGCCCGCGGCCGAGGACGTGGACGACCCACCCCCGCCGGGCGCCGCCGCCGGCAGCCGCCCCGAGGAGCCGGCCGGGCCGACCGCCACCGACGTGCGCCGGCTGCCGTACGCGGCCGACATTTCCGGCGTCTCGCTCAGCCGGGACCGGCACGACGAGCCCTCGCTGCTGGACGGCCTGGACACGTTCGGCGCCAACCTGCCCGACGAGGCGTCGGACGAGGAGCACTACACCCCGCCCCCGCCGCCGCCGCTGCCCCGCTTCTCCAAGTACGCGGTGCTCGGCGTGGCCTGCATCGTGCTCGGCTTCCTGCTGTTCCTGTCCCCCACCGTGGTGTCGCTGGTCGACCCGTCGGTGGTGACGCTGCTCGGCTTCTCCGGCATCCTGGCCGGTTTCGTGATGCTGATCTGGCGGCTGCGCCCCGGCGACCGGGACGACCACGACCCGGACGACGGCGCGGTCGTCTGAGGTCGCGCCGTCCGGCTCTGCCCGGATGGCGGGACGCCGCTCGCCCCTGGGCCGGGACGTAACAAGCGTGTAACTTACAGTCAGTAGGAATAGGCTGAACGTCACGTCCCGCACCGGCTGTCCGGCTTGCGTCTCTTCCGGGTCGCCGGTCCCCTGCTGAGCGGAATGCCCGATGCGACAGAGCCCCCTGGTGGTGGTGGCCAACCGCCTCCCCATCGACGACAGTGTGGCGCCCGACGGCGCCTTCGAGTGGCGCCGCAGCCCCGGCGGCCTGGTGAGCGCCCTGCACCCGCTGCTGCGGCAGACGCCCGCCACCTGGGTCGGCTGGGCCGGCGGCACCGGTCCCGCCCCCGCGCTGCCGGACGTGGACGGCGTCCGGATGCACACCGTCCCGTTGAGCGCCGAGGACTTCCGCGACCACTACGAGGGCTTCGCCAACGCCACCCTCTGGCCGCTCTACCACGACGCCGTCGAGCAGCCGGAGTACCACCGCCGGTGGTGGGAGGCGTACCAGCGGGTCAACCAGCGCTTCGCCGAGGCGGCGGCCGAGACGGCCGAGCCCGGCGGCCTGGTCTGGGTGCAGGACTACCACCTCCAGCTGGTGCCCGGCCTGCTCCGCGACCTGCGGCCGGACCTGCGGATCGGCTTCTTCCTGCACGTGCCGTTCCCGCCGCCGGAGCTGTTCATGCAGTTGCCGCGCCGCGCCGAGCTGCTGCGCGGCATGCTCGGCGCCGACCTGATCGGCTTCCAGCGGGCCCAGGCCGCGCACAACTTCGCCCAGCTCGCCACCAAGGTGCTCGGCCTGCCCGCCACCGACCGGCGGATCGGCGTCGACGGCCGGGTGGTGCGCATCGGCGCCTTCCCGGTCGCCATCGACACCGCCGAGATGTCCGCGCTCGCGGCCCGCCCGGAGGTCGCCGAGCGGGCCCGCCGCCTGCGGCAGGACCTGGGCCAGCCGGAGCAGGTGATCCTCAGCGTCGACCGGATGGACTACACGAAGGGCATCGAGCAGCGGCTCAAGGCGTACCGCGAGCTGCTCGCCAGCGGCGACATCAAGGTCCGCGACACCGTGCTGGTGCAGGTGGCGGTGCCCAGCCGCGACCGGGTGGCGCAGTACCAGATCCTGCGGGACCGGGTCGAGCACCAGGTCGGGCGGATCAACGGCGAGTTCGGCCGGGTCGGCGAGCCGGCGATCCACTACCTCTCCCAGCCGTTCGACCGGGCCGAGCTGGTCGCGCTCTACCGCGTCGCGGACGTGATGGCGGTGACGCCGCTGCGCGACGGGATGAACCTGGTCGCGAAGGAGTACGTGGCGGCCCGGGTCGACGGCACCGGCGCGCTGCTGCTCAGCGAGTTCGCCGGCGCCGCCTCCGAGCTGGAGCAGGCGTACCTGGTCAACCCGCACGACCTCGACGGCCTCAAGCAGGGGCTGCTGGCCGCGCTGCGGGCCGGCCCGGAGGACGTGTCGGCGCGGATGCGCGCGATGCGCGACCATCTGGCGCGCAACGACATCCACGCCTGGGCGGCGTCCTACCTGAGCGCGCTGGAGGAGAGCGGGTCGCTCGCCGGCCGCCGCGCCGCAACCCGCTGACCCGGCGCCCCGGCGCTCACCCCGCCGCGGACGCCGGGTCCTTGTCCAGCCAGTCCAGGATCGCGTCGATCGGCTCCCGCCAGCGGGCGTCGAGCATCAGGTCGTGCCCCATGCCGGGGAAGAGCAGCGGCGCGGAGGCGTACCGCTGGGCGGCCCGGATCAGCGCGGACGCCGGCACGACCCGGTCGTCCGGGCTGCCCAGCACCAGCACCGGTGGCCGGCCCACCGCCGGCTCCGGCCCCCGGCCGGTCAGCAGCTGCCACTGCGCCCGCCGCCCGGCCCGGCCCAGCCGGGCCAGGTGCCGCCGGGCGTCGGCGTCGGGCAGCTCCCGGCTGAACAGCTGCCGCCGGTGCAGCCGCAGCCCGGCGCCGAAGACCGCCGGCACCGTGCCGACCGGGTTGCGCCGCAACGCCGTGCCGAACGTCGCCCAGCCGCCGAGCACCGGCGCCACCAGCACCGCGGCCCGCGCCGGGTAGCGGGCCAGCGCGTGCGCCACCACCCGGGCGCCGGCGCCGTGCCCCACCAGCACCGCCTGCCGCGGCAGGCTCGCCGCCACCTGCGTCACGTCATGGGTGTACGACCGCAGCGTCGCCTCCGGCGCCGGCTCGCTGCCGCCGTGCCCGCGCAGGCTCAGCGCGTACGCCGGGAAGCCGCGACCGGCGGCGTGCCCCAGCCAGTGCTCGGCGAACGCCCACGCGCCGTGGCCGAAGCCGGGTACGAACAGCAGCGGCGGCTTCGCCTCCTCCCGCTCGGGTACGGCGGCGAGAACCTCCCGGCGGGCGGGCCGCTCCGGCCGGGCCCACTCCCAGGACCGGACGACCCGCACACGCTCAACCGTCATTTGACACCCTCCAGCTCGTGCAGCGCCCGCTGGAGCGCACGCAGGTAGTCGGCGTGCCCGACCTCGAACCAGTGCCGGGTGCTGTCCTTGACCTTGGCCGAGTACCGCTCGCCGAGGCCCGCGCGGACCTTGCGTTCGAACGCGGCGGCCCGCTCCGGCCGGGTGGCGCGCAGCGTGAGCAGCCGGGCGAACAGCACGCTCTGCCAGTGCGAGATGGGGAAGATGCCGGAGTCCGGCTGCACCAGGCCGACCACGGCGAGCGTGGGATACCCGGCGGTGAACGCGTTGAGCCACAGCCGGGGCCGCCCGGACCCGTCCTCGTCGCCGAGCACCTGTCCCTTGAGGAACTCGAAGCGCGGCAGGTAGCCGGTGGCGAAGACGACCAGCTCCGGGTCGATGCGCCGGCCGTCGGTCAGCTCGACCGCACGGTCGTCGAACCGGGCCACGTCCGGCACCGGCGTGACCTCGCCGTGCCCGACGTAGTAGACGAGCTGGCTGTTGGCGATCGGGTGCGTCTCGTAGACGCGGTGGTCGGGCTCGGGCATGCCGAACCGGGTCAGGTCGCCGACGGTCAGCCGCAGCGTCCAGTGGTAGAGCCACTGCCGTACCCGCAGTGGCACCCGCAGCGCCAGCAGCGTGTCGTTGACCTGGTCGGCGGGGCGGCCGAGGACGTACTTCGGGGCGTACCAGTAGCCGCGCCGGGTGGAGTGCCAGCAGTGCGACGCCTGCTGGGCCGCCTCGACCGCGATGTCGCAGCCGGTGTTGCCGGCGCCCACCACCAGCACCCGCTTGCCGCGCAGCTGCGCCGGGTCCTTGTAGGACGAGGCGTGCATGACCTCGCCCCGGAACTGCTCCAGCCCTTCGTAGCGGGGCAGCTTCGGCGACCAGTTGTGCCCGTTGGCGAGCACCACGGCGGCGTACCGGGAGGTGCGTTCGGGGCCGTAGCCGCCGGTGCTGCGCGTGGTCACGTCCCACCGGTCCCCCTCGACCGGCTCGACCCGGACCACCTCGGTGCCGAACCAGACGTGCTGGCGCAGGTCGAAGTGGTCGGCGTACCGCTCGAAGTAGGACAGCAGCTGGCTGTGGTGCGGGTAGTCCGGCCAGTCGTCCGGCATCGGGAAGTCGGGGAACTGGGTGAACGGCCGGGACGAGATCAGGTGCGTGCTGGCGTACACCGGGCTGCGGTCGTGCCGCCAGTTCCAGGCGCCGCCGACGCCTGTCTCCCGCTCGTAGCAGTCCACGCCGAAGCCGGCCTCGCGGAGGTTCTTGACGGCGGTCAGGCCGCTGGCGCCGGCGCCGATGACGCAGACCGTGTCACCCCGGTCGGAGACCGGGCGTTCGGCACGGCTCGATGCGACCGTGGAGTCCGGATCGGGGTGGCCGGGGTCGGTGGAGGAGGACACCGCGAAATCCTGCCGAGAATGCCAGCGGTTGTCCAGCCACCGATTTCGCCGCCGCCCACCCGCTCGACTCGCTTGACACAGCGTCACCGCCGGCCCGGTCACCGAGCGTGAATGGACCGGCCGCGCCGGAGGCGTACCTCGTGCGCCCTTTGCTCTGCCGCCACGGACGCGGCACCGGCGGGAGCGGGCCTGACGCCTCTCGGTCGGCCGGCCGGGAGGCGGCCGCCGATCACGACGGGTAACTGATGCGCATGTGGCGGCAGAGCAAAGGCGGCGAAGCGGTTGTCCTGCCGGCCGCCGGGTCCGTGACCGTGCGTCACGGCCGGCGGTCCGCGGCCGTCAGGCGGTGGGCAGCAGCAGGTCCACCAGGACCGGGAAGTGGTCGCTGGCGCGACGGGTCAGCGGCGTGTCCACCACGTCGTAGTCGACCACTGTGATCCGGGGGTCGACGAACAGCGCGTCAATGCGGCGGCGCGGGTCGGCGCAGGAGAACGTGTGCCGGTCGGCCCGGTCGGCGGCCAGCGCCGCGTCGGTGAGCCCCTCGGCGACCGTCCGCCAGGCCGGCCCGTCCGGGCCCTCGTTGAGGTCCGCGCCGGCCACTACGGGCAGCGTGGACGCGGCCAGCTCCCGCTTGAACGCGGCCGCCTGCGCGGGCCGCTCGGCCGGGTCGGTGGACAGGTGCGAGCCGGCCAGCAGCACATCGACGCCGCCGACCCGGCAGCGCGCGTACGCGGCGCCGCGCATGTGCCGCCCCGGCGTCAGCGGATAGCGCTGGCAGCTGGTTTCGGTGACCCGCACCCGCAGGCTGGTCAGCAGCACGTTGCCCAGCGACGGCAGGCCACCGGCCGCCACGACCATGCCGAACGACTCGGCGAGCGCGGCGCACTTCTGCCGCCACCGGAACCGGCGCGGTCCCTCCTGGACGATCACCACGTCCGGGTCCGCGCCCCGGACCACCTCGGCCAGCGCGGCGGTGTCGTCCCGCTGGCCGTGGACGTTGTACGACAGCACCCGCAGCGGCACACCCGAGTCCGTCATGTCAGATCCGCCGGGCCAGGTCGGCGGCGCCGATCACACCTGCGGTGTTGCCCAGCTCGGCCGGGCGCAGCTCGGCGACGGGCAGGCGGCTGCGCTGGGCCAGCGCCTCGGCGAACGACCGGCGGGTCGGGCCGAGCAGCAGGTCGCCGGCGTCGATCACGCCGCCGCCCACCACCAGCACCTGCGGGTCGAGGATCTGCGCCATGTCCGCGAGGCTGGTGCCGAGCCAGCGGCCGACCTGGGCGAACGCCTCGGTGGAGACCGGATCGCCGCCCTTGGCCGCGGCGGTCACCATCGGGCCGGTGATCGACTCGGCCTCGCCGTCGGCCAGCTCCAGCAGCGCGGTGGCCCGGTGCGGCTCCTGCCGGGCTGCGGCGCGGGCGAAGCGGACCAGGGCGCTGCCGCTGGCGTACTGCTCGATGCAGCCCAGCCGGCCGCAGCCGCACTGGTGGCCGTCCGGCACGGTGAGCATGTGCCCCAGCTCGGCGGCGATGCCGTTGGCGCCGCGGACCAGGCCGCCGCCGAGCACGATGCCACCGCCGACGCCGGTGCCGATGGTGAACATGACCATCGAGTCGTCGGCGTCGCGGGCCGCACCGTAGCGGAACTCCGCCCAGGCGGCCACGTTCCCGTCGTTCTCCACGATCACCGGCAGGCCGGTGGCGTCCCCGACGTACGTGCGCAGCGGCTCGTCCCGCCAGGCCAGGTTCGGGGCGAACAGCACGGTGGAGCGGGAGGCGTCGATCCAGCCGGCGGCGCCGATGCCGACCGCCTCGACGGCGTGCCCGGCGGCCAGTTCGGTGACCACCTCGATGATGACGTCGCGGGTCTTGGCCACGTCGTCGGCGGGGGTGTCCCGTCGCGTCTGCACGAGTACCGTGCCGGCGTCGTCCACGACACCGCCGGCCACCTTCGTGCCACCGACGTCGACTCCGATGGTCAGCGTCACCGCTGCCACTCCCCTCTGCTGTGCTGCCCGGGGACCGGCCGAACCAGCCGTACGGTCCCGGGATGTCCGGTGGTCAGGCCCCGTCGCCTGGTGCGTCCGCGCCCACCTCTCCGGACGCCCGCGAGGCGGGCACCACGGGACGGCCGGCCGGTGGGCCGATCGTCGCCGGCTCCGGCGGCCCGGCGGCGTCGGCGGCGGCACCCGAATCGGCCGCGCCCTCCCCCCGGGTGGCGGCGGACCACACGTCCTGCTCGGGTGCCGGCTGAGAATCATGCCCGGTACGGGTCGCCTCGCGCCACACGTGGTCCCCGGATCCGTCCGCCGCGGCGGTGCCGTCGTCGGCGGTTCGCTCCGGCTCGGCGGGGGTGAACGCGCGCAGCAGGCTCGCCACGCCGGCCGCCAGGTCCCCGGCGCCGGTGGCGAGCCGCTCGGCGAATTCCGGACTCGGGTCGCGCAACGCGGCGATACCGCGACAGACGGGGCAGACACAGCATTCCGGCGAGCCGGTGGCGAAACCGGCGGGCGCGGGCGTCTCCGGAGCGGGCCCGGCGCCGGGCGGGGTGTGACCGAGGACACCGGAGAGGATCCCACCGAGCGGACCCCAGGCGCCGGAGCCGGGCGCGGCGGCGGCCATCTTCGCGCCGGCGAGCAGGGTGGCGACGAGGCGCTCGGCCTCTTCCCGGGCCGAACCCGGATCAGTGGTGCCCATGGTTCGGCTCCTCCAGCGTGACTACCGGGACGGTCGGGACGGTCGGGTCAGTGCGCCGCACCGGGTGCTTCTACCCGGCGCTTGAGCTGCTTCAACGCCGTATCCATGATCATTTTCTCGGCCTTGCGGCGGAACATGCCGAGCATCGCCACGGACAGCTCCACCTCCAGCGTGTAGGTCACCGTGGTCGTCCCGTCCGGGTTGCCCACCAGGTCGTACGACCCGCGCTGGGACCGCTGCATCTTCGACGGGGCGACCAGGCGCCACTCGATCCGGGAGATGTCCTCGGCGTACTCGTAGGCCAGCACGTACTCGTCGGCCAGCACGCCCGCGTCGAGGGTGAACCGGACCTGGCTGGCATAGCCGTCCTCGTACTCCTCGATCACCTCGGCCTCGCGTACCGCCTCGGTCCACTCGGGGTAACTGGGGAAGTCGCAGATGACGGCCGCCACCCGATCCGGTGACGCGCCGATGATGATCGACTGGGTGGAGGAGTCCGCCATGGGGGGAGGCTACCCGGCCGCGTCCCGCCCGGCGCCGCTCCACCCGCCGACGGGCCTCCCACCAGCCGGTCGGCCAACCTCCCTGGCCGACCCCCCGGGGTGTGCGGGTAGGTTTCGACAGAGCCGACCAGGCCGGCCCCCGCCGGTAGAGCACGAGGGAGTGCAGGTGCGCGAGTTCTCCGTCCCGCCGATCGTCACCGTCGGCGACGCGGCCAACCTGACCGACCCGGTCTGGGAAAACGCCGAGGTCGCCCCGGACACCGTGCAGTTCGTCCGTCCCGGCGCGGGGACGGCGCGCGAGGAGGTGACCTGCCGGCAGTTCCGCGACGAGGTGGTCGCGGTGGCCCGGGGCCTGATCGCGGCGGGCGTCTCCCCCGGCGACCGGGTCGGCCTGATGAGCCGCACCCGCTACGAGTGGACCCTGTTCGACTACGCGATCTGGGCCGCCGGCGCGGTCACCGTGCCGATCTACGAGACCTCCAGCGCCGAGCAGGCCGCCTGGATCCTCGGCGACTCCGGCGCCGTCGCCGTGGTGGTGGAGAGCACCGCGCACGCCACCCTGGTCGCCGGCGTCCGGGACCGGCTGCCCGAGCTGCGCGAGGTCTGGCAGATCGAGCTGGGCGCGGTGGACGACCTGGTCACCGCCGGCGAGGCGGTGGACCCGGCCGAGGTCGAGACGCGCCGTTCCATGCTCAAGGCCGGCGACGTCGCCACGATCATCTACACCAGCGGCACCACCGGCCGGCCGAAGGGCTGCGTGCTGACCCACCGCAACATCTACACCGACATCGCCAACGCGGTGCCGGTGCTGCCGAACCTGTTCCGCCCGGGCGCCTCGACGCTGCTGTTCCTGCCGCTCGCGCACGCCTTCGCCCGGCTCATCCAGGTCGGCGTGGTGCACGCCCGGGCCACCATGGCGCACTGCGCGGACACCAAGAACCTGGTCGCCGAGCTGCAGGACGTCAAGCCGACGTTCGTGCTCTCCGTACCCCGGGTCTTCGAGAAGGTCTACAACGGCGCGCGGCAGAAGGCCGAGTCCGAGGGGAAGGGCAAGATCTTCGACCGGGCGGAGAAGGTCGCCATCGCCTGGAGCGAGGCGCAGGAGCTGCCCGGCGGTCCCGGCCTGGGCCTGCGCGCGCAGCACGCCCTCTTCGACAAGCTGGTCTACCGCAAGCTGCGGGCGGCGATGGGCGGCCGGTGCCGCGACGCCATCTCCGGCGGCGCGCCGCTGGGCGCGCGCCTCGGGCACTTCTTCCGCGGCATCGGGGTGACCATCTGCGAGGGGTACGGCCTGACCGAGACCTCCCCGGCCGCCGCCGCGAACCTGCCCACCGGCACCCGGATCGGCACCGTCGGCCGCCCGCTGCCCGGCGTCACCATCCGGATCGAGGACGACGGCGAGGTCCTCATCGCCGGCGACATCGTCTTCCAGGGCTACTGGCACAACGAGGCGGCCACCGCCGAGGCGATCAGCGCCGACGGCTGGTTCCGCACCGGCGACCTCGGGCACCTCGACGAGGACGGCTACCTGAGCATCACCGGCCGCAAGAAGGAGATCATCGTGACCGCCGGCGGCAAGAACGTCGCCCCGGCGGTGCTGGAGGACCAGGTCCGGGCGCACCCGCTGATCAGCCAGTGCGTGGTGGTCGGCGACCGGCAGCCGTTCATCGCCGCGCTCGTCACCATCGACGAGGAGGCGCTGCCGAAGTGGCTCGCCGCGCAGGGCCGCCCGGAGACCACGAGCATCGCCGAGCTGCGCGAGGACGCGACGCTGCGCGCCGAGGTGCAGGGCGCGATTGACCAGGCCAACCAGGCGGTCTCCAAGGCCGAGGCGATCAAGGTGTTCCGGATCCTGCCGCAGGACTTCACCGAGACCACCGGTGAGCTGACCCCGTCGCTGAAGGTCAAGCGGCAGGTCGTGCACAAGACGTACGCCTCGGAGATCGCGGAGATCTACCAACGCTGACTACGATCCGTCACGTGCCCGCCTCCACATCCGGCCAGCCGCAGACGCAGCCCCTCGCGGTCGCGGCCCGCGCGGTCCTCCTCGCGCTGGTCGCCGCCCTGACCCTGTTCGCCACCCGCGACGCCGCCCAGCTCTGGTGGATCGCCCTGCTGGGCGTCGCGGGGCTGCCCGCCGTGCTCGCCCCACAGCACCGGCTGCTCACCCCGATCAGCAGGTTCGCCGAGGTGGTGGTGCTCGGGCTGGCCGCCAGCCAGGTCGCCGCCGACACCCACCTCACCGGTGTCACCGGGGGCGTTGGCGCCTCGGCGGTGCTGCCGTACCTCGCGGTGCCGGTCACCGTGACCGCGCTGAGCCGCCGGTTCCGCGAGGGCGCCGCGCTGCTCGCGGTGGCGGCGGCGACGCTCGTGGCGAGCGCCGCGTTCACCCGGGTCGACGGCGGCGCGCAGCTCGGTCAGGTCGGCTACCTGGCGGTCTGCGCCCAGTGGCTGATCCTGGCCGGTCTCGGCCTCTACACCGCCGGCACGCTCCAGCGCGTGATGCGGGTCCGCGGCGAGGGCAAACCCCAGCCGTACGCCGAGGCGACCCGGCTGCTCACCCAGTTGCGTACGGTCGCCCGCCAGCTGCCCGGCGCCACGCTCGACCCGGGCGGCATCTCCGAGCACCTGCTGGAGGAGCTGCGGGTGGTGGCGAAGACCGACCGGGGCGCGGTGCTCTCCGCCAGCGGCGGCGGCCGGCTGGTGGTGCTGGCCCAGATCGGCGCGGACCGGGTCGACTGGGAGACCACGCTCGACGCCGACTCGGCCATCGCCGACGCCTGGGCCAGCCAGCAGCCGACCGTCTCGTCCCGGTCGCAGGCCCGGTCCCGGCACTCCGGCGAGGTCTCCGCGCTGATCGTGCCGCTGGTGGCGGGCGTACGCACGGTCGGCCTGGTGGTGATCGAGGCGGACACCGCCGCCGCGTACCCGCCGCCGGTGGTGTCCCGGGTGACGGCGCTGACCGGCCCGGCGGCGCTGCGGCTGGAGGCGGCGCTGCTCTTCGACGAGGTGCGCTCGCTGGCGACCAACGAGGAGCGGCAGCGGCTGGCCCGGGAGATCCACGACGGGGTCGCCCAGGAACTGGTCATGGTCGGGTACGGCATCGACAACGCCCTGGCCACCGTGCACGAGGACGCCGACGAGACCGCCGACTCGCTGCGCACGCTGCGCCAGGAGGTGACCCGGGTGATCACCGAGCTGCGGCTGAGCCTGTTCGAGCTGCGCAGCGAGGTGGACCGGCACGGTGGCCTGGCCGCCGCCATCGCCGAGTACGCCCGCACCGTCGGCGCCTCCGGCGGCCTGCGGGTGCACCTGTCACTGGACGAGTCCACCGCCCGGCTGCCGGCCGCGACCGAGGCCGAGTTGCTGCGCATCGCGCAGGAGGCGGTGACGAACGCCCGTAAGCACGCCGGCGCGTCGAATCTGTGGGTCACGTGCGAGGTGGATCCCCCGTACACCCGAATCGAAGTGTCGGATGACGGTCACGGCATCGGTGACCAGCGCCCGGACGGGCACTATGGCCTTGCGATCATGGCCGAGAGGGCGGAACGTATCCGAGGCCGGTTGGAGATCAGGCCACGTCGACCCAGTGGGACGACAGTGGCCGTGGTGCTCGGCTCGTCGCCCCGGCGCGATAAGGTGCGCGGCAGCGCCGCAGCAGCAGAAGGGGAGTAACCCGAGGATGACCAGCAGTCCGACACCGGCCACCCGTACCAAGGTTCTCCTAGTCGACGACCACGACCTCATCCGTAAGGGTCTTCGTCACGCGTTCGAGCGTGACCGTCAGTTCGAGGTCGTGGGCGAGGCCGCCACCGCCGCGGAGGGCGTGCGCCAGGCCGGCGCGCTCCAGCCCGACGTGGTGATCATGGACCTTCGCCTGCCCGACGGCAGCGGCCTGGAGGCCACCCGCGCCCTGCGCAAGTCCAGCGCGTCGATGGGCATCGTCGTGCTGACCATGTACGCCGGCGACGACCAGCTCTTCGGCGCCCTGGAAGCCGGCGCGAGCGCGTTCGTGCCGAAGACCGCGCCGGCCGACGCCGTGGTCGCCGCCGCCCGGCACGCCGCCTCCTCCCCCAGCGCGTTCACCGCCGCCGACCTGGCCGAGGCGATGAAGCGCCGGCTGGCCCCGTCCGGCCCGCAGCTGTCCCCCCGTGAGGGCCAGGTGCTGCGGCTGCTCGCCGACGGCATGAGCGTGGCGGGCATCGCCAAGCAGCTGTTCGTCAGCGAGTCGACCGCCAAGACCCACATCTCCAAGCTCTACGAGAAGCTGGGCGCCGCCAACCGGGCCCAGGCGCTGATGACCGCGCTGCGGCTGGGCCTGCTCGAGGCACCGGACGCGCCCAAGTTCTGAGGCACACCGCCGGAAGAGGCCCCGTCCACCGCGGACGCGGGCCTCTCCGGCGTCGTGGGTGCGGCTGACCGCGTACGGTGAACGGCCGGACGCATAGCGACGACGGTCTTTGCACCACGACGGCGGAGGGGCAGAATACCCGGGTGATCCGCGCGGCGGTGACCACCGCGCGCCGTCGACACCCGAGGGGCAGGACATGCAGCGGCCGGACTGGGCACCCGAGACGATCGACATCGAACGCCCCAGCGTCGCCCGCATGTACGACTACTACCTCGGCGGCTCGCACAACTTCGCCGCCGATCGGGCGGCCGCCCGCGCGATGGTGGAGGCGGTGCCGGAGGCGCCACTGATGGCCCAGGCCAACCGCGCGTTCCTGCGCCGGGCCGTGCAGTACCTCGCCCAGGCCGGCGTCCGCCAGTTCCTCGACATCGGCTCGGGCATCCCCACCGTCGGCAACGTGCACGAGATCGCCCAGCGGATCGACGGGCAGTCGCGCGTCGTCTACGTCGACGTGGACCCGGTGGCGGTGGCGCACAGCCAGGAGATCCTGGCCGGCAACGAGCACGCCACCGTGCTCCAGGAGGACCTGCGCCGCCCGGAGGCGATCCTGACCCATCCGGAGGTCACCCGGCTGCTGGACTTCAGCCGTCCGGTCGCGGTGATGATCGTGGCGGTGCTGCACTTCATCCCGGACAGCGACCGCCCCGAGGAGATCCTGCGGACGCTGCGCGGAGCACTGGCGCCCGGCAGCCACCTGGTGCTCTCCCAGGCCAGCGAGGAGGGCCGCGACGGCACCGGCGAGCGGGCCGAGGCGGAGCGGGTCTACCGGCGCACCGACAGCCAGCTCTGGATCCGCAGCCGGGCCGAGCTGACCGCGCTGTTCGACGGCTTCGAACTGGTCGACCCGGGTGTGGTGTGGGTGCCGCAGTGGCGGCCGGACTCCCCCGACCAGGCCGAGAACGCCGAGCGGGCCGTGTTCATGGGCGGGGTCGGGCGGCTCGGTGGGTGACGACGCGGCCCGCAGCAGGCCCGGCGTGTTCGCCCGGGCCTGGGCCAAGGCGGTGTCCGGCACCAGCTACCTGCCGATGACCCAGTCGCAGCTGGAGGAGATGCTGCAACGGCTCACCGAACGGCTGGCCCAGGCGCTGCGTGCCGAGCCGTTCGACCTGCGGATCGGCCAGCAGGTCGGCGCGGAGCTGGTGCAGGCGCACATCGCCTCCGCCGAAGGGCTGGGCCGCACCGTCGAGGTGATCCAGCTGCGCCTGGTCCGCGACCTCGACCTGGTCGTCGACGACGTCGAGGACCGGATGGCCCGGCTGCTCGCCACCGTCGCCACCGGGTACGCCCGCGCGCTGCGCGACCGCACGCTCGACGAGCAGGAGTCCATCCGCCGGGCCGCCATGATGGCCCGTGCGCAGGCGGAACGGGCGCTGCGCGACAGCGAGGCCCGGTTCCGGCACCAGGCCACCCACGACCCGCTCACCGGCCTGCCCAACCGCACGCTGTTCACCGAGCGGCTGGCCGCCGCGATCAACCGGGGCGCCGACCGGGTCGGCGTCTGCTTCCTGGACCTGGACCGGTTCAAGGTCGTCAACGACTCCCTCGGCCACCAGGTCGGCGACTCGTTGCTGGTCGCGGTGGCGCAGCGGCTGCACGAGGCGCTCGGCGAGCATCTGGTGGCCCGGCTCGGCGGCGACGAGTTCGTGATCCTGATCGAGCGCACGACCGGCACCGACGACGCGGTGCAGGTCGCCGAGGCGGCGCTGGCCGCGGTACGCGAGCCGGCGCTGGTCGACGGCCACGAGCTGACCGTCTCGGCGAGCATCGGCATCGTGGAGCGCCCGGTCGCGGGCACCTCCCCGATGGAGCTGATGCGCGCGGCCGACAGCACGCTGCACTGGGCCAAGGCCGCGGGCGGGGCCCGCTGGTCGCTGTTCGACGCCGACCGCAACCGCCGCGACCTGGCCCGGTACGCGCTGTCCGCGGCCATCCCCGCCGCCCTGGACCGGGGCGAGTTCTACCTCGACTACCAGCCGCTGACGTCCCTGCGCGACGGGCGGGTCCTCGGCATGGAGGCGCTGGTCCGCTGGCGCCACCCCGAACTGGGCGTGCTGCGGCCGGGCAGCTTCATCCCGCTGGCCGAGGAGACCGGGCTGATCGTCCCGCTCGGCAGCTGGGTGCTGGCCGAGGCGTGCCGCGAGGCGGGCACCTGGTCGGCGGTCGACGGCGACGCGCCGTTCGTCAGCGTCAACCTCGCCGTACGCCAGTTGCACCGGGCCGACCTGGTGCCCGAGGTACGCGGCGTGCTCGGCCGCACCGGCCTGCCGCCGCGCCGGCTGCAACTGGAGATCACCGAGAGCACCATGATGAGCACCGTGGTCGAGCCGGTGCGGGCGCTGCGGGTGCTCGGTGACCTGGGGGTCCGGGTCGCCATCGACGACTTCGGCACCGGCTACTGCAACCTCGCGTACCTGCGGGACCTGCCGGTCGACGAGCTGAAGGTGGCCGGTGAGTTCGTCACCGGCCTGCGCGCGCCGGACAGCGGCACCGACGAGCGGATCCTCGCCTCGCTCGTGTCGCTGGCGCACGCGCTGGACCTGACCGTCACCGCCGAGGGCGTGGAGACAGCCGACCAGGCGGACCGGCTGCGCGCGATCGGCTGCGACGCCGGGCAGGGCTGGCACTTCGGCCGCCCCGGCCCGGCGGCGCCGCACCTGGGCCGGGTGCCCGTGCACGTCGAAGCCGTCTCCTGAGGCGGCTCGGCCGTCGTGCCGGAGCCGCTTGCGGGTCGGGGGCGGCGTTCAGCCGGCCAGCAGCGCGGCCATCCGCTGCGCCTGCGTCTCCCAGCGCCACTCCCGTTCCACCCACGCCCGGCCGGCGGCGCCGAACTGCCGGGCCAGGTCCCGGTCGGCGAGCAGCGTGGCCACCCGGTCGGCGAGCTGGGCCACGTCCCGGCCGCCGACCACGTACCCGGTCTCGCCGTCGCGGACCGCGTCCGGCGCGCCCCCGGAGTCGCCGGCCACCACCGGCAGCCCGGTGGCGCCCGCCTCCAGGTAGACGATCCCGAGGCCCTCCACGTCCAGGCCCCGGTTACGGGTGCGGCAGGGCATCGCGTACACGTCACCGGCCGCGTAGTGGGCGGGCAGGTCGGCCGACGGCACCGAACCGGTGAACACCACGTCGCGTTCCAGCCCGCTCTGCCGGGCCAGCTTCTCCAGCGTCGAGCGGTACGGTCCGCCGCCGACCACCAGCAGCGCGGCGCCGGGCACCCGGCGGCGGATCTCCGGCAGCGCGCGGATCAGCATGTCCTGGCCCTTGCGGGGCACCAGCCGCGACACGCACACCACCACCGGCCGGTCGGCCAGCCCGAGCCGTTCGCGGACCTTCGTGCCGTCGACGTCCGGGTGGTAGGTGTCCACGTCCACGCCGGGCGCGAGCCGCCGCAGCTCGGTCAGCCCGTCCAGCACGCGCGCCAGCCGCGTCCGGGTGTACTCGCCGAGGTAGGTGGTCACGTCCACGCCCCGGCCGATGCGGCGCAGGGCCGAGCGGGCGCCGGGCAGCGCCGCCCATCCGACCTCGTGTCCGTGGGTCAGCGCCACGGCCCGGCGGATCCCGGACCGCCGCCGCAGGCCCGCCGCGAGCAGCCCCAGCGGGGCCGCCGCGCCGAACCAGACCGTGTCGCAGTCGTACGAGCGGGCCAGCCGCGCCGCCCGCCGCGCGATCAGCGGCGTGGGCAGCAGCACCCGGGTACGTTCCCGCACCACCTCGAACGGCTGGTCGGCGTCGAACTTCTCCGCCCCGCGCCAGCTCGACGCATAGACCACCACCGAGCCGGGCTGCTGTCGCACCGCGAGGTTGTGCACGAAGGACTGGATGCCACCGGGGCGCGGCGGGAAGTCGTTGGTGATCAGCAAGGTGCGGCTCATCGGCCGGACTCCCTGGCGTAGGCGCGGGCGGCGGCCATCCGCTCCACGGTGGACGGGTGGGTCGCCGACCAGAGATGCTCCCAGCGCGGCGGGTCGGGGTCGGCCAGGTTCACCCCGGCCAGCCGGCGCTGCATCGCCTCGAACGTCGCCGGGTCGCCGGTGAGCGCCAGCGCGTGGGCGTCGGCGCGGGCCTCGATCCGCCGGGAGACCAGCGCCTGCACCGGCGTGGTGAGCAGGCCGGCGACCGTGACCAGCGCGATCAGCAGCGGGAACGCCCGCGGCTGGGCGATCGAGTCGACGCCGGCGAGCCGCAGCAGCGGCGTCCAGGAGCCGATCAGGTAGAGCGCCACCACCGCGGCGGCGGCGCCGAGCGCGCCGAGCAGCGTGCCGGTCCACACGTCCCGGTCCTTGGCGTGGCCCAGCTCGTGGGCGACCACGCTCGTCACCTCGGCCGGCTCCGCCTCGCGCAGCAGCGTGTCGTAGACCACCACCCGCCGCGTCGGCCCGAGCCCGGAGACGTACGCGTTCACCGCCCGGGTGCGCCGCGACGCGTCGGCGACGAGCACGTCGCGCACCGGTACGCCGTCCCGGGCCGCCATCGCGGTCAGCTCGCTGCGCAGCGGGCCCGGCTCCATCGGCGTGAACCTGTTGAACACCGGCTCGACGAGCACCGGCAGCACGAACGACAGCACCACCACCAGCGCCGCCGCGCCGGCCGCGCCGAACGCCCACCACCAGCGCGGGGCCAGCCGGACCACGGTGTAGAAGCCGAGCAGCACCAGCGCGCCGATCACCGCGCTGACCGCGTACGACTTGAGCAGGTCGACCGCCCAGCCGCCCCAGCTCTGGGTGCTCAGCCCGTAGCGGACCAGCACGGTGCGCCGCCAGGCCGCGAACGGCAGGGTGAGCAGGTCGGCGAGGAACATGACGGCCAGCCCGCCGAGCACCGCCTGCGCGATCCAGTGCCCGCCGAAGGGCCGGCCGGCCAGTTCGACCAGGCGCCCGCCCAGCGGGGTCAGGCCGAGCAGCAACGCCACCACCAGCCCGACCGCCAGCGCCGACCAGGCCGCCGGGCGCAGCGCGCCGTGGAACGCGCGGCCCCGGGTCACCTGTTCGGCCGGAAGGTCACGCAGCGCCGCGAGCTGGTCGGCTCGCGGCGCGGGCGGCCGGCTCCACGGCAGCGGCAGCGCCACCGCCACGAGCAACGCCACCGCCAGGCCGGCCAGGGTCAGCAGGGCCCACGCGCGCGGGGTCACCGCTCCACCCCGCCGTCGTGCCCGGTCCGCGTCATCCCGCCCCCTCCCGCCGTGACCGCTCATCCTATTGCCC
>NZ_MAGP01000126.1 GCF_002926165.1 Micromonospora chalcea | reverse complement strand
CCGACGGCAACGCCCACTCCTTCGAGGGTGGCCACTACATCAGCGTGGTGGGCTACCGCGACGGCGGGAAGGTCGTGACGATCGCCGACTCGGCGAACCCGAACCAGGCCTCCTACCGGATGGACGTGGACGAGCTCGCCCGCTGGATCGCCAGCCGCGGCTACAGCTCCTGACCGATGACGAAGGGCCCGACCCCCACCACGGGGTCGGGCCCTTCGGCGTATCCAACGGCTGCCGTCCGGTCACCTCGTCGTCACGCCGGCGTCGTCACCCGGACGGCTCGCTCCACCACGCTGGGTCGCGCCGGACCGTCCGGGCGACCGTGAAGGAGCAGCAGTGACAGCCGAGGAGGCGACGAACCGCCCCGACGTGAGTGTCGTCGTACCGGTCTACAACACGCTGCGCTACCTGCGGCAGTGCCTCGACTCGCTGCTGCGGCAGACGATCGGGCCGGACCGGATGGAGATCGTGGCGGTGGACGACGGGTCCACCGACGGCAGCGGCCGCCTGCTGGACCGGTACGCCGCGCGGTACCCGGGCACCGTACGGGTGGCGCACCAGCCCAACTCCGGTGGCCCGGCCGCGCCGTGCAACCGGGGACTGGACCTGGCCACCGGCCGGTACGTGTTCTTCCTCGGTTCCGACGACCGGCTCGGCCCGGAGGCCCTCGAACGCCTGGTCGCCGCCGCCGACCGGTACGGCTCGGACGTGGTGCTCGGCAGGGTGGTGGGCGTCAACGGCCGGCACGTCTTCTCCGACGTGTTCGCCGACGGCAACGTGGTCGACGTGAGCCTGTTCGACTCGGCGCTGCCCTGGTCGCTGGCGAACACGAAGCTGTTCCGGCGCGAACTGGTCGACCGGCTGGGGCTGCGCTTCCCGGAGGACATGCCGGTCCTCAGCGACCAGCCGTTCACGCTGGCCGCCTGCTACCACGCCCGGCGGATCTCGGTGCTGGGCGACTACGACTACTACCACGCGGTGCGCCGCCTGGACGCCCGCAACATCACCTACCACAGCCGGGTCGAGCAGCGCCTGGTCAGCGTGGAGCGGCTGTTCGCGTTCGTCGCCGGCCTGATCCCCGCGGGACCGCGCCGGGACGCGGTGCTGTGCCGCCACGTCGGGCTGGAGCTGGCGAACCTGGTCGGCGACGACTTCCGGCACCTGGACCGGGCCACGCAGGAACTGGTGCACAGCAGCGTCGCCCGGCTGGTGCGGCGGCACGTGACTGACGGCCTGCGGGACCGGCTCGGCATCGAGGCCCGGCTGCGGCTGGGCGCGGTGACCGCGGGCGGGGTCGACGAGCTGCTGGCGGTCATCGAGCAGGACACCGGCCGGGGGGTGCCGGCGACGGTGTTCGCCGGGGACCGGTGGCACGCGGGCTATCCGGGCGCCCCGGCCGGCTGGACGGACGTCACCGACGTACGCGCCGGCTGGCTGGCGCGGCTGGACGCCGTCGACGTGAGCTGGGCCGACGGGGACACGCTCACGGTGACCGCGCGCAGCCCGTACCCCCGGTTCGCCGCGCAGGCGGGACCGGTGCGGCTGCTGGCCGGTGCGGTCGTGGGCGCCACCCGGGTCGACGCCGGCGACCCGACCGGCCGCACGGTCCGCACGGAGTTCCCCCTCGACCGGCTCCTGGCCGCGAGCCGCGCGGGCGGCCGGCGGCATCCGGTACGCGCCGAGGTGGACGGCGGCCACGGGCGCGGCGGGGCCGCGGTGCGCGCGCCCCGGCTCGCCGCCGGGCGGCCCCGCCTGCTGCGGCACGGCGCCCGGCTGTACGCGGTCGCGGCCACCGTCGACGGGCGCAACGGTCAGCTCGTCCTGTCCGTGGTGCCGGTGACCGTCGGGCAGCTCGTCGGGCGGCTGCGCCGGCGCGGCCGGCGCGGTCCAGCCGCGGCGCAGACAGCGGGGCACGGCCCCGCGCAGACGTCAGGGCGCGGCGCGGAAGGCCGGCTCGGCCGGCATGGGCACCTGGAGGTACGTGGTGCCGCGCAGGTCCAGCCAGGCCCGCTGCGGCGCGCGGACCAGGCGCACCATCACTCCGGAACAGGCGGGACATCGCCCGACCAGGCCCGGGGCGTGCGAGTAGACGTGTAGCCCGGCCATCGGGCCGGTCATCCCGCAGGTGTCGCAGCGCCCGGTGGTGGCGCTCAGGTCGACGGCGAACACCTCGCGCAACGGCCCGTCGAGCATGTTGCCATCCAGGTAGGACAGGTCGGTCATCCGCTCTCCTCGGGTCGTCAGCCGGTCGGGCCGAACCGTTCGGTCCGCACGCGCCGGGTCGGGTGGCCCAGCCCCACCAGCAGGTCGGCCACTGTCTCCACGAATCCGGTGGGGCCGCAGACGTAGCAGAGCGGCTCCAGGTCCGGCGGCCAGCCGTGGCTGTTCACGTCGGCGAGGCCGATCCGGTGCGGCTCGCCGCGCCAGCCGTCGGGCGCCGCGCGGGTGTAGACGTACGCGACGTCCAGGCCCTGGTCGTCGCGGGCGCGGCGGCGCAGCTCGTCGGCGTAGATCACGTCGTCCGGGGTGCGCACCGAGTAGACGAGCCGGAACGGGGTGCGGCTGCCGGCGGCCCGGCGCGCGCGGATCATCGCCATCAGCGGCACCACTCCGGATCCGCCGCCCACCAGCAGCACCGGCGCGGTCTCGTCGGTACGCCAGACGAACCAGCCGCCGACCGGCCCGCGCACCTCGATCGGGTCGCCCTCGGCGTAGGTGTCGGTCAGGTACGGCGACACCTCGCCGTCGGGCACCCGCTGCACCGTCACCTCGATCCGCTCACCGTCGGCCGGGCCGGCCAGCGAGTACGACCGGGCGGCCTGGTAGCCGTCCTCGGCGGTCAGGCGCAGGTCGACGTGCTGCCCGGGCAGGTGGCCGGGCCAGCCGGGCACGTCCAGCACCAGCGTCTGCGCGGTGGGCGTCTCGATCCGCCGCTCGACCAGCCGGGCCACCCGCCACATCAGCGGCGCGACGCGGCGGCCCTGTGCCTGGGCCGTCACCTCAGTCGCCCTGGTAGCGCTGCTCGCGCCACGGGTCGCCGTAGTCGTGGTAGCCGGCGGTCTCCCAGAAGCCGGGCCGGTCGTCGACGAGCAGCCGGATGCCGTGCACCCACTTCGCCGACTTCCACAGGTACAGGTGCGGCACGAGCAGCCGCGCCGGGCCGCCGTGTTCGGCCGGCAGCGGCCCTCCGTCGTACGTGTGCACCACCCAGGCCCGCCCGCCGCGCAGGTCGTCAAGCGGCAGGTTGGTGGTGTAGCCGCCGTAGGAGTGCGCCAGCGCGTACCGGGCGGTGGTGTCGACGCCGTCGAGCAGCGTGTCCAGGGAGACGCCCTGCCAGGTGGTGCCGAGCTTGGACCAGCGGGTGACGCAGTGCAGGTCCACCGTCGGCGTGTCCTGCGGCAGGCCCATCATCTCGTCCCAGGACCAGCGGTACTCCGCGCCGGTCTCGCTGGTCAGCACGAACTCCCAGGTGTCGAGCGGCACCCGCGGCGTCGGGCCGGCGGAGAGCACCGGAAAGTCCTCGGTGAGGTACTGCCCCGGCGGCAGGTCGGTCGCGGACGAACGGGGCCGGCCCTGGAAGCCCGGCGAGACGATTCCCACCCGTCAGTCGTACCACCGCCGGCCGTGCCGGGGCAGCGGTTCCCACCGAGTCAGGCGCCGCCTCCGCCCTGCACCTCGTGCACGACGGTGCGCTGGCCGTCGCCGCTGTTGCGGGTGGCCCGGAGGCTGGTGATGGTGACGATCACCAGGACGCCGATGATCACGCCGAGCGAGGCCAGCGTCGGAATCTCCGGCACGCCCTCCCAGATGCCGTGCGCCCAGTGCAGGCCCAGCTTGAGGCCGATGAACGCCAGGATGACGGCCAGGCCGTAGCTGAGGTGCACGAGCCGGCTCAGCGCGGCGTGCAGCACGAAGTAGAGCGCCCGCAGGCCCAGCAGCGCGAAGGCGTTGGTGGCGAAGACCAGGTACGGGTCCTCGGTGATGCCGTAGACGGCGGGCACCGAGTCGACGGCGAACACGATGTCGGTGGCCAGCACCGCGACCACGACGAGCGCGAACGGGGTGAGCGCCCGGCGGCCGTTCTGCCGGATGGTCATCCGGGTGCCGTGGTATTCGTCGACCACCGGCATGACCTTGCGCAGCAGCCGCACCGACCGCATCTTGTTGATGTCGACCTCCTGCTCGTGCCCGTTGAGGGCGTCGCGCAGCAGCTTCACCGCGGTGGCGACGAGGATGAGCGCGAAGAGCAGGAAGGCGAAGTCGAGCGTCTTGAGCGCGGCGGCGCCGAGCGCGATGAACACACCGCGCAGCACCAGGGCGCCCGCGATGCCGTAGAGCAGCACCCGCTGGGCCAGCACGGAGGGCACCGCGAACGCGGCGAGCAGCAGCATGAAGACGAACAGGTTGTCGACCGACAGCGACTTCTCGACCAGGTAGCCGGTGAGGTACTCGATGCCCTGCTGGCTGCCCCAGCGGGACCAGATCCAGGCGCCGAACGCCAACGGCAGCGCGATGTAGAAGGCCGACCAGCCCAGGGCCTCACGGATGGAGACCTCGTGCGGCTTGCGGGTGACCAGGAAGTCGAGCACCAGCAGGACGAGCACGCCGACGATCGTCACCGCCCACAGCGTGGGCGTGCCGACCGACGACAGTTCGGCCGCAGCCAGCGGGGACAATTCGGGCATGGAACCTCCTCGAACACCGTGTCATGTTCGAGGTCTCCTTCACCCACGTTTCCGTGGGCAACCACCCGGGGCTCGCCTCGGCGGCTTGCCGTACTGACCGGAATGATTTTTGGGAAGTACTCCCCTCGCCTGGACAAGGCTAGGTCACCGCCGGACCGGACGCCAAGTCGGGACACGGATGCTTGCCCTGGTCAACAGACTGGGCGGCGGTTCAGGGCATGGCGCCTGGTCACCGCGGCCCCTATGGTGACGCAGGTGACAGTCCAGGGACCGCTGACCGGCGTACGGGTGATCGAGCTGGCCGGGATCGGCCCCGGGCCGTTCGCGGCGATGATGCTGGCCGACCTCGGCGCCGACGTGGTGCGCATCGACCGGCCCGGCGGCGGCGGGTTCGGCGCGTTCCCGGGCGACCTGCTGAACCGCAACCGCCGCTCGATCGCGGTGGACCTGAAGCAGCCCGCGGGCCGTGACCTGGTGCTGGCGCTCGCCGCCCGGGCCGACGCGCTGGTGGAGGGCTTCCGGCCCGGGGTGACCGAGCGGCTCTGCCTCGGCCCGGACGACTGCCTCACCGCCAACCCGCGCCTGGTGTACGGGCGGATGACCGGCTGGGGGCAGGACGGCCCGCTCGCGCACAGCGCCGGACACGACATCGACTATCTGGCGCTGACCGGGGCGCTGCACGGGGTGGGCCGGGCCGGTGAGCGTCCGGTGCCGCCGATGAACCTGCTCGGCGACTTCGGTGGCGGGGGCATGATGCTGGCCCTGGGCGTGGTCGCGGCGCTGTACGCGGTACGCGGCGGCGCGCCCGGCCAGGTGGTCGACGCCGCCATCGTGGACGGCGTCTCGGTGCTGGCCACCCAGATCCACGCGCTGCGCGGCATCGGGCTGTGGCAGGACCCGCGCGGCGTGAACCTGCTCGACGGCGGCGCGCCCTTCTACGACACGTACGAGTGCGCCGACGGGCGGTACGTGGCGGTCGGCGCGCTGGAGCCGCAGTTCTACGCCGAACTGGTCCGGCTCACCGGTTTCCCGTTGGACGGCGACGACGCCCCGGACAGCGGCGACGCGCTGGACCGGGACGACCCGGCGAACTGGCCGGCGTTGCGGGCCGCCTGGGCGCGGCTGTTCCGCACCCGCACCCGGGACGAGTGGACGCAGCTGCTGGCCGGCACTGACGCCTGCGTGGCGCCGGTGCTCGACTGGGCCGAGGCGCCCGAGCACCCGCACCTGCGCGCCCGGGACACCTTCGTCGCGCCGGACGGGGTCACCCAGCCCGCGCCCGCGCCGCGTTTCTCGGCCACCCCGACAAGTGTGCGGCGCCCGCCGCCGGGGCCGGGCGAGCACACCGACGAGGTCCTCGCCGAGGCGGGGGTGGACGCCGCCCGGATCGCCGCGCTGCGGGCGGCCGGTGTGATCGCCTGATCGTGGGCGGTCAGCGTCGGCGCGCGGCGGCCGGGGCGAGCGCCGGTTCCACCATGTCGCGGTAGTCGCGCGGGAACTGGACCACGACGTCCTGGAACTCGCCGCCGCCGATCGCCTCGCGCAGCGTGGTGAACACCGCGCGTACGGCGTCGCGGGCGGTGTTCTCGTCGCAGTCCGCCCGGCGGGCGACCCGGGCCACGAACTCCGCCGCGCCGAACCGCTCGGCCGCCTCGTCCCGCGGGTACGGGCTGAGCAGCCCCTGCAGCGGCTTCGGCAGTTGCGCGGCCAGGTCCAGCACCTCGCCACCGGTCAGCCGCTGCGCGAACGTCTCCAGGGTGGCCGCGGTGAGCGTGGCGGCGCGGTCCTCGCTGGTGCCGGTGAGCCGGGCGACCCGGCCCACGAACGTCAGGTAGTGCATCGGTGGTACCCCCTTCGGTGCGCCCAGCGCGGCTACCCGCCCCGGCGCGGCGGAAACGGTTGCGACGGGGCGGCAGGTTTTCCGGTGGCGGCGGGCGTGAGCGGCGGCGCGGCGGGTAACCGCCGCCCGGTCGTGACCCCAACTACTGCCGCGAGGAGCCCGACTGATGGCGAGTTACTCGGATGTCCTGGAGTACCTGTCCGCGCTGGACTACCCGGCCGGGAAGGACGACGTCATCCGCGAGGCGGAGCGGGAGGGCGCGCCGCCGGACGTGTTGCGGGCGTTGCGCGCGCTGCCCCCGGTGGACTACGCCAACGGCACCGAGGTGGCCCGCTCGGCCGGCATCGACGCGGCCCCGGAGGTGAGCCGCTCGCAGCGCGCGGCGCAGGCCCGGGACAACCACCCGCGCGTGTCGCAGCACCTGCGCGGCATCTGAGCACGGCGGGAGAGCCGGCGGGCGACACGGCCGCCGGCCTCTGCGCGTGCGGAAAAGCTGGGCTCCTCTGTGGCCGGTCGCGCAGCCCGGACAGGCGAGCGCCCCGGGTCACGAACCGCGACCTGGGGCGCCACGCAGCACCTGTCCCCCGCGGTTCACGCCCGAACCGGGTCGCGACCGCGAGGCGGTGAGATGTTCGCCCGAACCGGGCGGGCATCGCTGCCACGATCATCATACGACGCAACATCAGCCGAACGGGTGAGAATCGCGGAACTGTGTCCGGGCGCACGTACGCGCTCAGGCGGTCACCTCGGCGTACCGGCGTTCCAGCTCCACTCGCGCCAGCGCTCCGACCAGCCACGACAGTCGTTCCGACTCACCACTGCCGGCCAGCCCGGCGAGGTCACCGGCGGTACGGCCCAGGCCGAGCCGGCGGGCCGCCGCGAGCGCTCGACGGTCGGCCACCGGCGCCGCCTCGCGCCACAACGCCTGCGCCTCACGCAGGAACAGGTCGCACACCTCGTCGTCCACTCCGGGCAGTGCGGTCAGCAGCCGCCGCTCCCCCGCCGGGTCCTGACGCGCCGCGGTGCGCAGCCGGCGCAGGTCGCCCCGGTACGTGTCGACGACCGTGCGGGCCAGGTCGCCGAGCGTGTCGGCGAGCCCGGCCAGGTCGCCGCGCAGCCCGGCGGCGCGCAGCACGCGTACCCGGTCCTCGTGGCGCGAGCGGGCCATCCGCGCCGCCGTGTCCCAGCCGGCGTCCCGCAGCGCCGTGGCCGCGTCGACCGCGCGGTGGAAGTCGCCCCGGCGGGCCAGCAGGACGGACAGGTAGAGGACCTGGAACAGCTGGGCCGGGTTGTTCGTCACCCGGAACCCGAAGCACTCGGCGAAGCCGCGGCCGTCCCCGGCGAGCCGGCGGGCCAGCCGCTTCTTCTCCTCGACGCTGCGCGTGGCGGTGTGTGTCGGCATGCCGCCGACTACCCAGGCGACGGCCCGGCATTCGGGTACGACGGTCAGCGGGACACGCCGCCGCTGCGGTCGCGGGCCTTGAGCCGGGTGGTGGGCAGCGCGGGCGCGGGCAGCGGCGGCGCCGCGTCGTCGGCGACGACGCCGAAGCGGCGGCCGGCCATCCAGTCCTCGCGGGCGGCCACCACCTCCTCGTGTGAACGGCCGACGAAGTTCCACCACATCACCAGCGGCTCGTCGAACGGGGTGCCGCCGAGCAGCAGCAGCCGGGTGCCCGGTTCGGCGCTCAGGGTCAGCGCGCTTCGCCCGAGGCCCAGGTACAGCAGCGCGCCGGGGGCCAGCGCCACGCCGTCGCAGTCGGCGGCGCCGGACATGGCCAGCAGCGCGTACTCGAAGTCGGGGCGCAGCGGCAGCGTGGCCGGCGCCGCGCCGCGGGCCTCGAGCTGCGCGCCGACGAGCGGGGTGTGCACGACGGCGGGCGAGCGTTGCCCGCCGAACTCACCGACGAGCACCGTGACGTCCAGGTCGCCGTCGCGCAGGCGGGGCAGGTCGGCGTGGTGGGCGAAGTCCGGGTCGCCGGCGCGCGCCGGGTCGGGCAGCGCCACCCAGAGTTGTACGCCGTGCATGAGCGGCGGGTGCACCAGCGGGGAGCGCTCGGAGTGGGCGATGCCGCGCCCGGAGGTCATCACGTTGAGCTGGCCGGGGCGGATGGGCTGGACGTTGCCGAGGCTGTCGCGGTGCAGGATCTCCCCGTCGAGCAGCCAGGTGACGGTCTGCAGGCCGGTGTGCGGGTGCGGCGGCACCTCCATGCCAGGCCGGTCGGCGACGTCGTCGGGCCCGAAGTGGTCGACGAAGCACCACGCGCCGACCATCCGGCGCTGCCGCTGGGGCAGCAGCCGGCGCACCGTGGTGTAGCGGCCGAGGGGGACGTCGTGCCCGGGCAGCAGCACGCTGCCCGGGTCGGTCGGGCCGACGCCGGGCGGGAGCGTCTGCGCGGGCAGGGATTCGGTGCGGTCCACCGCCCCGACTGTACGCTCAGTCCGCCGTGACGCTCACCGCGTTCGCGCCCGCCGCCAGATCGAGGTAGAGCCGTTCGGCCGCCCGGTCCCAGCCCGGTGAGCTGACCAGGTCACCGGCGGCGATCCCGCCGTGCCGCTCGTCGTAGACGGTCAGCGAGCCGGCCCCGGCGGCGACGCGCACCCGCACCGGCGGCCCGCCGGGCACGGTGACGGTCAGCTCGCTGACCCCGCCGGTCATCCGGACGGTGAGCGACCCGTTCAGCCGGGGCAGCAGCAGCCGGGTCCGCGACGCGCCGCCGACCAGGTCGGCGCCGTCGAGCCGGGCGTCGCCCAGGTCGAGCCGCTGCTCGCTGACGCCGCCGACGAGCCGTAGCCGCCAGGTGACCCGGGAGTTGAGCACGACGTCCACGGCGGCCGGACCGCGACGGCCGTTCTCCTCGACCCGCAGGCGGACCCGGTCGCCGACCATCTGCGGGCGCGGCGTGACGCCGCCGTCCTCCGGCACGTCGATGCGGTAGAGGTCGTCGCCGAGGTCGGCGGCCCGCAGGGTGAACCTGGTCAGACCGTCGGCCAGCTCGAACTCGGCGCGCTGCCGGCCGCCCCGGGGCTCGGCGAGCGTCTGCGCTCCGGCGGCCTCGGCCGCGCCGACACCTCCGGCGCCGGTGGCGGGCGACGGCGGCGCGCCGCCGGAGAAGACCACGCCGAGGCGGCCCGGGTTGGACAGCGTCACCGCCACGGCCACCCCGCCGAGCACGACCACCAGCGCGGCGGCGGCGGCCAGCAGGCGGGCCGCGCCGGACCAGCGGGGTCGGGTCAGGCCGGGCTCATCCTCGGATGTGGTCATGGTCATCCCCTCTCGCCGGTCCCCAACGGGTCATACGTGTCCGTTTCCCGGTCGGTTCACTCCTTTTCCGTGGCAGCGGTACGGGAGCGCACCTTGTCGGCGCACGTGGTCAGCACGGCGTGGGCGTCCAGGCCGAGGCTCTCGATGGCGACGAGCGCGGTGAACGCCACGTCGGCGAGTTCGGCGGCGACCTCCTCGCGGGTGTGCGTCACCCCCTTGCGCGGGTTCTGCCCGAGCATCCCGATCCAGGCGGCGGCGACCTCGCCGGCCTCCTCGCCGATCTTGAGGATGCGACAGGTCAGCTCGGTGTCGCCGCGGCCGTTCGCGGCGTCCAGCCAGGCGCGCGCGTCCCGCGCCGTTGTCCAGATGGTGGCGTCCACGGCGACCAGTGAACCTGATCGCGCAGACCGTTCGTATCCTGGGGCGACGCAGGCCAGCAGGTCTGCGGCCCAGGCGAGAGGAGGTGCCCGTGATGCCGGAGACCGTCGAGTCGGTGTTCGCCGGCGTGGTCGCCCGGAACCCGGGAGAGCCCGAGTTCCACCAGGCGGTCCGCGAGGTACTGGAGAGCATCGGTCCGGCCCTGGCCCGGCATCCCGAGTACGCCGAGGTGGTCGAGCGGATCTGCGAGCCCGAGCGGCAGGTCATCTTCCGGGTGCCGTGGGAGGACGACCAGGGCCGGGTACGGGTGAACCGCGGCTTCCGGGTGGAGTTCAACAGCGCGCTCGGCCCGTTCAAGGGCGGGCTGCGCTTCCACCCGTCGGTCTACCTGGGCATCGTGAAGTTCCTCGGCTTCGAGCAGATCTTCAAGAACGCGCTGACCGGCCTGGCGATCGGCGGCGGCAAGGGCGGCGCGGACTTCGACCCGAAGGGTCGCTCCGACCGCGAGGTGATGCGGTTCTGCCAGAGCTTCATGACCGAGCTGTACCGGCACATCGGCCCGCAGACCGACGTGCCGGCCGGGGACATCGGGGTGGGCGGCCGGGAGATCGGCTACCTGTTCGGGCAGTACAAGCGGATCACCAACCGGTACGACGCGGGCGTGCTCACCGGCAAGGGCCTGGCGTACGGGGGCGCGCAGGTGCGCCGGGAGGCGACCGGGTACGGCGCGGTGTTCTTCGCCGACGAGATGCTCCGCCAGGCCGGGGACAGCCTGGAGGGCAAGCGGGTGGTGGTGTCCGGCTCCGGCAACGTGGCCATCTACGCGATCGAGAAGGTGCACCAGCTCGGCGGCACGGTGGTGGCGTGCTCCGACTCCGGCGGCTACGTGGTCGACGAGAAGGGCATCGACCTGGCGTTGCTGCGGGAGCTGAAGGAGCAGCGCCGGGGACGGCTGGCCGAGTACGCCGAGCACGCGCGCAACGCGGCTGCGGTCCCGGACCGCAACGTCTGGGAGGTGCCCTGCGACCTGGCGCTGCCCTGCGCCACGCAGAACGAGATCGGCGGCGCGGAGGCCGCCGCGCTGGTCGCCGGCGGCTGCGTCGCCGTGGTGGAGGGGGCGAACATGCCCACCACGCCGGAGGCGGTGCGGATCCTCGGCCGGGCCGGGGTGCGGTTCGCGCCGGGCAAGGCGGCCAACGCCGGCGGCGTGGCGGTCAGCGGGCTGGAGATGCAGCAGAACGCCAGCCGCGACACGTGGACGTTCGGCGAGTCGGAGCAGCGGCTACGCGAGATCATGCGGGACGTGCACGACAGGTGCTGGGCGACCGCCGAGGAGTTCGGCCTGCCGGGCGACTACGTGGCCGGGGCGAACATCCAGGGGTTCCGGCGGGTGGCCGAGGCGATGCTGGCGCACGGCGTGGTGTGAGCGGCACGCGGGACGGGCGCTGACCGAGCGGTCGGTCAGTGATTGACAGCTCTCGACGCCCGGCCTAGGTTCAGGGCGCTACCGGCCGGTAGGCATCCGTCCCGCGTCGTCACCCCCGTCCCGGGGTGGCACCGTCCCCCCGGGGAGCAGCGATGCAGCCCTCACCCGTGCGCCGCCGGCTGCTCGCCGTCGGCGTGGCCCTCACGTTGACGCTCGGCCTCACCGGCGAGGCCCCCGCCGCCGCCACCGGCCGCGACGACGGCAGCGGCCCGCTGCCCGGCTACACCATCGTCAACCCGCCGCTGCCGCCACTTGTCGTCGGCGGCGCCGCCACCACCGTGCGGCAGGGCGTGCACGCCAACGCCGGGTACGTCATCGAGATCCCCAGGCGCTGGAACGGCGAGCTCGTGATGTGGGCGCACGGCTACCGCGGCCAGGGCACCGAGCTGTCGCCGGAGCCGCCCGGCTTCGACCTGCGGCAGCGCCTGGTGACCCAGGGGTACGCGTGGGCGTCGTCGTCGTACGACCGCAACGGCTACGACGTGCGCTCCGGCGTGCGCAGCACCCGCGCCCTGGCCGACCTGTTCAGCCGTACCGTCCGGCGCCCGCACCGGGTGCTGATCGCCGGGGTGTCGATGGGCGGTCACGTCATCGGCCGTTCGCTGGAACAGTACCCGGGCTTCTACGCCGGGGCGCTGCCGATGTGCGGGGTGCTCGGCGACCAGGAGCTGTTCGACTTCTTCCTGGACTACAACCTGGTCGCGCAGGCCCTCGCGGGGGTGCGCGCGTACCCGACGCCGCCCGACTATCTGACCTCGGCGGTGCCCCGGATCCAGGTCACGCTCGGCCTGGCCGGGCTGGCCCCGGGCGGCCCGGACACCACCAACGACCTGGGCAAGCAGCTGCGCGCGGTCACCGTGGAGCGCTCCGGCGGGCCGCGGCCGGGCGCCGACGCCGCGTTCGCGGTCTGGAAGGACTTCCTGTTCGGCATCGCGGTCAGCGAGGCGGACGGCTCCCCCGCCCGGCGGCCCGGTCAGCTCGCCACGAACCTGTTCACCAGGTACGCGCCGAACCAGCCGGTCAACCTCGACGCGACGGTGCAGCGGGTCGCGCCGGAGAACCTGCGCCAGCGGCTCTCGCCGAGTCTGACCGAGGTGCCCCGGATCGCCGGGCGGCCCACCGCGCCGGTGCTGAGCCTGCACGGCCTCGGTGACCTGTTCGTGCCGTTCGGCATGGAGCAGGCGTACGCCCGGGAGGTGGCCCGGCACGGCCGGTCCCGGCTGCTGGTGCAGCGGGCCGTGCGTACCGCGCAGCACTGCGAGTTCAGCCCGGCCGAGGCCGGCGCCGCCTGGGACGACCTGACCCGCTGGGTCCGCACCGGCAAGCGCCCGGCCGGCGACGCGGTCACCGACCGGCGCGCGGTGGCGGCGCCGGACTTCGGCTGCCGGTTCAGCGACCAGGCCGCCCGGGCCGCCGGGGCCGGCACCCGCCCGCTCTATCCGCCCTGCCCGGCTCAGTCCTCCTCGCGGCCGTACCAGCCGCCGCGGTAGACGGTGCCCTGCCGGGCCGACTCCGGCGGCGCCGATTCCGGCGTCGGCGCCGCCTCCGCCGCGAGGGCGCTCCGGCGCGAGCGGCGGACCCGGCTGACCACGAACCAGCAGAACCCGGCGATCACGGCCACGATCACGATCTTCTGGAACGTGCCCGCGTACGCCTCGACCACGTGCCACTGCTCGCCGAGGAAGTACCCGGCGAGCACGAACGTGGTGTTCCAGATCAGGCTGCCCAGCGCGGTGTAGAGCAGGAACACCGGCACCGGCATGCGTTCCACCCCGGCCGGAATGGAGATGAGACTGCGGAAGATCGGAATCATCCGGCCGAAGAACACCGCCTTGACGCCGTGGCGCAGGAACCACGCCTCGGTGCGGTCCACGTCCTCCAGCTTGATCAGCGGCAGCCGCTCGGCCAGGGCGCGCATCCGGTCCCGCCCGAGGGCCGCGCCGATGTAGTAGAGCGCCAGCGCGCCCACGATCGACCCGATCGTGGTCCAGACGATCGCACCGACCAGGCTCATCTTGCCCTGGCTCGCGGTGAAGCCGGCCAGCGGCAGGATCACCTCGCTGGGGATGGGCGGGAACAGGTTCTCCAGCGCCACCGCGAGGCCGGCGCCGGGACCGCCGAGCCGTTCCATCAGGCCGGTGACCCAGCCGGTCACTCCGTCACCGGACGGCTCTGCCGCCCGCGCGGCGCTCACCCGGGGGCCGGCGAGCAGCTGTGCGTTTCCGATCATCCGACCAACGTTACGGGGCGAAGCTGCGGACGACCACGCGTCATGGAAACCATTATCGTGTACGCCATGCGTACGCCGTTGCGGATCGCCGTCGCCCAGCCGCTCACCCGCTCCGGCGACGTCGCGGGCAACGCGGCACGGCACGCCGACGCCGTGCGCGCCGCCGCGGCCCGCGTGGTGCTCTTCCCGGAGATGTCACTGACCGGGTACGAACTGGACGCCGCGCCGCTGGACCCGGACGATCCCCGGCTCGCGCCGCTGCGCGCGGCGTGCGCCGAGACCGGGACGCTGGCGCTGGCCGGCGCGCCGGTGCCCGGACCGCACATCGGGGTGCTCGCGATCGACGCCGAGGGCGTGCGGGTGGCGTACCGGAAGATGTGCCTGGGTGGCGCGGAGCCGCAGCACATGCGGCCGGGCCGGGAGCCGGCGGTGCTCGATGTGGACGGCTGGCGGCTGGGCCTGGCGGTCTGCAAGGACACCGGCACGCCGGAGCACGCGGCGGCGACGGTGGCGCTCGGCGCGGACGCCTACCTGGCCGGGGTGCTGGAGTCGGCCGACGACGCGGCGGTGCCCGACGAACGCGCCCGCCGGGTCGCCGCCGCGCACGGCGTGTGGGTGGTCATGGCGAGTTTCGCCGGCTCGACCGGGGGCGGGTACGCGCGCGCCGCGGGTGGTTCGGGGATCTGGTCACCGGCGGGTGAGCCGGTGGCCCGGGCCTGCACGGACACCGGCGAGGTGGTCACCGCCACGCTGCGGTGACACTCAGCCCTCGTCGCCGCCGCGCAGCCGCTCGTAGCCGTCGAGCAGCTTGCGCAGCCCGGCGGCGGTGACCGGGTCGATCTTGTCGTCCTCGGCCGCGTCGTCGATCTTCTCGCGCAGGTCCTCGACCCGCTTCTCCCGGTCCTTCGGCTTGCCCCGGTCCAGCTCGGCGACCTTCTTGCGCAGGTCGTCGGCGACCTTGCGCTCGATCAGCCCGATCGACTCGGCCCGGTCGAGCAACTCGTCGAACCGGTCGCCGAGCTGCCGCAGCGTCACCGGTTCGGCCGCCGTCGACGGCGGCGCCGCGCTGCTCGGCTCGGGCGCAGGCGGCTCGGCGGCGCCGGTCGTGGGGCCAGTCGTGGGCGCGGCGGCCGGCGGGGCGCCGGAGCCGTCACCCCACACCAGCGAGCCGACCACCGCGAGCAGCAGCACCACGGCGCCGGCGACCAGCAGCCCGAACAGCCGGTTCGAGGAGACCGCCGGACGCGGCGGCGCGCCGGGACGCCCCGGCGCGACCGGGCGGGCCGTGGCGGCCGGAACCCGCTCGACCAGGGTGGGCGAATGCGTCACCGGCGCCACGGTGGGCAGGATCGCGGTCGGCGGATCCACCGGGCGGCCCGCGCCGAGCCGCTCGGCGAGCCGGGCCGCGCTCGGCCGCCGCGCCGGGTCCACGTCCAGGCAGGCCAGCACCAGGTCGGCGATCTCCGGCGGCAGGCCGGGCACCCGCGGCGGCGGCACCGGCGGCCGGTTGCGCCGCACCTCCAGCACGTCGTCCCAGCTGCGCACCGGCAGCGGGGCCCGGCCGGTGAGGCTGCGGTACAGCAGCACGCCGAGCGCGTACACGTCACCGGCCGGATGCGCCGGGCCCGGGTCGAGGCGTTCCGGGGCGAAGTAGGCGGGGGTGCCCATCAGCAGCACGCCGGTCTGCCCGGTGACCGGGTGCGGGCCGGCGGGCGCGGCGATGCCGAAGTCGAGCACCTTCGCGCCGGTCTCGGTGAGCATCACGTTCGCCGGTTTGATGTCGCGGTGCACCACGCCGATGCGGTGCGCCGCGGCCAGCGCCCCGGCGACCTGCCCGGCCGTGCGGACCGCGTCCGGCCAGGCCAGCGGCCCGCCGGCCAGCCGGTCGGCGAGCGTCTGCCCCTCCACCAGCTCCATCACCAGGTACGGGACCACGACACCGCTGTCCAGCGTCGCCTCGGCGTAGTCGTACACCTGGGTCACGTGCGGGTGGGTCAGCCGCGCCGCCGCGCGGGCCTCGCGCTGGATGACCGCGCGCAGTTGCGGGTCGGCGGCGAGCTGCCCGGCGAGGACCTTGACCGCGACGGGCCGGTGCAGCACCTCGTCGTCGGCGCGCCACACCTCGGACATCCCGCCGAGGCCGATGCGCTCACGCAGGACGTAGCGGTCGTGCAGGCGCAGGGCGGGCGTGAACGGCGACATAATTCACCAGGCTGCCATGCGCGGCACCGGCCGCACCAACCCGCGCCCCCGTTTCGTCCGTGTTCCGGCGTTCTTCCGCCCGAGTCAGGGCTTGCGGGCGACCCCGCCGTACATGCTGACGTCGACCACGGACGGCCGCGGCTCCGGCTCGCCGTCGGCGCGCCACTCGGCCACCGAACAGATGCCCGGCTCGACCAGTTCGAGGCCGTCGAAGAAGCGTACGACCTCCTCCCGGCTGCGCAGGTTGATCACGCCGTGCGGGCCACCGCCCCGGGCCGCCGCCTTCGCCTCGGCGGCCACCTCCGCCGGAAGGTAGTCGTGGGTGGCGTGCGAGGCGGCCAGGTAACTGCCGGCGGGCAGCGCGTCGAGAAGCGTGTCGACCAGCGCGTACGGGTCTTCGCCGTCGGGCACGAAGTGCAGCACCGCCAGCAGCATCAACGCCACCGGCTGGGACAGGTCGAGCGTGCGGCGCAGGTCCGGGTGGGCCAGGATCCGCTCCGGGTCGCGCAGGTCCGCGTCGAGGTAGGCGGTGACGCCGTCGGCCGAACTGGTCAGCAACGCGCGGGCGTGGGCCAGCACGATCGGGTCGTTGTCGACGTACACCACCCGGGCGCGCGGGTCGATCGCCTGCGCCACCTCGTGGGTGTTGTCGGCGGTGGGTATGCCGGTGCCGATGTCCAGGAACTGCCGGATGCCCGCCTCACCGGCCAGGTGACGCACCGCGCGGCGCAGGAACCGCCGGTTCTCCAGCGCGCTGATCCGGATGGTCGGGAACCGGGCGGCCATCGCGTCGCCGGAGTCCCGGTCGGCCTGGAAGTTGTCCTTGCCGCCGAGCCAGTAGTTGTACCGGCGGGCGGGGTGCGCCACTGTCGTGTCGATCCGGTCGCCGGGCGGCCCGGAAACGGGCGCCGTCCCTGCTGCGTCGCTGGTCAAGGCCACCTCCACGACTCGGGTCCCACCGTCCACTGTCTCCGGTGCGGATCATGGTACTGCCCGGCGCCGGCCCGGTCAGGCCGGGTACAGCTCGTCGCGGAGGCGGGCCAGCAGCTCACGGGTGCGCTCCGGCGGCGCGGCCTCCACGCACAGCCGTTCCATCGCCTCGGCGTAGAACTCGAGGTCGTCGCGCTTGTCCAGGTAGATCGCGCTGGTCAGCTGCTCGATGTAGACGATGTCCGGCAGGTCCGCGTCGCCGAAGCGCAGGATGCTGAAGGCCCCGCTGGCCGCGGCGTGCCCGCCGGCGGAGAACGGGACGATCTGCAGCCGTACGTGCGGCGCGGCGGTCGCCTCGATCAGCGCGTCCAGCTGCTCGCGCATCACCGCGGCCCCGCCGATCGGGCGGCGCAGCGCCGCCTCGTCGAGCACCGCCCACAACTGCGGCGGGTTGCTGCGGCGCAGCAGCTCCTTGCGCTGCATCCGCAGCTCCACCCGCCGGTCCAGCTCCGCCGCCGACGCGCCGCGGTGCCCGAGCAGGATCACCTGCCGGGCGTACGCGGCGGTCTGCAGCAGCCCGGGCACGAACTGCACCTCGTACGTGCGGATCAGCGCGGCGGCGGCCTCCAGGCCCAGGTACGCCTGGAACCACGCGGGGAGCACGTCACCGTAGCGGTGCCACCAGCCCGGGCTGTTCGCGTCCCGGGCGAGCTTGAGCAGCGACTCGCGCTCGCCGGCGTCGGTCACGCCGTAGAGCGTGAGCAGGTCGGCCACGTCGCGCTCCTTGAAGCCGACCCGGCCCAGCTCCATCCGGCTGATCTTCGACTCGGAGGAGCGGATCTCCCAGCCGGCCGTCTCCCGGCTGACCCCGGCCCTCTCACGGAGTCGCCGCAGCTGCCCACCGAGCAACATGCGCAGCACGGTGGGCCCGCTTGTCGGACCACCCTCGACGGGCACCGTCGCCACCTGACCGCCCTCGCATCCCGACTGCCCCGGCCGGGCGCCCCCCGGCCGACGAGTAAGCATGCCATGAACCGACAGTGAGGTGAACTCCTCCGGAGCGGTTAATCAGTCCCGTGTGCGGGACGGCGGGATCAGGTGGTCGAAGTCGCCGTCGCGCGCGCCGAGCACGAAGGCGGCGATCTCGTCCACTGTGTAGATCAGCGCCGGGCCCTCCGGGTGCCGGGAGTTTCGGACCGCGATCCCGGTGCCACCGGGCAGCTCGGCCAACTCGACGCAGTTGCCGCTGGGGTTGCTGCGACGACTCTTCGACCAGCGCATCGGGGGCAGCTCGGGCACGGGCACACCGTTCGGCGGTTGTTGCATGGGCGTCCTTCGGGATGAGCCAGCCGAGGCCGCGGGGAGGAGCGGTGGGTGGCGACGTCTGTCGACTGAGGAGTGAGATGCACGTGCATCTGCTATTGCATCTGCAATGGACGGAGAGCATGATAGCCGAAACGTACGGTGTGCCGGGTCGCTCACATTCGGTGACCCGAACCCGGCCTCCGGATGCCGCCGCGCGCGGCTAGGGGACTGCGGTGAGGAGGACGCGCGTGCCGGATCCGATGACCGTCGCCTCCGGCATATCCGCCGCGGGGGCCCTCATCTCGGCCTGGCAGTTGCGCCGCCGCGCCGTACGCGCCGAGGCCGAGATCGAGCTGCTCCAGGCCGAACTGGCCGCCGAACGGCACGCGGCCAGCCACGACCCGCTCACCGGCCTGCCCAACCGCCGCGCGTTCTTCCGGCTCGCCGCCACCCTGCTCACCGACCCGGCCGGCCAGCCACTGGTAGCGGTCGTGCTCGACCTGGACAACTTCAAGCAGGTGAACGACCGCTACGGGCACGCCGCCGGCGACCAGGTGCTGATCAGCGTCGCGCAGCGGCTCGCCGCGTTCGCCGGCAACAACCTGGTGGCCCGCCTCGGCGGCGACGAGTTCGCCGGCCTGCTGGCCAGCCCCACGGCCGACCGCCGGTGGATCGAGCACGCCACGCGGCGGCTCTGCGAGGCGCTCGCCGCGCCCATCCCGCTGGGCGCGCGCAGCATCCAGGTCACCGCCTCGGTCGGGCTCGCGCCGGTGCACTGCCCGACGCAGCTCACCGACGCGCTGTGCCGCGCCGACGCCGCCATGTACGAGGCGAAGACGCTCGGCGCGGCCCGCCCGACCCGGCAGCTCGTCGCGGAGTACTGACCGGCCCGGTCAGCGCCAGCCGTAGCCGGCGCGCAGCGCCTGCCCGACCCGGTCGAACCGTGGCCGGTCCAGCACCGCGCCCTCGCGGCGGATGCTGTCCTCGCGCATGGTGAGCACCCGGTCCAGGCGCACCCAGGAGGGCCGGTTGTCCCGGTCCCACTCCCCCGGGCCGAGCGCCAGCCAGTGCCGCTGGCCGTCCCGGTCGCTCTGGCTGGACAGCATCAGCCCGAACAAGGTGCGGCTGTGCCGTCCGACCACCAGCACCGGGCGGTCCTTGCCCTGGCGGGGGTCGTCCTCGTAGGGCACCCACGTCCAGACGATCTCGCCCGGGTCGGCCTGGCCGTCCGGCTCCGGCGCGTACGACAACTCGCGGCGCTGCAGCGCGTTGACCTGGCGGCGGCGCGCGACCTGAGCCGGGATCGGCGCGCCCGTGCGGGGCGGGGCGGGCACGGCCCGGGTGATCCGGCCGAGCCGCGACGCCACGTTCTTCAACAGACCTGCCACGGCGGGCAGCCTATCGGCCGGGGTGCGACCGCCCGGGAATCGGGTCGCCCGGTCGGGTGGACGGCGCCGTGCGGGATGCCCCCTGTTAATAGGGGGCCCCTCTACTACCGGAGGCGTTAATAAGGGGCCCTTCCTTACGCTGGGGGCGTGCGGCTACCCGATGATCTGCCGGTGTTCGAGCGCAGCGCGGTACGGCTGGTGGTGCTCGACGCCACCAACCACCTGCTGCTGTTCCACACCCGCGACCCGGACCACCCCGACCTCGGCGTGTGGTGGGAGCTACCCGGCGGCGGGCTGGACCCGGGCGAGACGTACCGGGAGGCGGCGGTCCGCGAACTGCGCGAGGAGACCGGCATCGCGATCGGCCCGGACGAGGTGGGCGCGCCGACGTGGCGGCGGCGGGCCAGCTTCCGGCACCGGCAGCGCCGCCACCTCCAGGACGAGGTGATCGTGGCGGTACGGCTGCCCGGCCCCGGACCGGACGTGGACGAGGCGCTGCGGCTGGACTACGAGGTGGAGGACTACTTCGGGTTCCGCTGGTGGCCGCTGGCCGAGGTGCTCGCCGAGCGGCCGCGCTGTTATCCCGGGCGGCTGCCCGAACTGCTGCCCGCGTTCCTGGCCGGCGAGGAGATCGACGAGCCGTTCGAGCTGTGGTCCTGAGCGCGGGCGTGCCACCCGGCGCGTGAGCGGGCAGAGTGGAGCCGTGACTCCCCTGCACGCACCCCTGGCCCGTTACGCCGAGCGGCTGCACCGCGCCGCCGGTGACACCCACCACGTCGCCTCGCCGCTGGGCGCGTGGCTGCTGCTGGCGCTGACCGGCCCGGCCGCCACCGGCGAGACCCGGGCGGCGCTGGCCGAGGCGCTCGACGCCGACCCGGACGACGCCGCCGCGGAGGCCCGGGCGCTGCTCGGCGCGCCGCACCCGATGGTCGCCGCGGCCACCGGGCTGTGGGAGCGCGCTCCGGCGCCGGAGCTGGCCGCGTGGCGGGCCGCGCTGCCGGAGAACACCGAACGCGGCCCGCTGCCCGACCAGGCCACGCTGGACGGCTGGGCCCGGGAGCGTACCGGCGGGCTGATCGACAGCTTCCCCGTCGACGTCACCCCGGACACGCTGCTGCTCCTGGCCAACGCGCTGGCCACCCGCGTGTCGTGGGCCGACCCGTTCGACACCGTCCCGGGCGCCGAACTGGGTGCGGACAGCGCCTGGTCGGGCCGGCTGAGCCGGGTGCTGCGTACGCCGCCGTTCGGGCACCGGTGCTGGGTGGCGGCCACCGACCGGGCCGGTGACGTGGCGGCGCACGCGGTGCCGGCCCGCACCGGCGACGACGGCGCCGGAATGCTCGTGGTGTCGGTGGCCGCCGCGCCCGACGTGCCGGCCGTCGACGTGCTGGCCGCCGCGCCGGAGCTGGCGAGCGCCGCCGCGCTCCTGCCGGACTCCATGCCGGGCCGCCAATCGCTGTTCGACCTGCCGCTGGGCGAGACGCCGCTGTGGACGCTGCGGGAGGAGCCGACCCGGACGTACGCGGACGACGGCCGGGAGGAACGCGCCACCGCGGTGCTGCCCTGCTGGTCGGCGCAGAGCCGCCACGACCTGGCCAGGCCCGGGTTCGGCTTCGACGCGGCGGCGCAGGCACTCGGCGAGCTGCTGGGCCTGACCGGGCCGGGGTTCGACGCCGCGCAGTCCGCGGTGGCCCGGTTCGGCCGCTACGGCTTCGAGGCCGCCGCGGTGACCGCGTTCGGCCGGGCGACAGCGCTGCCGCCGGAGGGGGTCGCCCGCGTCGCGGAGCTGCGCTTCGGTCACCCGTACGCGGTGGTCGCGGTGACCACCGACCCGGCCGGCGGCCCGTGGCACGCGCTGCCTGTCTACTCCGCCTGGGTGGCCGACCCGGAGGAGTTGCCCGCCGACGAGGCCGGATAGGCGGGAAGCGCGCTCGCGAGCTGGTCCAGTCCCAGCGAGCCGAGTTCCAGCGCCCGGTTGTGGAACGCGCGCCGGTCGCCGGGGAACGCCGCGCGTCCGTCGCGCCACACCCGCTCCCCCACCTTGTAGGTGAGCGCCTGCCCGGGCCGGCCCAGGTACCGGGCCACTTCCAGTGGCGCGTACGGGCCCTGGTGGCAGCGGTCGCGCAGCAGGTCCAGCGCGGCCTGCGGCGTCCACGGCGCGCTGCCCGACGGCATCGGCAGCCGCAGGTGCAGGCCGATGTCGAGCACCACCCGGGCCGCCCGCAGCAACTGCATGAACAGGTGGCCCAGCCGGGCGCCCGGCTGCTCGTAGAGTCCGAGTTCGTCCATCAGCCCTTCGGCGTACAGGGCCCAGCCCTCCTGGGCGCCGGAGAGCCCGCCGAGCAGGTTCAGCCGCTGCCCGGGGCCGCCCCGGCACGCCTCCGATCCGAGGTGCAGGTGGTGGCCGGGAACGCCCTCGTGGTACGCGGTGCTGTACGCCCACCAGGTCGGGAAGCGCTCCTGACCGTCGGGCAGCAGCCACGAGACCCGGCCCGGCCGGGTCAGGTCCCGCGACGGCGCGATGTAGGCGGTGCCGCCCGACGTGGTGACCCGGGACTCGATGCGGCGCAGCGGCGCGGGGATGTCGAAGTGCGTACCGTGCATCCGCTCGGTGGTGGCCTCCAGCAGCTCCTGCAGCCAGGCGGCGAACTCGTCCCGGCTGCCCAGCACACCTGGCGCGTCGGGGCGGTCGAGCCGTTGAAGCACCTCGGGCACGGTGCCACCCAGGGCTCTCGCCTCCGCGACCAGGTCCGCCTCGATGGCGGTGAACTCGTCCCAGCCCCACTCGTACAGCTCACGCAGGTCCGGTTCCGTGCCGAGGAAGGTCCGCACCCAGCGGGCGTACCGCGCCGGGCCGAACGCCTCGTCGTCGCGCGCGAGCGGCGCGAGGTCCGCGGTGAGCGTCGTGGCGAACCTCCGGTACGCCTCCCGCGCGTCCCGCGCCGCCGCCTGCAACGACGCGCGCTGCGGCCCGTCGCCGTAGCGCTGCACGAGCGCCGTGTCCTCGTCGATCCAGGTGCGGCAGCGCTGCGTCACCAGGTCCACCTGGCGTCGTGTGGGCAGGTGACCGCGTTCGGCGGCGACCAGCAGGCTGGCGGCGTACCCGTCCAGGGATGCCGGGATCGCGGCCTGGCGCGCGCCGACGCGGGCCCAGCCGTCCTCGTAGGCCGCGTCCCCGGCGTCGCGGCCCGGGACCGCTGATTCGACGCACTGGCGGATGAGCTGGAGCGGGCCGGTGGCCGCGACGTGCAGTTCCCGCAGGTCCTCCCCGGCGTCGTGGAAGGCGATCCGGGCGCGCAGCCGTTCGGCGAGGTGCTCGTGCAGCGGGCTCGGGGCGGGCAGCGCCTCGATCCGGCGCAGGGCGCGCGCGGCGAGATCGGCGCGGGCCTGGTGACCCTCCGGGCTGTAGTCGGTGAGCCCGTCGACGTCCTGCTCACCGGCCTCGACCACCGCCACACACGGATCGAGGCGCCCCATCTCCCGCAGCAGCGTGTCGGTGACGTCCTCGCCCATCGCACCGATGCTACCCCCGGTGATCAAGGAGTTCGTGCCGGCCGGAAGGCCCGGAAAGGACACGAACTCCTTGATCAACCGGATGGGAGGCGGGGTCAGACCGAGACGAGCTCCTTCTTCTCGGCCTTGGCGGCCAGGCGCTTCTCACGCTCCTGGGCGCCGATCAGGTCGTCCGGCAGGGAATCCTCCACCTCGATGTCGAAGCGGCGCAGCAGCCGGATGGCGAACCCGCCGAGCGTGACCAGGACCAGCGCCGCGCCGAAACAGATGTACGCGAACCCGATGCCCCGGCCCGGTCCGGTGCCGATCACCGCGCCCACCGTGCCGGCCAGCGCTCCGCCCGGCGCGAGCATCGGCTCGAACAGCGCGGTGGCGCCCGGCGCGAGCAGCGCGAACCCGATCGGCAGCGTGGACCAGGAGATGGTCTGGTTGAGGCTGAACACCCGGCCGTGGAAGCGCTGCGGCACCTTCACCTGGACGATCGTCGCGTAGATCGACTGCGCGGTGGTCATCGACATGGCCAGCCAGCAGAAGCCGACGCAGATCATCGCCACCGAGGCGTCCAGGCCGATCAGCATGCAGCCGATCGCGGTGCCCAGGTTGCCGATCAGCACGCCGATCATGCGGCGCTTGCGCGGCCCGCCCCACAGCGACATGAGGATGCCGCCGAGCACCGCGCCGACCGCCTCGGCCAGCGCGACCTGGGCGACCTGGGTGGGGCTGCCGAACGACAGCACCAGCGGGGTGATCAGCACCAGCGCGGGCGCCAGGAAGATGTTGCCCAGCGCGAAGTAGCCGAGCATCAGCCGGAATCCGCGGTGCCGCCAGGAGTAGCGCATGCCGTTGGCGATGGCCACCAGCAGCCGCTCCCGGGGCCGCCAGCCGAGCGCGTCCGGGAAGCGGACCACGGCGAGCGTGAGCACCGCGAGCACGTAGCTGGCCACGTCGACGAGCAGGATGCCCTTCAGGTCGATGGTGGCGAGCAGGCCGGCCGCGAACGCCGGCATGAGCAGCGTGGCCACACCGGTGGACAGCTGGGTGATGCCCATGGCGTGCCCGAGGTAGCGCTTGGGCACCAGCTGCGGCACCGCCGACTGGAACGCGATCCGCTGGAACGACCCGGCCACCGAACTCAGTGCCACCAGCAGGTAGATGTGCCAGAGCACCAGGTTGTCGGTCCACAGCAGGCTGGCCAGCACCAGCTGGATGGAGCCGGCGAAGCAGCTGGCCGTCATCATGATCCGGCGGCGGCTGACCCGGTCCACCAGCGCGCCGGCCACCGGCAGCATGAGCACGCCGCAGATCAGCGCCAGCGCCCACAGCAGACCGAGGTCGGCCACCGAGCCGGTGCGGTTGAACAGCCAGATCGGCAGCGCGAACGCGGTCAGCGCGGAGCCGGTGCTGGAGACGAGCTGCCCGACCGTGATGGCCAGGAAGCGGCCCATGCTCGGCTTGACCGCGGTGCTGGCCTTGCGGGCCACGCCCACGCGCAGCGTGTCCGCCACCGCCCAGCCGGCGTCCTCACCCCGTGCCTGCGGGCTCAGCGCGCCGATGTCACCGGCGACCACCGCCGGGTGCGTCTGCGTGACGATCTCGGCCAATTCCTCGGCGCGGTACTTGAGGAAGAAGTGACCTGCTTGGTCGAGCACGACCAGCCCGAGCGTGTCGCTGAGGAACTGCCACTCGGTGTACCGCTCGCGGTAGTAGTCGGTGACCGGGTCCTCGGAGCCGACCACCGAGATGATCGGCGCGCGCAGCTTCGTCGCCTGCTTGTCCAGCAGCCGGGTGAAGTACTCCTCCGAGGCGCGGGAGTCGGCCCGCATGTTGCTGATGATCCGGTCCGCCTGCTCCGGGTCCAGCTCGTCGGTGTCCACGCCCATCGACTTGAGCCAGCTCGCGTAGTGCTTGTTGCTGCGCAGTTGCTCCAGCTTGTTGCGGGCCGCCGAGAAGACGCCCTTGGGGCGGGCGAACGGGAACATCGCGCCGATGTAGACGGCCTCCAGGTCCCGGCCGGACGCCTCGACCTTGCGGGCCACCTCGGCGACGATCGCGCTGCCCACGCCGCAGTGGCCGTACAGGGCGATCGGTCCCTCGACCCGCTCCAGGATCTCGTCGGCGACCCGGCTGGTCAGCTCCTCGAACGGCAGCGCGTCCTCGGTGAGGCCGACGTCGTGGCCGGGGATGGCCAGCGACCACAGCCCGTACCCGGCCGGCAGCGCGTCGGCCAGCGGCTGGTAGACGATGGCGCTGCCGCCGCCGTACGGCACGCAGACGTACGTCAGCACCCGCTTGCCCGCCGGGATCGGCTTGGTCAGCTCGTAGAGCAGCCGGCGCGGCCCCTCCTGGGCGGCGTCGCCGGAGATGAACGCGGCCAGGTCGCGGATGGTGCGCTGCTGGAACAGGTCCATCACGCCGACCGCCCGGCCGCCCAGCTCCGCCTTGCGGATCTTCGCGACCACCTGGGTGGCGAGCATCGAGTGCCCGCCCAGGTCGAAGAAGTCGTCGTCGATGCCGAGCGTGTCCACGCCGAGCACCTCGGACCAGATCGCGGCCAGCGCCCGCTCGGTGTCGTCGCGCGGCTCGACCAGCGCCACCGACGCCTCGCGGGTGACCACCGGCGCGGGCAGCGCCTTGCGGTCCAGCTTGCCGTTCGGGGTCAGCGGCAGCGTGTCGAGCGTGACGAACGCGGCCGGCACCATGTACTCGGGCAGCGTGTCCTTCAGCGCCGCCTTCAACGCGGTGTGCTCGGCCGCCCCCACCAGGTACGCGGTCAGCCGCTTGTCGCCCGGGCTGTCCTCCCGGACGATCACCGTGGCTTCGGTGACGTCCGGCTGCTCGCGCAGCGCGCTCTCGATCTCGCCCAGCTCGATGCGCAGGCCGCGCAGCTTGACCTGGTGGTCGATGCGGCCCAGGAACTCGATCACCCCGGCGCCGTCCGGGCCGACGACCCAGCGGGCCAGGTCACCGGTGCGGTAGAGGCGGGCGCCCGGCTCGAAGGAGTTCGGGTCGGGGACGAACTTCTCCGCGGTCAGCGCCGGCCGGCGGTGGTAGCCGCGGGCCAGCCCGACACCGCCGATGTGCAGCTCACCGGCCACCCCGACCGGGCACTGGGCGCCGGACGGGTCGAGCACGTGCAGCCGCAGGTTGGCGATCGGCGCGCCGATCGGCACGCTGGTCACCTGCGCCAGCCGGTCCGGCTCGCACGCCCAGGCGGTCACGTCGATTGCCGCCTCGGTCGGGCCGTACAGGTTGTGCAGGCCGCACCAGGGCAGCCGGGCGGTGAAGTCGGCCGCCGAGGCCAGCGGCAGCTCCTCGCCGGAGCAGATCACCCGGCGCAGCGCGGTGGCCGCCTCCACGCCGTCCTCGGCGAGGAAGACGGTGAGCATCGACGGGACGAAGTGGGCGGTGGTGATCCGCTCGGACACCAGCAGGTCACGCAGGTAGCCGGCGTCCTTGTGACCGCCCGGCTTGGCCAGCACCAGGCGCGCGCCGGTGCGCAGCGGCCAGAAGAACTCCCACACCGACACGTCGAAGCTCGCCGGGGTCTTCTGGAGCACCGCGTCGTCGGCGCCGAGGCGGTACGTCTTCTGCATCCAGTCGAGCCGGTTGACGATGCCCCGGTGCGTGTTCGGCACGCCCTTCGGGCGGCCGGTGGAGCCGGAGGTGTAGATGACGTACGCCAGGTGCTCCGGCCCGGCGGCCGGCGCCGGGTCGGTGTCGGGCTGACCGCTCCACACGGTGGCGTCGTCCAGTTCGAGCACCGTGGCGCCGGTGTCGGGCAGCACGTCGCGCAGGTGCGACTGGACCAGCACCACCGGCGCGTCCGCGTCGCCGACCATGAACGCGAGCCGGTCGGCCGGGTACTCCGGGTCCAGCGGCAGGTACGCGCCGCCGGCCTTGAGCACGCCGAGCAGCCCGGCGACCAGTTCCACCGAGCGTTCCGCGCAGACCCCGACCAGGGTCTCCGGGCCGACGCCGGCCGCGCGCAGCCGGTGCGCGACGCGGTTGGCCTGCGCGTTCAGCTCGGCGTACGTGCGGCTGTGCCCGTCGATGGTGACCGCCACCGCGTCCGGGGTGGCCGCGGCGCGCTCCTCGATCGGGCCGTGCAGCGTCTCGGCGCGCGGGAAGTCCGCGCTGGTGTCGTTCCAGGCGGCCAGCAGCTCCCGCTCGGCGGCGGGCAGCAGCGGCAGCCGGGAGACCGGGGTGTCCGGCGCGGCGACGACCGCGTCCAGCAGAGCGGTCCACCGCTGCGCCATCCGCTCCACGGTGGCCCGGTCGAACAGGTCGGTGTTGAAGACCAGCTTGCCCCAGAGCCCGTCGACGGTCTCGACCGCGTGCAGCTCGAAGTCGAACCGGGTGGCCCGCAACTCCATCGGGGTCCAGGTGAACGTGACCTCGTCGGTACGGGACACGCCGGTGAACCGGCCCATCTCGTAGTTCTGCAGCACGAACATGGCCTGGAACACCGGGGAGCGGCTGACATCGCGCGGCAGGCCCAGCTCGTGCACGACCTTGGCGAACGGCACCTCGGCGTGCTCGAACCCGTCCAGCACGGTGCGGCGGGTGCGCTCCAGCAGCTCGGCGAAGGTCGGGTCGTCGCCCAGGTCGGCGCGCAGCGGCAGCATGTTGATGAACATGCCGACGAGGTTCTCCAGCTCCGGCGCGGACCGTCCGGCGACCGAGGCGCCGATGGCGAAGTCGTCCTGGCCGGAGTGCCGGGCCAGCAGCACCTGGTACGCGGCGAGCAACGTCATGAACAGCGTGCCGCCGCTGTCGCGGGTGAGCGTGTTGAGCGCCTCGGTGGCGGCCGGGTCGAGCTGGAACTCGACGAAGTCGCCCCGGTAGGTCTGGGTGGCCGGGCGGGGCCGGTCCAGCGGCAGTTCCAGCGGGGTGATGCCGGCCAGCCGCTGCTTCCAGTAGTCGACGTGCGCCCGCGCCTGCGGGCCGTCCAGCTCCTGGGCCTCCCAGACGGCGAAGTCGCCGTACTGGATCGGCAGGGCGGGCGGCTCGCCGCCCCGGTAGAGCGTGATCAGGTCACGCAGCAGCACGTCCACCGACCAGCCGTCGCCGACGATGTGGTGCTGGGCCAGGAACAGCACGTGGTCGTCGGCGGCGAGCCGGATCAGCAGGGCCCGCAGCAGCGGCCCCTCGGCGAGGTCGAACGGCTCGGCCGCCGCCGCCTCGACCAGCACCTGCGCGGCGGCCTCGTCGGGCGCGTCCACCACCGTCAGCGGCACGTCCGCGGTGTCCGCGATCACCACCGTGGGGCGGCCGTCGGAGTCGGCCGGGAAGCGGGTGCGCTGCGACTCGTGCCGGTCCGCGAGCGCGGTCAGGGCGGCGCGCAGCGCGTCCACGTCGAGCGGTCCGCGCACCCGCAGCGGCACCGCGATGTGGTACGCCGCCTCGCCCGGGGCGAGCTGGTCCATGAACCAGACCCGCTCCTGGGCGTAGGACAGCGGCACCTCGGCGCCGGCCGGGCGGGGGGCGATCCGGGCCGCGGTTGCGGTCTGGCGGGCGCGTAGCCGTCGGGCGATCAGCGCCTGCCGGGCCGCCTCGCGGGCCGGATCCTTCAGGTCGGTCATCAGTTGGTTCCCTCTTCCGCCGCGAGCAGCGCGGCGACCTCGGTGTCGGAGAGACCGTCGAGCTCGGCGGCGATCCGCTGTTCGATCTGGGCGGCCAGGTCCGCCACCACGGGGCTGCTGAACAGCGCCCGCATGGGCAGCTCCACGTCCACCTCGGCGCGGATGCGGGCCATCGCCCGCATGCCGCGCAGCGAGTTGCCACCGAGGGCGAAGAAGTCGTCGTGCGCGCCGACCTTCTCCACCTGGAGGATGTCGGCGTACACCTCGGCGACCAGGGCCTCGGCCTCGGTGCGGGGCGCGACGTAGCTGTCCTGCGCCGTCTCGGCCGTCGCCGGGGCGGGCAGCGCGGCGCGGTCCAGCCTGCCGTTCGGGGTCAGCGGCAGCGCGTCCAGCCGGACCAGGGCGGCCGGCACCAGGTGCGCCGGCAGCTCGCGGGCCAGCTCGGCGCGGACCGAGTCCTCGTGGGCCGGGCCCACCAGGTAGCCGACGAGCATCGGCTCGCCGCCGTCGGCGCGGACCGCCGCGGCGGCGGCCCGTACGTCCGGGTGAGCCAGCAGCGCCGCCTCGACCTCGCCCAGCTCGATCCGCATGCCGCGCACCTTGACCTGGTCGTCGCGGCGGCCCAGGTAGTCCAGCGTGCCGTCGGCGCGCCAGCGGGCCAGGTCGCCGGTGGCGTACATCCGGGCGCCGGGCGGCCCGTACGGGCAGGGCAGGAACCGCTCGGCGGTCAGGCCGGGCCGCTCGTGGTAGCCGCGGGCGAGCTGCGTGCCGGTGACGTACAGCTCCCCCACCACGCCCGGCGGCACCGGGCGCAGCGCGGTGTCGAGCAGCAGTGCCCGGGTGTTCCAGGTGGGCGTGCCGATCGGCACCGGGCCGGCCGGGACCGGCTCGCCGGGGGCGATGCGGGCCGCGACGCAGCCCACAGTGGCCTCGGTCGGGCCGTACTCGTTGATCACCGCCACGTCGGGGTGCGCGGCCCGCCAGGCGGCGAGCTGCTCACCGGTCAGCGCCTCGCCGCCGATGACCAGGTCGGTCGTCGGTGACAGCTCGCCGTCGAGCAGCGGCAGGTGGCTCGGCGTGACCTTGAGGAAGGTCGGCCGCCCACCGGCGCGGGCGGCGGGCTCGTCGATCGCGGCGAGCCGTACCGTGCCGCCGGCGGTGAGCGTGCCGAGCAGGCCGGTGACGGTGAGGTCGAACGAGACCGGCGAGTGCAGCAGCGCCACCCCGGAAAGCCCCGGGTAGGTGGCCCGGGCCCAGGCCAGGTACGCGGTCACCGCCCGGTGCTCGACCACCACGCCCTTGGGCCGGCCGGTGGAGCCGGAGGTGTAGAGCACGTACGCGGGATGTTCGGGGCGCAGCGGGGCGACCCGGTCGGCGTCGGTGAGGTCGTCGCCGGGCTGGTCGGAGCCGACCTCGCCGTCGAGCACCAGCGCGTCGCCGGGCACCAGGGCGGCGGTGTCCGGGTCGGCCACCACCAGCGCGGGCGCGGCGTCGGTGAGCAGGTACGCGATCCGCCCGGCCGGGTACGTGGTGTCCACCGGCACGTACGCGGCGCCGGCCTTCAGCACGGCGAGCATCGCCACGACGAGGTCGCAGGAGCGGGGCAGGGCCAGCGCGACCCGGGTCTCCGGGCCGGCCCCGCGCGCCACCAGCAGCCGGGCCAGCCGGTTCGCGGCGGTGTTCAGCTCGGCGTAGCGCAGCGTCGCGCCGTCGCAGACCAGCGCCGGCGCGTCCGGGGTGGCGGCGGCCTGCCGCTGCACCTCGTCGACCACAGTGGTCGCCGGCACGTCGTGGGCGGTGTCGTTCCAGGCGCCCAGCACCAGGTCATGTTCGTCGTCGGTGAGCAGCGGCAGCGCGGCGACGGTGCGCTGCGGCTCGGCGCCGGCGGCGGCGAGCAGCCGCACGTAGCGGCGCACCACCGCCTCGGCGGTCTCCCGGTCGAACAGCTCGGTCCGGTAGACCAGGCGGCACTCCCCGGTGGTGATGTCGAAGGCCAGGTCGTCCTTCGTGGTGCCCAGCTCCACCGGGTCGAGGCCGGAGTCCGGGATCCAGTTCAGGGCAGTCTGGAAGATCGGCTGCACCGACGGGTCCCGCTGCGGGTCGACCGCCTCGACGATCTTCTGGAACGGCGCCTGGCCGTGCTCCATGGCGTCGATCAGGCCGTTGCGGATCCGGCCGAGCAGCGCCGCGAACGCCGGGTCGCCGGAGACGTCGCAGCGCAGCGCCACCGGGTTGACGAACATGCCGATCAGCGGCGCCAGCTCCGGGTTGTCGCGGCCCGCGGTGGCCACCCCCACCACCACGTCGGTGTCGCCGGAGATCCGCGACAGCAGCGCCGCGAAACCGGCCAGCAGCACCATGTACGGGGTGGCCTGCGCCCCGGTGGCCAGCGTGCCGATCCGGTCCAGCAGCCCGTCGGGCAGCGTGAAGCGCACCTCGTCACCGGCGAACCCGAGCTGGCCCGGACGGGGCCGGTCCAGCGGCAGGCCGATCACCGGCGGCGCTCCGGCCAGGTGGCCGGTCCAGAAGGCGAGCTGCCGGTCCAGTTCCTCGCCGGTGAGCTGCTGGCGCTGCCAGACCGCGAAGTCGGCGTACTGGATGGGCAGCTCGGGCACGGCGGGCTCGGCGCCGGTGCGCGCGGCCTCGCAGAACGCGACCAGTTCGTGGTGGAACAGCACCGCCGAGTGGCTGTCGAAGACGGCGTGGTGCGCCACGAACGCCAGCGCGAGCCCGTCCTCCATGCGGATCAGCCGGGCCCGCCACAGCGGCGCGGCGTCCATCGGGATCGGGGCGCGCGCCATCTCGCCGCGGATCCGCTCGAACTCGCCGCGCTGCTCACCGGCGGGCAGATGGGTGACGTCGGTGACGGGCAGCGGCGCCGGTTCGTGGGCGCGCACGACCTGCACCAGCGCGCCGTCGTCGACCCGCAGGTGGGTACGCAGCGCCTCGTGCCGGGCGATCACCCGGTTGACCACGTCGCCGGCCGTCTCGGCGTCCACGTCGGCGGGGAACATCCACGGGAAGGAGACGTTGAACACCGGCGACCCGGCGTCGAGCTGGTTGGCCATCCACACCCGCTCCTGGGCGTAGGAGGCCGGGAACGTCCACTCCTGGGTCATGAGAGGGCCTCGCGCACCGAGCGGGGACGCATGTCGGTCCAGACCTCGTCCACGTGGGCCAGGCACTGCTCGCGGCTGCCGGCGAAGCCGGTGTCGTGCCAGCCGGCGGGCAGCTCGCGGTCGGCCGACCAGATCGAGTACTGCTCCTCGTCGTTGCGGACGACCAGGAATCGGGATTCGGCCATGTCAGTTCGCTCCTGCGGTGTCGGGGGTGTGCGGCTCGGCCATCGCCACGGCGATCTTGCGGGGGCCGGTGAACGGCTCCCGGCCGTGCGCGGCGGTCATGTTGTCCACCACCAGCACGTCGTCGCGCTGGTAGTCGAAGCGGACCGTGGCCGCCCGGTAGGCGGCGCGCAGGTGGTCCATCACGTCGGCGGGGATCTCGCCGCCGTCGCCGTAGTAGGTGTTCGACGGCAGCCCGTCGGCGCCGAACATGGCCAGCAGCCCTTCCTGGTAGTCGGCCGGCAGCGTGCTGAGGTGGAAGAAGGTGGCGTGGTTGAACCAGCGCGGGGTGTCCGAGCCCGGCCGGTGGTGCACCACGTCCCGGACCGCGCGGGTACGCAGGCCGTCCTTGCCGACCCATTCCACGGTGATCCCGTTGTCCGCCGCGTACGCCTCCACCTCGGCGCGGCTCTCGGTGTTGAACACCTCCTGCCAGCGGGTGCCGAAGTCGCCGTGGAAGTTGCGCACCAGCATCCAGCGGCGGCGGACGAACTCCTCGCGTACCGCCGGGTCGATCAGCTCGTACACCCGGCGCACGTCGGCCAGCGGCGTGGCGCCCTGGCTGTCCGGCGGCGTGACGCAGTAGAAGAACAGCGTCAGCGGCCAGCGCGCCTGGTACGAGTTCTCGTTGTGCAGGAAGATCTCCTCGTCCGGCGGGTAGTCGGTCGAGGTGTAGACCCGGCCCTTGATGGAGTGCCGGGGCGAGGAGCGCTCGGTGTAGGTCAGCGGCTCGCCGGCCAGCGCCCGTACGGCCTGGTCGAAGCCGTCCACGCCACCCACGTCGAAGCCGCGGAACAGCAGCCCTCCGCTGGCGACGAGGGTGTCCCGCAGCTCGGCGCGCCGGGCGGCGATGAGGTCGGTCAGCGGCCGGCCGTCGTTCTCGACGACCACCGGCAGCGTCGCGGTTGTCTCGCTCATGGTGCGGTGTCTCCTTGTTCCGTCGGATGTCAGCCGCGGGGCAGCCGCGGGATGGCCGGGATCGCCGCCGGGGCGGCCGGTTGGTCGGCGGGCGCCTCGGCGCGCAGCTCCTCGATCCGGGCGGCCAGGCCGGCCACCGTGGGGGTCTCGAAGAGGCTGCGCATCGGCAGCCGCACCCCGGTCGCCTTGCGCATGGCGGCGATCAGCTGCACGGCGACCAGCGAGTTGCCGCCGAGGGCGAAGAAGTCGTCGTCCACGCCGATGTCGGTGACGCCGAGACCGTCGCGCCACACCTGGGCGATGGTCTTCTCCAGCTCGGTGCCCGGTGCGGCCGAGCCGCCGCCGGTGGCCGCGGTCGCGCCGGCCGCCGCGTCGGTCTCCTCGGCGATGCTGTCGGTGGTGACCCGGGCGGCCCGGCGACGGATGTCGGCGACGGTGCGGGTGGCGATCACCACCTGGGCGCCGAGCCCGGCGGCGAGGCTGCGCCGGAACGCCTCCGCGCCGTCGACCGGGCGGATGTCCTCGGTCACCGGCGCCGGGGCGTCGGCGTCCGCCGGGGCTTCGGCCAGGTTGCCGGTGACCGCGTCCTGGTCGACCCGGCGCAGCACGAAGTCGCTGATCGCGACCAGTTCCCGCCCGTCCGGGTCGCGCAGCGACAGGTCGGCGGCGACCACCTCGTCGGTGGCGGCGGGCCGGTGCCGCAGGTGACTGTGGAACGTCGCCGGCAGCGCGCCGCGCACCACGATCCGGCCGTACGACAACGGCAGGTAGGTGCCGGAGCCCTGGCCGCGGCCGAACGCGGTGGCCACGTCCAGCAGCGCCGGGTGCAGCCCCCACGAGGGCAGGTCGCCGAGCGCGGCGGCGGGCGCCTGCACGCGGGCGAGTTCCTCGCCGTCGGCGAGGTGGTGCTCGGCCAGCGCCGCCCAGCGCGGGCCGAACGTCAGCATGCTGGTGCGTCCCCGGCCGAACGAGGCGTCGTCGTCGACCCGCCGTCCGGCCACGGCGGGCACGGCGGCCGGCGGGGCCGCCTCGGTGGTCCACCCGGCGCTGCCGCGTACGTGGGCGCGCGCCTGGCCGGCGGCGAGGCTGGCCACGGTGAAGTCGGTGCCGTCCTCGGTCGGGGTCAGCTCGACCCGGTACTGGGCCACGGTGCCGTCCGGCACCGAGAACGGCTCCAGGAACACCACGTCACGCAGCTCGACCGCGGCGTCAGGCCCCGGCGCGGGCAGCGCGGCGGCCACCGCCGCGCGTACCGACTCCAGGTGGGCGGTGCCCGGCACCACCGGCACGCCGCCGATCCGGTGCTCGTCGAGCAGCCAGTGGGTGTCGGCCGCGACCAGGCCGTGCAGCACCGTGCCGTCCGGCCCGGCGACCATCGTGGTCAGCACCGGGTGCGTGACCGCGGTGGTCACGGTGTCCCGCCCGGCGGCCCGGAACGCGGCCGGCGCGGCGGTCTCCACCGCCATGCCGACCTCGGCCCAACCGCCCCAGTTCTGCGACACGACCGGGGCGCGGAACCCGGTGCCGGAGCGCGCGAAGGCGTCCAGGAAGTTGTTCGCGGCGCAGTAGTCGACCTGGCCGAACCCGCCGATCACCGCGGTGATCGAGGAGCACAGCACGACGAAGTCCAGCGGCAGGTCGCCGAAGACCTGGGCCAGCGCGAGCGTGCCGGCCAGCTTCGGGGCCAGCACACGCTGCGCCTCGTCGCGCTCCTTGATCTCGGCCATGCCACCGCCGGGCAGGCCGGCGGCGTGCACGATGCCGTCGAGCCCGCCGAACCGCCGCTCGGCCTCGTCGCGGACCCGGCGCAGGTCGTCCGCGTCGGTGACGTCGGCGGCGAGCACCAGCACCTCGGCGCCCGCGGCCTCCATCCGGCGGATCGCCGCGATGGCGCGTCCGGCCCGGTCGGCGCCGCCGTGCACCGCCAGGTGCGCGTCCCACTCGTCGCGCCCGGGCAGCCCGGAGCGGGCCAGCAGCACCAGCTTGGCGCGGGCCCGGCGGGCGAAGTCCTCGGCCAGGGTGACGCCGATGCCGCCGAGACCGCCGGTGATCAGGTAGCGGCCCTCCTCGCGCAGCACGCCCGGCTCCGCCTCGGCCGCGACGCTCACCTGCTCGTAGCCGCCGAGCCAGCGGCGGTCGCCGCGCAGCGCCACCTCCGGGTGCTCGGCGTCGACCGGGCTGCGCAGCTCGGCCACCAGGGCGGCCACGCCGCGCGCGGCCGGGTCGGTGTCCAGCAGCCGCACGGTCAGGCCGGGCAGCTCGGCCGGGAGCACCCGGGCCAGGCCGGCGAGCGTGGCGTGCTCGGGGCGGACGAGGTCGTCGCCGCGTACGTCGCCGATGCCGGCGGTGACCAGGTCCAGGCGTACGCCCGCCTCGTCGGCGGTCACACCGGTGCCCGCGAGCGCCTGCACCAGGTGCAGCGCGCCGAAGAAGCCGCGCTCCTGCGCCGCCCAGGCGGCCGCCGGGTCGGTGCCGGCCGGCTCGCCGTCGAGCGCGAACGCGTGCACGATCCGCCGGGGCACGTCGGCGCCGAGCGCGGCCAGAAGCTCCTCGGCGTCGGCGCGTACGCCGGGGCGCAGCCGGAAACCGCTCGCGGTGGCGGCGAACGCCTCGCCGGCGCGTACCTCGACCGGGTCGTCGCCGGCGGCGCGCAACGCGGCCACGAGCGCCTCGCCGCGCGGACCGTCGGCCAGCACCAGGCAGCGGCCCAGCGGCTCCACGGCGCGCGCCGGGGCGGCCTGGCGCCACACCGGCACCGCGAACCACTCCGGCAGCGGCCGGGGGCCGGTCTCGACGGGCGCCGCGGCCAGTTCCTGCTCCGGGTCCGGGTCGATCCAGTAGCGGCGCCGCTCGAACGGGTACGTGGGCAGCGGCACCCGCCGCGCCGCCGGGTCGGCCGCAAGGCGCACCGGCACCCCGGCGCACCAGAGCGCGCCGGCCGTGCCGAGCAGCGCGGCCAGGTCACCGGTCTGCTCGCCCGCGCCGGGCAGGCTGCCCAGCGGGGTCAGCGCGCGCTGCGCCTCGCCGGCCTTGGCGACCTGCATCCGGGCCAGGTTGGCCAGTTGCCGGCCGGGGCCGCACTCGACGAGCGCCCAGGTGCCCTCGGCGAGCAGCGTGGCCACGCACGCGCCGAAGCGGACCGGGCGGCGCAGGTGCGCGGCCCAGTACGCCGGGTCGGTGGCCTGCGCCTCGGTGATCCAGGTGCCGGTCACGTTCGACAGGAACGGCACCGCCGGGGCGCGCAGCGGCACGGTGGCCATCAGCGCGGTGAACTCGTCCAGGATCGGGTCCATCATCGGCGAGTGGAACGCGTGCGAGGTGCGCAGCAGCTTCGACTTGTTCTTGCCGCCCAGGCTCGCGGCGAACTCCTCCACGAGCGCGGTCTCGCCGGCCACCACGCAGGTGCCGGGGCCGTTCACGGTGGCCACCGACAGGCCCTGAGGCAGCCGGTCGGCCACCGCCGACTCGTCGAGCGTGACCGCCAGCATCGAGCCGGCGGGCAGGGAGTGCATGAGCCGGCCCCGGGCGGCCACCACGCGCAGCGCGTCCGCGAGGTCGAGCACGCCGGCGAGCGTGGCGGCCACGTACTCGCCGATGGAGTGGCCGATCATCGCGGCCGGGACGACCCCGGCGGCCCGCCACGCGACGGCGAGGGCGTACTCGACGGTGAACAGCGCGGGCTGGGTCCACCGGGTCTCGGTGAGCTTGTCCGCCGCGTCCGGGTCGCGGCCGAGGATCAGGTCCCGGATGTCCAGGCCCAGCTCGGGGCGGAGCAGGTCGGCGCACTCGTCCACGGCGGCGGCGAACGCCCGGTCCTGGGCGTACAGTTCGGCGCCCATCCCGGCGTACTGCGAGCCCTGGCCGCTGAACAGGAACGCCACCCGGGGGGCGGGTCCGTCGGCGACGCCCCGGTGGCCCTTGCGCCGCTCGCGCAGCGCGGCGGCGGCGGACGCCGGGTCACCGGCCACGACGGCGGCGCGGTGGGCGTACGTCTGGCGGCCGACGCGCAGCGTGTGCGCCACGTCGGCGAGCGCCACGTCGCTGCCGCCCTCCAGGTGCTCGGCGAGCCGGCGCACGGCGACGTCCAGCGCGGTCGGGGTCTTCGCCGACACCTGGAGCAGGTGCGCCGGGCGGGCCGGCGGCTCGTCCCGCTCCGCCGCCGGCGCCTCCTGGAGCACGACGTGCGCGTTGGTGCCGCCGATGCCGAAGGAGCTGACCCCGGCCCGGCGCGGCCCGCCGTCGGTGTCCCACTTGGTCAGCGTGTTCGCCACGTAGAACGGGGTGTCGGCGAAGTCGATGGCCGGGTTCGGCGCCTCGTAGTTGATGGTCGGCGGGATCAGCCCGTGCTCCATCGCCAGCACCGTCTTGATCACGCTGACGATGCCGGAGGGCTGGCTCAGGTGGCCGATGTTCGACTTCACCGACCCGATGCCGCACCAGCCGCGCTCGTCGGTGTCCTTGGCGTAGACGGCGGACAGCGCGGCGACCTCGATCGGGTCGCCGAGCGCGGTGCCGGTGCCGTGCGCCTCGACGTAGCTGATGCTGCGCGGGTCGACGCCGGCGAGCGCGACGGCCTGGGCGACGGCCTCGGTCTGCCCGTCGATGCTGGGGGCGGTGAAGCCGACCTTCCCGGCGCCGTCGTTGTTGATGGCGTTGCCGAGCACGACCGCGCGGATGTGGTCGCCGTCGGCGATCGCGTCGGAGAGCCGCTTGAGCAGCGTCACGCCGACGCCGCTGCCCCACACCGTGCCGTTCGCTGCGGCGTCGAACGGCCGGCACCGCCCGTCCGGCGAGGTGAAACCGTCCATGCCGAGGTAGCCGACGTGCGGCAGTTCGATGTTGACACCGCCGGCCAGGGCCATGTCGCACTCGCCGTTGCGCAGCGCCTCGCAGGCCAGGTGGAACGCGACCAGCGAGGTGGAGCAGGCGGTGTGCACGGTCATGCTCGGGCCGCGCAGGTCCAGCCGGTACGACACGTTAGTGGCCACGTAGTTCGGCGAGTTTCCGGTGGCCAGCGACACCGCGCCGTGCGGGTTCCCGCCGACCCGCTTGTTGCGGTACACGTTGCGGTGCAGGTACGTGTTGCCGCCGGTGCCGGCGTACACGCCCACCGCGCCGTCGTAGCGGCCCGGGTCGTAGCCGGCGTCCTGCAGCGCGGTGTAGCAGGTCTCCAGGAACAGCCGGTGCTGCGGGTCGGTGATCTCGGCCTCGCGGGCGGTCATCCCGAACAGGCCGGCGTCGAACTCGTCGTAGCCGTCCACCAGCGGCGCGCGGTTGACCCAGCCCGGGTCGTCGACCTCCTGCGGCTGCGCGCCGCGGGCGAGCTGCTCCTCGCGGGTCAGCTCGGTCGTCGACTCCACGCCGTCGACCAGGTTGCGCCAGAACTCGTCGACGTCGGCCGCGCCGGGCAGGCGGGCGGCGAGCCCGACGATGGCGATGGGCTCGACGCCGTCGTCGGCGGGAATGTCGTTCTGCATGGGGGTTCCTTCATTCACAAGGGATCGCGTCACGGGTGAGGTCGGCGTGGCGGCGGGGTTCGGCGGGCGCGGCCCCGCCGGGCGGCGGCACGCAGCGCGGCGCGGGCCAGTTCCGGCCGGTCGGCGGCCCCGTCCAGGCTGGCGGCAAGCGCCCGCACGGTCGGATGGCGGAACAGGTCGAGCATGGTGATCGAGCGGCCGGTGGCCTCGGTGAGCCGGGCGTACACGGCGGCCAGGGCCATCGAGTGGCCGCCGATGTCGAAGAAGTTGTCGGTGACGCCGACGGTGTCCCGGCCGAGCACGTCGCGCCAGATGCCGGCGATCAGCTCCTCGGTGCCGGTGAGCGCGTCCGAGCCGGTGGGCAGCGGCGCGCGGGCCGGTTCGGCGGTGGCGACGGTCATCGCGCCGAGCGCGGCCACACGCACCGCCGGGCGGGGCAGCTCGGGCGCCACCTCGGCGGCCGGCGTGTCCGGGTCGGCGGCGAGCGCGCCGACCAGGGCGGCCAGGTCGGCCAGGAGCGCGCTGATCCGCTCGGCGGTGAACAGGTCCGGGTTGTGCACCACCTCGACGCCGGCCCGCCCGTCACGCTCCACCACGTAGACGGTCAGGTCGAACGGTGAGCCGGGCTTGGGCACCGCCACCGGCTCGGCCGCCAGGCCGGTCAGCGCCAGCCGGGGCGGGGCGAAGTTGAGCACGTTGAACAGCACCTGCACCAGCGGGGCGCGGGAGGTGTCCCGGCCCACGCCGAGCGCCTCCACGATGCGTTCCAGCGGCGCGCCCGGGTGGGCGGTGACCTCGTGCAGCTCGGCGGCGGCCCGGTCGACCTTCTCGGCGAAGCTCGCGCCACCGGAGCGGACCCGCACCGGCACGGTGTCGATGAAGAAGCCGATCACCTCGTCGAACGCGGCCAGCCGCCGGTCGGCGACGATCGCGCCGAGCACGTGCTCGTCGCCGCCGGTGACCCGGCGCAGCAGCTCGCCGAACGCGGCCAGCAGCACCGCGGCGACTGTGGTGCCGCGCCGGGCGGCCAGGTCGCGCACGTCCCGGTCGGCGGCCTCGTCCAGCCGTACCGCGGCCTCCGCGCCGGCGTACGTCTGCGCGGCCGGGCGGGGCCGGTCGCGGGGCAGGTCCAGCACCGTCGGCGCGCCGGCCAGGTGCGCGGTCCACCAGGCCAGGTCGGTCTCGCCGCGGCGCCGGTCCCGGGCGGCGCGCCACACGGCGTAGTCGGCGTACGTGGCGGGCAGCGGCGGGCGGCCCGGCACGGACCGGCCGAGCGCGCGGGCGTACGCGAGCGCCAGCTCGTCGTAGAGCAGCGCCTCGGACCAGCCGTCGAAGACCGCGTGGTGCACGGTGACCGCGAGCACGTGCTCCTGCGCGGCGAGCCGGTACACGGTCACCTGCCAGGGCGGGCCGGTGGCCAGGTCGAACGCGTGCCCGGCGCCGGCCGCGAGCATGCCGGCCAGTTCGGTGTCCGGGTCGGCGGCGGCGGTCAGGTCGACCACCGGCACCGCCACGTCGGTGGGTTCCTCGCGGACCGCGTACGGCACGCCGCCGTTCTGCGGGATCCGCCAGCGCAGCACGTCGTGCCGTTCGGCGACGGCGCGCAGCGCGGCGCCGAGCGCGGCGACGTCCAGCGGCCCGCGCAGCCGGTGCGCGACGGCGATGTTGTACGGCGCGCTGGACGGGGCGAGCTGGTCCATGAACCACAGCCGCCGCTGCGGCGGGGACAGCGTCGGCGGGTTGCCGGTGGTCAGCCCGTCGGCGTCGGCCGGGTCGGCGGCGCGGACCCGGTCCACCAGCGCGGCGAACGTGCGGTCGGCGAACAGCACCCGGGTGTCCACCTGCCGGCCCAGCTCCGCGCGCAGCGCGGCGACCAGCCGCATCGCGGCGATGGAGTTGCCGCCGGCGGCGAGGAAGTCGCTGTCCGGGGCGGGCGCGGCGCCGAGCAGCCGGGTCCAGACGTGCCGGACCGCCGCCGTCACCGGGTCGTCGTCGGCGGACGCGTCGGCGACTGCGGCCGGGGTCGCCGCGGCCAGTTCGCGCAGCGCCGGCCGGTCCAGCTTGCCGGTGACCAGGCTGACCGGCAGCGCGTCCAGCCGCACCGTCCGGGCCGGCAGCATCGCGGTGGTCAGCCGCGTCTGCGCGTACGCCCGCAGCTCGTCGTCGCCGGGCGCGCCGGCCGGGGTGAGGAACGCGACCAGCTCGGCGCCGGCCGGGCCGGGCACCGCCTCCACCGCGACGCGCTCGACGCCGGGGCAGGCGGCCAGCACCGCCTCGATCTCGCCCAGCTCGATGCGCTGGCCGCGCACCTTGACCTGCCGGTCGGCGCGGCCCAGGTAGACGATCCGGCCGTCCGGGCCCTGCCGGACCAGGTCGCCGGTGCGGTAGAGCCGCTCGCCGGGGACGTCGCCGAACGGGTCGGGCACGAACCGCTCGGCGGTCAGGCCGGGCCGGTTCAGGTAGCCGTCGGCCAGGCCGGGCCCGCCGATCAGCAGCTCGCCGGTCTCGCCCGCCGGCACCGGCCGCAGTCCGGCGTCGACCACGTACGCCCGGTGGTTGGGCAGCGGCCGGCCGATCGGCATCGGGTCGGTGTCGGCCGGGGTGAGGTCGCAGGTGACGGCCAGCACCGTGGTCTCGGTGGGGCCGTAGCCGTTGAGGAACCGGCGGCCCGGCGCCCAGCGGGCGACCAGCTCGGCCGGGACCGCCTCGCCGCCGCAGAGCAGCACCCGCCATGACGGGAACCCGGCCGGGTCCAGCAGCGACAGCACGGTCGGGGTGATGAAGCCCCAGGTGACCTCGTGCTCGGCGACGAACCGGGCGAGCCGGACCGGGTCGGCCCGGTCGTCGGCGCCGAGCAGCTGCACCGCGCCGCCGAGCGTCAGCGGCACGAACAGGTCCATGGTGGCGGCGTCGAAGCCGAGCGAGGCGATGCCGAGGCTGCGCACCGAGGCGTCGGCGCCGGTCAGCGCGCTCACTCCGGTGACGAACTCGACGGCGTTGCGGTGGGTGGTCAGCACGCCCTTCGGGCGGCCGGTGGAGCCGGAGGTGAACAGCACGTACGCCGGGTCGCCGGGGCGGGCCGGGCAGGGCGCGAGCGGGGCCGGGCCGGGCAGGCCGAGCGCCGTCACGCCGGGTTCGTCGCCGAACTCGGCCGCCGCCGCGTCGCCGACGACGACCCGGACGCCCGCGTCGCGGACGATGCCGCGCAGCCGGGCCCGGGGGCCGCCCGGCTCCAGCGGCACGTACGCGGCGCCGGCGAGCAGCACGCCGACCACAGTCGTCACCAGGTCGGGGGTACGCGCGCCGCACACGCCGACCCGGTCGCCCCGGCCGACGCCGTGCTCACGCAGCGCGGCGGCCACCCCGGCGGCCCGGTCGACGAGCTGCCGGTAGGTGAGCCGGGTGTCCCACTGGCGCACCGCCACCGCGTCCGGGGTGCGGGCCGCCTGCGCGGTGATCAGGTCGGCGAGGGTGGCGTCCGGCCAGGGCAGGTCGGTGCCGTGGACGGCGCTGACGGTCAGGGTGTCGGTCACCGGAGTGCTCCAAGGTGCTCGGCCGGGTCGGTGATCTGGAGGCGCAGTTCGCTGACGTAGCCGCGGCCCTGGGCGTCGGGCACCCAGGCCTCGGCGGGGGCGGGCAGCAGTTCGGAGACCACCACCGGCACGTCCGGGCCGGTCCGCAGCGCGGCGTCGACCATGGCGCACAGGGACTGCGCGTACAGCGGCCCGGTCAGGTCCACGTAGCAGGGTTTGATCTCGGTGCCGACCTTGACGAAGACCCGCTCGGGCAGGCCGGTCTCGGCGCGCCAGCGGCGTACCGCCAGGTAGCGGGAGGTCTCGTCGGGGTGGCCGCCCAGCCCGCACGCCCCGGCCGTGGTGCGCCAGGTGCGCCGTGCCACCACCAGCCGGTCGATGGTGATCCGGGGCGTGTACGCCGCGGCGCCGAGCAGCTTGAACGCGTCGAGCAGCAGCGAGCCGAGCAGCGTGGCGAAGACCTCCATCAGCGGCCAGCGGGCGCCGTCGGGGAAGACCGCGGTGAGCGTGTCGCCGGTGCGTTCGACCAGCACGGCGGTGGCCGGGACCAGGCGGTCCACGTCGGCGCCGTGCGCGGTGTCGATGCCGAGCTGGCGGTCCGCCGGGCCGGTCAGCGCGTACGTGGTGCGGGTGGTGCGGCGGGGGAAGCTGTCCGGCCACAGCACCCGCAGCCGGACCGGGCCCAGGTCGGCGTCGAGGTCGGCGCGCAGCGCCGCCGGGTCGGGGTGGAACGGGCTGAGCACCGCGCTGTCGAACGCGACCGACGCCGGGTGCAGCTCGCCGAGCACGAGCAGGAAGTCGCCGCGTTCGACGGCCTCCGGCGAGGCGGCGCACAGCTGCACGTCCGGGTTGTGCAGCCGGGCCGACGGCCAGCCGGGCCGGGTCGCCGGGAACAGTTCCCGGACCCGGTCGGTCAGGTCCGCGGCGCGCAGCCGCAGCTCCGGCTGCCCCTCGGGCAGGTCGGCCAGGCCGAACAGCTCGGCCCAGCGTGCGGTGAGCGTGGCGCCGGCCCGGCCGATCGGGCCGTCCGGGGAGACGAGCGTGCCCTGGGCCAGCAGCCACAGGTCGGCCAGCCGCACGGGGCCGTCGGCGGCCAGTTCCTCGTGCAGTTCGGTGAAGACCTCACCGCAGCGGGCGGCCACCTCGCCGGTGAACCAGCGGGCGGTACGCAGCACCACGGCGAGGGGCTCGGCGAGCGCGTCGATGACCGCCGACCCGATGCGGAACTCCAGGTCGCGGGCGGTCTCCTCGTAGCAGACGGTGCGGGCGGCGTACATCTGCCCGCTGTGCCGGGTGGCCGGGCGGCCGGTGACGGCGGTGAACTCGGCGTTGAGCGCGGCGAGCGCGGCGCCGAGCCGGTCCGGGTCGCCGGCCGACGCGGCCACCTCGTCGCGGGCGGCGCGCAGCCGGCCGAACTCGGCCGCTGTGGCGGCGCGGACCGGCTCGTCGCCGATCGCGGCGATCCGCGCTTCGAGCACCAGTTCGGCGTCGGGCGCGATCGGCAGGTTCGCGCCCCAGCTGAGCTGGCCGCGCTCGACCCACCGGTCCAGCAGCAGGTAGACGTCGTCGGCGCTGTGCACGTCACCGGCGTCGCACAGCCGCTGCGCCAGCTCCACCGCGGGGGTACGCCCGTCGCAGGCGCCGAGCACCAGCGCCTCGACCGGGGTCAGCGCGATCGGCGGGTGCAGCGGCCAGCGCAGCTCCCGGCCGGCGACGGTCAGGTGCGGTTGCAGGGCCGGCGCCCACCAGCGGCGCACCGCCAGGTCGTCGGCGAGCCGGTCGGCCTTCGCGATGAGCGCCCACGCCTCGAAGTACACCCGCCGCCGGTGCACCAGCGCGGCACCGGGCACGGTGTGCACGCCGGGCCGGGTGGTGTCGAACGTGCCCCAGCAGACCGGGCCGAAGAAGCCGATGGTCTCGGCCTTGCCGCAGTAGCGCTGCCAGTAGCGCAGCAGGCTCAGCTCGCGCTTGCGGCGGCGCACGTTGCGGACCTGCGGGTCGGTGCGCAGCAGCCCGTCCAGCGCGATCAGCATGTCCGGGTTCTGCCAGGTCACCGCCTCGCGCAGCAGCGGGTCGGCGGCCAGCTCGCCGGCCACCGCGGAGGACTCGGCGAACGCCTCGCGCAGCGTCTTGTCGAACACCTCGGCGCCGGTGTCGCCGGCGAGCAGCGCGTCCGCGACGGCGGCGCAGTCCGGCGCGGCGAACCGGTCCAGCCCGGCGGCCGGGAAACCGGCGGTCCGCAGGACCACGTCACGCCACACCGACCAGCCGGTGTCGCCCAGGGGCACCAGATGGCTCACCGGTGGTCCTCCCGCCGGGCGTCGGTGATGTGCAGGCGCAGCTCGCTGAAGTAGCGGCGGCCCTGTCCGTCGGGCACCCACGCCTGCTCCGGGGCGGGCAGCATCTCGCTGACCGTGAACGAGACGTCGTCGCCGCCGTCGACCCGGGCGGCGCGCGCCATCGCGCAGAGCGTGGTCCCGAACGCCGGCGCGGACAGGTCGACGAAGCAGGGCTTGGTCTCGGTGCCGAACTTGACGTACACCTGTTCGGGCAGGCCGAGGCGGCGGCGCCAGTCCCGGACGGCGAGGAAGCGCTCGCGCTCCCCGTTCGGGACGGCCAGGCCGCTGTCGCCCACTGTGGTCCGCCACGTCTGCCGGGCCAGCACCAGCCGGTCCACGGTGATCCGGGGCGTGTACGGCGCGGCGGCGACCAGCTTGAAGCCGTCCACGGCGTGCGCGCTGAACGGCTCGGCGAAGATCTCGGTGAGCGGCCAGCGCTGCCCGTCCGAGGCGGTCGCCACCAGCTCGCCGTCGACGTCGTCGACGACCAGGTCCACTGTGGGCAGCACGCGGGCCGGGTCGGCGCCGGGCGCGTCGAGGAACGCCAGGTGCCGGTCGGTCGGGCCGGTCAGCGACTCGGCGGTACGGCTGGTCCGGCGCGGCCAGTCGGCCGGGAACAGCAGCCGGACGCGCCGCTGCCCGAGGTCCGCCGCCAGCGCGTCGCGCAGCCGCTCCACGTCCGGGTGCGACGGGGTGAACACGGCGCAGTCGAACGACGACCAGGCGGCGTGCAGCTCGCCGAGCACCACCGTGTAGTCGCCGCGCCGCAGCGCGTCCGCGTCGGTGGCGCAGATCTGCAGGTCGGGGCTGTGGATGGCGGCGTTGGACCACTCCGGGTCGGCGCCGGGGAACTCCGCGTCGATCCGGTCGGCGAGGTCGGCCGCGCGCAGCCGTACGTCGGTGGTGTCGGCGGGCAGCGTGTCCAGGCCGAACAGCCCGGACCAGCGGGCGGCGAACTCCGCCGCCACCGCGTCGACGGGCCGCTCGCCGTCGCCCCAGAACATGCCCTGGGCCAGGAACCACAGGTCGGCCAGCGGCACCGGGCCGCCGGACTCGGCGCGCAGTTCCTCGTACAGGCCGCGCAGCACGTCGAGGTAGGCGCGGGCGAGCGCGTTGGCCAGCCAGCGGGCGGCGCGCAGCAGCACGTCCAGCGGGGCGGCCAGCTCGGCCAGCAGCGGCGCGCCGAAGACCACGTCCAGGTCCCGGGCGCTGTCCTCGTAGCAGACCGTGCGCCCGGCGTACATCTGTCCGGCCCGGCGTACCGCGGGCACGCCGGTCAGCTCGGTGAACGTGGCGTCGAGCGCGTCCAGCGCGGCGCGCAGCCGCTCCGCGTCCCCGGCCGCCGCGGCCACCTCGTCGCGCGCGGCGCGCAGCCGGTCAAACCCGGCGCGGGCGGCGGCGCGGGCCTGCTCGTCACCGATCGCCTCGATCCGGTCGGCCAGCACCCGTTCGGCGTCCGGGCTCACCGGCAGGGCCGCGTCCCAGGTGATCAGTTCGCGCTCCACCAGGCGGTCGAGCAGCGCGTAGCCGTCCTCGGGGCGGCGCAGCCCGATCGCCGGGTCGGCGACCAGGTCGGCGGCGGGGCGCCGCCCGTCGGCCGCGCGCAGCAGCCCGGCCTCGACCGGGGTCAGCGTCAGCGGCGGACGTCCGGGGCGCAGCACGGCCCGGTCCCGGACCGCCAGGTGTGGCCGGAGCATCGGTGGCCACCAGCGGCGGACCGCCAGGTCCGCGCCGATCCGGTCGGCGTACGCGGTCAGCGCCCACGACTCGAACCACACCCAGCGTCGGCGGGTCAACCGGTCGCCGGGGTTGACCCGGGCAACTTCCGGCTGTGCCGGATCGACTGTGACCCAGCAGCTGGGCCCGAAGAAGCCGACCGTCTCGTTCTTGCCGCAGTAGCGCTGCCAGTACTTCAGCAGCGCCCGTTCCCGGTCGCGGCGGCGTACGTTGCGGGCCGCGTCGGCGCCGCCGCGCACCAGCCCGTCGAACGCGACGAGCGCGCCCCGGTTCTGCCAGGTGACCGCCTCGCGAAGCAGCGGATCGGCGGCCAGCGCGGTGAACCGCTGCGCGCCGGAGCGCAGCGCCTCCTCGAACTCCTTGTCGAACCGGTCCGTGCCCGCGCCGGTGGCGAGCAGCTCGTCGGCGGCGGTGGCGGCCCGGGGCGCGCTGAACAGCTCCAGCCCGTCGGCCGGGAACCCGGTGGTACGCAGCACCGCGTCGCGCCACACCGACCAGCCGGTGTCGCCGAGGGGGACCCGGTGCGCGGCGCCGGCGGTCCCGCGGCCGGCGGCGCGCACCGGGTCCGGACCCGCGTCCGGCGTGCCGGCGCGGGGGTCCGAGAGCGCGGCGGTCAGGTCGGCGCGGATCAGCGCGGCCAGCTCGGGCAGCCGGTCGTGCAGGAAGAAGTGCCCGCCGTCCAGCTCGTGCAGGGTGAACCCGGCCGCGGTGTGCTCGGCCCAGGCCGCGTTCTGGTCCCGGGTGACCGCCCGGTCGGTGCGGCCGGCGAACGCGACGATCGGCACCGGCAGCGGCTCGCCGGGCACGTGGCGGTAGTCGTCGACCCGGCCGAAGTCGGCGCGCAGCAGCGGCAGCAGCAGTTCCACCAGCTCCGGGTGGTCGAGCAGTTCGGCGGGGAGGCCGCCGCCCTCGCCGAGGCGGCGCAGCAGCTCGTCGTCGCTCGCCCGGGACAGCCCGTCGAACGGGCCGGGGGTGCGTACGTGCGGGGCGCGGGCACCGCCGACGTAGAGCCGCAGCGGCAGCGGGCGGCCAGTGCGGCGCAGCTCGCGGACCACGTCGAAGCCGAGCCGTCCGCCCATCGAGTGGCCGTAGATCGCGTACGGGCGGTCGGCCCGGGAGGCGATGGCGTCGGCCACCTCGGCGACGCTGAAGCGCGGGTCCTCGGTGATCCGGTTCTCCCGGCCGGGCAGTTGCACCGGCGTCACGTCGACGCTCTCGCCGAACTCGGACGCCCAGCGCCGGAACGCGCTGGCGCCCGCACCGGCGTAGGGCAGGCAGAACAATCGCACCGGGGCCTCGGGTCGGCTTCCGGCGGAGACGAACCAGTTCACCGCGGACCTTTCTGCACGGGGTCGATCCAGTGCCGGCGGCGCTGGAACGGGTAGGTGGGCAGTCCGGTGCGACGCACCGTGCCGTCGGGGTGCAGCTCGTGCCAGTCGACGTCACGCCCGGCGACCCAGTCGGCGGCCGTCTCGCGCAGCGGACCGCCGAGGCCGCCGATCCGGGCGTCGGTGTCCAGCAACACGTCCAGGGCGGACAGTGCGGCCGGCAGGTCGGCGGCGACCACCGCCGCCCGGTGCGCGAACGCCCGCCGGCCCAGCGCCAGCGTGGCGGCCACGTCGGACAGTGCCGGGGCGGCGCCGGCCAGGTGGGTCCGCAGGCGGGTCAGCGCGGCCCGCAGCGCCGCCGGGGTACGCGCGGAGACCGGCAGCAGCCACGGCCCCTCGCCGGGCGGGTCGGCCGGCTCGGCCGGTGGCGGCTGTTCCACCACCACGTGCGCGTTGGTGCCGCCGAGGCCGAACGCGCTGACCCCCGCGACCCGGCGCGCGCCGTCCGGCCAGTCCCGCGCCTTGGTGGGCACGTAGAACGGTCCGGCCGTCAGGTCGATCTCCGGGTGCGGGCGGGTGAAGTGCAGGTTCGGCGGGATCACCCCGTGCCGGACGGCGAGCACCGTCTTGATCAGCCCGGCGATGCCGGCGGCGGCGTCGAGGTGACCGATGTTCGTCTTGACCGAGCCGAGCGCCGTGGACTCGGCGGGCGCGGCGCCCGCGTACACCTCGTGCAGCGCCGCGACCTCGATGGCGTCACCGAGCGGCGTGCCGCTGCCGTGGCCCTCGACGAAGCGGACCTCGCCCGGCGCGACCTCGGCGGTGGCGAGCGCGCCGGCGACGGCGGCGGCCTGCCCGGCCGGGCCGGGCACCGCGAAGCCGGCCCGGTCCGGGCCGTCGTTGGTGACCGCCCAGCCGGGCAGGATCGCGTAGATGCGGTCGCCGTCGGCCTGCGCGTCGGCGAGCCGGCGCAGGGCGACCACGCCGGCGCCGGAGCCGAAGCCGGAGCCGGCGGCGGCCTCGTCGAAGGCGCGGCACCGGCCGTCGGGCGAGACGAGCCCGCCCGCCCGGTGCCGGGGCCACATCACGGTGGAGCCGCCGGCCAGGGCCAGGTCGCACTGGTAGTCGGCGAGGCTCTGCGCGGCCACGCACACCGCGACGAGCGAGCTGGAGCAGGCGGACTGCACGGCCATCGCCGGGCCGGTCAGGCCGAGCCGGTAGGCCACCTGCCCGGGCAGGTGGTCGGTGAGCTGGCGGCCGACGAGCCGGGCCTCCCAGTCGTCCGGGTCGACGTCGCCGACCACCGCCGGGTTGTCCATCAGGTGGAACAGGAAGTAGCGGTTTGCCGAGGTGGCGGCGTAGACGCCGACCAGCCCGGGGAAGCGGGCCGGGTCGTGCCCGGCGTCCTCCAGCGCCTCCCAGGCGGTCTCCAGGAACAGCCGGTGCTGCGGGTCGGTACGGGCGGCCTCGTCGGCGCCGAAGCCGAAGAACTCGGCGTCGAAGTCGGCCACCCCGTCGAGCCGGCCGGTGGCGCGCACGTGCCGGGGGTCGGCGAGCAGGCCGGGCCCGACGCCGAGCGCGGCCAGTTCCTCGTCGGTGTGGTCGTGCACCGAGTCGACCCCGGTGCACAGGTTCCACCAGTACGTGGCCACGTCGGGCGCGCCGGGGAACCGGCCGGCGAGGCCGACCACGGCGATCTCGTCGCCGGTGTACTCGCGGGCGGCGCGTACCGGCGCGGCGGGCGCGGGCAGCACCGGGGCGCGGACCGCCTCGGGCGGGGCGTCGAGCAGCGCCGCCTGGGTGGCGACGGTCGGGTGGTCGAACAGGCGCAGCATCGGCAGGCGGACGCCGAACCGCTCGGCGAGGCGCTGCTGAACCTGGCCCAGCAGCAGCGACTGCCCGCCCACGTCGAAGAAGCTGTCGGTGCGGCCGACCGCGTCGCGGCCGAGCACCGCGCACCAGATGTCGTGCACGGCGCGCTCGGTCTCGGTGGCCGGCGCCGCGTCGGCGGGCACCTCGGTCACCGGGTCGGGCAGCGCCCGCTCGTCGACCTTGCCGGTGACGGTGAGCGGGAACTCGTCGACCACCACCACCGCGCGGGGCACCGCGTAGTCGGGCAGCTCCGCGGTCAGGGCGGCGCGCAACGCCGCCGGGTCGGGGCGGGCGCCGGCCGGGCGGGCGTACGCGAGCAGTTCGCCGTCGCGCACGATGGCGCGGACGCCGGCGACGCCGGGCTGGGCGGACAGCACCGCTTCGATCTCGGTCAGCTCGACCCGGTGCCCGCGCACCTTGACCTGCCGGTCCAGCCGGCCGAGGCAGACCAGTTCCCCGCCGGGCAGCAGCCGGCCGAGGTCACCGGTGCGGTACGACGGCACCCCGTCGGCGTCGACGCCGAACCGGTCGCTGTCCTGGTTGAGGTAGCCGGGGGCGAGGTGCCGGCTGTGGACGACGATCTCGCCGGTGTCCGGGGCGAGGTCGAGCCGGTAGCCGGGGAACGCGGTGCCGACCGGCAGCGGCCCGCGGGCGTCCGGGTCCACCTCGGACAGCGGCTGCACGTGCCGGGCGGCGAACGTCATCTCGGTGGCGCCGTAGCCGTTGACCAGCACGCACTCGGGGGTGAACCGGTCCCGGCCGCGGGCCGCGTCGGTCCAGGTGGCCTGTTCGCCGCCGAGCAGCACCGCCCGCACCGTGGCCAGCCGGCGCGCGCCGAGCGTGTCGAGCAGGAAGCGGTAGACGGTGGGCGTGCAGTGCAGCACCGTGGCGCGGTGCCGGTCGAGCTGCTCGACGGCGTACGCGAGTCCCTGGCGGCGCAGGTCGACCGGGACGACGGCGGCGCCGGTGAGCAGCGCCGGGTAGAGGTCGGGGATGGCGGCGTCGAAGCTGAACGACGCGAGCAGGCTGAGCCGGTCGTCCGGTCCGACGCCGAGCGCGGCGATCTGGTTGTCGACGACGTGGGCCAGGTTGCGGTGGGTCTGCCCGACCGCCTTGGGCACGCCGGTGGAGCCGGAGGTGAACAGCACGTACGCCAGCGCGTCCGGCTCGGCCGGAACCGGGCGCAGCGGCGCCGGCGGCACCTCGTCCAGCGGCACGACCGGACGCTCGCCGGCCAGCGCCGAGGCCAGGTCGCGGTGCTCGGCGGCGCACGCGACGGCGGTGACGCCGGCGGCGTCGACCATGTGGCGCAGCCGGGCGACCGGGAAGCCCGGGTCCAGTGGCACGTACGCGCACCCGGCGGCCAGGGCGCCGAGCAGCGCCGCGACGGTCGGTGCGCCGTGCGCGGTGAGCAGCGCGATCCGGTCTCCGGGACGCAGGCCCGCGGCGGCGAACACGGCCATGTGCCCGCCGGCCGCCCCGGCCAGTTCGGTGTAGGTGACCTCGTGGGTCTCACCGAGAAGTGCCGGACGTCCGCCGTGTACTGCCGTGATCGCGCCGAAACGATTGATAATCATCGGCTCCGCCATGTCAGGAAGCGGGATACGCTCCACAGAGGACAGGCACGCGGCAATCGACGAATGTGATCATTGATCCCCCCCAGGACTTCACATTGGAAGCAGAATATTGCTCAATCACCGCGCCGGAAGAGCATCGATGCGGCTTGAGCCGAAGGGAGGAAGACGTCCTGGAACCTCGGACGGAGGAATCCGTCCGATCATCCCTCTAGCGCGTAGACGTTTTACAGCGTACGCGAACGCCGACGAGTTATTTTACGGTGAAAATACTTTCTGGCAGTCGAATCTTCGTCGGAGCGGCCCCGGTGCCGCAGCTCAACCCGGATCGCGGGGAGCCTGCTCAGACATCGTAGGGTGGCCGCGGGATCGGGTCCACCATCGCGTCGAAGCCCTTCGGAAGCTGCGCGACGAGGTCCTGGAACTCCCCCACCGTCACCGTGTCGCGCAGCGTGGCGAGCACCGCCACCGCGCCCACCTCGGCGACCGCCGGATCCACCGCCGCACGCTCGGCCACCCGGTACAGGAAGTCCACCGCGCCGCCGGTCACGGCGATCCCACCCGGCTCCAGATAGCCGCCGACGTCGTCCGGCAACTGCGCCGCCAGGTCGGCCGTCTCGTCCGCGGTGACCCGCTCGGCGAGGGTCTGCAACACCGCCCGGGAGATGGTCGCGGCCTCGTCGGACGGCAACTCGGACCGCCGCGCCACCGCCTCGACGAACAGGGGGAACCGCATCCCACCCCTCCCCTCGCCGCCGGCGGGCACCACGCCCGCACCGGTCGGCCCCGGCGGGTACCCGCCGGGGCCGACTGGTGCAGGCGTGGTGCCCGCC
>NZ_MAGP01000125.1 GCF_002926165.1 Micromonospora chalcea | reverse complement strand
CGCCCATCCTCCCGCGATCTTGCAGTTACTGCCCCGGCCATGCCGGATTCGCCCCGTTACGCGAGGGCCGCAAGTGCAAGATCGCGGGAGGATGGGCGAGGACGGCCCGGGTCGGCCCGACAGGGCATCCTCGCCCGCCCCTCGCGCGTCCGCGCTTCCGGTCTGGCTCTTGATCGACACCAGCTCGGGGAAGCGGCCGCCTCCCCGCTCTTGATCCACTCCAGCTCGGGGAGGTGGCGTTATCCCCGCCATTGATCGACACCAGTTCGGGGAGGTGGCGGGGTCAAGGTGGGTGGGATGCAACCACTTCGGCGAGGTGGAGTGGATCAGGAGCAGGGTGATGTGCTCGGGCAGGCTGGCCGGTCGAGGTAGGACGGGGTGGGACGGGGTGGCCGTGCCGAGGGTCGGCTGGTGGCCGAAGGCCGGCCCGACCGGGCACCCCGCCCGCCTCGCGTACCCGCGCTTCCGGTTCGGAGCTTGATCGACACCAGCTCGGGGAAGTGGCGGCATCCCCGCTCTTGATCGACACCAGTTCGGGGAGGTGGCGAGATCAGGGTGGGTGTGATGCAGCCACTTCGGCGAGATGGAGTCGATCAAGGGTGGGCTCGTGGCCCGGGGTGATGTGTTCGAGGCAGGCGGGCCGGTCGAGGTGGGACGGAGAGGCCACGTCGAAGGTTGGGGCCGGGGGTGAGATGTCCCGGTTTGGGGGTTTGTAACGGTTTGGGGTTAACGGGTCATTGTGGGGGTTGGAGAGTTTTCTACCCACATATCGTGACCAGTTGCGATTCGGGCTCGTTGCCCAAGACGTGGGGGTTGCACTCAGAGACGCAGGGCGGTCGGTGACCAGCTGGTGCCGACGCCACACCATCGGCGGTGACGGAGCGGTGGCAGCCGTCCGTCGCGGACTGCGGCAGGGCGAGCCGGGAACGCTCAGCCGCGAACAGGAACTCGAACTCATCGACGTGCTCCGGGGGGTCCACCCCGACGAGTTCGGCCTCGACGAGGAGCTCTGGACACGGCAGAGCCTGACCGCCCTCATCGAGCGCCGGTTCGGGCTGGCGATGGACGCCGGCACCGTCGGGGCGTACCTGCGGGCCTGGGGGCTCGGGCCGCGCGAGCCGCGCGAGCGGGCCTGCGGCCTGTGCGTCAGCGCGGTCGAGCGGTGGGTACGCAGCGAGTACCCGACGATCACGCGGGCGGCCCAGGAGCACGCCGCCGAGGTCTACTGGATCGGCCGGGTACGCCTGCGCGGCACCATGCCCGCCGCCGACGTGGTCTCGGCGGTCTCGTCGCGGGGACGGGTGCGGTTCATGGTCACCACGCCGTCGGTGGATCCGCCGCTGCCCCGGGACTTCGTGCTGCGGCTCAGCGGCGCCGAGGAGCGCACGGTGCACCTGATCGTGGACGGCTCGTGGCCGCGCAACGAATGGCCCCGTCGGCTGCCCCGGCGCGTCGTGCTGCATCCGCTGCCGAGCTGTGGTCGCGCCGTCGCCGCCGCCTGATCCGACGAAGATCGACTCGCGGGGTACCGATTCGGTGATCCGGGACGGGGTTTGCTACTCTTCTCGGGTCGCTGAGCCCCCGTAGCTCAGGGGATAGAGCACCGCCCTCCGGAGGCGGGAGCGCAGGTTCGAATCCTGCCGGGGGCACCAGAGCAGTCATCGCAAGGCCCTTGACCAGCCCGGTCAGGGGCCTTCGTCGTGTCCCCGGCGTGCGCAGCAGTGTCCCCGAATTCGGGGATGGGCAGGTCACGAGCTGGCTAACCTCGCGGTGAACGGGTCGAACCCCAGCACCTGCGAAGGTGAGCCAGTTGCCCGAGACTCCGTTGACCAACCGCCCCAAGATGCACACGGGCGTACCCTCCTCGCTGACCACCGCGCACCGATCGGTGATGCGCGCCGTCGCCGTCGCGGACGCCCCCGGGCTGTGGTTCCTCGAAGCGGTGGCCGCGCACACCGGCACCACGTCGGACGAGCGGATCGACGCGACGGTGGAGGAACTGATCGCGCGCGGGTTCCTCGTCGACACCGCCGCCGGGCTGCGGCTGTCTTCCATCGCGTTGCGCGACGACGTACTGCGGGACACCCCGCCCTCGGTGCGGCAGGCGCTGCGCGAGGCGGCGGCCGAGGTGCTCGCCGACGCCGGGCGCCCGGCCCAGGCGGCCCGGCAGCTGCTGCGGGTCCTGCCGGCGGTGAGCCGGTCCGCCTCGGCGCTGGCCGCGCGGCTGGCGGTCGACCCGGCGGTCGGTCCCAGCCTGGCCGCTGATCTGCTGCTGGCCGCCCCCGCGCCCGGGGCGGCGGAGGCGCGCCTGGCCTGGCTGGTCGACGTCGCCGACAACCTCTACCTGGCGGGCCGGGTGGACGAGACGCTGCGGATGCTGCACCGGGAGGTCGCCGCCGACCGGTACGGGCCACGCCAGCGGGCGATGCTGCTCGGGCGGCTCGGCGCCTACTACGCGACCCAGCGTCCCTCGCTGTCCCTGACGTACCTCGGGCGGGCGCTGAACCAGGAGCTGGACGTCGCGGGGCGGAGCTGGACGCTCACCATGCTGGCGTCGCTGGCGGCCCGGTTCGGGCACCCCGACGCCGCCGAGCTGGTGGCGGCGGCCCAGCGGGCGCACGAGCGCAGCCCCTCCCCCGGCGGCGCCATCCGGCTGGCCCTGGCGAACGCGGCCCGCGCAACCGCCTGCGGCGACCTGCCCCGCGCCGCGCGGATCCTGCGGGAGGTGGACGCGGGCGAGCCCGCCGCCCGGCCACCGAGACCCACCCGATCTGGACGATGATCGTCACCTGGGCCCTGGCCGTGGTGCTCATCGCGTTCACCTGGGGCAAGCACCCGCCGGCGGCGAGGACCGGGCGGCGCTGACGCGGACCGGGCTCACCCGGCCTCGCGCCGGGCCTTCGCGCGTCGCTTGCCCTCGTGCATCGCCTGCACCCGGGCCACCGGGATGGTCCGTCCCTGCTCGACCAGGTCCGCCGGCAGCCGCTGCGGCGCGGGCAGCGCCTCCGCCCAGGGATCCCGGTCGCCCAGCAGCGCGGGCACGGTCCGCACGGTGAAGTCGGCCGGGCTCGCGCTCTCCAGGTCGGTCCAGCCCACCGGGTACGACACCGGGGCGCCGGGCCGGATCCGGGGACTGTAGGCGGCCACCACAGTCGCCCCGTACGCCCGGGTGGAGTCGACGAAGACGCGGCCGCCGCGGTCGGCGACGATGAACGCGGTGGTCGCGGCCGCCGGGTCGAGCCGTTCGGTACGGACGGCGAGCGCCCGGGTCGCGGCGGCGGCCTCCTCCGCCGTGGTGGCCGGGTCGACCGGCACGATCACGTGCAGCCCTTTCGCGCCGCTCGTCTTCACCGCGCCGGCCAGCCCGGCGTCGGCGAGCGCCTGCCGGACCAGCAGCGCGACCCGCACGGCGGCCGGGAACGAGTCGCCCTCCGGCGGGTCGAGGTCGAGCACCAGGTGGGTCGGGTGCTCGGGCTGCGCGGCCCGGCCGAGCGTCGGGTGGTACTCGACGGCCCGCTGGTTGGCGAACCAGAGCAGCGTCCGCCGGTCGTCGCAGAGGGCGTACGAAATGCGCCGGCGCGACGCCTCGGCCCACACCTCGGTACGGCGCACCCAGTCGGGCGTGTACTTCGGCAGGTTCTTCTGCATGAACGGCTCCTGGCCGGGCCGCACCCGCAGCACCGACAGCGGCCGGTCCCGCAGTTCCGGCAGGATCCGGTCAGCCATCGCGTCGAGGTAGTCGACCAGGTCGCGTTTGGTCGCCCCGGCGCCGTCGAACAGCGGCTGGTCGAGGTTGGTCAGCGACACTCCGGCCCGGGTCTCGTCGGCGGCGCCCATCGGACCACCATCCCGGGCCGGGCCCGGCTCGGCAACCCCGACACGGTGCCCGGCGCGCGCCTCACCGGCCGGCACCTGCGACGATCGGGGCGTGGGCGAGGCAGAGGCGGACCGGTGCGGATCGGGCGCGGCGGAGCAGGCGAGCGCCTGCACCGTGCGGGAGGCGCTGGACCGGGTGGGCGGGAAGTGGGCCATCGGCATCCTGATCGCCGCCTCGGCCGGCCCGGTCCGCTTCACCGAGCTGGAGCGCCGGGTGGAGGGGATCAGCCGCCGGATGCTCACGCTGACGCTGCGCAACCTGGAGCGGGACGGGCTGCTGGACCGGCATGTCCACCCCTGCGTGCCGCCGAAGGTCGAGTACACGGCCACCCCGATGGCCCGCGAGCTGTACGACTCGCTGGTGGCGCTGACCAGCTGGGCCGAACGGCACCGCGAGGCGATCAGCGCGGCCCGGGCCGAGTACGACCGTAGGCACGGCCACCCACCGGCCTGAACAACTGAAATCGCCCTTATGTGGCGAACACCACGCGCTCTATCTGACCGATCGGTCAGCACCTGACCGATCGGTCAGGCATGCTTGATGTCATGGCGCGCCCCACCCCGGCCACCCACGACGAGTTGCTCACCGCGGCGGCTCGGCGGTTCGCCGTCACCGGCTACAAGGGCACCTCACTCCAGGACATCGCCCGTGAGGTCGGCTGCTCCAAAGCCACAGTGCTCTACCACTTCGCCAGCAAGGACGCGCTGCTCGGCGAGCTGATGGCGCCGGCCATCGCGGTACTGGAGGAACTCGACACCCGGATCGCCGAGCACACCGGCGCGGACGCCCAGCGCGTCGCGGCGGAGGGCTTCGTCGACCTGGCGGTCCGCTTCCGCCGCGAGATCGCGCTGCTCCGCGGCGAGTTCTCCGACCTGCTCCAGCAGCCCACGTTCATGCACATCCAGCAGATCTCCGAACGGCTGGTCGCGGCGTTCGCCGGCTTCTCCGACCGGCCCGAGGCCCGGGTCGCGGCGCTCGTCGTGCTCGCCGGCATCGCCGAGACCTGCGGCGAGTTCCTGGACATCCCCGACGAACAGCTGCGACCCGCGCTGCTCGCCGTCGCGTACCGCGCGCTCGAAGTCTCCATCTGATCCGAACCTGCGAGGACAAGGAAGGTCCATGGCGACCCTGCTGTACCGGCTCGGCCGGGCATCTCTGCGCCGACGGCGACTCGTCGCCGTCATCTGGCTCGTCGTACTCGTCGGCCTCGGCCTGGCCGCGGCCACGCTGCGGGGCCCGACGGCGAGCAACTTCACCATGCCCGGCACCGAGTCGCAGAAGGCGATCGACCTGCTCGCCGACCGCTTCCCGGCGGCCAGCGGCGCCACCGGCACGATCGCGATCAAGGCGCCACAGGACGGCGCGCTCACCACGCCCGCCGGCCAGGGGTTGGTCAAGCAGGTCACGCAGGAGGCGGCCACGCTGCCCGGCGCGGTCGGCGCGGTCGACCCGTACCAGGCGCAGGCGCTCACCCCGGACGGCCGCTACGCGCTGATCCAGGTGCAGTTCGCCGGCGGGGTCGACGAGATCACCGACGAGCAGCGCGACGCGTACGAGAAGGTCGGCGAGCAGGCCGAGGCGCAGGGCTGGCAGATCGCCCCCGGCGGCGAGGTGCTGAACGCCGAGCCGGAGGTCGGCTCGACCGAGGCCATCGGCGTGCTGGTCGCGGCGATCGTCCTGGTGATCACGTTCGGCTCGCTCGTGGCGGCCGGGATGACCATGCTGAACGCGCTGATCGGCGTCGGCGTCGGCATGGCCGGTCTGTTCGCGCTCAGCGGCGCGGTCGAGCTGACCAGCACCGCGCCGATCCTGGCGCTGATGCTCGGCCTCGCGGTCGGCATCGACTACTCGCTGTTCATCACCTCCCGGCACCGGCAGAACCTCCTCGACGGGCTCTCCCCGGAGGAGGCGGTCGGCCGCGCGGTCGGCACCGCCGGCTCGGCTGTGGTCTTCGCCGGCGCCACGGTGGTGGTGGCGCTCGCCGGCCTGGCCGTGGTGGGCATCCCGTTCCTCACCGTGATGGGCCTGGCCGCGGCCGGCACCGTCACGATCGCCGTGCTGGTGGCGATCACGCTGGCCGGGGCGCTGCTCGGCTTCGCCGGTTACAAGGTGCTGCCGCGCAAGCTGCGTGACCGCAAGGCGGTCGAGGACCCGGCCACCGGCTCCGAGGACCGTTCCGGCTTCGGCTTCCGCTGGGCGCGGTGGGTGACCAAGCTGCGCATCCCGGTGATCCTGGTCGGGCTGCTCGGCCTCGGCCTGCTCGCGATCCCGGCCCAGGACATGCGCCTGGCGCTGCCGGACGCCTCCGCCGCCGCCGAGGGCACCCCGGCCCGGGTCAGCAGCGACCTGATCCGGGAGGGCTTCGGCCCCGGCTTCACCGGCCGGCTCGCGGTCGTGGTGACCGCCGACTCGCCGCAGGCGACCCAGGCCGCCATCCCGCAGGTCACCGCGCTGATCCAGAAGACCGACGGGGTGCTCGCGGTGGCCCCGCCGCAGGTCGACCCGTCGGGGCGTACCGCGCTGCTCGGCGTGATCCCGGAGAGCGGGCCGACCGACGAGGCCACCGAGACGGTGGTGCAGGACATCCGCAAGCAGGTCGCCGGCATCCAGAACGCCGACGTGCTGCTCACCGGCGTCACCGCGGTCGGCATCGACGTGTCCGAGAAGCTCTCCGACGCGCTGCCGGTCTACCTGCTGCTGGTGGTGGGCCTGTCGATCCTGCTGCTGATGCTGGTGTTCCGGTCGATCCTGGTGCCGGTCAAGGCGGCGCTGGGCTTCCTGCTCACCGTGGCGGCCACGTTCGGCATCACCGTGGCGGTGTTCCAGCAGGGCCACCTGGCCGACCTGGTCGGCCTGGACACCCCGGCCCCGCTGGTCAGCTTCCTGCCCATCCTGCTCATCGGCATCCTGTTCGGCCTGGCCATGGACTACGAGGTCTTCCTGGTCTCCCGGATGCGCGAGGACTTCGTGCACGGCGACACCGCGCAGCAGGCCACCATCAACGGCATGGGGCACGGTGCCCGGGTGGTCACCGCCGCCGCGCTCATCATGATCTCGGTGTTCGGCGGCTTCGTCTTCCTGGAGGACCCGATCATCAAGTCGATGGGCTTCGCGCTCGCGATCGGCGTCGCCATCGACGCGTTCGTGGTCCGGATGACCATCGTGCCGGCGGTCATGTCGCTGCTGAACAACGCCGCCTGGTGGCTGCCGCGCTGGCTGAACAAGATCCTGCCCAACGTGGACGTCGAAGGTGAGGGCCTGCGCGCCCACCTCGCCGAGAAGCAGCACGCCCAGGTGTGAGCCGTACCGGGTGGGGTCCGACGGGCCCCACCCGGTCACACCCCCGCCGGGTACGTCTCCATCTCGCCGGGCGTGACGTGCGCCGGCAGCGGGTGCAGCGCCGTGGTCTCGTCGCACCAGATGAACGCGTCGTAGCGCTCGCCCAGCCGGGTCGGCACGTAGTTGCCCCAGGACTCGAAGCTCGGGTCGTACACCACCCCGATGGCCCGGTGGTCCGCCTCGCCGGTCACCCACTCCGGCTGGTCGTCGCCGCCGAAGACCAGCACCGCCCGGTCCGGCATCAGCTCGTGCAGCCGGTGCTCCACCGAGCCCTTCCGGGCCGGCGGCACCACCATCGCCTCGGCCGGGGAACCCCAGCGCGGAGCGGATATCACGCTGCCGCGCCAGCTCCCGAAGCCGATCAGCGCCACCGTGTCCCGGCCGTGCCGTTCCCGGCCCAACTGCCCGATGTTGACCATCCCGTCCGCCGCCATGTCGGTGGCCCGGGCGTCGCCGACGTGCGTGTTGTGCGCCCACACGATTCCCCGCGAGCCCGGCCCGTACCGGTCGAGCAGCCGGTCGAGCGTGTCGGCCATGTGGATGTCGCGCACGTTCCACGACTCGGGGCCGCCGCCGACCATGGCCCGGTAGTACCGCTCCGCGCCGGCCACCACCTCCGCGTTCTGCCAGGCCGAGAAGCGGTCCGGACCGTCCGCGGCGGCCTGTTCCCGGGTACGCGCCAGCAGCCGGACCACCTCCTCCTCGCACCGGGCGGAGACGAACCGGCTGGCCATCGCGTACTCCTCGGGCCGCTTGCCGTACGGCTCGAAGCAGCGGTACGCCTCCTGCGCCGCCTCCAGCGAGGCCGGGTCCTCCTCGCCCAGGTAGTCGAAGATGGCCTGCATCGACTCCCAGAGGGAATACACGTCCAGCCCGTGGAAGCCGGCCCGTTCCCCCTCCGGGCGTTCCAGGTTCCACGCCCGCAGCCAGCGGCAGAAGCGGGCCACCTCGGCGTTCGCCCACATCCAGGTGGGCCAGCGTTCGAACCGTTCCAGCGCGACCAGCGGATCGGCGAGCCCGTCCGGCGCGCCGACCACCGACCGGTGCACCCGGTCGCAGTCCGGCCAGTCCCCCTCCACCGCCACGAAGTCGAACCCCTGCTCGGCGATGAGGCGCCGGGTCAGCTGCTCCCGCAGCCGGTAGTAGTCGTAGCTGCCGTGCGTCGCCTCGCCGATCATCACCACGCGGGCGTCCCGGACGCGCTCCAGCAGCGGGTCGAAGTCGCTCGGCGCGCCGAGCCGCTGAACCAGCATGTCCGCGGCTACCCGGGGCCCGCCGGGGCAAACCGCCGCCGTCGAGTCGGGCGGCGGGCGTACGGCGGCGGCTGCGGCCCGGGTCGGCGGGGCGGGCGTAGCGGCGGACGCGGGCCCGGCGGGGGGCATGGCGCCGGGCTCATTGGGTAGCCGGGCGGCATGACCGTCACCGGCGCGCAGTTGCAGGAGTTCCTGGCCGGGCTGGACTACCCGGTCTCCCGGGAGGACCTGGTCCGCTGGGGCCAGGAGAACGGTGCCAGCACCGAGGCGCTGCAGGCGCTGCGGTCCCTGCCGGCCGAGGAGTTCCAGTCCCCCACCGAACTGGGCGAGGCGATCGTCACGCTGGCCGGCGCCTGACCTGCGGGTGTTAAGAGGGGCCCCTTCCTCTACCGGAGGCGTTAATAAGGGGCCCTTCCTTACAGCTCGACGGTGCGGCCCTGCGACCTTGCGGTCTCGGCGGCGTCGAGCACGGCCACCACCTCGCGGCCGAACCGCACGTCGCAGCGGTGGTCGCGGGTGCCCGCGTCGACCTCTTCCAGCAACTGGTCGAGCGCGGTGGAGAACGCCTGGAGCGCGCTGCCGTCGCCGGGCGGGACGGTCTCGGTGCCGTTCTCGCCGAAGAAGACGAAGTCCCGGGTGACCGCCTCGGACGGCGCGTCCAGGGTGAGCGAGAGCGAGCTGGTGGCGCCGCCGTCGTGGGTGAGCAGCAGGTGCACCAGACCGCTCGGGCCGTCCATCGCGGCGACCCGGGTGACCCGGCCGAGCACCGGCAGGATCAGCGACAGCGCGTGCGGGCCGATGTCCCAGAGCGCGCCGCGCTCCCGCCGCCAGGTCGAGTCGCCGTACGGGTTTCCCGGCTGGAAGATCGACGCGAACATGGTGGCCCGGGCGTGCTGCCAGCCGCCGGCTGCGGCGGTCGAGGCGAGGAACCCGGTGACGTTCGGGTGGAAGCGCTGGGTGAAGAAGACCACCGAGGCCACACCGGACGCCTGGGCCGCGTCGACCACCCGGTCGGCGCCGGCGAGGTCGAGCGCCAACGGCTTGTCCAGCAGCAGGTGCCGCCCGGCGGTGGCGGCGCGGACGGCGATGTCGGCCTGCACGTCCGGCGGGAGCGCCACGGCGATCGCGTCGCACGCGTCGATCAGCGCGTCGACGTCGGTGAAGGCCGGTACGCCGTGCCGGGTGGCCAGCTCCTCCGCCTTGGCGGGGTTGCGCCCCCACACGCCGGCGAGGCGTGCCCGCGGGTGCGCCTCGATGGCCGCGGCGTGCGTCTGCGCCGCCCAGTAACCCGTGCCGAACAACCCGAACCGCACCCGGACCCCCTGCCGTCGACGTCCGCCACCGGCGTACGCCGGCACCGTGATCCACGCTAGTCCTCCGGCCGGTCCGGCGCGCCTCGACCCGGCGGGCGGGCCGCTACTACACCGGTTAGTAGGCTGTGCCGGTGAACGACACTGTGTCGACGACCGTCGCGGCGGCCGCCGGATCGCCGGTGGACGGGCCGCTCGCCACGGTCGCGATCGTGATCTCGCTGGCGGTCGCGCTCTGGGCCCTGGTGGCGGCGGTACGCCACCGGCCGCCGGACCGGATCCAGTTCGTCGGCCTGGCCGTGCTGGAGGTGGCGCTGCTCGCGCTGACCGTGGTGGCGCTCGTCGCGCTCGGCGGCGGCGAGCGACCGGGCGAGCCGGGCGCGTTCTTCGGCTACCTGGCGACGCTCGTCTGCCTGCCGCCGCTGGCCTGGGTGCTGGCGCGGATGGAGCCGACCCGGTGGGGCTCGGGCATCGTCTGCGCGATCTGCCTTGTCACGCCGGTCGTGGCGGTCCGGCTCCAGCAGACCTGGGAGGCGCTCGGTGGCTGACACCACGACCGCGCACGAGCATCGCGCCACCAACCGCGGCCCGGGCCGGCTGCTGATCGCCGTCTACATCGTCTTCGCCATCGCCGCGACCTCGCGGGCCGGCCTGCAGATCGCCACGAAGTTCGACGAGGCGCCGGTGGCGTATCTGCTGTCCGCGGTGGCGGCGCTGATCTACATCGTGGCCGCGGTCGGGCTGGCCCGGGCCGGGCACGCCGGCCGCCGGGTCGCGCTGGCCTGCTGCGCCGTCGAACTGGTCGGGGTGCTCGGCGTCGGTGTGCTGAGCATCGCCGACAAGGAGCTGTTCCCGGACGAGACGGTCTGGTCCGGCTTCGGCAGCGGCTATGGCTACGTGCCGCTGGTGCTGCCGGTGCTCGGTCTGTTCTGGCTCTGGCGCACCCGGCGCGACCCCGCCTGAGCGGGCCCGCGCCGGGTCGGGGGCCGGTCAGTCCTTCGGACCGCCGGCGACGTAGATGACCTGGCCGGAGACGAACGACGCGCCCTCGCTGGCGAGGAACGAGATGGTGTGCGCGACGTCCTCCGGGCGGCCGGGGCGGCGTACCGGGATCTCGGCGGCGGCGTGCTTCTGCAGGTCGTCGAAGTCGACCTTCATCCGCGCCGCGGTGGCAGCGGTCATGTCGGTGACGATGAAGCCCGGCGCGACCGCGTTGACAGTCACCCCGAACGGGCCCAGCTCGATCGCCAGCGTCTTGGTGAAGCCCTGGAGGCCGGCCTTCGCGGCCGAGTAGTTCGCCTGGCCCCGGTTGCCGAGCGCGGACGTGCTGGACAGGTTGACGATCCGGCCCCACTTCGCCTCGACCATGTGCTTCTGCGCGGCCTGGCTGAACAGGAACGCGCCGCGCAGGTGCACGCCCATGACCGTGTCCCAGTCGCCCTCGGTCATCTTGAACAGCAGGTTGTCGCGCAGCACACCCGCGTTGTTGACGAGCACTGTCGGTGCGCCCAGCTCGGCGGCGATCCGCTCCACGGCTGCCTCGACCTGGGCCCGGTCGGACACGTCGGCGCCGACGCCGAGCGCCCGGCCGCCGGCCGAGCCGATGGCGTCCACCGTCTCCTTGGTGGCGGACTCGTCGATGTCGACCACGGCGACGACCGCGCCGTCGGCCGCCAGCCGGCGGGCGGTCGCCGCCCCGATGCCGCGCGCGGCTCCGGTGACGACGGCGATGCGGGGCTCCTCCGACATGCTTACCTCCCGGTAACTTGTGGCTCGATCGAAGGAGCTTAACCCGCCGGTACGCCGCGCCTACCGCCCGTGGCGCCGGCAGAGCCGGATCCACCGGTAGCCGTACCCGCCGAGCTTGAGCCGGTCGAGCTTGCCCACGTCCTCGTAGTTGCGGTCGCTGAGCACGTCGATCGGCAGGTCCGCCTCCGGGGCCAGCGTGCTCAGGTCCACCTCGACGTCCTCGGTGCCGAGGTTGTGCAGGAAGACCATCGTCCCGGTACGCCCGTCGGCGCGGTGCGCGAGCACGCCCGGCGGCATCGGCACGTCGATGTGGGTGGTGCTGCCCGAGCCGGTCTCCGGCGCCTCCCGCAGCGTCCGAATCATCCGCTCGAACCAGCCGAGCAGCGAGCGCGGGTCCTTGCGCTGGGCGGTGACGTTGACCTTCTGATAGCCGTACTCGCCCTTGTCGATCACCGGGCGGACCAGCTTCTCCGGCTCGGCGGTGGAGAAGCCGGCGTTGTCCGCGTAGGACCACTGCATCGGGGTGCGGATCGCGTCGCGCCCGTCCAGCGACAGGTCCTCCCCCATGCCGATCTCCTCGCCGTAGCGCAGCACCGGCGTGCCGCGCAGCGAGAACTGCAGCGAGTACGCCAGCTCGATGTGCCGGCGATCGTTGCCGAGCATGGGCGCCAGCCGGCGGCGGATGCCCCGGCCGTAGAGCTGCATGTTCTCGTCCGGGCCGAACTTCGCCAGCACGTCGTTGCGCTGGTCGGCGGTGAGCCGGGACAGGTCGATCTCGTCGTGGTTGCGCAGGAACGTGGCCCACTGACCGCCGGTGGGCAGCTTCGGGGTGTCCCGCAACGCCTCGATGATCACCTCCGGGTCCTCCCGGGCCAGGGCGAGCATCAGCCGGCCGTTGAGCATGAAGTCGAACAGCATGTGGATCCGGTTGCCCGAGCCGCTGCCGTCACCGAAGTAGACGGGCAGCTCGTCCGGCTCCACGTTCGCCTCGGCCAGCAGGACCGCGTCGCCACGTCGCCACTGCACGTGCTGACGCAGGTCGGTGAGGAAGTCGAAATCCTTCGGCGAGTTCGGGTTGCCCGGTTCGGTGCGCTCGATGATGAACGGCACGGCGTCCATCCGGAAGCCGGAGACGCCGAGCTGGAGCCAGAACGAGGTGATCTTCTTGATCTCCGCGCGGACCTTCGGGTTCTCGATGTTCAGGTCCGGCTGGAACTTGTAGAAGCGGTGATAGTACCACGCCTTCGCGGTCCGGTCGTAGGTCCACGTCTCGTGCTGCTCGCCCGGGAAGACCATGCCCTGGTGGCGGTCGGCCGGCTCGTGGTCGGCCCAGACGTACCAGTCCCGGTACGGCGAGTCCGGCGAGGACCGGGCGGACTGGAACCACGGGTGCTGGTCCGAGGTGTGGTTGACCACCAGGTCGATGATCACCCGGATGCCCCTGTTGCTCGCCTGGTGCAGCAGTTCGGCGAAGTCGCCGAGCGTGCCCAGTCGCGGGTCGACGTTGTAGAAGTCGGTCGCGTCGTACCCGTCGTCCTCGTTGGGCGAGGGGTGGATCGGGTTCAGCCACAGGCAGGTCACGCCGAGCCGGGCCAGGTAGTCCAGCCGGCCGATCAGCCCCTGGAAGTCACCCACTCCGTCGCCGTCGGAGTCCGCGTACGTGTCGACGTCGAGGCAGTAGACGACCGCCTCCTGATACCACCTGTCACCCATGCGAGGACTACTTCTCCGAACGTGCGCGCCGTCAAACCCGGTACGGTGCCGGGATGAACGAGGCGTACGACTGGTCCGCCGGCCACTGGCTGAACCCGCCCGAGCGGGCCGAGCCGGTCGACGGCGGCCTGCTCGTCGAGCCGCACGGCGGCAGCGACTTCTGGCGGCGCACCAGCTACGGCTTCGTGCACGACGACGGCTCGGCACTGCTCGCGCCGTTCGGCGTGGGCAGCGCCGTGGAGGTGTCTTTCCTCCTCGACTACTCGGAGCAGTTCGATCAGGCCGGTGTGCTGGTCCGGGTGGACGAGCGGCGGTGGACCAAGGCCGGGGTCGAGGTGAGCGACGGCGCGCCGCAGGTGGGCGCCGTGGTCACCGACGAGTTCTCGGACTGGTCGGTGGCGCCGGTGCCGCAGTGGTCGGGCCGGGAGGTGACGGTCCGGGTGAGCCGGGCCGGGGACGCGCTGACCGTCCGGGCCCGGTGCGACGACGAGCCGTGGCGGCTGGTCCGCGTCGCCCCGCTCGACCCGTCGGCGCAGGCGTCGGCCGGGCCGTACTGCTGCTCGCCCAGCCGGGGCGGGCTGCGGGTCCGCTTCACCGGCTGGCGACGGGGTCCGGCGGACGCGGCGCTGCACCCGGAGGGCTGAGTCACAGGTGTGACACCGGCCGGTCCGGGTAACACTTTCGGATCTCCGGCTCTCGCGTGGAAGGACCGACATGGCCCTGGCCCAGGACGTCGACCCGAACCAGTTCACCGGGCTGACCGGCTGGGTGGCGAGCGTGATCGACTCGCTCGGCGCGGTCGGCGTGGCGTTGCTGGTGGCGCTGGAGAGCATCATCCCGCCGATCCCGAGCGAGATCGTGCTGGCGATGGCCGGTTACCTGTCCGCCGAGGGCCGGTTCAACGTGGTGCTGATCGTGGTCGCCGCGACGGTCGGCTCGCTGCTCGGCGCGCTGGTGCTCTACTGGCTCGGCGCGGCGCTCGGCGAGGAGCGGCTCAAGCGCTGGCTGGACCACATCCCGCTGGTCGACCTGCAGGATCTGGAGAAGGCCGACCGCTGGTTCGAGCGGCACGGCCGGTGGGCGGTGCTGATCGGCCGGGTGGTGCCGGTGGTGCGCAGCCTGGTCTCGATCCCGGCCGGCGCGAACCGGATGCCGCTCGGTGAGTTCATCCTGCTCACCACGCTCGGCAGCGGGGTGTGGAACGCGCTGATCGTCGGCGCCGGGTTCACCCTCGGGTCGCGGTGGGAGGACGTCGACAGGTACAGCTCGTGGTTCAACTACGCGATCTTCGCCGTCTTCGGTTTCATGATCGCGAGCTGGGCGGTGAAGAAGGTGCGCCGGCGGCGCGCCCGGCAGTCGGTGACCGCCGGGCGCTGACCGCGTCGCGGGCTCAGAAGCCGGCGGTGATGCCGGTGAACTCCCAGGTGTTCTGCGCGATGCCGGAGCAGTTGGCGACCACGCCGCCGCCGGGGCAGGGCCGGTCCCGGTTGACCGACCAGAACGTGAACCGGGCCAGGCCGCGCGCCTTGGCCCAGTCGCGGATCTGCGTCCAGGTGGCCGGCGAGGTCAGCTCCTGCTGGTCGGAGAGGCCGTTCATGCCGGACAGGCCCATGTGGGCGTACGCGGTGGCGTCGGACCAGCCGAACGCGTTCTTGAGCGCGGTCTTCAGGCCCTCGGCCGCGTTCACGGTGCTCTGGTACATGTTCGCGCCGCCGCCGAAGTCGAACGGCATGATCGTGAACACGTCGATCCCGGCGCCCTTGGCCGCGGCCTGGTTGATCAGCCGGGTGCCGTAGTACGACGGCCCGGTGGTCGAGGTGCCGAACGTGATGATGGTCTTGATGCCCGGGTTGTTCTGCTTGACGATCTTCAGGGCGTCCAGGATGCGGTCCTGCACCACCTCGTTCTCGAACTCGTCGCTGTTCTCGATGTCGATGTCGATGGCCTTCAGCCCGTACGCGTTGATGACCTGCTGGTACGCGCCGGCCAGCGCGGCGGCGGACGAGCAGTTCGGGCCGAGCTTGTTGCCGCTCCACCCGCCGAAGGACGGGATGACGTCGCCGCCGGCCGCCTTGATCGCGGCGATGGTGGCGGCGTGCGTGCCGCCGGTCAGCGGACCGCTGCCGTCCCAGGCCGGGGTGCAGCCGCCGCCGGAGAGCACGAACGCGATGGTGAACCACTTGATCCCGGTCGCGCCCATCACGGTGGACGGCGCGGGCGGGTCGCCCCAGCCCGGGTAGAGGTAGGGAGCGGCGGCCATCGCGCCCCCGCCGCCACCGGTACAGCCGCTGGTGGTGGCCGCGACCGCCGCCGACTTCGCCGACTCGCCGCTGCCGTTGTACGCGGTCACCGTGTAGCTGTGCCCGCTGCACGCGGCCAGCCCGGAGACGGTGGCCGAGGTGCCGGTGACGGTGGCCTTGACCGTGCTGCCCTCGTACACCCGGTAGCCGGTGACGGTGCCGGAGACCGCGTTCCAGGCGAGCGAGACCGACGACGCGGTGGTGCCGGTGACCCGCAGGCCGCCGGGGGTGGCGGGCGCGCCCGGGTTGCCGGGGTTGCCGCCGCCGGCGCAGGAGGCGCCGTTGACGGTGCAGTTCACCGGGTCGCCGGTGCCGCTGACGACGAAGCCGAAGCTGGTGCTGGCGCCCGGGGCGAGCGCGCCGTTCCAGGACTGGTTCACGGCGGTGACGTGCTGGCCGGAGGTGGTGAGGCGGGCGTCCCAGAACGAGCCGAGCGTGCTGCCGGACGGCAGGTCGAACTGGACGTTCCACGAGGAGATGGCGGCGGAGCTGTCGTTTGTGACGGTGAACCGGGCCTCGTACCCGCTGCTCCAGCTGGAGGTGCGGACGAAGGCCGCGGTGGCGGCGGAGGCGGGCGGGGCGGCGAGCAGCGCGCCGGCGACCACGGCGGTGGTCAGCGCGGCGGCGAGCGTCGCCAGGCGGGGGCGGAGTCTCACGGCGTCCTCCAGGGGACGGGCGGGGGGTGGAGAGGGATTCACAACCGTCGACGTGCGCCTATTATTAGGAGTGTTAACTGTTTCTGTCCAGCACCGGTTCGACGCGACCCGGACCGGGGTCCGGGTCGCGCCCCCATCGGCCTCAGCGGCGGAAGGTGAACCAGTTGACGTTGACGAAGTCGGACGGCTGCCCGCTGCTGAACGTCAGGTAGACCGTGCGCCGCCCGGTCACCGCGCCGACGTTGCCCGGCACCGAGCGCCAGGTCTGCCAGCCGCCGGTGTTGCCGATCGCGAAACTGCCGATCGGCGGCGCGGTCGGGCTGTCCACCCGGACCTCCACCAGCCCGCTCACCCCGGACGCCGCGCCGGAGGCCACCCGGGCCACGAAGTCGCGCGGCGGCGTGGAGCCGAAGTCGACGTTGTCGTAGCGGGCCCAGTCGCCGTTGGCGAGCCAGCCGATGTCCTGGCCGCCCTCGGAGCACGTCTCCACCTGCACGCCGTTCTGCGCGTTGAACGACTCGGCCTGGATCGTCGAGTAGGCGTCACGCACCCCGCCCGGCGGCGGCGTGGTCGGGGTCGGCGACGGGTTGCTCCCGCCACCCCGGGTGTAGACGGCCACGTAGTCGACGAGCATCGACCGGCCGGACACCGTCGACGCGGTCGGCGTCGCCGAGCCGGCCACGCCGTCCGGGAAGCCGCCGCCCATCGCCACGTTGAGCAGCAGGAAGTAGCCGGCGTGGTTGGTCATCTGACTCCAGTACGGCTCACCGATCTGGTTCTGCCCGACGGTGTGGAAGAGCTGGCCGTCGACGTACCAGCGCAGCTGCTGCGGGCTGATCGAGGCGTCCCACTCGAACCGGTAGGTGTGGAACGCCGACTGGCAGGTGCTGCCCGGGCAGGCCCGGGACGCGCCGATGCCGTTGAACTCCCCGCACGGGCCGCCCGGCGCGACACCGCAGTGCAGCACGCCCCAGACCGAGTTGATCCCGTTGACGTTCTCCATCACGTCGAACTCGCCGATACCAGGCCAGTTCTGGTAGTTGCCCCGGTACGGCGAGCCGAGCGCCCAGAACGCCGGCCAGTACCCGGATGCCGCCGCGCCGGTCACGTTCGGCATCTGGATCCGGCCCTCCAGGGCCAGCACGCCGCCCGACGGCGGCTTGAAGTTCGCCCGTACCGTCTCGATCCGGGCCGAGGTCCAGCGGCCGGCCGAGTCCCGCAGCGGCGTGATGCGCAGGTTGCCCGAGCCGTCGTGGGCCAGGTTGGCGGTGCTGGAGGTGTAGGTCTGGATCTCGCCGGTGCCCCAGTTGGCCGGGCCGCCCGGGTAGCTGGTGCCGGTATCGATGATCCAGTTGGCGGACGAGGGCAGCGTGCCGGCCGAGCCGGTGAAGTCGTCGCTCCACACCAGGCTCCAGCCGGAGGGAGTCGGGGGCACCGCGGCCTGGGCGGTCATCGAGACGCCCGCGAGCGCTGTGGTGAGCGCGAGCACACCCGCGGCCAGGGCGAGGCGGCGGCGCGATCGGGGCACGGTGGCGGAGGCGGCCGGAGCCGCCGGGATCGGGTTCATTCGGGGTGCCTCTCTGCGGGGACGGGTCCGGGAGAGCGCTCTCTGAGAGCGATTTCTACGCGCCCGCCCCCGCACTTGTCAACGCTTGTCGATGGCTGCCGCCGGCTGCGGGCGACGCAGCACCACCTGCTCCAGCGCCGTCCACGCCGTGGTGGTCACCAGATAGAGCACCGCCGCCAGCGGCACCACCAGCGCGACGAGCACCGTGCCGTACGGCAGCAGCGGCAGCAGCCGGCCGAGCACCGCCGCGCCCGGACCCTCGGTCGGCGTCCCGGCCACCGTGCCGGTGGCGGCTGCCGCCCGGCGCATCCGCCGCGACGACCACCAGGCCAGCGCGAGCAACGCGGCCAGCAGCACGCCGAACACCAGCGGCGCCGGGCCGGCCAGGCCGTCGCCGAGGTGCCACCCCAGCGGTACGCCGGCCAGCCGCTCCCCCAGCAGCTGCGGCGCGCCGTCACCGGTGGCGAACAGGCGGTACATGACCAGGAAGAACGGCGCCTGCAACAGCGCCGGCAGGCAGCCCGCGACCGGACTGGCCCCGGCGTTGCGGTAGAGCGCGAACAACTCGGTCTGGAGGCGGGCCGGGTCGTCGGCGTACCGGCGCTGGAGTTCCCGTACCTCGGGGGCGAGTGCGGTCCGGCGCCGCTCCCCGCGGACCTGGGCCACTGTCAGCGGCGAGATCAGCAGCCGGACCGCGGCGGTGAACAGGACGATGGCGGCCGCCGTGGCGGCGCCGCCGGTGAGCGGGGCGAGCACGTCGGCGAGCCAGGTGACGACGGTGGCCGCGGCCGACGCCGCGGAGTGCAACGGTGCGAAGGCGAGCATGGGTGGACCCCTCGATGGCGATTCCGGGTGTCCCGGGCGGCGACGTGCCGCACGGCGGGACGGATGACGACGGAATCGGCCGCGAAAGCCGGGAAGGAAACGGCGGCCCGCCGGCGCGGGCCGGAAGGTGGCTACGCGGCCGAGGGGCGCAGGCCGGGTGCGCGGGGGCGCGGACGCCCCGGCGCGTTCGGGTCGACCTGGCGGGGAACGCCGCGACGGCGGGCGCGGGCCCGCAACGCGGCGGCGAACCGGGTGCCGGGCGGCGTGGGCAGCGCGCGGACCCGCAGCGCGAGCAGGGTGGCGAGCAGCAGCGCGGCGACCACCGCCGCGCCGGCGAGCAGCCCGGCCGGCCGGTCGGCGAACAGGGCGAGCGCGTACGCCCACGCCCCCGTCAGCACCGCCAGCATCCCCGCCACGCGACCACGGTATCCCGCCGTGTCACGCCCTGCTGCCCCGTGCGCGAACGCACTCGACCGACCCGAACGGGCGAACCGGCGCCGACACGCCCACCGGCACGTTTTCCGGAACGGACACGGTGGGTAACAGGTCCTCGGCCACGCGGCACCGTGCCGCGAGTGGTCCGGAGGAGACGGTGGTGGCGATGAGCGGCTCAGTGGCGGAGCGGGAGCGGAGCGCCGCGTCGGGCGGAACCGACCTGCTGACAGTCGGCGTCGAGGAGGAGTTCCTGCTCGCCGACCCGCACACCGGGACCGCCGTACCCGCCGTCGACCTGGTCATGGAGCAGGTGCCGGCCGAGCTGCGCGGTCAGGTGGAGCGCGAGTTCCAGACCAGCCAGATCGAGATCGGCAGCCCGCCCGGGCTGGACCTGTCCTCGATCCGGCACTCGCTGTCGATGCTGCGCGCCGAACTGGCCGACGCGGCCGAGCGGGCCGGCGTACGGCTGCTCGCGATCGGCACCGGACCGGTCGACGGGCCGGTGCCGCCGGTGGTGGACAAGCCCCGCTTCGACCGGATGATCGAGCGGTTCCGGCTGCTGGTGCCCGGTCCCGGCAACAACGGCATGCACGTGCACGTCGGCATCCCCGACCCGGACACCGGCGTGCAGGTGCTCAACCACGTCCGGCCGTGGCTGCCGATCCTGCAGGCGGTCACCGCGAACTCCCCGTTCTCCCGCAGCGAGGACACCGGGTACGCGAGCTGGCGCTCGGTGGAGTGGGAACGCTGGCCGTCGGTCGCGCCCACCCCGTACCTGGAGTCGCACGAGCACTACGAGCGGCTCATCCGGCAGCTCATCGCCAGCGGCGTGATGCTGGACGAGGGAATGCTCTACTGGTACGCCCGGCTCTCCGCCAAGTACCCCACCGTGGAAATCAGGATCGGCGACGTCTGCCCGACCGTGGACGACGCGGTGCTCGTCGCCGCGCTGGTCCGCGCGCTCGTGGCGACCGCGCTCACCGACATCGCCGCCGGCCGTCCCGCCGTCAACACCGACCACCACCTGCTCGTCGCGGCGCACTGGCGGGCCGCCCACGACGGGCTGGAGGGCGAGGGCGTCGACCTCACCGACGGTGAGCTGCGCCCGGCCTGGGAGCTGCTGGACCGGCTCGTCGACCGGCTGCGCCCGGAACTGGATCGGCACGGCGACCTGGACCGGGTGACCGATCTGCTGGGCGGGCTGCGCCGGCACGGCAGTGGAGCGGCCCGGCAGCGGGCGGTGTTCGCGCGTACCGGACGGCTCGTCGACCTGGTCACGGACGTGGCACGCCAGACCCGTGGCTGAGCGGCCGCACGGCCGTGTCCCGGCGTGACAGGATGGGCGGCGTGGCGGAGCGCATGATCGTCATCGGCGGCGACGCCGCCGGCATGTCGGCGGCGTCGCAGGCGCGTCGCCGCCGCCGCGACCGGTCCGACCTGGAGATCGTCGCGTTCGAGCGGGGGCACTTCACCTCCTACTCGGCCTGCGGCATCCCCTACTGGGTGAGCGGCCTGGTCGAGGAGCGGGACGAGCTGATCAGCCGCGATCCGCAGACCTTCCGCGACGACTTCGGCATCGACGTCCGCACCCGGCACGAGGTCACCGCCGTCGACCTGGACCGCCGCGAGGTGATCGCGCGGGACCTGGACGGCGGCGGCGAGGTCCGCGCCGGTTTCGACACCCTGGTGTACGCCACCGGCGCGTCCCCGGTGCAGCCGGACTGGGCGCGCGACGACGTGTCGGGCGTGTTCGGCGTGCAGACGCTGGGCGACGGCGCGGCGCTGATCGACTGGCTGGAACGCGAGCCCCGGCCCCGGCGCGCGGTGGTGGTCGGCGGCGGCTACGTCGGCGTGGAGATGGCCGAGGCGCTCGTGCAGCGCGGGCTCTCCGTCCAACTGGTGGAGCAGGCCGACCAACCCATGTCGACCGTCGACCCGGACATGGGCGAGCTGGTGGCCGACGCGATGCGCGCCACCGGCATCGGCGTCCGCACCGGCCTCACCGTCACCGGGCTGGAGGAGCGGGACGGCCGGATCTCCGCCGTGGTCACCGACGAGGGACCGGTCCCGGCCGACGTCGTGGTCCTGAGTCTCGGGGTACGCCCCAACACCGCGCTCGCCGAGGCCGCCGGACTGCCGATCGGGCCCTCCGGCGGCGTCCGGACGGACCGCCGGATGCGGGTGCCCGGCGTGCCCGGCGTCTGGGCTGCCGGTGACTGCGTGGAGTCGCTGCACCGGGTCAGCGGCATGCCGGTACACATCCCGCTCGGCACGCACGCCAACAAGCAGGGCCGCGTCGCCGGCATCAACATCGGCGGCGGCTACGCCACCTTCCCCGGCGTGATCGGCACCGCCGTCACCAAGGTCTGCGAGCTGGAGGTGGGCCGCACCGGGCTGCGCGAGCGGGACGCGCTGGACGCCGGCTTCGAGTTCGTCACGGTGCTGGCCCAGTCGACGAACCGGGCCGGCTACTACCCCGGCTCGCGGGAGATGACGGTCAAGCTGATCGCCGAGCGGCCCAGCGGGCGGCTGCTCGGGGCGCAGATCGTCGGCTGGTCCGAGGCGGCCAAGCGGATCGACGCGCTCGCCGTGGCGCTGTGGAACGGCATGACGGTGGACGAGATGACAGCGCTCGACCTGGGGTACGCGCCGCCGTACGCCCCGGTGTGGGACCCGGTGCTGATCGCCGCCCGCAAGGCCGTCGACGCCCTCGCCGCCGCTGTGTAAGGAAGGGCCCCCTATTAACGCCTCCGGTAGAGGAAGGGCCCCTTCTTAACACCGAGACCCGGGTTTGTCGGTGCCCGGCGTTAGCGTGTGCGCGTTGCCGGTCCGGCGCTTCCCCTCGGAGGTAAACCCCCATGTCACAGGAGACGACCTACCTCGAACTGTCCGAAGTGGACGGTGGAGCGCACAAGTTCTACGAGGTGGTGGTCGACGACACCGCGATGACCGTGCGCTACGGGCGCATCGGCGACCAGGGCCAGGTGAAGACGAGCACCTTCCCGGACAACGCCCGCGCCCGCGCCGCCGCCGCGAAGAAGATCGGCGAGAAGGTCCGCAAGGGGTACGCCCCGGCGGTGCGCGGCGTACGCCAGAAGCGCACGGTCTCGCGCCGGCAGATCGTCAGCACCCGCTCCACCGCCCGCACCGCGCCGGTCCTCTGGCGGTACGCCTCGGGCGCGCCCGCCTTCGGCATCTTCGTCGACGACCGGCACTGCATGGTCGGCAACGAGCACGGCGTGATCACCACGCTCGACCACGACGCCCGGCTGGTCAACCAGGTCCGGCTCCCCGACGGGGTGAAGTGCATCGTCGCCGACGACGCCTGGGTCTACGCCGGCTGCGACGACGGCAACGTCTACGACCTGTCCGGCAAGGTGCCGCGCGCGGCGTACGCGATCGCGCCCGAGATCGACATCTACTGGCTGGACATCCACGACGGCGTGCTGGGCGTGTCCGATCGCGACGGCGGCATCTCGGCGATCGACCACGAGGACGAGTTCCTCTGGCGCCGGCCGGGGCGCGGCCGGTCCGCGTGGATGGTGCGCTGCGACGCCGACGCGATCTACCACGGCCACTCGCAGGGGGTCACCGGCTACGACTGGCGTACCGGGCGGGAACTGTGGCACACCGGCACCGGGGCGGTCCTGTTCGGCTGGCAGGAACGGGACGCCGTGTTCGCCGGCACCGGCACCCGCGAGGTGGTCCGCCTGCGCAAGGACGGGCGGGCCGAGCAGACGTACCGCTGTGACGCCGCGGTCTTCTCCTGCGCCACCGCCGAGGGCGGCCGGTACGTGTTCGCGGGCGACAGCGCCTCCTCGATCTACTGCTTCGACCAGGCCGGCAACCGGCTGTGGAAGCTGGGCACCGGCTGCGGCTCGGCGTACTCGATGCAGTACCACGACAACCGGCTCTACGTGGTCACCACGAGCGGCCACCTGGCCTGCATCGACGCGAGCGAGGCAGTGATCCGGGCGGCCGAGGCGGGCAGCGTGCCGGACGTGGTCGACGTGAAGGCGCCGGCCCGGCTGCCCGAGCCGGCCGCCTGGACGTCCGTCGAGGTGACCACCGACGACCGCGACGGCGTGCTGGTGCAGTGCGTCGAGCAGGGCGGCCGGCTGCGCGTCCACGTTCTGGCCGACGGCTACCGGCGGGACTGGCCGGTGCAGTTCCCCAAGGGCATCCGCGAGCCGGGCGCGCGCTTCCTGGTCACCGAGATCCGCGAGTCCGGCCGGGGCGGCTTCTACCGGGCATACGGGGACATCCGCCGGCTGCGCTGAGCCGCCGGCCGAGTCGGAGGGCGGGTCGGCCGGGGTCCTCGGCCGACCGTCCCGGCGAATCGACAGGCCGACGGGGCAGCCGGCAAACGCATCGACGGAGTACGGTACCGACAGGAGAACTCTCCGTTACCGGTCGACCTCGGAAGGGGCACCGACATGCGAGTGTGGCGCATGGCCGCGACGGCTCTTCTCCTGCTGCCCGGTGGTGTCCTGGTCGCCGCTCCGCCCGCAGCCGCCGCGCCTTCCCCGACCGCCACGCCTTCCGCGACCGCTGCGCATTCCGCGACCGCTGCGCATTCCGCCACCGCCACGCCTTCCCGGGCGGTTGCGGCGGATCGGACGCCACCGGTGCTGGTGGACGTCACGGTCTCACCCGACGCGGTCTCCGTCGCGGGCCTCGACCTGGTGCCGGTGACGGTGAGCGCGCACCTGACCGACGACACCGGCGTCGTCGAGGCCTCCGAGATGGACGGCGGCTCCCTGCCTTACGTCGGTCTGCGCCTCGTCGGCACGGACCGCACCGACGGCGCCGAGTTGTCGCTCACCGCCGGCACCCCGCAGGACGGCACCTGGAGCGCGACGATCCACGTGCCGTCGACCTGGAACGGCACCTGGGAGGTCAACCACCTGGTGGCTACGGACGCCGCCTGGAACCGGCTCGACGTCGACCCGTCCGCCTCGGCGAACACCAGGCTGAAGGTCACCGGCACCCACCGGCCCGCGGTCACCATGCGTTTCACCCCGGACCCACTGGTCGGTGACGGTCCGCTGACCGTGGCGGGACGGTTCTACTACGAGGACACCGGCGAGGGCATCGGCAACCAGCCGATCTTCTTCGGCAGCGACAACGTCTGCGTCGAATATCTGAGCGAGCCCAACGGCACCACCAGGGCCGACGGGACGTTCTCGCGGACCTATCCGAAGGGCGACAACTACCTCAAGTGCGTCGGCATCATCCGTCCGTCCCCCTCGGAGATCTCGCCGCGCTACATCGTCGTCGCGGCTGACCATCCCCGGGTGAGGCCGACAATCACGGCGAAAGCGAACCGCACCACCGTCAGGCCCGGCACCACAGTCACCATCACCGGCGTGGTCAAGCCCGACGGCAGCTTGGACATCGAACTCCAGCAGCTCCAGGGCAGGACGTGGCGGAAGGTGGCCGCCGACCTGACGAACGGCGACCGCGGCGCGTACCGCATCACCATCGCGCCGAAGACACCCGGCACCTTGCGCTACCGCGTGGTCGTCCCGAACGGGGACCCGGCGCTGGTCGGCGTGTCCGAGGTGGTCACCGTACGCGTGTCGACACCCGGCGGCGAGCCCTCGCCGGGCGGCGGCGGAGGCGGTGGCACCGTCGGAGGCGGAGGCACCGGAGGGCTTCCGATCACCGGTCCCGCCACCGCGCCGCTGGTGGCTGGCGGCGGGGCTCTCCTGATCGTCGGCGCCGGCCTGATGCTGCTGGCCCGCCGCCGCCGACCGACCCCGGACGGACGGTAGATCCGGACGGGCACCGGGCCGGGCACGACGACTGCCCCGGCCCGGCTCCCCTGACCGCGGATCACACCGGCGCCCCTTCCCCAACCACACCCGGCACCTGACGTCCCGCGCCGAACCCTCCACTCCTGCCAGTTGATCAAGGAGTTTGCGGCGAATTTCTGGCGCTCCGGTGACGCGAACTCCTTGGTCAACACCGGGTGCCGAATGCTGCCCGCCGACTGACAGCCACGGCCCAGCTTGATCAACACCAGGTCGCCGAGGTGGTGGCATCAACGGCTCCGCGACACCACCACCTCGGCGAGCTGGTGTTGATCAAGGGTGATGATGCCGCCACCTCGGCGAGCTGGTGGGAGGCGTGCATGCGTCAAGGGTGGGACCGGCGTCGGCGGTGATCTCGGGCAGATGAGCACCGTCCGGTTGATCCATCTCGTCTTCGTCAGGCCGCTCGGCGAGGGCCGGGACGGCCATGAGCGTCACTTCGTCGGCGTGCGCGTCGAGGACGCCGCGGTGCACGGCCGGTCGCCTCGCTCGGCCAGGATGACCGGATGGGGTGTGACATTCCTGAGAGCCTGCGCTGGGTCGAGCGGACGGAGGCCGGGCGGGCCTGGCTCGCGGAACTGCCGGACCGGCTCGCCGCGTGCGTCGCACGGTGGGAGCTGACGGTCGGGCCGCCGTTCGGGTACGCGTTCGCGTCGCTGGCGCTGCCCGCGACGCTGCCCGACGGGACGCGGGCGGTGCTGAAGCTGCAGTACCCGGACGACGACAGCCGGCACGAGGCCACCGCGTTGGCGCACTGGGACGGCCGGGGCGCGATCCGGCTGCTCGCCCACGATCCGGGCCGGCGCGCGTTGCTCGTCGAGCGCTGCGACCCCGGCACCCCGCTGTACGGCCTGCCGCCCGACGCCGCGCTGGACGTGGCGGTCGAGCTGCTGCCCCGCCTCGGGGTGCCGGCCGGACCGCCGTTCACTTCGCTCGCCGAGGAGGCGGCCGGCTGGGCGGAGCGGATGCCGGGCAACTGGCAGCGGGCCAACCGCCCGTACGAGCGGCGGCTGCTCGACGCCGCGCTCGGGCTGCTCGCCGACCTGGCGCCGAGCCAGGGTGAGCAGGTGCTGGTCAACCAGGACCTGCACGCCGGCAACATCCTGGCGGCGGGACGCGAACCGTGGCTGGTCATCGACCCGAAGCCGCTGGTCGGCGAGCGGGAGTTCGCGGTGGTGCCGCTGGTGCGCGGCGCCGAGCTGGGCCACTCCCCCGCGGCGGTCCGGCACCGGCTCGACCGTCTCAGCGCCGAGCTGGGCCTGGACCGGGAGCGGGTACGCGGCTGGGCGATCGGCCAGACGGTGGCCTGGAGCATCGGCGGCGACCAGGTCTTCCCCGGCAACGTCGAGGCGGCCCGCTGGCTGCTCGACGAGATGTGAGTCAGCCCGCCTGGCAGGTGGGGCACCAGTACAGGTTGCGTCCGGCCAGCGTGCCCCGGCTCACCTCGGTGCCGCAGACGTGGCAGGGCGCGCCGGGGCGGCGGTAGACGTACACCTCGCCGCCGTGCCGGTCGACGCGCGGCGCGCGGCCGGTGACCTCGGGCAGGTCGGCGTCGCGCACCGTGTCGATCCGGCCCCGCTCGACCGCGCGGGTCATCAGCGTCACCAGGTCCGTCCAGAGTTCGGCCCAGCCGGCCGCGCTCAGGTCGCGGCCGGGCAGCAGCGGCGGCCGGCCGGCCCGGAACAGCGCCTCGGTCACGAAGATCAGGCCGGTGCCGGCCACCACCGACTGGTCCAGCAGCAGCGCGGCGAGCGGGGTGGGGCTGCGGCGGATCCGCGCGTACACCCGGTCGGGGTCGGCGTCGGCGCGCAGCGGGTCCGGCCCGAGCCGCTCGCGCAGCGCCGTCACCTCGGGCGGGGTCAGCAGTTCGCAGGCGGTCGGGCCGCGCAGCTCCAGCCAGTTCCGGTCGCTGTGCAGGCGCAGCCGCACCTGCCCGACCGGGGACGGCGGTTCCCCGGGCCCGTCGGCGAACTTCCCGTACAGACCCAGGTGTACGTGCAGCGTCAGCTCGCCGGCGTAGTGGTGCAGCAGGTGCTTGCCGTACGCCTCGGTGCCGTCCAGGACGGTGCCGCTGAGGCGGGCCGCGCCCTCGGCGAAGCGGCCCTGCGGGCTGTCTGCGTGCACCTTGTCGCCCGCGAACAGCTCGGCGTGCCGGGCGGCGAGGCGGTGGATGGTGTGTCCCTCTGGCACAACGACCAAGCGTAGCCAGCGGATCGGACCGCCGGCGACGTCGGGTCCTGAGACGACGTTGAATCGATGTTCGTCGACTGAAAGACTGGCGGCGGTAGCGCTCGGGAGCCAGTGCGAGCCGCTCGATCTCGCCGGAGGGACAAGCGCGGGGTGATGTGCCACCCCGGTGCCGGGCAGTCGTCTCCGGCGCTCCGCCGTGCCGCTACGGCGGCGACATCGCGGTCCACCACCACTCCGGCGCCGACCGCCCCCGGCGCCCCCAGCTCGGGAGAGACACATGCTCCGTACGCTCGGCGCAGCACTGGCCGCCACCCTCGCCCTGACCGGCCTGACCGTCTCGGCCGGTGCCGACCAGTCACCCGCCGCCACGGCGATGACGGCCGCCGCCACGGCGACGCCCACTCCCACGCCCACCTTCGCCTGCCCGCCGGCGCTGCCGGTCACCGGCCAGGTGACCGGGGCCACCGCGACCAGCGTCACCATCACCTACTGGATGGTGCTCAGCCCGCCCTGCGGCTACGACCCGCCGCTCCTCGTCAGCCTCTTCACCAGCCGCGAGGACGCCACCGCGTGGCGCAACCCGGTGGCCGAAGCCGTCACGGGGCCGGAGCGCCAGGGAAAGGTGACAGTCACCGGCCTGGCCCCCGACACCGACTACTGGTTCCGGTTCGGCGACACCCACGGCACACGGGACCCGTACGTGATCGGCGGGCCGGCCCGGACGTCGGGAACCTGCTCCGCGACGGCCACGATCGACGCCGGCTGGGGCGGTGGCTTCGTCGCCACGGTCACCGTCCGCAACGACGGCGCCGAGCCGGCACCGGGCTGGCTCGTCTCCTGGCGCTGGTCGGGTGACGAGCGCATCCAGTCGGTCTGGGGTGGGGTGGCGGAGGGCACCGGCCAGGACGTCGCGGTCCGCAACGCCTCCTGGAACGGGACGCTGCCGCCGGGTGGCTCGACGACGTTCGGCCTGCTCGTGGCGGCCGGCGCGACGCCCGGCACCATCACGCCGAAGTGTGGCAGGTGACAGCCGTGCGAGGGACGACACGGTACGGCGCGGTCGTGGTGGCGCTCGCGGTGGCGCTCGCGGCGGCGGTGCTGGGACCGGCGGCGGGCGCACTGGCGGCGCCGGTGACAGTCACCAACGGCACCCAGTTCACCGACACGAGCGGCGCCGTGGTGCACGCCCACGGCGGCGGCGTGCTCAAGGTCGGCGACTACTACTACTGGTTCGGCGAGAACCGCAACCCGGACAACACGTTCCGGGCGGTCTCCGTCTACCGCTCGACGGACCTGCGCACCTGGGAGTTCCGCAACAACGTGCTCACCCAGTCGTCGGCGGCCGAGCTGCGGGTCGCCAACATCGAACGGCCGAAGGTCATCTACAACGCCGCCACCGGCCGGTTCGTGATGTGGATGCACAAGGAGAACGGGTCCGACTACAACGAGGCCCGGGCGGCTGTCGCCTCCTCAGCCACTGTGGACGGCAGCTACACCTATCACGGCAGTTTCCGGCCGCTCGGGCAGCACATGTCCCGGGACATCACGCTCTACAACGACAACGGCACCGCGTACATGATCTCGGCCGCCGACGACAACTACGACCTGAACATCTACCGGCTCACGTCGGACTACCTCAACGTGGCCACCCTGGTGGGCAACTTCTGGGACGGCGCGCACCGCGAGGCGCCGGCGATGTTCAAGCGGGGCAGCACCTACTTCCTGCTGACGTCGGGGGCGACGGGGTGGAGCCCGAACCAGGCCCGGTACGCCACCGCGCCGAGCATCTCGGGACCGTGGAGCGGCTGGACCGACGTGGGCAACGGCACCACGTTCAACTCGCAGCCGGCGTTCGTGCTGCCGATCCAGGGCACGTCCGGCACCAGCTACCTCTATCTGGGTGACAGGTGGGCCGGAGCGTGGGGCGGCCCGGCCAACGACTCCCAGTACGTGTGGCTGCCGATCGCCTTCCCGACCGCCACCAGCATGAGCCTGACCTGGTACCCGTCGGTCACCATCGACGCGGCGGCGGGCACCGTCACCGGCAATTCGCCCGCGTACTACCGCGTCACCGCCCGGCACAGCGGCCGGGTGCTGGACGTGATCAACGGCTCCACGGCGAACAACGCCGAGGTCAAGCAGTGGAGCTGGAACGGCGGCGGGAACCAGAGGTGGGAGTTCCAGGACGCCGGCGGCGGATGGTTCCGCCTCGTCAACGCCGCGAGCGGCAAGTGTCTCGACGTCGCCAGCGCGAGCACCGCCGACGGCGCCAACATCATCCAGTACACCTGCGGCAGCGGCGCCAACCAGCAGTGGCAGTGGGCCGCGCGCGACGGCTGGTTCCAGTTGCGGGCCCGGCACAGCGGCAAGTGCCTGGACGTCGTCAACGCCGGCACCGGAGATGGCGCGGACGTCCAGCAGTACACCTGCGGTTCGGGCACCAACCAGCAGTGGTCACGCACGGTGGCGTGACCGGACGGCACGCCTGAGCGTGCGGAGCGAGCCCCGGGGTGTCGATTTCGGCACCCCTGGGTACTTCCTGCATGTCATGCGCGGCCTCCGCGCCTGGATCAGGAGGTGCCACAGTGAAGATCCTGTCCCGCCGGAACGCTCCGGCGACCAGTACCGATACCAACGGCGACGGTGTCGTCGACGAACGCGACCGGACCGCCGAGCAGCCGGCCGACCGGCCGGTGGTCACCGACCGCGACGAGGAGCGGACCACGTACCGCAGCGCCGCCACCGCCACCGACGACGAGCGCGCCCGGGACGCGGCGACCGACCGGGACGCACGCGACCTCGACGCCACCACCGACGGCCGGACGGCGACCACGACGACCGGCCGCCGGACCGTGGCGGCCGACGACGAGCGGGAGGCGGAGGCACGGCGGCGGGCCGCGGACCGGGGCGCGGCGGCGCGTGCGGTCACCGGCCGCCGGGTCGACGCCGACACGCGGACCGTTCCGGTGACCGACGCGCGGACCGCCGGCGCGGCGCCCGTCGCCGAGCGCACCACCGACCTGGACCGCGACGGCCGCACCGACCTCGACCGGGACGGCCGCCCCGACGGTACGGACACCGACGGCGACGGCCGGGTGGACCGGCCGGAGCCGTACACCACGAAGCGTCCCCGGGCCAGCCTGCTCGCCACGCTCGGCCTGATCGTCTCCGTGGTCGGGGCGCTGTTCGTGCTCTCCGGCACGCTCGCCGGGTACGGCATCGGCGTCGGCGCGGCCGGCGCGGTGCTGGCCGTGCTGGGCCTGATCGCGACCCGTCGCCGGCACGTGGCGGGCAAGACCGACGCGCTGATCGGCATCGCCGTCGGCCTGGCCGCGGTGGTGCTCGGCATCGTGGCGATGACCGGCCAGTTCGACTGGCCGACCACCGACGGCGACTGGGTGGGCCGCTTCCGCGAGTGGCTCGACTCACAGTTTGCCAACTGGTTCTGACGGGCACTGTCCCGATCGCCGACGCAGGGCGTCGGCAGCCTGATCAGCTCCGGTGGTTCACCGGCCGGGCAACACCTCTTTCGGGGGCGGCGGTTCGCCGCCCCCGAAGTGTGTCCGGCGTCGACGCAACGATCGTTCGCCACCCACTGGTTCAACGCAACGATTCGCTGCTCAACGCAACTTCTCGCGGTGGATGTCGTCTACCCGGGCCGCATAACGTTGGACCACGGCGCCAGCCCGTGGGCCGACGGTGGCCGGGCGCGCCCGACCCTGGGAGCACGACATGACGATGGACGCCATCCGCCAGCGCTTTCTGATGTGCCGGCCGACGTACTTCGCCGTCGACTACGCGATCAACCCGTGGATGGACCCGACCGCCCCGGTCGACGCCGACCTGGCGATCCGGCAGTGGGAGCAGCTTCGGCGCACGTACCTCGACCTGGGCCACGAGGTCGACCTGATCGAGCCGGTCGCCGGCCTGCCGGACATGGTCTTCGCCGCGAACGGCGGCACCGTGATCGACGGCAAGGCCATGGCGGTGCAGTTCCGCGACCCGCAGCGCGCCGACGAGGCGCCCGCGTACCGGGCCTGGTTCGAGGCCGCCGGCTTCGAGATGTACGACCCGAAGCACGTCAACGAGGGCGAGGGCGACATCCTGCTGGCCGGTGACCACCTGCTCGCCGGCACCGGGTTCCGCACCGCGCACGCCTCGCACGCGCAGCTCCAGGAGGTCTTCGGCTACCCGGTGGTCACCATGCAGCTGGTGGATCCCCGCTTCTACCACCTGGACACCGCGCTCACCGTGCTCGACGAGCGCACCGTGGCGTACCTGCCGGAGGCGTTCTCCCCCGGCAGCCGGGCGGTGCTGCGCCGGCTGTTCCCGGACGCGATCCACGCCACCATGGCCGACGCCGAGGTGCTGGGCCTGAACGCGGTCAGCGACGGCCGGCACGTGGTGCTGCCCGCGCAGGCCACCGACCTGGCCGCGAAGCTGCGCGACCGGGGCTACGAGACCATCGGGATCGACCTGTCCGAGCTGCGCAAGGCCGGCGGCGGACCGAAGTGCTGCACGTTGCGACTCCGTCAGGGAAAGGCGAGCAAGTGATCATCGACGACATGCTGCGGACTCCGTCCGCGGTCCGGGACGCGGAGCGTCACACGGCGCACAACTACCACCCGCTGCCCGTGGTGATCTCGTCGGCCGAGGGCGCCTGGCTGACCGACGTGGACGGCCGCCGCTACCTGGACTGCCTGGCGGGATACTCGGCGCTGAACTTCGGCCACCGGCACCCGAAGCTGATCGAGGCCGCGCACGCGCAGCTCGACCGGCTCACGCTGACCAGCCGCGCGTTCATCCACGACCAGTTCGCCGACTTCTGCCGCGAGCTGGCCGCGCTCTGCGGCAAGGACCTGGTGCTGCCGATGAACACCGGCGCCGAGGCGGTAGAGACCGGCATCAAGGTGGCCCGCAAGTGGGGCTACCAGGTCAAGGGCGTCCCGCCGGGCCAGGCCAACATCGTGGTGGCGGAGGGCAACTTCCACGGCCGTACGACCACCATCGTCAGCTTCTCGACCGACGAGGACGCGCGCGCCGACTTCGGGCCGTACACCCCGGGTTTCACTGTGGTCCCCTACGGCGACCTGGCCGCGCTGACCGAGGCGATCGACGAGAACACGGTGGCCGTGCTGCTGGAGCCGATCCAGGGTGAGCAGGGCGTCGTGGTGCCGCCGGAGGGTTACCTGCCGGGTGTGCGCCGGGTCTGCACCGAGCGCAACGTGCTGTTCGTCGCCGACGAGATCCAGTCGGGTCTGGGGCGTACCGGCGCGACGTTCGCCTGCGAGCACGAGGGCGTCGAGCCGGACATGTACCTGCTCGGCAAGGCGCTCGGCGGCGGCATCGTGCCGGTGTCGGCGGTGGCCGCGAACCGCGACGTGCTGGGTGTGCTCCAGCCGGGTCAGCACGGCTCGACGTTCGGCGGTAACCCGCTTGCCTGCGCGGTCGCGACCGAGGTGGTCCGGCTGCTGGCGACCGGCGAGTTCCAGCGCCGCTCGGCCGAGCTGGGCGAGCGGCTGCACGCCGGCCTGCGCGGCCTGCTCGGCAAGGGCCTGGTGGCGGTACGCGGTCGCGGCCTGTGGGCCGGGCTGGACATCGACCCGGCGCTGATGACCGGCCGGCAGGCGTGCGAGCTGCTGATGGAGCGGGGTGTGCTCGCCAAGGACACACACGGTTCGACCATCCGGCTCGCCCCGCCGCTGGTGATCACCGAAGAGGAGATCGACCACGCGGTGGCGCAGCTCGCCGCCGTGCTGGCCGGCTGAGGCCGTACGCGAGAAGGCGCCGGGACCGCGACGGTCCCGGCGCCTTCGCGTGCGGGTCACTGACGTGGCAGCCGCATCGCCATCGTCGGCGCCTCGGCCATCACCGAGTTCGGGGTGTACGTGGCGTCGCTGCTCATCTTGGCGGCGCGGCCCACCTGCACGCCCGGGTACAGCTCGATCAGGTCCCCCTCGGCGAGCACCCGGGACTGCTGCGGCGCCAGCGCGATCCGCTCGTTCTCCGCCATCGAGCCACCCGGGCGTACGCCGGAGCCGTTGGTGCTGGTGTCGGTGACCACCACCTCGCCCACGCGCAGCTCCAGCCGGATGTGGCTGCGGCTGATCCAGCGCCGGGCCTCGTCGTTGAGCCACTGGCCCAGCGTCACCGCGCCCGGCCCCTCCGGCGCCCGGCCGACCTGCACCGGCTCGGTCTCGGTGAGCGCGAACCGCTTGCGCACCAGCCCGCCGATGCGCACCGCGAGCACCTCGGTACGCGGGCGCGGACCGGCGTCGGAGAGCCGCGCGCCGTGCCGGGGGCAGGTCGGGGCGCCGGTGCGCAGCGTGGGCGGCGGCTGCTCGGCCGGCGCCCGGTCCACGGCGGCCAGGTCGGCGAACGCGCCGCCGCCCCCGCCGCCGCCGAACAGCGCGCAGCCCGGCTCGGGGCAGCGCCACTGCCGGGAGAGCAACTTGACGCCGGCCGGTGAGCGGCTGCCGGTGGCCGGGTCCTGGCCGCCGCCGACGTGCGCGATGAACACCGGCCCACCGGCGCCGGGCACCGGGGCGAGCACGCGCCCGGCCTGCCCGAGCCACGGGTACCGGCCGACCAGCCCGTCCAGCCGGGCCCGGGTGAGCACCGGCAGGCCGAGCAGGTCGGCCACCTCCAGCATCCGGTCACCGGGCTGGTCGAGCACCTCCACCAGGCCGTCGTCGGCCCAGCGGCGGACCACCATCCGCTCGTTGGAGGTCAGGTCGGCGTCGGACAGCAGCGCCCGGTGCACGATCGCGTAGACCGGGACGCTGTCCTCACCGATCTGCCGGGACAGCGCGTCGATGACCATGCCGAGGCGCAGCAGGCTGGCCGGCCGACCGCCGTCCAGGTTCTGCCAGCGGATGACCTCGGCCAGGTCGACCACGGCCCGGGCCAGCGACGGATCGGTGCAGACCCGTCCCTCGATGGCGTCGAGCACCTTGCTGATCTCGAATCTCATGCCGCAGCTCCGCACGATGTCGTCCCGTGACGCGGCCGGGGTGGTACGCCCCGCCGTGCCGCGCGCCACCACCGTGGCGCGCCCTCCACCAAGCGACGACCCTACCGGCAGCCGGCCGGGTCAGCCCGCGCGCAGCGGGCGGCCCACGTCGTGCAGGTGCGCCAGCGCCTGCCGGTACGACTCGATCAGCCCGGTCTCCGCGTACGGGACGCCCTGCTCCGCGCAGTACGCCATCACCAGCGGCCGGGCCCGGCGCAGGTTGGCGCGGGGCATGTTCGGGAACAGGTGGTGCTCGATCTGGTAGTTGAGCCCGCCCAGCGCCAGGTCGACGAGCCGGCCACCGCGTACGTTGCGCGAGGTGAGCACCTGCTTGCGCAGGTAGTCCAGCTCGTCCTCGTCGGTGGGCATCGGCATGCCCTTGTGGTTCGGGGCGAACGAGCAGCCCATGTAGAGGCCCCACAGCCCCTGATGCACGGCCGCGAACACCAGCGCCTTGGCCGGGGACATGACCGCGAACAGCAGACCGAGGTAGCCGGCGGCGTGGGCGGCGAGCAGCAGCGCCTCCACCGCGCGGTGCCGCATCGGCACCCGCCACCGCCCGTCCGGTTCGCGGTCGACGAGCGCCCGCACGCTCGCCACGTGCAGCGCCAGCCCTTCCAGCAGCAGCAGCGGGAAGAACAGCCACGCCTGGCGGCGGGCCATCCACCGGCCCAGGCCGCGCGTGGCGCTCGCCTGCTCGTACGTCCACACCAGCGCGCCCGCGCCGACGTCCGGGTCCTCGTCGGTGTGGTTCGGGTTGGCGTGGTGGCGGTTGTGCTTGTCGACCCACCAGCCGTAGCTGAGCCCGACGGCGAGGTTGCCGGCGACCAGCCCGGCCGCCTCGCTGGGCCCGCGCCGCCGGAACATCTGCCGGTGCCCGGCGTCGTGGCCGAGGAACGCCACCTGTGTGGTGGCCACCGCCATCACCACCGCAAGCGGCACCTGCCACCACGAGTCACCGACGAGCGCCACCACGGCCCAGCCGGCCAGGAACGCGCCGAGCGTGAGCGCGATCCGCAGCGCGTACCGGCCGGGCCGCCGCTCGAACAGTCCCGCCTCGGCGATGCGGCGGGACAGCCGCGCGTAGTCGCTGCCCCGCCGTGCCGCGGGTTCCGTCGACGTGGAAGAAGTCATGTCGCCCCCCGATGCGCGAGCCACGCTCTCGTACGCGACTCTCCGTCACCGATTCTGGCGAGGATCGTCGCCGTGGGTAATCCCGCAGACCCCCGGCTCGGGGGTGGTGCTGTCCCTACCCCGCCGGGCCGGACCCGGGCAAACGATCTTCGTCACACCGCAGCAAGCCCACGCATCGGTGGGCGCACCCCCTCTGACCAGCTAATCTGTACGTAAAGATGAGTGCCGTTCATCCGAACGGTCAGCCGTGCCGGACGCACGGTCATCGACAGACGGGAGACATTGCGGTGCGTGGATTGACAGACAAGGTGGTGCTCGTGACGGGCGGCGGCTTCAGCCCCGACCAGGTCGGCTCCGGACTCGGCATGTCCATGTGCGTCGAGCTGGCCGCCGAAGGCGCGAAGGTCGTCGTCTCCGACCTCTCCCTGGAACGCGCCGAGGCGACTGTCACCCGCGTCAAGGAAGCCGGCGGCGACGCGGTGGCGGTGGCGGCCGACGTCACCGACGAGGACTCGGTACGCGCCATGGTGAGCGCCGCCCTCGACGCGTACGGGCGCATCGACGTGCTGGTGAACAACGCCGGCGTGTTCGGCGCGTACGTGCCGCTGCTGGAGATCGAGAACAAGCAGTGGGACCGCGTCATGGAGGTCGACCTGAAGGGCGTCTTCCTCGCCACAAAGGCCACGTTGCCGCACATGCTGGAGCGCGGCAAGGGTGTCGTGATCAACGTGTCGTCGGCGTCCGGCCTGGTCGCCAGCGAGGTCGGCGCGGAGTACACCACCGCCAAGCACGGCGTCATCGGGCTCACCAAGCAGATCGCCTACGACTACGGCCACCAGGGCATCCGCGCTGTGGGCATCGGCCCCGGCGTGATCAAGACCGCCGCCTTCGAGGGCGCGGAGATCACCAGCGACTTCCCGTTCTACGACCTGACCATGCAGGCGCCCGCCGGCCGGTACGGCGAACCGCACGAGATCGCCCGCGCGGTCTGCTTCCTCGCCAGCGACGACGCGTCGTTCATCCACGGCCACACCATCCCGGTCGACGGCGGCTCGCCGATCAGGTGAGGCGCACCGGCGCAGCGAAGCCCTCTCACCACAGTCGGTGAGAGGGCTCGCCGCTCGGGTCAGCCGAGCCGGGCCACGGCCTCGCGCAGCCGGACCAGATCACGCCGGCGCCGCTCGTAGGTGGCGGCCAGCCCGATCAGCAGCAGCCCGCCCACGCCCAGGAAGAGCCAGCGGGGCAGCAGGTCCCAGCCCCGGGCCAGCTCGTGCAGCGCCAGCGGCACCAGCGTGGCCGAGCCCAGCACCACCGGCGCCTGCCAGCGCCGGGCCGCCCCGCCCAGCACCACCGCCACCGCCGCCGCGCCGAGCGCGAGCCGCCGCCACGGCTGCGGCTCACCGGAGACGAGCACCGACACGAGGCTCGGCAGGAACGCCGCGCCGAGCGCCGGACCGAGCGTCAGCCAGCTGGTCAGCCCGGGCCGGCGTCGCAGCGCCAGCAGCCCGGCGCCCAGGGCGAGCGCCGCCGCCGGCAGCGTGTACGCCTCCAGCACGACCACCCCGCGCGCGGCCAGCACCAGCCACCCACCGACCAGTTCGCTGCCGGCGGCCACCGCGGCCAGCACGCGACGCCCGCCCGGCGACTCGCTCCGGCGCAGCACCCGGACCGCGACGGCCACGCCCCACAGCACGCAGACCGCCGCCGCGTGCCGCAACGAGCCGCCGGTGAGCAGCAGCGCGAGCAGCGCCACCGCCTGCGCCGCCGCCTCCAGCGCCCACGCGCCGGCCCGCCCGACGCCGCCCGGACCCCCGGACCGGACCACGCGCAGCAGCGGCGCCGCGTGCAGCGTCACGGCCGCGACGGCCAGGACCGCGAACGCCCCGGTACGCAGCGACTGCCCGGCCGTCAGCGACGCGACGAGGGCGAACCCGGTGGCCGCCGCGACGGCGCCCAGCCACCCCACGATCCGGACCACCGCCGGCCGTCCGGCAGCCCCGGTCACCGCCCCGGCCACCACCAGCACACCGAGCGCGGCGAGCGTCCCGGCCCGGGTGGCGAGCAGACCACCGAACCCGGGTACGGCCAGCACCACGGCCAGCGGCACGAGCACCGCCCGGTACGCCCCGGTCAGCGCGGCGGTCAGCAACGCGGCCAGCCCGACCCCGAACGCCGTCGCCGGCACCACCGGCCAGGGCGCGCCGGCCGCCTCGGCCAGCACCGGCAGCGCCACCGCGCCGAACGGCGCCCCGGCGACCCACCACGCGACGCGGCGACCCGTCGCGGCGTACGCCCCGGCGGCGACGCCCAGGAGCAGCAGCACCAGCCCGGCGCGGGCGGTCCCGGCGGAAGCCGCCGCGGCGGCGGGCACCCCGGACCCGGGCCGCACCGGCAGGCCCGCGAGCACCAGCAGCACGGTCCGCGCCGTGGCCAGCAACGCCACCACGGCCAGCGCGGCGCCGACCGCGCGCGGGGCGGCCACCGGCCGGGAGCCACCCCCGGCGGCGAGCGCCAGCAGGACCCCCGCCGCCGCGTAGAGCGCCACCGGTTCCCCGCCCGGCGCGACGAGCGGCACCAGGCCGGTCCCGGCGAGCGCCACGGCGAGCCCGGTCGAGGCGTACCCGCTCAGGTCGGTCCACAGGCGACGGACGGCGAGGACGACGACCACCGGCACCACGACGGCGGCGGCCGCACCCCGCAGTTGCCACCACGGCGGCGCGCCGAGGCCGAACAGCGCGACGGCCACCGCCGCCGGTACGGCGACCAGCGCCACCGCGAGCGCGACGCCGCCGACGACCGGCTGCGCGCCCAGCCCGCGCCGGCCCAGCCCGGCCACCGTCACGCCGAGCAGCGCCGTCACGGCGAGCACCGCCACCGCCCCGCCGGGCGCGGCGACGCCGACCAGCAGCGCGTGCCCGAACAGCACCGCGGCGGCCGACGCGGCGACCGGGACGACCACCCGGCCCGGGCGCGGCCTGGCCACCGCCGCCAGCAGCAGCGCGGCGGCCGCCACGAGGTCCACCACCAGCACCAGCGGCCACGGCACGGCCGTCACGGCCGGCGCGGCGAGCGCGACCAGCCCGGCGGCGATCACACCGACCAGCGGCCGGCCCGCCCGGGGCGTCAGCAGCGCGACCGCGCCGGCGGTCAGCAGCAGGGCCGCCGGGAGCTGCCAGCCCCAGGACGGGACCGGCACGTCCCGCCCGCCCTGCCAGGCCGGGAACGAGGCGCTCGCGGTCGCCGCGCCGACCACGCCGGTGAGCACGACGGTGACCTGGCCCAGCGCGGCGGCCACCGCGAGCACGCCCACGAGCGGACCGGTCCGCACCGGCGCGGGCAGCGCCCGGACCGCACCGGCGAGCGCCGCCACCACGAGGCCGGCGGCGATCAGCAGCAGCCCGGAACGCAGCTCGGCGACCGGCCGGATCAACGCGCCCGCGAGCACCGGCGCCAGCAGTCCGGTGGTGGTCGCGCGCCAGAACCGGCCGCCGGCCGCGACCGCGCCCGCGACCGCTGCCAGCACCACCAGCAGCAGCGGGCCACCGGCCAGCAGCGGCGTGCCCGCCGCGTGGCCGACCGCCAGCGGCACCAGCGCGCAGCCGGCCGCCAGGACCAGCGCCACGCCGTGCCCGGTCCAGCCCAGCACCAGCCCGGCCGCCACCGCGGCGCGGTTGCCGGAGGTACGGCGGCGCAGCGCCACCACCACCGCGAGGTCGCCGAGCGCCACGGCGGTCAGCACCAGCGCCCAGCCGGCGGCGGTGGGCCGGAACGCGGCCACGGCCAGGGGCAGCACCGGCTGCGCCAGCAGCCACGCCGCGAACCAGGGTGCGGTGAGCCGGCTGACCAGCGCGTATCCGGCCGCCACCGCGGTACTGACGGCAGCGACCAGCGCCGCGTACCGGCTGCCGGGCAGGCCGGTCACCCCGAACAGGTCCACCGACCAGGCGGCGTACCCGTCCAGGACCACCAGCAGCAACGCCACCGAGGCGAGCGTCTCGGCGGTGCCGCGCAGCCCGCGCGCCCGGGCGACGAGCGGCGCGGCCAGAGCAAGCGCGGTGACCGCCAGCAGGACCAGCGCCCGGCCGGTCACCCCGAACGTGGCCCAGGCGACAGCGGTGAACACCACGGCGGCGGTGCCGAGCAGCAGTCCACCCAGGACGAACAGCAGCCCCTGCACCGCCCGGGTGGAGGTTTCCGCGCCGCCGGGGCGTACCGGGGCGGGGGCCTGCGGGATTTGACGCGGCGGCGGCGCCGGGAGCGGCGCGGGACCGGCGGCGCCCGGCACGGGGATCTCCTGACGGATCCGGGCGGCCAGCGCCGACCGCCGCTGCCGGGCCGTGGACAGGCGGCCGGACAGATCGTGGTACGCGAGCCGGGCCGCCTCGACGCGCGGCGCCAGCTCGGTGATCTCCCGGTCCAGCCGGACCACCTCGGCGGCGGGCGGGTAGGGCGGACGGCCGCAGGTGCGGCATCCGGCGACGAGGTCGGCCGGGGCGCCGCAACCGGGGCAGGGGTAGCCGGTGTTCTCCACCCCGCCAGCTTCGTCAGCGGCGGGGCGGACGGACAGAGTAGGAGTACCTAGGGCCGGGTCTGCTCGTGTACCCAGGTGGTGTACGCGGGGTTGCCGCTGTCCTCCCGGCTGACCAGGATCTCCGGCACCTCGTACGGGTGGTTGGCGCGGAGCTGGTCGACCAGGGCGTCGACCCGGTCCGGTGCGGTCTTGAACCGTACCTGCCACTCGGCGGTGGTCTGGATCGCCGACTGCCACCAGTAGGTGCTGTCCACCGGGCCGCCGACCTGGGCGCAGGCCGCGAGTCGGCCGGCGACGGCCGCGGCCGCCAACACGTCCGCCACCCCGCGGGCGTCCACCACAGTCGTCACCACGCAGATCTGGTCCACCAGCGCACCCTACGCGGCGGACCTGGCACCGCGCTGAACACGCGCGGCGATTCCGCTCAGGCGTCGTCGGCCGTGCCGTTGCGGTTGGCCGCGATCCAGGTGTCGATGCGGGCCCACCAGTCGAACAGCCAGTCGATGCGTTCCTGCTCGCCGGTCGGGACCTCCTCCGGCGGCACCGACCAGAACCGCATCACGATCCGCTTGTCCATCGGCAGCTCGCGCCACACGTCCGCGACGGTGAGCATCTGGTCCAGGCCGGTGTGCGCCACGAAGATCACCCCGGCGTCCGGCGCGGCGTCGAGCGCGGCGAGCAGCCCGCCCGGCTGCGGGGCGAGCACGTGCTGCATCCGCTCGGCCCGCCGCGCCATCCGTTCCAGGCCGAGCGACCGCAGCCGGTCGATCGCGCGCAGCCGCCGCGACGGGGTGAAGTTGCCGCCCTCCGGGAAGATCACGAAGGCGTCGTCGTCGTCCAGGCCGGTGGCCAGGTGCGCGATCTGCCGCACCACCGACCCCCGCCCGTCCGGCCCGGCCGCGATGAACCGGTTGGGCAACCGGTTGAGCAGCACGTCGATGGCCGGATCCCACTGGAGCGTCTCCTTGAGCACGATCCGGGGTTCCCGCTTGAACCAGTTCACCAGCGCGTGGATCAGGATGAACGAGTCGCCCGGCCCGGCGTGCCGGCAGACCACCAGTTCGGGGCGGCCCGGCAGGGCGGTGTCCGGGTCGGTGCCGACCACGTCGATGCTCAGCCGCAGCGTCCACCGGGCCTGCCAGAACATGAACCGCAGGAACCAGCCGGCCAGCACGTAGTGGGCCCGCTGGAAGGCCGGCGCGCGCTTGTACGCGCCGAAGCCCGAGGCGAGCCAGAGCAGGAACAGGGCGAGCAGCGCGGCGGCGTCCCAGACCAGGTAGACGGTGCCGATCCAGAGCAGCCGCAGCGGGCGCAGCCGTCCCGGCACCAGCGGGGACGCGGCGAGCGCCAGCAGCGCCCAGCCGGGCAGCGTGGTCACCACGAAGACGGCCAGCAGCACCACTCCAGGAGCGAGCACCAGCCGGCGTAGCCAGCGGGGTGGCATCGGCATTCAGCGCTCCAGCGCGGTGTCCAGGTATCGGCGGGAGGCAGTGTACGCCCGGCTGATCCGCCGGCCCACCGCCGCGGTGTCCCGGTACGCCCACGGGCTGTCGTCGCGCGGCTCCAGCCCGCCGGTGGGCAGCACGTGCACCTCCACGTCCTCGGGCAGCGCCGCCATCTCCCGCGCGAACCGGTGCCGGCGGGCGATCTCGAACGCCACCTGGGCGATCTCCCAGGGGCGGCGCGGCGGGCTCAGCTCACGCTCTATCCGGCCCACCTGGAGCACGAAGATCTGCTTCGCGCCGAGCAGCACCGCCTCGCCGACCGGGATCGAGTTGACCACGCCGCCGTCGATGTAGTGCTGGCCGTCGATCTGGGTCGGGGGCAGCAGCCCGGGCACCGAGGCGGAGGCGAGCACGGCCGGCACCAGCGGCCCGCTGTGGAACCAGTGCTCGGCGGCGCGCTCGATGTTCGCGGCGCAGCAGCGGAACGGCACGGCCAGGTCGGCGAAGGTGGTGTCCTCGCCCAGTGTGCTCTCCAGCAGGCGGTACAGCGGCCGGGGCGAGTGCAGGTGGGTACGGGCGGCGAACCGGCGCAGCTGGCGGGCGACCGAGTCGCCGTACACCTCGCTGGCCTCGGGCGACGCCCAGAGCCGGACCAGCCGGTCGGTGACCGCCTCGGTCGGGTCGGCGGCGACCAGGGCGCCGTTGACCGCGCCGATCGAGGTGCCCAGCACCAGGTCGGGTTTGATCCGGGCGCGGAACAGGGCGCGCAGCATCCCCACCTCGACCGCGCCGAGCACTCCCCCGCCGCCGAGCACGAACGCCACCGGACCTGCTGCCATGACGTTCATCCTGGCACGCGGCCCACAGCCGGCCGGGCGGACCGTCCCCGCTGGTCCCGGCGGTGACCGGGAGCCATCACGGATGCGCGCCGCGCGATCGGCGCCGCGCGGACTGTTGACAGGTAAGACACATTCACGCAACCTGATAGCGCTCCCGAGCCCAGGCAGGTGCGAGCTGATGGCGACACTCCAGGCCGGCCGCCTGCTGGCCCGTCGGTACCGGCTCATCGACCGGATCGGCGCCGGTGGCATGTCGGTGATCTGGCGGGCCCGCGACGAGGTGCTCGACCGGGTGGTGGCGGTCAAGGTGCTCGCGCCCTCGCTCGCCGCGGACGCCCGGTTCCGCGACATGGTGCGCGAGGAGGCCCGCTCGGCCGCCCAGCTCGACCATCCACATGTCACGGCCGTGCACGACTACGGCGAGACGGTGGCGCCGGACGGCTCGATCACCTCGTTCGTGGTGATGGAGCTGCTCGCCGGTGAGGAGCTGGAACACCGGCTCACCGAAGGGCCGCTGCCCTGGCCGGAGGCGGTGGAGACCGGCGCGCAGGTGGCCGAGGCGCTCGCCGCCGCGCACCGGCTCGGCATCGTGCACCGGGACGTGACCCCGGCCAACGTGATGATGACCGGCACCGGGGCGAAGGTGCTCGACTTCGGCATCGCCACCCGGGTCGGGACGCCGGACGACGACGAGGACGGCGGCACGTTCGGCACCCCCGCGTACGTGGCGCCGGAACGGCTGGACGGGGCGCCGGCCCAGCCGGCCACCGACGTCTACTCGCTCGGCGTGCTGCTGTTCGAGACGCTGACCGGGCACCCGCCGTACCCGGCGGAGACCTGGGAGGAGCTCAGCGCCGCGCTCGCGGAGAGCCCGGAGCCCAGCCTCGACGGCGTACCGGGGCTGCCGGGACCGGTCGCGGAGATCTGCCTGCGCTGCCTGGCCCGCGACCCGCGACAGCGGCCCACCGCGCACCGGGTGGCGGCCGTGCTGCGCGACCAGATGCTGCCCGCCGACCCGCAGGCCGCCACCATGCTGGCGCCCACCATGACGCTGCCCGCGCTGCCGCCGTCGTCTGCTCCCCCGCCGCCCGGGCCGGCCGCGGACCCGGTCCCGCCGGGCAACCCGGCCGCCGCGCCGAGCCGGCGGCGCGTCCTCGCGCTCGCGGCGGCAGGCGTGGCGGTGGTCGCCGCCGCCGCGCTGCTCGTGCCCACGCTGACACCGGACCGGCCGGAGGACCCCCGGGTGCTGCCGACCGCCGGGCCGGTCCAGCCGCCGTCCACCGTCGCGCCCGTGCCGGAGCCGCCGGTCGTCACGGCGCCGGCCACACCGTCGAGCGCGCCCGCCACCGGCGGCAACCGTCCGCCCGCGACCGGCCAGCCCGACGCCGCCGAACGGGTCGACGGGCTGATCGAGGCCGGGCTGGCGGAGGGTCAGATCCGCGAGGACGTCGGGGTGGACCTGCGCAACCTGCTGCGCAACGCGGTCGCCGCGAGCGGTGAGGGCGAGGTGACCGCCGCCGTGGACCGGCTCCGCGACAAGATCGACGAACGCCGCCGCGAGGGCAGCATCACCCCCGGGTACGCGCGGCGACTCGACGCGGCCGCCGCGGAACTCGTGGCCGGGCAGACCTGACCGGTCAGCCCGCGACCGCGGGCGCGACCGCCCGGGGTGCCCGTGCGCCCGCTCGCGCGGCCAGGAAGCCCCGGTAGACCGCCTCGTAGTCGGCGGCCATCCGCTCCACCGAGAAGTTCTCCGCGACATGCGCGACGCAGTCCGCCGGATCCAGGCCGGCTGCCGCCGACAACGCCGCCGGCAGCTCGTCGGCGTCGTCGCAGACGAACCCGGTGACCCCGGAGCGGACCAGCTCCGGCACCGCGCCCCGGCGCAGCGCCACCACCGGGGTGCCGGTCGCCATCGCCTCCACCATCACCATGCCGAACGGCTCCGCCCACTGGATCGGCATGATCAGGCAACGGGCCTCCAGCAGCAGCCGCCACGCGGCCTCGCGGTCGGCGTTCAGCACGAGCGTGACGTCGTCGCCCAGCAGCGGCCGTACCACCTGTTCCAGGTAGCGGCGCTCGGCCGGCTCGTTGCACTTGCCGGCCAGCGTGAGCGGCAGCCCGGCCGCCCGGCACGCCGCGATCGCCACGTCCGGGCCCTTGTCCGGGCTGAACCGGGCCAGCCAGAGCACCGGTCCCGTCCCGGGCGCCCGCTTGCGCGGGACGTCCCGCAGCGGCATCGCGTTGTGCACCGTGCCGGCCCAGGGCAGCCCCGGATTCGCCCGGCGCTGCGCGTGCGAGATCGCGACCAGGCCCACCCCCCGGTCGGTGTTGCCGAGCACGGTGCCGTACTCGCCCACCGGGTTGCCGTGCACGGTCGCGACAGTGGGCACCCGGCGGCGTCCGGCCACCAGCGGGCCGATCGTGCTGTGGTCGTGCACCAGATCGAAGTCCGCCGGGCCGATCAGGCGGTCGACGTGGGCCAGGTGCGCCAGCTCGGGCAGCGACTCGCCCATCCGCTCGTACTGCAGCTCGTCGCAGGTGGAGACGAAGTCGGCCGAGGTGCCGTGCCCGGTCCCCGCCCCGAACAGCGTCACCGCGTGCCCCCGCTCGACGAGCGCGTCGACCAGTCCCGCGACCAGCGTCTCCAGCCCGCCGTAACCGGGCGGCGGCACCGACAGCCAGGGCGGCACCACCATCGCGATCCGCAGCGGCCCGGCCCGCCAGCGCTCCGAGGACTGCTGGTTCACGGCCACGAGTCCTCCCCGCTCGGTCCCCGGCGTACCCGCTGGGTCGCGGGTTCCCGGCCCGGCCCGCGGTAAACGACACGCCGTCGGCTCAGCCGGACACCACGATCCCGACGTGCACCTCACGTACGCCCGGCAGGGCCCACGCGGCCCGTTCCGCCTCCTCGCGCTGCCACCAGGCGCCCACGACGCCGTCGAGCACCACAGTGTCGCCGTCGACCCGGGCGTCGATGCGCTCGGTGCCGGTCCGCCGCAGCAGCAGGCGGCGCAGGTCGAGGCGCTGCTGCTCGTCGCTGGGCGGGGCCGGGGGCCGTACCTCGATCAGGTTCGTCACCCCGCGTACGCCGCGCAGCCGGCGCAGCTCACGCTCGGCGGTACGGCGCTGGAAGCCGAACTCGACCTCGCCCCGGAGCATGACCCAGCCGGCGGCGACCGTCACGTCCAGCCGTTCGGCCGGCACGAAGCTGTCCCACTCCAGCGCCCGGCCGGCCGCGATCGCGATGTCGGCGTCGGTACGCCGGTCCGTGGCGGTCAGGTCGACCTCCAGGTCGCTGGCGACCGCGCGCACCCCGCGTACCCGGTGGGCGCAGCGCTCGACGGCCCACCTCCGCGCGTAGCTGTCCACCCGCCCGGTGAGCGTGACGACGCCGTCGGCGACCGTCACGCCGACGTCGGTGGCCCGGGTCTGCGCGTCCCAGTCCAGTTCGGCGAGGACGTCGCGCTGGATCTGCTGGTCGGTACGCACGGTGGACGTGGTGGTCATGCCCCCAGCGTGGCCCGGTTGCGGGTGAGCCGGTCTCACCCGCACCGGGTGAGAAAGAGGACGGGCGGCGGGCGACGGAGCCAACCCCCTTGGCTCCGTCGCCCGCCGCCCAGGAGGGAGGCAGGTCTTCGGGACTATGACGTCTCGGCGAGCGTCACGGTTGCGGTCTCGGCGGATCCGTTTCGCTTGTACTCGACCTCGACCCGGTCGCCGACCTTGCCGGCCTGCACCGCGCCGACCAGATCGTTCGAGTCGTTGATCACCTTGTCGCCGAACTTGGTGATCACGTCGCCGCGCTGGAGCCCGGCCTTCTCGGCGGGGCTGCCCGGAGTGACGGCGGCGACGAGCGCGCCGCCGTCCTCGGCACCGTTCACGCTCACCCCGAGCGAGGGGTGGCTGATCTTCTCGCCGCGCTGGAGCTTCTCGGCCACGTCCTTGGCCTTGTTGCTCGGGATGGCGAAGCCCACGCCGATGTTGCCGGTGCTGCCCTGCCCGGCGGTGGCGATGGCGGTGTTGATGCCGATCACCTCGCCCCGGGTGTTGACGAGCGCGCCGCCGGAGTTGCCCGGGTTGATCGGGGCGTCGGTCTGCAGCAGGCCGGAGATCGAGCTGGCGCCCTGCTGCGGGTTCTGCTGGCCGCTGCCCGCCTGGATGGTGCGGTCGCGGGCGCTGAGGATGCCGGCGGTGACCGAGCCCTGCAGGCCGAGCGGGCTGCCCAGGGCGAGCACCTGGTCACCGACCTGCATGGCGTCACTGTCGCCGAACTTCGCCGCCTTCAGGTCGCTGACCCCGCTGGCCTGGACCACCGCGAGGTCGGTCTTCGGGTCGGTCCCGACGATCTTGGCGGTCGCGCTCTTGCCGTTGGCGAAGACCACCCGGACGGTGTCGCCACCGGCGCCGGCGACCACGTGGTTGTTCGTCAGCACGAACCCGTCGGCGCTGAGGATCACCCCGGATCCCTCACCGCTGCCCGTCATGATCGTGACGATGCTGTCCTGGACGGACGCCGCGATCTTGGGCAGGTCGGCGCTGTTGATGATCGGGGCGGCGGAGTAGGTGCGGGTCGGGCCGTCCCCGTCGAGCGCGAGCGCCAGCGCGCCGCCGGCCACGCCCGAGCCGAACATCAGCGCCAGCGCCAGCGCGCCCACGCCGATGACCTTCCCGGCCCGGCTGGGCCGCGCCGGCTGGGGCGTGCCCCACGGCGGGGTCGGCTGCCCGGCCTGGTACGGCTGGTAGCCGTGCTGCCCGTGCTGTCCCTGGTACGGCTGCGCCTGGTACGACGGGACCGGCCCGCCGCTGTGCGGCGCCGACTGGTAGCCCGAGCCGCTCTGCTGCTGGGCCCAGCCGTGCTGCTGGTGCTGCTGCCCGTACCAGGGGTGCTGCTGCTGCGCCGCGGCCTGGTACGGCGTCCCGCCCTGCGGCGGGTACGGGCCGGCCGGCGGAGCGGCCGGGTTCGTGGTTCCGGCCTGCGCCGTGGTTCCGGCGGCCGGGGTGTCGGCCGGAACCGGCGCGGCGGCCGGTGTGTTCGAGGTGTTCGAGGAGTCCGACGTCCCGCTCTCGACGCGGGGCAGCTCGGCGGTGTGGTGCGACGGCTCGGCGTCGGCGGGGGCCGGCGACCGCTGCGGATCGGTCTCGTGGTCGGTCATGCCCCCAGCTTTCCCTGTGGCACTGTCATCAGCCTGGAATCCGCCTGGAAGTTTTCTGAACGTCACTCGCCCGGCTCGGGCGCCTCGGGCAGCAGCGGCAGCTTCACCCGGAACGTCGCCCCACCGCCGGGGGTCTTGTCCACCTCGACGGTGCCGTGGTGCGCGGCCACGAGCGCGGCCACGATGGCCAGGCCGAGGCCGGTGCTGATCGGCCCGCCGGCCCGCCGGGTACGGGCGGCGTCCACCCGGTAGAACCGTTCGAAGACCCGCTCGGCCTGCTCCGGCGTGAGGCCGGGACCAGTGTCCGCCACCTCCACCACGGCGAGGTTGCCCGCCTCCGCCCGCAGCCGCAGCGTCACCGAGGCGTCCGGTGGGGTGTGGGTGAGCGCGTTCGTCATCAGGTTGCCGATCACCTGGCGCAGCCGGGCGTCGTCGCCGAGCACCACCAGCGGGCCCGCGCCCGGATCCCGCTCCAGCTCGATCCGCCGGTCCGGGGCGACCACCCGGGCCGCCTCCACCGCGTCCGAGGCCAGCACCGGCAGCTCGACCGGGGCCAGCGCGATCGGCCGTTCCCGGTCCATCCGCGCCAGCAACAGCAGGTCCTCCACCAGCAGCCCCATCCGGGCCGCCTCGTCCTCGATGCGGCGCAGCAGGTCGGCGGTCTGCTCCGGCGCGCGCGCCGCGCCCTGCCGGTACAGCTCGGCGAAGCCCCGGATCGTGGTCAACGGCGTCCGCAGCTCGTGCGAGGCGTCGGCGATGAACTGCCGCATCCGCTCCTCGGACCGGCGGGCCCGCGCCTCCGACGCCTGCGCGTACGCGGCCGCGTCCCGCGCGCCCATCTCGGCGCTGCGCGCCGCCGCCTCGGAGGCCGCCCGCGCGGTGAACGCGGCCTCGATCTGCGCCAGCATCGCGTTCAGCGCCCGGGACAGGCGACCCAGCTCGGAGGTCGGGCACGGCCGTCCCATCTCCGGGTCGGGCACGCGCCGGGTCAGGTCGCCGCCGGCGATGGCGGCCGCCGTACGCTCTATCTCCACCAGCGGCTTCAGGCTGGTACGGACGATTCCGGCGCCGACGGACGCCAGCGAGATCAGCACCGCGCCCCCGACCAGGAGGTCTATCCACACCAGTCGCCCGACTGCGGAGTCGACGCCGGTGAGGTGCTGCCCGAGCGCGATGATCCGCCCGTCGGGCAGGGCGGTGTAGAGCATCCGCCACCGGCTCCGGCCGTCCTCGGAGCGCACGGTGAACGGGTCGCCCACGCGCTCCTGGTAGCCCGCGTAGTCGACGGGGAACCGGGGCAGTTCCTCATCGCGCAGGCCCTCGTAGCGCGTCGGCTCTTCCGGCAACTCGCCGGGCGCCATGACGGACGCCACGTAGTCCGACGGGATGGTGATCTTGATGGGGCCGCCACCGGCCTTGTCGAGCGTGTTGGCCACCGTGTACGCGCCGCCGCGAAGCTGGTCGTCCGCCTGCCCGATCAGATAGTTCCGCAGCAGGAACGCCGTCAGGCCGCTGATCACCACCAGCGCCACAGCCACGAGCGCGAGGACCGCGGCGACGAGCTTCAGCCGGAGCGGGACGCTGCGCAGCCTGCCCTTCGCGTCGTGGACGACGTTCACGCCGCCGGCTTGCGTAGCACGTAACCCACTCCCCGGAGCGTGTGGATCAGCCGCGGCTGGGTGTTGTCGACCTTGCGGCGCAGATAGGAGATGTACGACTCGACGATGTTGTCGTCACCGCGGAAGTCGTAGTTCCAGACGTGGTCGAGGATCTGCGCCTTGCTGAGCACCCGGTTGGCGTTGAGCATCAGGTAGCGCAGCAGCTTGAACTCGGTCGGCGAGAGCTGCACCCGCTGACCGGCGCGGTGCACCTCGTGCGTCTCCTCGTCCAGCTCCAGGTCGGCGAAGGTGAGCCGGGACGGGGTCTGGTCGCCGGTCGCGGTGCGCCGCAGCACGGCCCGGATCCGGGCGGTCAGCTCCTCCAGGCTGAACGGCTTGGTGACGTAGTCGTCGCCGCCCAGGGTGAGCCCGCGGATCTTGTCGTCGGTGGCGTCGCGCGCGGTCAGGAAGACCACCGGGGTACGGGTGCCGCCCTCGCGGAGCATCCGGATGACCTCGAAGCCGTCCAGGTCGGGCAGCATCACGTCCAGCACCACCAGGTCGGGCCGGTGGTCCTTGGCCGCGTTCAGCGCGGCGCTGCCGCTGGTCGCGGTGGCCACGTCGAAGCCCGCGAAACGCAGGCTCGCGGAGAGCAGTTCGAGGATGTTGGGATCGTCCTCGACCACGAGCAGTCGAGCCTCCGTCTGGGTAGCCGCCATGGGCCCCATCATCCGCGCTCCGGCTGCGGCCACGCTGGGTGGACCCTGGAAACAACCTGTGAGATCAGCGGAACAGCCGCCGCAGCCCTTCGGCCGCCCCGTCGAGCATCCGGATCGCGGTCCGGAGCTGGTTGTCACTGAGCCGCCGCGCCCGTACCAGCGCGCCGACCTCGACCGTGAACGCGGCCAGCCGCTTGTCGAACTCGGCGAGCAGCGGCGAGTCGTCCGGACGGGCCGATCCCCCGTCGCCCGCCGGACGGGCCGTGGCGGAGGCCGTCCACGCGCCCTGCCGGGTCTGCCGGGCCACCTCGCGCAGTTCGCGCTTCAGGTCGCGGACCGAGCCGCGTACCTCGTTGTGGATCTCACCGGCCAGCGCGGACAGGTCCTCGACCGCGGCGCCGATGTCGGCCTCCAGGGTCGACAGCTCGTCGGCGCGCTGCCGCAGTTCGGCGCGGCCCGCCTCGGTGATCTCGTAGACCTTGCGGCCGCCCACGGCGGTGTGCGTGACCAGGCCCTCCGCCTCCATCCGTTGCAGACGGGGGTAGATGGTGCCGGCGCTGGGCGCGTACAGGCCGAGGAAGCGGTCCTCCAGCAGGCGGATCAGCTCGTATCCGTGCTTCGGGCCGTCGTCGAGCAGCTTCAGCAGGTAGAGCCGGAGCCGGCCGTGGCTGAACACGGCGGTCACGGCAGCTCCTCCACGTCCTCGGCGGTCGCGACCGGGCGGGCGAGCAGCGCGATGCTGCCGGAGGTCGCGGAGGCCCAGAGCCTACCCGTACCGCCGCCGAGCACTCCGTGGCTGTCCTTGGTCGAACCGAAGCCGCGCTGCCCGCCGTCCACCTGCGGAAAGCCGCTGGTGATCTTGCCGGCGGTGGTGTGCAGGTGCACCGTGAGGTCGCTGTCCTCGCGAACCCGTACGGTGATGCTGCCGGAGATGGCGCTGAGCCGGATCTCGCTGCCCCGCGGGTTGTCCAGGTCGCAGGTGATCGAGCCGGAGACGGCGTGGGCGCGTACCCGCTCGGGCGCGCTGTCGGCGAGGATCAGCTCACCGGAGACCGTCTCCAGGTCGAGGTCGCCGCCGATGCCGAGCGCCTCGACCGGGCCGGAGATGACCTTGGCGCTGGTGCGTCCCCGCAACCCCCGCAGCGTGACCTCGCCGGACGTGACGTCGACCCTGGTGTCCCCGCGCAGGCCGGAGGCGACGAGCGTGCCGTCCACCAGGTGCAGGTCGGCGAGGACCTCGGCCGGTACGGCGACCGACACCTCGGCGCGATACCGGCGGTGGAAGCCGCCGAAGGACCAGAGCACGCCCGGCCACCGGGTCGGCCGCTCGTGCTGGACGGTCAGCCGGCCGTCGCGCATCTCGACCAGGAGTGGCCGCCGGCCGATCCGGGTGACGTCGACCCGTGCCGGGCCGTCCGTGGCGACCACGTTGAGCCGGCCGCTGACCAGCCGGACGTCGAGCCGGGTGACCGGCTCGTCCACCGTGATCCGCTGCGGGCTGTCGACCGTCCAGTTGGTCATGGCGTCCTCCCCTCGACGACGTACCGACCGACGGCACGTCGAGTAACACGGGGAGCGTAACGCGATACATCGCGACTGAACAAGCGCCTATCGCGACTGTGTCGCGTCTCCGACGCCGCTCGTCCGCCCGCAGCCGGTAGATCTTGGAAGCAAAAGGTCCCCATGACGGCCGTTTGCTTCCAAGATCTCTGACGGTCCGGCGCGACGCGCGCGCCGGTCAGGCCTGCGGACGGGCGGGGCCGGGCGGGGCCGGGCGGATCGCGGCCTCGGCGGCCCGGGCCAGCGCCCTACGGTCCGCCCCCGGCACCGGGTAGAGCGCGGCCCGCACCGTCACGACCACGGTCAGGTCCCGGGCGGCGAGCACCCGGCGCATCGAGGCCCACAGCGTCTCCTCGCCGAGGAAGGCGGCGAGCGTGCCCGGGTCACCGCCGTACCGGTAGGCGAGGTCCAGCGGCACCACCGGCGTGCCGGTGGCCACGGCGGCCTGGAACATCGCCGGGCGGAAGCCACCGGCCGGGCGACAGTCGGTGGCGGCGCCGCACCAGGTCGTACCCTCCGGGAAGACCGCCACCGGCCGCCCGGAGCGCAGCGACTCGGCCACGCGCGCGACGGTGGCGGGCAGGTCGCGCGGGCGGGACCGGTCCACGAACACGGTGCCCGCCGCGGCGGCGAGCGCACCCACCACCGGCCAGCGCCGCACCTCGCGTTTGGCCAGCATCCGGGCCGGCGAGACCGCCAGCACCGCCAGGACGTCCAGCCAGGAGACGTGGTTGGCGACCAGCAACGCCCGGCCGCGCGGCGCCCGGCCCCGGGCCACCAGCCGTACCCCGAGGGTATGCAGCGTCCACCGCGCCCAGCCGCGCGTCGCGGCCCGCCCACGCGCCGCCGGCAGCAGCGGCAGGAGCGCGGCCAGGCCGGCCCCGGCCAGCAGCATTCCGAGTACGCCGAGCAGCCGTCCCGCCCGGCGCAGGCGCGACACGTCCGGGGCCGCGGGCGACGGCAGACAGTCCGGTCCGCAGCCCGACGTGGTCCGCCACAGGCC
>NZ_MAGP01000124.1 GCF_002926165.1 Micromonospora chalcea | reverse complement strand
CGGGTGCTCGCCGCGCTGGCCGACCTGGCCACCGTGGAGTACGCGCGCGGGGGCGGGGGCGCGGGGCAGACGTGGTCCGGGTCGGCGGCGGCGCGGGCCAGCCCGGCCACCTGGGCGGCGAGCGGGTCGTCGGGGTCCAGGTGCAGGCGGCACAGCTCCTCGGCGAGCGTCAGGTGCTCGTGCGCCTCGGCGTACCGGCCGCAGTCGCGTTCCATCGCGCCGAGCTTCGCCAGCATCTTGATGCCGCTGGGGTGGCCGTCGCCGTAGACCTCCCGGTGCAGCTCCCAGGCGTCCTGCAACCGGTCGCGGGCCACCTCGCACTGGCCGCGCGCGTACTCCACGGTGGCCAGGTCGGCGTGCGCGGCGAGCACCCGCTGCGATTCCGGGCCGTCGCGGGCGGTCAGCTCGATGATGACGTCGGAGTAGAGCCGGGCGGCCCGGGCGTCGCTGCCGACCCGGTGCAGCACCGCGGCGAGGGTCGCGGCGGCGGTGACGGTGCGCTCGTCGGAGCGGCCGAACAGCCGGGTGGCGGCCGCGTACGCGAACGCGGCCCAGCCGCGGGCGGAGTGCGGCTCGCCGAGCGCGACGAGCACCCGGGCCTGGAGTCCGGCCGCCTCGGCCAGCTCGGGGGAGGCGTTGTCGGGGCGGGGATCGGCGTCGCTGAGCGCGTCGGCGAGCAGCCGCTCCGCGCCGGTGAGGTCGCCTTCGGACACCAGTTGGTGCGCCTGGACGGTCAGGTCAGCGAAGCCGGAGGACACGCCCCATCGTGCTCGTCCGGCGACGGTATGTACAAGACCCGGAGTGGATCAGTTTGGTCCCGAATCCGTCAAGTGTTCGGCGAGCGTCTCGCTGATCCGGCGTAGCTGGTCGACCTGGGCCGGGCTGAGCGCGTCGAACAGGTGCCGGCGTACCCCCTCGACGTGGCCGGGCGCGGCGGCGGCCAGGGTGGCGAAGCCGGTGTCGGTGAGCACGGCGATCTGCCCGCGCCGGTCGGTGGGGCAGTCCTCGCGGCGGATCCACCCGGACGCCTCCAGCCGGGCGGCGGCGTGCGAGAGCCGGCTGCGCGAGGAGCCGGTGAGCTCGGCCAGCTCGCTCATCCGCAGCGGCCGGTCCGGGGCCTCGGAGAGGCGGACCAGGATCTCGTAGTACGCGTGCGGCATGCCCGCGTCGCGTTGCAGCTCGCGGTCGAGCGCGTCCATCAGCGCCCGGGAGGCGGTCAGGAAGGCGCGCCAGGTCCGCTGCTCGTCGGGGTCCAGCCACCGGGTCATGACGCCCATCATAGCGCCGATAGTTGAACGCTCAACAAAATCGGGGTACGGTCGGTGGCATGGGCATCCACCGACTCAACCACGCCGTCCTCTACGTCAGTGACCTGGAGCGCAGCGTCGCCTTCTACCGCGACGTGCTGGGCTTCCGGCGGGTCCCGATGACGCCCGAGGGCTTCCGCGGCGCCGCGTTCCTCCAGGCGCCCGACTCCACCAACGACCACGACCTCGGGCTGTTCGAGATCGGCGCGGCGGCCGGGGCGTCCCAGGCCGGCCGGGCCACCGTCGGCCTCTACCACCTGGCCTGGGAGCTGGACACGCTCGACGAGCTGGGCGCCACCGCCGAGCGGCTGGCCGCCGCCGGAGCGCTGGTCGGCGCGTCCGACCACGGCACCACCAAGAGCCTCTACGGCCGCGACCCGGACGGGCTGGAGTTCGAGATCGTCTGGATCGTCCCGGCCGAGCTGCTCGACGACGCAGCGCTGGCCGCGCGTACCCGCATCGGGCGGCTCGACCTGGACCGCGAGCGGCAGCGCTACGGCGGGCAGACCCGCGGCGGCGTGGGCATCTCCGTCCCGGTCTGAGCGGGGTTCACGGCCGGTCCCGCCGCGCCGTGCGGTAGAAACGGCACCATGTCGACCGACGCCGTCCTGCGCGAGCTGCTCGTCCGCCAGCTCGACCACTGGCTCCCCGCCGCGCTGCACCGGGCGCGGCGGGCCACGCTCGCGCTCGCGTACGCCGGGGGTGACGCCACCGGCGCGGAAGAGGCGTTGCGGGTGGTGGCCGAGTTCGCCGACCGGCTGCGCGGGCGGCGGCTGACCGTGCTGGTGGTGGCCGACGACGGCACCGACCTGGCGACGCGGCTCGGCGCCGCCGAGGCCGCGCTCCCGGCCGACGTCGCCGTGCACCTGGTGCCCGGCGGGCCGGACCGGCTGCCGGTGGCGCTCAAGGCCGCGGGCGCGGCCGGCGCGCCGCTGCTCACCGTGGCCGACGGCGCCGACCCGGACCCGGCCCTGCTCGCCGCCGCCGCGTCCGGGCGCCCGGCCGAGCTGCTGCTGGTCACCGCGCCCGGCCGGTCGCTGCGCCCGGCGCTGAGCGCCGCCGGGTTCCCGCTCGCCACCGAGGTCGAGCTGGTGCCCGACGGGGACGGCCCGGCGCGGCTGGTCGGCTACGCCACCGGCTCGGACCGAGGGCTGGAGACGGTCAAGGAGGCGCTCTGGGCGGTCGACGAGTACGCCGGCGTGCGCTACCGCGACCCGGCCGACCCGCAGGGGCGGCTGCTCGACATCTCGCTCGACCCGGAGCCCGGCCCGCTGCGTCGCGAGCTGCTGGCCGAGCTGGCCCGCTCCGGTCCGCGTACGGTCACCGAGCTGCGCCGCTTCGCCACCACGGCGACCGTCTACCGGGCCGCCGACGCCAACCGGGCGCTGGCCTCGCTGCTCGCCTCCGGCGCGGTGACCCGCGATCCCGAGCACGGCCGGCTCGGCGGGGACGTGTCGATCAGCGCCGTGCCGAACGCTGGGTCATCTGCTTGACCACTATCGACGCTCCGGTGGCGACCACACCGATGCTGAACACCATCTGCGCGCACACCGCGACCCGGGCGATCTGGCCCTGGGCGTGCACGTCGCCGTAGCCGACAGTGGTGAGGGTGGCCAGCGCGAAGTAGAGCGCGTCGACCCGGGTCCGCAGCCCAGCGAACTCGCCGGGCCGGGTGTTCGCCACCACGTAGTCGCCGAGCGCGAAGACCAGCAGCCCGGCGACCAGCGCGACCGCGAGCCGGGTCAGCGCCCGGTCCTCGTCCCGGCCGGTCGGCTGGTCCTTGACGAGCTGGCGGCGTACCTGGCCGGTGACCAGAAACGCGATCACGGCCACCAGCACCACTGTGCCCAGCGAGCGCAGGACCAGCCGCAGGCCGTTCGGGTCGGCCTCGACCGGCACGAGGAAGTAGCCGACGAGCATGAGCGCGCAGGCCACCACGGCCCGCCGTCGTATCCGCCGCAGGAACAGGTCCGTCATGCGGCGATTCTCCGGTCGCCGGGGTGCGGGGGCGGGCGGAACCGCGAACCCGGTCCGCAGACGACGAGCGGGGTGCCGGCACATCGCCGGCACCCCGCTCGTCGTCGGGAAAGGTCAGGCCTTGTCCTGCTTCCAGGACAGCGGGCCCGGAAGGTCCACGCGGTGGGCGCGGGTGTTCGAGTTCCAGGACCAGCGGCCGATCTTGATGCTCCACGACGAGAAGCCGTTCTGGGTGAAGTGGAGGATCAGCGGCCCGTACTTCTTACGCTTGCGGAACTGGACGCCCATCGGGGGTGCCTCCTTCTCTCCCTGCCTCTGCAGTCGTCTGCATGCCTTCGCGGCATCGAACATGCCCGGATCGACGATTCGCGAAACCCTGCCCGGTCCGCTCTGGACGGTGGGACTGCCGCCCGGCAAAATCTCTATCCAACGGGTAGGTGTTAAGGAGTCGTAAATGCTGGTGGGGGTGGGTCGTAACAAAGCCAGCGATGAAAGTCTCACTGTCTGGAAGGGCATTGACCGGCGTGGAGAACGGTCGGCAGCATGAGGGCATGTCGCAGCGGGACGAGCTTCTCCTCACCGCTCGCGTGCACGTCGACCTGGTCCGGCACGCGAGCGCGCTCTGTTGAGCCGAGCGCTCGTCGTTCCCTCTCCGCCCGTCCGTTCCCGCAGCCGGCGCACCGTGGCCCGGCGCGGCACGGCGTGCTCACCGGCCCCGCGCGGGCCCCCTCCACCGCATCGTGGACAGATCAGGAGACTCCGCCATGCCCTCGACCCGATCACCGCGGCGTGCCCTCACCGCCGCCGTCGCCCTGCTCGCCCTCACCACCGCCACCGCGTGCGGCGCCGACGCCGCCGCCGGCGCACAGACCAAGGAACTGCGCTACCAGGGTTCGGTGGGCCAGGTGACCCTCCCCGAACTCGCCGCCGACCTCGGCTACCTCGGTGACGTCAAACTCAACTGGATCGGCAACGTCACCGGCGGCCCGGCCGACATCCAGGCCACCGCCACCGGCCAGAGCGACTTCGGTGGCGCGTTCAACGGCGCGATCGTCAAGCTCCAGGCCGCCAACGCCCCGATCACCGCGGTGGTCAGCTACTACGGCTCCGACGCGCAGACGTTCCAGGGCTACTACGTGCTCGACGGCAGCCCGATCCGCGGCCCGCGCGACCTGATCGGCAAGCGGGTCGGCATGAACACGCTCGGCGCGCACGCCGAGGCCGTCCTGCGCACCTGGCTGGCCCGCGGCGGCCTCACCGCCGCCGAGATCGCCACTGTCGAGCTGGTCGCGCTGCCGCCGGTCAACACCGAACAGTCGCTGCGCGCCCGGCAGATCGACGTCGCCGTGCTCGGCGGCGTGATCCGCGACAAGGCGGTCGCGAACGGCGGCATCCGCACCGTCTTCACCGACTACGAACTGCTCGGCGCGTTCAGCGCCGGCAGCTACGTCTTCCGCGACGACTTCCTCACCCGTAACCCGGACACCGTCCGGACGTTCGTCACCGCGGTGGGCAAGGCGATCGAGTGGGCGCGCACCCAGCCGCGCGAGACCGTGGTGGCCCGGCTCAAGGCGATCATCGCCAAGCGCGGACGCAACGAGGACACCACGCTCGTCGAGTACTGGAAGTCCAGCGGCGTCGCCGAACCCGGCGGCCTCATCACCGACCGGGAGTTCGCCACCTGGATCGACTGGCTGGCCGACACCGGCGAACTCAAGGGCGAGCGGCCGAAACCGTCCGACCTCTACACCAACCGGTTCAACGCCGCCGCGACCCCCGGTGGTGGCGCGTGAGCACCGACAAGATCCTCTTCGACCGGGTGCGCAAGGTCTTCCCGGGCCGGCGTGGCAGCGGCGGCGCGGTCACCGCGCTCGACGACCTCACCCTCGGGGTACGCCCCGGCGAGTTCCTCGTCGTCGTCGGCCCCAGCGGCTGCGGCAAGTCCACACTGCTCGACCTGCTCGGCGGGCTGGCCACCCCGACCGCCGGGCAGGTGCTCGTGGACGGCCGCCCGGTCACCGGGCCCGGCCTGGACCGGGGCATCGTCTTCCAGCAGTACGCGCTGCTGCCCTGGCGCACCGCCGCCGGCAACGTCGCGTTCGGACTGGAGGCCAAGGGCCTGCCCCGCGCCGAGCGCGCCGACCTGGTCGCGTACCACCTCGACCTGGTCGGGCTGACCGGCTTCGCCGACCGCTACCCGCACGAGCTGTCCGGCGGCATGAAGCAGCGCGTCGCCATCGCCCGCAGCCTCGCGTACGACCCGGACGTGCTGCTGATGGACGAGCCGTTCGCCGCGCTCGACGCGCAGACCCGCGACTCGCTGCAGGACGAGCTGGTGCGGATCTGGCAGGCCACCGGCAAGACGATCGTGTTCATCACGCACGGCATCGACGAAGCGGTGCACCTCGGTCAGCGGGTCGCCGTGATGACGTCCCGGCCCGGCCGGATCAAGCAGGTCATCGACATCGAGCTGGGCGACCGGGAGGCCGAGGAGGACGTCCGCTCCACCGGCGCGTTCCGCCACCACCGGCACCAGATCTGGACGCTGCTGCGCGACGAGGTACGCGCCGCGCAGTCCGCCGTACGCGAGGAGGCCCGCGTTGGTTGACGTCGCCGCACCGCCGGCCCGGCCGGTGGCCGTCCCGCCCGCCCCGGCCGTCGCGCCCGGCCGGCCCGCACGCCTGCTCGGCCTCGGCGGCCGGGCGCTGCACCGCAGCGCCGCGCTGCTGGCGCTGGCCGCGATCTGGGAGACGGTGCCCCGCGCCGGGCTGGTCGACCGGGTCTTCCTGCCCCCGCTGTCCGAGGTGCTCGCCGCCTGGTGGGAGCTGCTGCGCACCGGCCAGCTCGCCGACCACGTCGGCGCCAGTCTCACCCGCTCGCTGACCGGGCTCGCGCTCGCCGTGGTCACCGCCATCCCGCTCGGCCTGCTGATCGGCTGGTACCGGCCGCTCGCGGACCTGCTCAGCCCGCTGCTGGAGGTGTTCCGCAACACCGCCGCGCTGGCGCTGCTGCCGGTCTTCGTGCTCATCCTCGGGCTCGGCGAGACGTCGAAGATCGCCCTGGTGGTCTACGCCTGCTCCTGGCCGATCCTGCTCAACACCGTCGCCGGCGTGAAGGGCGTCGACCCGCTGCTGATCCGCTCGGCCCGCTCGATGGGGCTCAACCACCTGCGGCTGTTCCAGAAGGTGATCCTGCCGGCGGCCGTGCCGACCGTGTTCACCGGCGTCCGGCTCGCCGGGGCGTACTCGATTCTGGTGCTCGTCGCCGCCGAGATGGTCGGCGCCAAGGCCGGGCTCGGCTACCTCGTGAACTACGCGCAGTACAACTTCGCGATCCCCGACATGTACGCCGGGATCATCACCATCTCCGCCATCGGGCTGGTGGTCAACCAGCTCCTCGTCGCCGGGGAACGCCGCTTCTCCACCTGGCGCGTCGACGTCACCACCGCCTGAGAGGAACCGTCATGTCCCGGACCCTGCACCTCAACGCCTTCCTGATGGGAGTCGGCCACCACGAGGCGGCCTGGCGGCACCCCCGCGCCGACCCGAGCCGCCTGGCCGACGTCCGCCACTTCCAGAACCTGGCCCGCATCGCCGAGCGGGGCACGCTCGACTCGGTGTTCCTCGCCGACGGGCTCGCCGTCGGACCGGCCGTACGCCACAACATCCAGGCCGTCTTCGAGCCGATCACGCTGCTCGCCGCGATCGCCACCGCGACCGAGCACATCGGCCTGATCGCCACCGCCTCCACCACGTACACCGAGCCGTTCAACCTGGCCCGCGCGTTCGCGTCGCTGGACCACCTCAGCGGCGGCCGGGCCGGCTGGAACATCGTCACCTCCGCCCAGGCCCGGGAGGCCCGCAACTTCAACCTCGACGACCACCCGGCGCACGCCGACCGCTACCGGCGGGCCGCCGAGTACGTCGACGTGGCGATCAAGCTCTGGGACAGCTGGGAGGACGACGCGCTGGTCCTGGACACCGCCGCGGGCGTCTTCGCCGACACCGCCCGGGTGCACGAGATCGACCACGCCGGGCAGCGGTTCCGGGTCCGCGGGCCGCTGAACACGCCCCGCGCGCCGCAGGGCCGGCCGCTGCTGGTGCAGGCCGGCTCGTCCGCCGACGGGATCGCGTTCGCCGCCCGGTACGCCGAGGCCGTGTTCACCGCCCAGCAGACGCTCGCCGACGGCCAGGCGTTCTACGCCGCGCTGAAACGGGCCACCGCCGACGCCGGACGTGATCCCGACCTGGTCAAGGTGCTGCCCGGTATCGCGCCGGTCATCGGGGGTACGGAGAAGGAGGCCCGCGACCTCGCCGACGAACTGGAGGCCCTGATCGTGCCCGAGCACGCGCTCGCCCAGCTCTCCGGCATGACCGGCCTCGACCTGACCGGGCTGCCGCTGGACGGCCCGCTGCCCGACCTGCCCGACGCCGGCACGGTGCAGTCGCACCAGAGCCGCTACCAGCTCGTCGTCGAGCTGGCCCGGCGGGAACGGCTCACGCTCCGGCAGCTCATCGGCCGCCTCGGCGGTGGACGCGGGCACCGCGTCGTGGTCGGCACCCCGGAACAGATCGCCGACCAGATCGAGCTCTGGTTCACCCAGGGCGCCGCCGACGGCTTCAACGTCATGCCACCGCTGCTCCCCGACGGACTGGAGGACTTCGTGGACCACGTCGTACCACTGCTGCGCCGGCGCGGGCTGTTCCGGTCCGCGTACACGGGGCGCACGCTGCGCGAGCACTACGGGCTGCCCCGGCCGGCCAGCGTCTACGCGACCCGTGAGCTGGTGGCGTCGTGACCACCGTGGACCGGCCCGGCGCCGGAACGGTCGAGCTGCGCCCGGTCGACGTCGACTCGTTCCGCGGCCTGCTGCGCCGCCAGGCGTCCACCGTCACCGTGGTCACCACCCCCGGCCTGCGCGGCAACCGGATGAGGCCGGTCCTGCCGCCGGCCGGCTTCACCGCCACCTCGTTCACCTCGGTGTCGCTGGACCCGCCGCTGGTTTCGGTCTGCCTGGGCCGCGCCTCGTCGAGCTGGCCCACCGTCGAGCAGGCCGAACACGTCGCCGTGCACCTGCTCGCCTCCGGCCAGCAGGAGATCGCGCAGATCTTCGCCACCAGCGGCATCGACCGGTTCACCGCCCACCCGGGCTGGACCACCGGGCCGTTCGGCGTGCCGCTGATCGGCGACGCGCTCGCCGTGCTGCTGTGCCGGGTGGTGCGCCGGATCGAGGCCGGCGACCACACCATCCTGCTCGGCGAGCCGCTCGCGCTCGGCGCGGGCGAGGACGGCGACCCGCTGCTGCATCACCGCGGCGGCTACACCACCACACTCGGCGACTGGCCCGAGGCGTGGTGACCACCGCCGCCGACGAGCTGATCGCGCTCGACCGGGCCGCCCAGGACCTGCTGTTCCGGGCGGCCCGCACGGCCAACGCGTTCACCGACGAACCGGTCGGCGACGAGCAGGTACGCGCCATCCACGACCTGGTCCGGTACGGCCCGACCGCGATGAACGCCCAGCCGCTGCGGGTGCTGCTGCTGCGCTCGGCGGCGGCCCGGGCGCGGCTGCTGCCGTACGTCAGCGCCGGCAACCGGGACAAGACGGCCGGCGCGCCGCTGACCGCGGTGCTCGCCGCCGACGTGGACTGGCACGACCGGCTGCCCGAACTGTTCCCGCACCGCCCCGGCGCGCGGGACTGGTTCACCGGTGACCCGGCCGGGCGGGAGGCCCAGGCCCGGTTCAACGCCGCGCTCCAGATCGGCTACCTGCTGGTCGGGGTACGCGCCGCCGGGCTGGCCGCCGGGCCGATGGCCGGGTTCGACGCGGCCGCTGTGGAGCGGGAGTTCTTCCCGGACGGGCGGCACCGGGTGCTGCTGCTGATGAACATCGGCCGCCCGGCGCCGGACGCCTGGCGGGAACGGCTGCCGCGCCTGCCGTACGAGGAGGTGGTCAGCACGCTGTGAGTCAGCGCGGCTCCCACGCGTCCGGCTGGGCGGTCAGCTTGCGCACGTGCGCCGGCAGCCGGCCGCTGACCAGCTCGTCCAGGCTCACCTCGTCGACCACCCGGCGCACCGAGGCGCGTACCGCCACCCAGAGGCGGGGCAGGTTCTCCGCCGCCCCCTCGTACTGCGTCTCCTCGGGGCGCAGCCCGCGTACCCCGGCGAGCGGGCCGTCGACGGCGCGCAACACGTGCCCGATGGTGATCTCGCGCGGCGGCCGGGCCAGCGTGTAGCCGCCCTCGGCGCCGCGCTGGGCCCGGACGACCCCGGCCCGGCGCAGGTCGGCCAGGACCGCCTCGAGGAACTTGCGCGGCATGTCCTGCTCCGCCGCGATGGCCTGGGTGGACAGCAGGGTGGGGTACGCGGTGGCCAGGCTCAGGGCTGCCCGGACCGCGTAGTCGCCGCGCGCGGAGATCTGCACAGTGCCATCATGCCTGGCCGGTGGGTGCGGGGGAGTCGGCGGGCGGCCGTGGTCGCACCAGACGGACGGGTAGCGGGCGCTCCCGGTTGGCCCGGAACGTCCCCGGGCTCACCCCGACCTCCCGGGTGAAGAAGCGGCCGAAGTTCGTCGGCTCGGGAAAACCCAGGTCCCGGCCGATCCGGGCGATCGACTCGTCGGTGGCGGCCAGCAGCCGGCACGCCTGCAACGCGACCCGCTCGTCGATGACCTGCTTGGCGCTGCGCCCGGTCACCGCCAGGCAGGCCCGGGTCAGCGTACGCACCGAACAGCCCAGCTGGGCGGCGTAGTCCTCCACCCGGCGGGTGTGCCGGTAGCCGCGTTCCACCTCGCGGCACAGCCGCCGGAACGTGTCGGTCTCGGCGCGGGGCGCGGCCCCGTTCTCCGGGTGTGGCAGCAGGCTCAGCCGCAGCAGCAGCACCGCGAGCTGGTGACGCAGCAGCGCCGCGGCGGGAGGCACCATCGCGTGCCGTTCGGCGTCCACCGCGAGCTGGCTGACCTCGCTGATCACCGCGTCCTCGTCCTCACCGGCGAGCTGACGGTGGGCGGGCACCGCGTCCGGGTCGACGTCGAGGCCGGCCAGCGCGTCCGGCCGCCAGCTCACCACTGTCGCGTCGAGCTGCGCGCCGACGCACCGCAACACCTGACCGGGGTACGCGCGCAGCAGTGTGCCGGGCCGGCAGGGCACCGGCCGGAAGTCCAGCTCGGCGGTGCCATGACCGTGCGTGACCAGGATCAGCACGTCGCGGTCGAGCAGGACCGGCCGGGGCCAGCCGGGCTCGGCGGCGAGGTCGCCGAGCGCACCGGTGAGGATCTCGTCGGCGCCGGGGCGCGACTCCGGCGGGCCGGTGCGGGTGGCCGGGGAGGGCTGACCGGTAGTGACCATCTCCCCGACGGTAACCGGCCCGGCCGCACGTTGCATCTCGACGGTTTCGCCCGCGCGGAGGCGGTCTTGTCGGCACGCACGGCCGACGGTTAGGTTACCGAGCGGTAAGCCCCGGGTCGGCCGACCGGCCCGCGGCCGGGCGACGGCGATGGGATGGGCATGACGGAACTGTTCTCGGTCGACGGCAAGACGGTCCTGGTCACCGGCGGTTCGCGGGGGATCGGGCTGATGATCGCGCAGGGCTTCGTACGGGCCGGCGCAAAGGTGATCATCTCCTCGCGCAAGGCCGACGTGTGCGAGTCGGTCGCCAAGGAACTCTCCGCCGAAGGGCACTGCGAGGCGATCCCGGCCGACCTCGGCAGCGACGCGGGCGCGCTGGCGCTCGCCGAAGCCGTGCGGGAACGCCACGACCGGCTGCACGTGCTGGTGAACAACGCGGGCGCCACCTGGGGCGCGCCGCTGGAGGAGTACCCGGAGGGCGCCTTCGACAAGCTCTGGGCGGTCAACGTCAAGGCCGTCTTCCGGCTCACCACCGCGCTGCTGCCGCAACTGCGCGCCGCGGCCGGCGCCGACGACCCCGCCCGCGTGATCAACATCGGATCGGTCGACGGCATCCGGGTGCCGTGGATGGAGGTGTACGCGTACTCGGCCACCAAGGCCGCCGTGCACATGCTCACCCGCAGCCTCGCCCACCAGCTCGCCGGCGAGCGGATCACCGTCAACGCGATCGCGCCCGGCCCGTTCGAGAGCAAGATGATGGCCTTCGCGCTCGACAACCCCGAGTCGCGCTCGGCGATCGAGCAACAGGTGCCGCTGGGCCGGATCGGACGGCCCGAGGACATGGCGGGCACGGCGATCTACCTGGCGTCGCGCGCCGGCGCGTACCTGACCGGCGCGGTCATCCCGGTCGACGGCGGAATCACCACGCGCGGCTGAGGCGTACCCCGGTGAGACGGCCCGGGGCCGCGCGGACTCGGCAGATCCGCGCGGCCCCGGGTGTTGCCGTGTCAGCGACCGGCGAGCAGCCGGTTCACCGCGGTGTCGACGTCCAGGTGCTCGGCCTCACGGCCGCGCGGGACGACGACGTAGGTCCGGCGCAGGAAGCGCACCAGCACGCTGCGCGGAACCTCGAACAGGGCGTTGCCGTCCGGGGACGACAGCGCGAGCGCGACGAAGTCGCCGCGCGGTGTGGCCCACGGCCAGACCCGCACATCACCGATGCCGGCCGGTTCGTCGAGCCCGGTGACCAGGAGTTCGCGTGCGAACGACCAGCTCACCGCCTCGCCACCGGCGGACTCGGCGTGAAACAGGACATGGACCGCATACGGGTCAGCAGGGTCGTAACGCAGACTGGCACGCACCGGCAAGGCGGTGGCGTCAGGCGCGACGAGCCTTAGCGACGTCTCGACCTCTACGGTCGTCGGTCGGATGACACTCATGGACGTTCTCCCCCCGGCACCGCTGCGGAACGCGCGTGTCCCGCTTTTCCCATACTCAGGTGCTGCTCCTGGCTACGCTCCGCCATACGCTGACTTCACCCAGTGGTGGGAAGGGGTTCCGAAAGCCCCCGGGAACCACTCGGCCCCACGTAGAATTTCCGGTTCCGCCCACTCCGTCGTCCCGCCCGGCAACGGGTGGTTCAGTCGTCGACTTACTCCGGTAACGTCCAGTCGTCAGCAGGGGTGACGGTCCCGCGCGACACTGGGGGTGGAAATGGTCACGGGGGGCGGGTCGGTGACGTCGCGGACCACTGGCGATTCGCCGAAAGGTGCGGCCCGAACAGCCGAAAGTCGGGGGTACGAGGTGCCTGTGGAAGGGCGGTCGCGAGGCGCTCTCATGGAGCAGCGCCGACGCCGGCGTGGCTGGCGGCTGCGCCTGCACACCACCCTCGAACTCATCCGTGCCAACCCCACCGGCCGCGTCGCCCTGAAGATCTTCATCGGCATCCTCGGCGCGATCGTGGTCACCGTCGGCATCGCGCTGATCCCGCTGCCCGGGCCCGGCTGGCTGCTGGTCATCGCCGGCCTCGGCGTCTGGGCCGTCGAGTTCCACTGGGCGCGACGGCTGCTCGCGTTCACCCGCCGGCACGTCAACTCCTGGACGCAATGGGTGAAGCGACAGTCACTGGGAGTGCGGTTCGTGTTGGGCGCGGTCGGGCTCGTGTTCGTGTCCGTCGTGGTGTGGCTGTCGCTCAAGTACAGCCTCGGCATCGACGTCGTGGCGCAGGCGCTGCACTACCTCGCGACGCACTGAGGGCCGGTTTTTGGTCCGGGCGGGTGATCGGGTAGAGTCATGCGCGCTGAGGGCGATTAGCTCAGCGGGAGAGCGCTTCGTTCACACCGAAGAGGTCACTGGTTCGATCCCAGTATCGCCCACCATGCATGTATGCAGGTCAGACGCCCGTCGCCGGAGTAGCCGGTAACGGGCGTCTGCCGTCTTGCCCCTTGAATTGGGAGCAGATCGGGAGCAGGGTGTCCGGCGCGCTGGTGTCCGGCTGCGTCGTGCGGTGTTGCCTGTCGGTCTCTTGAGAAGTACCGCTACCGGCGCCCATCATGGCGCGCCGGTTGTGGCTTACGGGCCTGCTGGCGGCGCGGGTCGATGGGCCCTCCGTTCGGCGCTCCATATGGCGAGTCCTGTGGCCAGCGATGGGGGCGAAGTCGGCGTGCGGGGATAAGGGCAGCAGGACGGACCCGTCGCGCAAGGGCACCGGTCGTAGACTGTGCGGCGCCTGTTCGGACGGCACGCGCGGCGATGAGCCTGGCCAAGAACGACTTCGCCCGCCGCTATGCGGCAGCGATGGAGGCCGACGACAAGGTCACCCTTAACACCCTCGACCTGTTCCGCAAGGACGTCTCCACCTACGTCCGGCTTTACGACTTCATGAGCCAGATCGTCAACTACGGCGACCCCTACATGGAGCCCCTGTCGATTTTCCTGCGGCTCCTTGAGAAGGTCATCGCAGATGCCTCCTGGGCTGCAGAGGTCGACCTTTCCGACGTGGTACTGGTCGGGGTAAAGCACACCAAGGCGACGGCGGCCGACACCTCACTGACCGGTGAGGGCCAGCTCAAGGGCATCGGCGCTGCGGGCACCGGCACCCGGAGAGAACCGAAGTACGTCGCCCTACAGGTGGTCATCGACAAGATGAACGACCTTTTCGGTGCCGAGTCGTTTTCCGCCTCCCAGGTCCGTGAGTTCGTGCAAGGGCTCGTGCAGTGGCTGCTCGCCTATCCGGGCTTGGTCAACCAGGCCAAGGTGAACTCGAAGAGGCAGTTCATGGAGTCGCAGGACCTTCAAGCGGCGGTCACTGAGGCGGTCGTCGACAACCAGGAGGCCCACAACACAATGGCCGTCTACTTTTTCAGCGACGGCCCGGACATCAACGCCGTCATCATGGCGCTCGCGGACGCCTTCTACGAGGCAGCGATCGATCAGCGGACGGACGTGTGACCAAGCCCGGGTCCCGTCCCGGTCCGGGACCCGGGCAAAGTTGTGCATTACGAGCGGCGGCGAAGCAAGATCTTGAGGATCTCGACGGCGGTGCGGCGGCGGGTGGGGGTTCGGGTGAGAAGGGCGGTGAGTGCCGCTGCCGTCACCGTAGTGGCGTAGAGCAGCCCGCCGGCGCTGGCCGTCGCTGCCGTGGTGTCGAGTAAGTCAGGAAGGTTCGGCATCCAGGTCTCCATAGTCGAACTGAGGCGTTGCTGTCGCTCTTTTCTGCCGCTCCGGTCGTTTTCCGGCGATCCGCCGTCCGCTAAAATGCGGGAATGGCCAGGTCGCAACCGGTGGGAAAAACTCCGGCCCGGATCCGGCCCGGATCCGGCTCGAAGAGGGTAGCCAGGTGACGACCGAGTCCTCTGCCGCGGACCGATTCGCTTCTGCACTGCGTGAGCTATACGAGGCCGCTGGTAGACCGGAGCATCGGCTGCTGATTAAGCAGGCTGGACGACAGGAGCCCTCAGTCCTGCTGGCGCCGCGTAGCCTCAGCGACTGGTTCGGTGGTCGGCACCTGCCGCAGGACCCACGAGCGGTGAGGTTTCTTGTGACCTTCCTGCAGCCCATGGCTGCACAGCGAACCAGCTCTTATCGAGCGGAGGGCTGGGCCTGGTGGCAGGAGCTGCACGAACGGGCCCGCCGTGACCACAGCGCCCGCGCCGGTCGGCCACGGACTCGCCCCGCCAGGTCTGTACCGGAGCGCTCCCGGCTCGGTAAGCCGATCAGCGACTGCGATCCCCTGAGGCTGGAGGTGCACCGGGCGATGGACGTGCCCGGCCACGACGGCGTGCTACCGAAGATGCCACCGTATGTGTCTCGGGGACACGATGCACGGCTCCGCGAGGCGGTGCAGTCCGCTGCCAACGGACGCAGCGAGTTCGTGGTTCTGGTGGGGGGCTCGTCGACCGGAAAGACCCGGGCTTGCTGGGAGGCGATTCAGGTCCTGGATGAGCGGTGGCAGCTCTGGCATCCGATCGACCCTTCTCGTCCGGAGGCCGCTGCCCGGGCGGTAGCTGATGTGGGGCCGCGCACAGTGGTATGGCTCAATGAAGCACAGCACTATCTGCTCACGGCTGATCCTGGAGTGGGTGAAAGGATCGCGGCTGGGCTGCGGACCCTGCTTGCCGACCCGGCGCGGGGTCCAGTGCTGGTTCTCGCGACACTGTGGCCGGAGTATTGGACAACGCTAACGGCTGCTCCCAAGGTGGAGAAACCCGATCAGTACGCCCAAGCGCGACAGCTGCTTTCTGGCGCCGACATGCGGGTCCCGGAGGCCTTCACCGCAGCCGAACTGAGAGCGCTGGCCGATGCCGCAACTGGGGATGTCCGACTGAGGCACGCCGTCAGGCACGCCGCTGATGGGCGGGTTACCCAGCACCTGGCCGGTGTGCCGGAGTTGTCGGCTCGCTACCGCAATGCATTTCCTGCAGCCAGAGCTGTTATCGACGTAGCGATCGATGCACGACGGATTGGGTATTCGGTGCAGATCCCGCATAGTCTATTGGAACAGGCGGCCCCTGGCTATCTGACCGATCTGGAATGGCAGCAGGCCGGTGAAGGTTGGCTTGAAAGGGCTTTGGACTACACCGAAGAACCCTGCCACGGCGTTCGCGGCCCCTTGACACGGATCCGTGCCCGACCTGGAGACCTCGCCAACTCATCTGGCGAACCCCGCTACCGCTTGGCCGACTATTTGGAACAGAGTGGCCGCGCCGAACGCGCTGCAGCTTTTCCTCCCGACAGCTTTTGGATCGCTACCGCTAAGACCGTCAGCGACCCCGACCTGCTACGTCGCCTTGCCGATCATGCTCGAAAACGAGGTCGATACCAACACGCCGTCAACCTCTATCGGATGGCTGTCGCTCACGGTGACAGCCGCAGCCTCATGTACCTCGCTAGATTTCGAGTGTCGAACGGTGACCGCGACGCTGCCGCCGCCTTACTTCAGCAAGCTGCCGATCACGGCGATACCGACGTGTTGCGGCTCATGGCCTTGGCGGCTGAGCGGCTAGGGGATTCGGCGAGCGCCGAGGCCATCGCTACCCAGGCCGCCGACTACGGCAACACACAGGTGCTGCGTGAGCTTGCCTTCCAGCACAGCATGACGTTTGATCGTGCCCGCGCCGTGGCCCTGTACCGGCAGGCAGCTGAGCGCGGCGACAAGGGGGCGTTGCGGGACCTGTCGCATCTGCGGCAGCAGGCCGGCGACGCCGATGGTGCCGAGATGCTGGCGTTGGAGGCAGCTAGCGGCGGCGACACCCGTGCGCTGCGGGATCTGGTACGACATCGCTACGGAGAAGGCGACATTGCCGGCGCCGGAGCCATAGCTGTCCGCGCCGCCGATCAAGGCAACACCGAGTTGCTGCGGGACCTTGCTGAACGATGCGAGGCCGCCGGGGACACCGCTGCAGCCATGGACTTGTACCAGCAGGCTGCCAACCGCGGCGACATCCAGGCGTTGCGGGACCTAGCTGAGTTACGGCAGGCGGCCGGAGATACCGCCTCCGCCGCCGACTTGTTCCAGCAGTTGGCCGACCGCGGCGACATCCAGGCGTTGCGGGACCTAGCTGAGTTACGGCAGGCGGCCGGAGATACCGCCTCCGCCGCTGACTTGTATCAGCTGGCGGTCAATCGGGGCTACACAGAAGCGTGGTGGGACCTAGCCCGGCTGCGGGAACAGGCAGGGGACGCAACTGGCGCCGAGGTGTTAGCCCTTGAGGCGGCTAACCACGGCAACACTCGGGCGTTGTGGCACCTGTCGCAACTGAGAGAACGAAGGGGCGATCACGCCAGCGCCGAGGCACTCGCTCTACAAGCCGCTGACCGTGGCGACGCCAATGCTTTGCGAGACCTGGCACCGCTGCGGGAGCGAGCAGGCGATCGCGTCGGCGCCGAAGCATTAGCCATACAAGCTGCCGATCGCGGCTATACCGACATCCTGCAAAACCTGGCCGTATGGCGAGAACGGGAAGGCAATCTCCTCGGTGCTGAGCCTCTGTATCGTCAAGCTGCGGATCGCGGTGACACGCAGGCGCTTAAGCACCTGGCCGCGCTTCGCGAGCAGGCGGGGGACTACACTGAAGCCGAGGTCATGTATCGGCGCGCTATCGACCGTGGCGACGATGATGCGTTGTGGTGCCTAGCCAACCTGTGGGACCGGGCAAGCAACTGCACCAGCGCCGATCAGCTACGACGGTTTGGACTGACTAGCTGCGGCATGCCAGCGACCGGACTGGATTTTGATGCTCCCATAGTCCTACCGTCGGACGCAGGCACGTCGATATAGGAATGCCAGCGTTCGCCCGACTTTGCATGGTCTATGAGCCTTTTTCATCCTGCGTAGCGGGCGGCTTCGACGTGGTGCAAGACGAGGGTGGCCTGCACGATCGCGGTAGCGCGGCGCGGGCAGCAGCGAAGCTTGGCCAGGATCTTCCAGGTCTTGAGCGTGGCGATCGCGCGCTCACCGCGGGCGCGGATCTTCGCGTGCGCCCGGTTGACCGTCTTCTGCCGGCGTGACAGCTTCGGCCGGAAGCGGCGCCGCTTGAACGGGATGCGCAGGCTGCCACGGGCGCCCTGGTAGCCCTTGTCCGCGAAGGTCATCACATCGGCGCTGGTCAAGGCTTCGATGATGCCGTGGGTGCGGGCGGCGGTCAGGTCATGCGTTGAACCGGGCAGCGCGGCCGATGCCCGGACGAGACGCCCGGCCGCATCCGCGATGACCTGCACGTTCACGCCGTGACGTTTGTGCTTGCCGGAGTAGTACGGCTTCTGGTCGGCGACCCGGTCGATCGGGATCAGCGTGCCGTCCAGGATCGTGTAGGCCAGTTGTCGGATGCGCCGCATGGCGGTGTCCAGGTCCTCGGCGGCAGCGCTGAGCAGGGCGATTGCTTCTTGAACATAGCGCCAGGCGGTCGCGACGCCGATCTCGAAGCCGGCGGCGAGGCGGGTGTAGGTGTCGCCGTTGCGCAGGTGGGCCAGGGCGAGTAGTGCCTGGCGGCCCGGGGTCAGTCGCCTCCACCGGGATTTGCGCTGCTGGCGGTGGCCGCGGATTCGCTCGGCGAGGTGGTTCAGGGTCCGGTTGGACAACGGGATCGTGGCAGGGTAGGACAGCATGGCGAGGCTCCCGGTCGGGGCATCGGGTTTTGGTCGATTTGCTGTCCTACCTGGAGCCTCGCCCTCATCGATCAGCACCCCTTGCCGACCCGGGCTGACCTGCAAGATCAGGCTGGAAAAGGCTCAACGCATGACCTGACCGCCGCCCGCACCCACGGCATCATCGAAGCCTTGACCAGCGCCGATGTGATGACCTTCGCGGACAAGGGCTACCAGGGCGCCCGTGGCAGCCTGCGCATCCCGTTCAAGCGGCGCCGCTTCCGGCCGAAGCTGTCACGCCGGCAGAAGACGGTCAACCGGGCGCACGCGAAGATCCGCGCCCGCGGTGAGCGCGCGATCGCCACGCTCAAGACCTGGAAGATCCTGGCCAAGCTTCGCTGCTGCCCGCGCCGCGCTACCGCGATCGTGCAGGCCACCCTCGTTCTGCACCACGTCGAAGCCGCCCGCTACGCAGGATGAAAAAGGCTCAATGTGTCGGTCCAGGTCACGGTCACGGCGCCGAGGTCGGTGCCGAGTTGCACGCCCATGACGGCGTGGTGCCAGTCGCCATAGTCCCATGGCGCGCGTTTCGGGCCGAAGTTGTGCACGTCCCAGTAGTCGACCGACGTTAGGCGCCGCCCCCGCAGGTCGCGCAACGCGCCCTCGAAACGGCCGCGCAGACCATCGGCCCCGCGCACCTTTCCCACCGACCGATCATCGCTGGTCATACCTGTGACCGCATCGTCTTTAGTTCGATCCTGTATCGCTACGCTGGCCGCTCATGCTGCAAAGCGCTTGTCACCCAAGTGCCGTCGGCGCCGTTCGTCGGCGTCCGGATGTGCCGAAAGCAGTGCAGCCGCACCTAAGCCACCACACGGGCTTATTCCTGCTGTAACTCTTCGGGGGTCGAGGCTTCCACGCTTTCGATGGTCGATTCTTCCTTTGCGGGCGCCTCCTTCGGCTCTTTGCCGAAAAGAAATTTATGAACGCTGAAGGCAGGATCATGGTCGCCTGCGATCAGTCGCCTCTCCCAGGCGAGGAGATCCTCATTCCCAGGAAATTCTTCGACAGCGTTAGACGCGAAACGTACAGCCTCGGCGTGCCGTCCCACCGCCTCCAACTGATCAGCGGCTTCGAGCTGAAGCAGGGCATCGACGGCTGCGGGCAGAGGGGCTTCCTTGCCCTTGATTCGAGCAGTTCGTCGCGTCATTGCGAGCTCAGCCCACTCGTCTGCGCTCCAAGCGGGACGCCTGCGATTCGACAGCAGACCGAGCGTGAAGGCAGTCGGAGAGGGGGCCTCCAAGCATTCCTGATGGGAGTCGAGGAAGGCTGCGGCGCTAGGACTGCGCTCCTTAGGTTCTACCCATTCGTGCCAAAGCGCGTAAATGGCGACCATGGCTGTCTTTGAGTCACCGTCGGGTAAATTCGGAGCGAGATTCTCAATCTTGCCGATGACCTGCGACAGGTCAATGCCTTCGCGGGTATCGCCTGAGATGTGGGCAACAAGTGCTTCGACAACACCATTAAACCAGTTTTCTGCGGTCTTGCTATCGAAACCGTCCGCCTGCCAGACCCAATACTGTGGGGCGAGTTGCGCACGGATTATCCCAGGAAGCGCGTTGCGGTAGTCCCAAGGCTCGGGCGCTACCTTAGGCGCATCGGCGACGAACTGGCGCACAACATGCCGGACCAACCGCCAAAGGCCAGCGAGGGTTAATATGCGGCTAAAATTGGGCTCGAAGACGGTTTCGGCTCCGTCGGTGAATACCCAAGCTTCGTCGCCCAGGTCCTCAAGAACATGGCTCCTCTTGGATCTAATGTCATATGCGACACCGAGTAGCCGCTCAAGGTCTGCGGACCGTGGCGGGTGCCCCTGGCCGACCGCCTCGCCGCGGTAGTATGCCGACGAAACCCGCGCCAGGGTCGACGATACGAACCGGCGTTTAAGGCCGACGCGGTCAGCTTCTAGGACCGCAACTCGCATCCTATCGGCAAATGACTCTTCTTGACCTTTTAGCGCAGCGTCGATTATCTTTCGCTTTCTGCCCTCGTAACGGTCCCAACTGGCCGGGTTCGTAAGGTGTTCGTCTCCGAGGGACTCCAGTGCGGCGACGAGGTCAGTATATGCGCCCGTAGAGTCATCAATGGCGCGCCGGGTCGCGTCTACCGTATTGCGTATGACCCGCATAACGCGGGCGAAATCTTCGCGACCAAGGGCGATCAACTCGTCCATAAATCGCTTCACTTCGTTCAAATCCGAGGGCTGGATAACCTGCCGCGGGTCGAACAGGCCTGGAAACAAACTAGCGGCACCGTCACGTCGGCCAACGCCGCCAACGCGAGTCACCAGCCTGCGAACCTGATCGTGGTTGCGACAAAAGTTCAGGTTGAGGACGAAAGTCATCACGTACGCGATGTCATCGACGAGCTCGTATCCTCCGGTCGCCACCATGAATTCATTCGTGCCATCTGGCCGTTGTGCCTCGAGCCGATCGACTGCTTCGATCATGATGGTGGAGATGTCATGGATCCCGGTGGAGCCGATAATGGTTCCGACGGGCAACTCTACTGCGACGGACTCGATGAGCCAGCCGTTGCTATAGACGGCGTGCCGGTGGAGGTGCTCGTTTATGGGTATGCCAGCGCGGAAGAACCGGCCGGCTGAGATCTGGAGCATCAACTGGCCCCTGAACCGCTCTTGCGCATTTTTCGCCAACTTTACATCTGCTTTCAAACTGGGTTAACCGCCAAGGCGAGAGCTAGCGTCCCGTTATGGCGTGAGTGGAGGCTATCGACGATAGTGCCCTATGTCATGCGCAGTATTGTCAGCTTGTCGACTTAAGCGGCTGTCAACGGCTGCCACCTGCCATCGGTGCACACTGCTGCGTTCGGCTTCCTCTTCTGCCGCTGGTGGTGTGCGTCGAAGTCTTGTGGGGGCCGCTCGGAGCACCGACGATAGTTACATGATCATCGACAGCTTGTCGGCCCCGTCTGCGCTGCTCCGGGTGCTGCAGCAGGGTCGGTGGGTAGCTCCAGACCGCTCGTCGTCGACGTATCGGGAAGTCTTCGTGATGACGCCGTAGCGCCGCAGTTCCTTCCTTTGAGTCGGATGACGGCCAACAGGCGCTGGCTCGATGACATCCCTGAGGACTATCGCGGGTTCTACCTCGGTCAACCGGACCGGCAGAGCCCGCCCGGCGACGTGGATCCCGACCGGTCTCTCCTGATCGGTGACCTCGGACCTGACCGGCCGTTTGCGTTGGACTACAGACCTTCGTCGGTCGCACCGTCGGTGATCTACCTCAGCACAGCGGCGGACTGGATCGAGGTTGCGCCCAACATCGAGATGCTGATCGAACGCCTCGGGATCTGATTGTGCCGAGGGATCCCTTTGCTCTTCTGCCGCTGACCGGGCGCAGCGTTCGGTCGCGCCTGCCGTATGCGTCATGGCGTGCAGGTGGCCGGGCATTCGTTAGGCGCCGAACCCGCCGCACAGGTAGTACAGGCTCGTGGCCAGTCCCAATATCCAGCCAGCTACGAGGCCAGACGATGACCCACGGCCGAGCCGTCCGGACAGCGCGAAGCAGCTGCCCAGCAACACCAGCTGGGCGATGCCGTACGTGAGTACGCCGAAGAAGAGCGCCGCGAACCTGCCACCGGCGTCCAAGTCTGCATTCGGGGCGCCACCAGCGGCGGTGGCCAGGGCGATCGTGAACCCAACAGCAAGGCCGTGCCCAGCGAGGGCAACGACCGCTCCGGCAACCATCGGCCTGGTGATCGTCACCGCCCGAGCGTGACATACGCCGAAGGAACCGGGCCACCTCAGCCCGAACGATTCACGAGACCGCCTGGCACAGCCGCCAGACGGAGCCGCACTGATCTGCCGCCGTCCGAGGGCCTGGCCAATATCAATGGCTCCGAGGCGGCATGGCGCGGTGGCCGGCTTCAATCGTGGCCGTCGTCGGGTTCGCCGAGATCGTTCGGCAACTGACCGAGGCAGCCCGGGCAGACGCGAAGCCAGCCCGGACGAGGTCACGCAGCACCCGCTCCGACGCGGCGGCCCGCCAGATCGGTCAGTGCTCGCCGTCTCCCACCTCCGGCCAGGCAACCAGACGCTCGGCCATGGGCCCGGTGCCGGCGCCCTCGGGCGACATGCCGAAGTGACCGCGGATCTCCTCGTCGAGGTACTCCCGAATCTCGTTGCTGTCCGCACCACCGGCCAGCCTCGTCAACAGCGGCGAAAGCATGCAGTCGTACTCGTCGACGTTGGTCTCCGGATCGAAGACACCGATGAAATCCCACTCGTTGAGCAATCGTCGCAACTCGTCCGCCCGCTCGTACATGCGGCGATGATCGCATGTCGGACGGCACACAGCCCGCCGTCGACCAGCAGAGGCCCGTGCACTCCTTTGCCGCACCCGGGGGTGTGGGAACTCGGCCGGTGGCCTGACGCGGCTTTCGGTCGGAGGCGGTGTCCTGGATACGCTGCGCGTCATGCCCTACGTGCCGGATCTCAATGCGGTGTTGACCGCCGGGTATCGCGTCGAGAGCGATGGGGTCACCTATCGTGTCGAGCCGTACGAGCTTGGGCCGGTGATGCTGCCGTCCGGCAAGGTCGTGGGGTGTGATCCGCTGGTGGCGCAGGCCACTCCTTTCGTTGGCTCGGTGGCGCCCGGCAGGTATCCGCTGCGGGCTTGGGTGGCGCTGGTGCATGCCGACGGCGGCGAGGGGCAGCGACGGATCACCGCCTTGCAGTGACGGTGGTGGACGAACCGGTCGCGGCGTGGAGCATGGCCCTGCTCCCAGGCCAGGACGTCGCCTCACTCGGCGACGAGGACTTCTTCGGGTACGCGGCCGACTCGGGTATCGGGACGCTCGCCGACCAGGTCGCCCTCGAGGCACTGCGCGAGTGGGACTTCGAGAGGATCGACGAGGTCTTCATTCCGGCGCAGGTTCCGGACGACCCGATCGACGCCGTCGTTTCCGCGGTAGCGGAGGAGCGGACCGGAGCCAACGTGTACGTCGTCGGCTCTGGATGGGGCGACGGCGTGTACGCAACGTATGTAGGTCACACCGCGGACGGGCGCATCGCCAGCTTCGTCACCGATTTCCGCGTCGTGCCGCTCGAATAGCCTCCATGACATCGCCCCGAGGCAACGAACTCGCGGGCGCACCATCCAGGATCGGGCGGCCACCCTCAGCTTGCGAAGCGTCTTGATCTGCGCAGACGGTAGTTCCATGACGGAGTGTCGCTACTGGGCGCTACTTCCAGCCATGCCACGGGTTCGTGATGGCCGGTATTAACCCTTGCATCGGGCACGGCTCGGGCACGAGGCAAGGAAGCACTCTGCGAGCCTCCCGGACGCAAGTCGTCGTAAAGCTGATATCAGTTTCCGAGATGACGGTAAGCATGCATGTCGGGGTCGGGATCTCCCGCAATTCCGAGATCCTTACGCATCGACTCACGAAGAGCCGCATTGGCGGCCCACAGGTTGTTTCGCGCCTTGATGTACCGATCGCCCGAAACATCGGCATCCAAACTCAAGGCTTCGCACACACCTTCCAACTTCCGAGCAGCTACAACTACTTCATGCATGAGTTGCCTCGAGCCAATCAGAGAAACACTTTGACGCAGCCGCCAAATTCCTGATGCATCAATGGCCTCAAGTAGTGCGTTACGCATTTCAGTATCAGAAACCTCGCCACGAAACGCGACCGACCGCATTTCGGAGTGGGCTTTACTTAGAGCGGCGAGAAAATCGACGTAAACCTGTTGACGCGCTTGCAGCAACTGACTTTTGTTTTCACGTCGCCAACGAAGGTGATCGGCCAAGAAAACTGAAATAAGCCCGACAATCGCACCTACGATTGTGCCCAGGATAGTCGACCATTCCATCCGCTCACGATACGCGTCGAGCGCAAGTAGGCACTGTCTGCTGTCGATAAGCTCGTCTGGGAGCGGACTGTCGCCCTGGCTTGTCACGTCAAGCGGACCTTGACGCCTGCGCGACGAGTAGGACTGCGTAGATTTCCGTGTTTGACCTGGGTGTGGTCCGTTGGCCAGGACGTTGCTCCTGTCCGGGAAGGACCACGTCATGGCAGACAAGAAGAAGGCGGTTCAGCTTCCTGAACCGACGGCGGCTGAGGTGGAGTTCGCGCAGCAGCTGGTCGAGCGGGCCAAGGCCGACGGAGTCTCGTTGGTCGGCCCGGGTGGGCTCCCCGCGGGGATCACCCGCACGGTCCTGGAATCAGCGCTCGACGCCGAACTGGATGCCCATCTTGACGACGCTGGTGTCGACGAGGAATCGGGTCGGCGGAGCAACATTCGCAACGGGCACGGAGCGAAGACGGTGCAAACCGAGGTCGGGCCGGTGCGGATCCAGGTTCCTCGGGACCGGGCCGGGTCGTTCACGCCGCGGATCGTGCCGAAGCACGTCCGCGGGTTGGACGGGTTCAACGAGGCGATCCTGTCGCTGTATGCCAAGGGCCTGACCACCGGGGAGATCTCCGCGCATCTGGCGGACGTGTATGACGCGGACGTGTCCCGGGAATTGATCAGCCGGGTCACCGACAGCGTGCTGGAGGAGATGGAAGCCTGGCGGCAGCGGCCGCTCGACAGGGTGTATCCGGTGGTGTTCATCGACGCCTTGGTGATGAAGATCCGCGAGGGGCAGGTCGCGAACCGGCCCGTCTACGTCGTGGTCGGTATCAGCCTCGACGGAGAACGCGACGTGCTCGGTATGTGGGCCGGGATCGGCGGGGAGGGTGCCAAGCAGTGGGTCGGCTACCTCACCGAACTGCGCAACCGCGGCGTCGCCGACGTGTTGGGCCGGGGACGCCCGGATCGCGATCCGGACCAGGCTGCCGACGGTGGGGTCAACGACGCAGTGCAGCCCGAGATCGGTGATGCGCCCATCGCGGGCGTTCCACTCCCGCACGCCGCCGTCATGGCCGAGGATCGCTCCCAAGGCGTCGATCGTCGGCTTCCACAGATTCGGCCAGGCCCGGCGGGGTCCGACAACGAACGCGAGCTGCAGCGCGACGCCATCGCCCGGCAGCGTGCTGGCAGTCATGATCTGATCACGAATCTGCTCCTTGTACACCCTCGTGCCGTCGTCGTCACGTCGAACACGTAGGTCCCGCCAGGATCATCGACCGGTACGGCCGGGCAGACCGCCACGGAGGATGCCGCTGCGTGACGCTTGGTCGCCCATACCGAGACGAAGTCCCGCCCCGTCCGCCTCACCAGCTGCGGCGCCAGCGGAAACAGGTAGTTGTCCAGGTCGTGGGAGGCGTATAGCGGCGCCGTATCCGCCAGCCCGACGTCCAGCCGCAACGCGAGAGGGCCGGCATTGCTCACAGCCTGCTGAGCGACGGTGGTGCAGCCGCCGTCGATGAATACTGAGGACCGCGCCTGACCGCGCGAGCCAGCCGCGTCCCAACTCGCCACCGCTGGGGCGACGCTCAAAACGCAGCCCTCGGTCTCGGGCCGCGCGTAGAAGGAGGGCCTGACCACGGACGGACTGTAGCGCCGGCGCCGACCGACGGCTCGTTACGGTGTCTTCGCTGGTAACAGTTCCAGCTTGAGCGTGTGCGTGATCTCATCGCTGAGTTCGCCGTCCACGCCTACCGAGATGGAACCGGTGTCGGTGACAGCGAAGACCAGTTCAACGCTTCCCGTCTTCAACACGAGGGGATCATCGCCTCCGCCAGCCGCGGCGATAGCTGCCCGGATAGTGTTGATCGCTTCGACGAGGGTGCCCTCGACAAGGTGGTCCCGGATCTCGTAGCGGGGCTGCGCACCTTCGGGTACGAGGGTGATGTCGATTGTGTGTGTCCTCTGCCAGGTACGGCTCGCCCCGACCGTCACCTTCCAGCCGATGACCGGAATACGGAAGTCGAGGCTACCGCCGGCTTTGGTCGTCGCAACCGCATTGAGGACTAGTTGAACAGACCCTATCTGCATGTCTTTGGCTGAGTTGGCCGCTGACACGTCCGCTTGGCTGACAGCGTTCTTCACGGCGGTGACGAGTTCGTTAATGGGCGCGGTGTAGTCTGCGACGTTCACCTCTGGGTTCCTGTCTCCGCTCGGCGGCACTACGGGTCGAGGGCTCAGGCGGCGACAGCGAAGGGGTCTCCGTACACCGTGTACGCCAGCCACGTCGGGTCGAGCAGATCTTCGTGCTCCGCGGTCCGCGCCGCGTGGGCAGCCTCGCCAAGCATGGCGCCGTCCATCAGTGCCTGGTAGAAGGCGGCGGCGAACTGGGCGGAACTACTGGACCGCACGGCCCACAGCGTGCCGACGAACGCACCGGCACCGGCAGCCATGTATTTCTGGGCCCACCCCATCATGCTCGTGTAGCGGGGGGCGGTGCCAGCACTGCGGCACGCGTTGATGAATACGGCAGGCTGGGACGATGCCAAGGCCCGCTGAGCTTCGGCGGCGCTCAGCATCCACGGCTCCAGCGCGCCGTCGTCCAGCATGATCCTCGAACCGTCGAACCCGAAGGTGCTGTGGCAAGCAAAGTGGGCGGCTCCCATAGCACCAGATTCGACGAGTTCGAGGAACGCGCTCATGGTGGTGATGGGCTGGCCGCCGCCGACGATGCTGCGGATCGCGGCGATCTCGGCTGCCACATCCTTGGGCCCGCCGGACGGCACGACGAAATGCGGCTCCCGTACATTCACCGTGAAGGCGCGGAACTGACCGTAAGTCCGACGTACCACCGGGATGCGTTCGACGAGGAATCCTTCGTCCTGGCCAGCGTCGAGTGGATAAAGGATTTCCCAGGGCAGGGCGTCGTAGTCGGTCGCGATCGTGAACGCCGTCATATGTGAGCGGATCTGCCAGAATTGGTCGCGTATCAACTCAGGAACCATCTCGTTCCATAGCCGAGTCCCGCTGGCCCGCAGCAGACGCCGGGTGGTCGCCTGATCGTGCTGCCGGCTCCCGTCTGCGAGTTGCCGCAGGGTTCCCAGCGCCTGCTCGACCGCAGACCTCGGCTCCTGCGCCACCGAGATTGTGACGGGCGGGAAGAGCGCCAGATCGGAGCGAAGTTGAAACTCGTAGTGACCACCGGTGTACCGAACCTCCATGGTGGCCTCTCCTGGCTGCGAACGCATGGAGTAGAGCGGTGCGACCTTCGGTGTTGTTAGACCGTAGGATCCGTTGGCCGCGACGGACAGCTCTACCGAGACTGAGGCAAGGAAAGTTCCACCGGCCCATGCCATGACCTCGATGCGATGCAGGCCGATGCGACAGGCTGCGAGCCCGAATCGGACCGGCGCGGGGTCGTCGCGCGGCAGCACCAGGAAGGTGTGCTGCCGCGGACCACCGAGGTGCAGCGCTGGTGGCGCGTGCACGGTTACGGTGACCGGTGTTCCGTCTTCAGCCACGATCAGATCGCTCAACCGGGCAGCCGCGGCTGGCAGAGCGCCGGGCTTCGCGCTCGTGATACGGACGACAAGGCTGAGCTCGGCACCCAGCGGTACCTGGCTCGGTGCTTCCGCAACCAGGAAACGTGGTGCCTGTCCCGGAGAGTCCGTGATGGGCGGTCGTTCATCACCACCGGTGCTCCACGAGCTGGCACTCCCCGATGCCGCAGATGGCCTCTCGCCTTCTTCTGGCTGCTCCATCGGGGCGACGCCCTCTCGGTTGACGGCCTCGCGCTGGGGCGCACTCAGCTCATGACCCGAGCCGGAAAGGTCAGCGAAGAGCTGGTCCACCTTGACGTTCACCATGTCGAGGTGGCCGTTTTTAGCGAGTTCCCGTAGGACCTCCAGCTTCATCTCGAGCTGCCGCTTGTGGTCCTCGCGCGCCTCGCGCCGGTGGTCTAGCTTGTCCTCACGCTCCTCACGCTCCCGTTCCAGCCGCGCCAACCCGTCGGCGAGTTCCTTGGCGTCGAGCTCGCCGCGCGTCTGCGCCATGATCAGGGCCTTGATCGGATCAGCGCCGATCGTCTCCAAGGCGAGTTCGAGCTGACGCCGCCGGAACTCCAGCGTCTCGGCCTGCAACCGCTGCTCCTGCCGCTGCTGGCGCACGGCGGCCACGTCGCGTTCCTGCGCCGCCTGGCGGCGCAGCTGCTCGAACGCGGCCACCTCCTCCGGGGTCAGCACCTCCACCCCGACCAAGCTCATCCGCAAACCGTGTGCGGCCGGCGGCTTGACCGTCGAGTACGCCCTGATCCGCGCCGTAACGTCACGACGCAGTGCGTAGAGATCGCTCATGCGGTAGTTCAGCGCCAGGTGGCTCAGCTCGGTGTCTCGCCGCAGGTAGGCGAGGAGCACCGACTCAGCGTTCAAGTTCTCTCGCACCACCCGCGCCGGATCAGTGACCGTACAGGCGAACGTCACACGCACGGTGAAGTCGGCGGCCTCCGCGGACGGCACCGTCAGTTCCGCGGTCACGGGAACGTCCTCGGCAACGTTGACGAGGATGACCTGATCGGCGCGCACGACCTGATCGCCGTCGAGGGACAGCTCAGCGCGATCGACGACGTACCGGTCGTCCACCCGGAAGACCAGCACCTCGTGCGCCCCCACGTGAGGCAGGGCAACCGCTTCACGGCGCTTCCGGCCCAAGCCGAGCAGACCCCGACTCGCAGGAGCGTCCAAGGCGTCGGACCTTACAATCGGATACGGATCGCGCATCTCATTCCCAGCTCGTCTGTCTGGCCGCGGCTCGGTACACAGTGTCTCTCGCCATCTGACCTCCCGTGAAGTCCCGAGGCTGCGCCGATACGATCCTCCTGGGCTGAAAGGTCAGGGCGTAGGGAAGGATCCGTCGGCGGAGAGGATGCGGCTGGCCGTGCCCGGCCGAGGGGCGTACCAGCAGGGTGAGCGCCGCTGCCACGGCGGCGGGTGCGCCCGGGCGAATCCTGCCCATTCGCCGCATCAGCTCATCACGCCACCAACGGCCGCGCCTCCTCCTCGACCCCACGATCGATTGGTGTCCGTCGCGGTGGCCGCCGCAGTCGGGGCCACCGCCGCCCTGATCCTGCTCCGCCATAGGAGGAACCGGCGGTCGTTCTAGGCCAGCGCCACCATGACGGCATCAAAAGTCGTCGGCATTATCACCTACGCCAGCTGGCACCAGCCAGGCCAAGGGCCAGCGAACCCTGACCGATTCGGGCGCGCCGAAGACGCCGAGGAGCTCATCGTTCCCCGGAGGTGACGGTCGGGGGCGCAGAGCCAGCGCCTACCGGCCCGAAAGTGCCCGCTACACCAGCTCGCGAGCGACCTGTGCACCCAGCCATAGCGCTGCGGCGGCGTGAGGAACGGTGTTGAGCGGACTGAGCCGCTGCCTGCCGATGAGCTCGAACTGATCGTCGAGTTCAACGCGGATCGAGTCCAGTCTCTTGCCGTCGATGTCGTCTCGGTCGTCCTCAAACTCCCAGTTCAGGTTGAATCCGTGCCGTCGGCACCTGAGCTCCGCTCCGCTTACCAGCTCATCGAACCAGCCTGGCTGACGGACCAGCACGAGCACGTACACCTCGGGGCGGAGGGTAAGTAGCGGCACCGAGATGCCGGTATATCTGATCTCGACCGCCGGTGGCTCCCCCATCGGTGCGGGCTGGGTGGCGTTAAGCAGGTGCTGGATCGGCCAGATGCCACCGAGTGGATCGCGGAGGTCCCGGCTGTCGTAGGCCAGGTCGTCGTACCCGAAGAGCTCCTCGGCGAACTCGCGAAGGAAGGCTCGTTTCACCGAGTACTCCGCGCGCTCACTGCCGTACCGGGAGCTGGTCGGCGCGAGGATTCCGGAGGGAAAGACATGCTGGAAGCCCGGATGCGTCTTGACGTCCCCGGATCTCCGGCTCAACAGCGCGCTGTACCCCTGCTTCTCCTTCACGATCATTACTGCTGCCACCGACAAGGCGGCCGCCCGGTGGGTGCCGTTGAAGAGTTCATTTCCGTCAGCCCGTTCTCGCAGCCAGGCACGTCGCGGGAAGTCGCTCAGCGACCACACGGCATTCGGCCGGCGACTCACGACGTCGATGAACTCGCGTTCAAGCATTTCCGAGGTCCCCACCGACTGAAAGTAGGTGCCGTAGCGGGCATGAATGCGGAACCTGCCGGGCCCGTGGCGCTCGATGTTGTCGAGCGCGAACGTCTCCGCGTTGAACCGCCGAACTTCGTCGCGCCGCCAGTAGGTGCGTCGGAACTCCGCCCTGCCACGGTGGTCGAAACCCCGACCTTCCGCGTCGTACCGACGCCTGTCGGGCCGGACGTGATCGGTGATGTTCCCAATCGCTGAGTCGAGGTCGCCTCTGAGCTCGGGTGCCGCGACCTCAGCCCAGATCGGGAACGTGCAGCCGCCCAGCGACACCAACGGGATTTCGGGGTACAGCCTCCGCAGCGTTCCTTCCCAGCCAGATGCGCCGAACACCTTCCTTACGCGGTTGTCTGATATCGAGTACCGCCTGCTTTCCAACTCGGCCAGCGCCCGCAGCGGCCACGGGCCCGGCTGGTGAGGCACTGTACGCACCTGGAGCTCTTGGAGCGGCGCCTCACAAGTACAACCATCGGAGGTCCGGTGCCCTGCGGAATCTTCAGCGGTCGCCGTTGGAGCCACGGCCGACCCGTCGCTGCGAGAACGCACCTCCACCGCCGCAACCACCACAAGCAGCAACAGGAAGGCGCCCAGCACCACGAGCAGCCACCGCTCCCCGGGCAGGTCGACGCGGTTGGTGACCACATTGCCAGCCAGCCCGAGCAGCGCGGTCGCGGTGACGGCAACAACTGCCCGAGCCGTTCCGCGGGTGCGTCTGTCTCCCCGATCCATCCCAACCTCCGCAATCGCGGCCTCGGAAGTGATGGCAAGTATCAGTGGGCCATACGCACCCGTGTTTGAGACTCTAGTACTCCAACGTCACTTGGCTTCGGCGTTGGGCGTGGCGCAGGCATGAAGACGGCCACCGCGTTGATCATCGATGGTTTGTGAGGACAACCGAAAATCGTGCGGTGGCCGCGTGCCACAGCGTAGACCCCGTCGGATGGCGGGTCATCCTCGACGAGGCGGTGACGCGTGTCGCTGACCGGTTCGTGCGGGCGGAGCCACGCCGGACCGCCGGGCAGTTCGTGGAAGGACTGCTGTCGGGCGTGGAACGCAAAACCTGCTGGTCGCTTGCCGAACGGGCGGGTCACGTCGACCCGCAGGCGATGCAGCGGCTGCTGCGCACCGCGTTGTGGGACGCCGATGACGTCCGCGATGACGCTCGGGCTTGGCTGATCGAGCAGCTCGGGCATCCCGACGCGGTGCTGGCCTGCGACGAGACCGGCTTCCTGAAGAAGGGTCTGTGCTCGGTCGGGGTCCAGCGGCAGTACACCGGCACCGCCGGACGTGTCGAGAACAGCCAGGTCGGGGTGTTCCTGGCCTACGTGTCGCCCGAGGGGCGGGCGATGATCGACCGTCGGCTCTACCTACCCGAGACGACCTGGTGTCAGCAGCCCGACCGCCTCGCCGCTGCCGGCGTCCCCGACCAGATCGAGTTCGCCACGAAGCCTGCCCTCGCCCGGCAGATGATCGCCGCCGCACTGGATGCCGGAGTCCCGTTCGGGTGGGTGACCGGCGACGAGGTCTACGGCGCCGACCCCGGCCTGCGTGCTGACCTCGAACACCGTCAGATCGGCTACGTCCTGGCCGTCGGCTGCGACCGACGCGTGGTGGTCAACGACGGTCGCACCTTGATCCGCGTCGACGACCTCGCCGACCGGATCCCCAGGCGTGAGTGGCAGCCCCACAGCTGCGGGCCGGGCGCGAAAGGTCCCCGCGACTACCTGTGGGCCTGGATCACCACCGCCACCCAACCTGGCGAGCACCGATGGCTGCTTATCCGCCGTAACCGGAGCACCGGCGAGCGGGCCTTCTACCTGTGCTGGTCACCCCGACCGGTTCCGCTGCACACCCTCGTGACCGTCGCCGGCTCTCGTTGGAGCATCGAGGAGTTGTTCCAGACCGGCAAAGGTCAGGTCGGTCTGGACCATTACCAGGTCCGCGGCTGGACCGGCTGGCACCGATTCATCACCCTGGCCATGCTCGCCCTGGCCGTCCTGACCATCCTCGCAGCCCAGCAGCCCGACACCGACCCGAAGATCATCGCGCTGACCGTCGCCGAGATCCGCCGACTCCTCAACGCCTTCGTCCGCGCCGTGACGCTCCCACCCGCGCACACCCTGCACTGGTCGATCTGGCGACGAACATCCCAAGCCCGAGCCCGACGAGCCCACTACCAGCGCAGACAGGCGAAGTGACGTTGGAGTACTAGGTTCCGCTTCAACTTCTGACCGTCCGCCCGTGGTATTACGTGCCGTTGGTCCAAGTTGGCCCCTCGCCCCTTGCTCCGGCGGGTCATCATCGTGTTTGTGGAGGCGTTGACGGCTCTGTTTGGCGCGGTCGTGGGTGGCTTGCTGGTCCTGATCGGGGAGATTCTCCGTCGCCGATCAGAGCGACGAGACCGCGCGGTAGACAGGCTCCTCGCTGCGAGCGCCGACTTCGCCATGGTCATCAACAGGACATCTGGCGAAATAATCGACGCCAGGCTCCGCCAACTGCCTCGGCCTGGCTCGGCCCTCCGTGCCGAGCGCCACGAAGCAACCACTAAGTTCTTCATGACGCCGGCACCGCCAGAGCTGCACGACGCAGGTCGTCGGCTTGCTTACGCCTATCACGATCTGTACGACCACTTCGACGAAGACGACGGCTGGGCCGAGGCATGGGACAACTACCGGGCTTCCATCCTGCAGTTCGAGGCGGCCGTAAGAGATGTGGCGCGTCTCAGCATCGGCTCACGCCGCTACGGTGGCGGCAGTTTGCGTCGCCGCGAAGGTAGGGCGGGTGACGAGCCCTCGCCGTCGATTCGACCTTACGGTTGGCGGCGAGGCAGCGGGAGCGGCGCCATGCTCGGCGACTTGGGTGACTAGCAGCAGGGGCATTCGCGTTTCAACATCGAGTTGCGGGTGCTGGGGCATTCCCCCATCGGTACAAGGCATTGATCCCCGGCGTGGGCGGCGGACATCGGCTGACCGTAGCCCAATACGAACAAAGGCTGAGAGCGATCCTTGAGCTCATGGAGGAAACGCCGATGGTGGCGACCACTGGCCCCGTAGTGCGTAAGTGGCGGCAGGGGCACGTATTGCTGTGGCAGCCGGGTCGTGGGAGCGCACCGGGAGCACCGGAGCTTGTCGGTCGCTGACCGGGCGTCGGCCATAGCCCGAGGGTGCTCTGGCCAGCAGCCACGACAGGTTGCCGACAACCTGCAGGATCGGCCATACCGGCTCGACGGCAGCAACCCTACGGCAAGCCCTGGATCGGGGAGCATGTTGGGAGCAACGGGGTGCACTGAACGGCCCTCAACTGCGTTGAACGGCACCCAACGGCGCGCAACTACACCCACCCCTGCCTGCGGCTTCGTATTTGCGCAGGTCAGAGCCGCTGCGGCATCCTGCTTCACACAACTGCACTCAACGGCAGCGAACAGCAGTCAACGGCACTCAATATCGCCTGGTGGGGGAGTATCCGCAGGTTAGGTCGGTAAAGGGCTTGTTGCGGCTCGCACCTTACAGGTGGGTGCAGATTGGGTGCAGGTTGGCGAAGTGGTCACCGCACCCGAAGTGCTCACCCATGCCGGGAAGAGCGGATGGCTTCACCTGCGGCGATGTGGGCAAGCGCCTGGCGTGACCTCCCAGAGAAGACCGAAGTGGTCAGGCGTTGATGCTCCCCGCTTCGCTGGCGCGTCGGCTGTCGTGCCGAGTTCGCCGGCCGCGATCGGGATGCCCTTCCCCTCGTAGCGTGGAGGCCAGAGCTTGAGGGATAGAGGTTCATGGCTGAGGCGAGACGCCAGTTCGATCCGGAGTTCCGGGCGGGCGCGGTGCACATCGTGCGCGAGACCGGGAGGTCGATCGCGCAGGTCGCCCGTGACCTGGGGATTAACAGCGGGACCCTGGCCAACTGGGTGAAGAGGGACCGCGAGACTCGCGGTGAGGCCGCTGCCGGGAAGTTGGCCGAGGACGAGCGGGCGGAGCTGGCCCGGTTGCGGCGGGAGAACGCCGAGCTGGCGATGGAGCGTGATGTTCTCAAGCGATCCGTGGTCCTGTGGGTCAAGGAAGCGACGGGCCGGTGAGCGTGGCCGGGTTCATCGCTTCCCAGAGGACCGAGCATTCCGTGCCGCACGCGGTGGCCTGTCGGGCGTTGGGGGTGTCCGAGTCATGGTTCTACAAGTGGCGTGACCGGCCGCCAACGCGCCGCGATGACCGGCGTGTCCGGCTGACGGCCGCGGTCCAGAAGGTGTTCGACGACTCGGGCGGCACCTACGGCAGCCCTCGCATCGGCATCGAGCTGCGCGAGTCCGGCTGGCAGGTCTCCGACAACACGATCGCGCAGCTCATGGCCGAGCTGGGCTTGGCCGCGCGGGTCAAGCGCCGCCGACGCGGCCTGACCCGCCAAGGTAAGCGTCCGGCCGCACCGGACCTGGTCAAGCGGGTGTTCACCGCACCGGCGCCGGATGTCGCCTGGTGCGGCGACATGACCGAGATCCGCACCGACGAGGGCAAGCTCTACCTGGCCACCGTCATCGACCTGTACTCCCGTCGGATCCTCGGCTACGCCATGGGCGCCCACCACGACGCCGGGCTGGTCGTCGCCGCGCTGAACATGGCCGCCGTCACCCGCGGCGGCAACGTCGAAGGAGTGATCTTCCACAGCGACAGGGGCAGCGAGTACACCTCGGCCGACTTCGCCCGGGCCTGCGCCCGGTGGAACGTACGCCAGTCGATGGGCCGGGTCGGGTCATGCTTCGACAACGCCGTCGCCGAGGCCACCTTCTCCACCATCAAGGTCGAGTACGTGCACCGCCGTCACTTCCGCACCCGTACCGAGGCCCGCCTGAAGATCGCCACCTGGATCACCGACTTCTACAACCAGCGCCGCCGCCACTCCGTCTGCAACTGGCGCTCACCCATCGACTACGAACGACCAGAAACCCGCGCCCTGGAGGCCCAGGCCGCATAACGGAGCCCTCCACGATTCCAGGGGATTGACAGGACGGTCGCGTTGGATCGATGTGAGGCACCGGCGTCGTTGTGGCCGCGTCGGTGCTGATCCCGCCGGTTGAGACTCGAATCCCACCGGTAAGCCTATGGTCAGGCCTTCTTCAATGGTGACCTCTTCGGCGGGGCTGAAGTGGTCGGGCGAGGCCGCGTCCGGTTGGTGTTCGGCCAGGCATCGACGCGACTGGGCCCGTGCCGTGGCTGCGCCGCCGTGAATAAGCGGAACAGTGGTTCGAACGGCTATCGCAGCCGGAGGGCGCCGAGTGCCGGTTCATCGTGGGCAGTGGGCGCGATGCCGGTGGTTGTCAGAATCCTGCCGGCGTCGAGGGATGAGCCGATCGCGCTTCAGTCGGCGCTTGCCTCGTTACGTCATGTCACGACATCCCCCGGAGGGGGTGTGGTTCTGAGTATTTATAGGCGTTTCGTGGTGGCAAGTTGTAACCGCTCTTTACAGAGACTGGTGCTGATCTCTAGCGTCTGCGTCGCCGGTCGGCATGATCACGGGGGGCGATGTGTTGCGGTGGCGGTTCAGTACGCGTGCGCGTGTCTTCGCTGGGAGACGTGTGTCTCTGGTGATGGCGGCTGTTCTGGCGGCGACATCTGCGGGGCCGGTGATCTTCGACCAGTCGGCGGCGACGGCGGAGGCCGGCTCCGCCTCGGAGGACTCTGCGCAGAGCGGTGTGCTGCAGGCGGCGGATGAGGCGTCGGCGATGCGGTTGGCGTATCGCAGCCGTAAGCCGGTGCTGGTGTCGGACGCGACGACGGAGGTGTCGCGGTCGTGGGCGCAGCCGGACGGAACCGTGCGCGCGGAGTTGTCTGCGGCCCCGGTACGAGCCAGGAACGCCGCGGGGCAGTGGGCAGATCTCGACCTGGCGTTGCAGAAGCGCTCGGACGGCAGCGTCGCTCCGAAGTTGGACGCGCGTGGGTTGTGGTTGTCGGGTGCGCGGTCCGCGGAGGCGGATGCGCTGGCGGCGGCCGGTAGTGGTGCCTCTCGGGTGGCGTTGGGGTGGCGTGGTGTGTTGCCGGAGCCGACCCTTGACGGCACGACGGCCACCTATGCCGAGGTGAAGCCGGGCGTCGATCTGATGGTCGAGGCGCGCCGGTCTGGTTTCGCGTACTCGTTCCGGGTGAGGACGCCGGCGGCGGCTGCGTCTGTCTCGTCGATCAGTCTGCCGTGGTCGGTGGGTGCTGGTGCGGCGGCGGCGCGCTCGGCGGTGACGGCTGCCGGTGACGCGCCGGTGACGGTGTCGCAGGGTGAGATGTGGGACGCGAGGACGTTGTCCTCTGGCGAGCCGCAGCACCGGGCGGACGTCAAGGTCGCGGCGGTGGCGACCGGTGGCGGCGTCGATCTGGTGATGACTCCGGACCCGGTCTTCTATCAGGATCCGAAGGTGACGTACCCGGTGACGATCGATCCGTCGGTGAATCTGGGGCCGGCGTTCGACGGGTATGTGCAGGACACGATCGCGAATACCGACAAGTCCGGCGACACGACCCTGAAGTTAGGGTACGTCGTCGACGCGAATGAGGGCTGCCCGTCGGGCTGTAAGGCGCGGACGTTGATGAACTTCCAGCGGCTGGGCGGCCTCGACGGCGCACAGGTGATCAGCGCGGAGCTGTTCCTGTGGAACTACCACTCCTACTCCTGCAATCCGGCGGGTTGGGAGTCGTGGCTGGTGAGTTGGGCTGACTCGTCAGCTCGTTGGGGGACCCAGCCATCGTGGCTGGAACGTGATGGCACTTCCACCGGTACCAAGGGCTACGGGGGATGCGCTGACGGCTGGGTGTCGGTGTCGGTGAAGAAGTCCTTCCAAGCCGCCTTCGACTCGGTGGAGCAGCAGTGGGCGCTGATCGGGCTGCGGGCGTCGAGCGAGTCCAGCAGCGCCGGCTGGAAGAAGTTCAACTCGTCGGAGGCGTCGGCGCACACCCCGTACGTGACGTTGGTGTACAACCGGACGCCGAACGTGCCCACCGGTTTGAAGATCGATTCCTGCTACTCGGCGTGTAGTTCGCCGGCGGTGGTGCGCTCGGGGACACCACAGCTCACGGCCACCGTGTCGGACCCGGACGGGGGCACCCTGCGGGCGGAGTACGCGGTGTTCAACAGCACCAAGGGCACGTTGATGGCGAAGTCCGGCACGGCGGTCACCGGGGTCGCGTCAGGCACGGCCAGGCCCTGGAAGGTTGTGCCCTTGTCGGGCAAGACGCTGCCGGACGGGGTCTACTTCTGGCGGGTGCGCGCCTGCGACGCGACCACGTGCAGCGATACCACGGGTTGGTTCCAGTTCACCGTCAACACGCAGGATCCGTCGCTGCCGTCGGTGTCGGCGACCGCCTATCCACCGAAGGACACCGGCACGTGGAGCGGCGGCCCCGGTCAGGCCGGTTCGTTCACCTTCGGGTCGGGGTCGGCCAGCGACGTCAGCGAGTACATCTACTCGGTCAACCAGGGCAATGCGGTGACGGTGGCGGCCGGCGCCCCGCAGGCGGAGAAGTTGACCGCGAACCAGCAACAGGTGTCGTCGAACCTGACCGGCTTCACCGCCGGCGGCTACGCCACAATCGCCCGTTCCACGGCGCGTGGTCACAACAGCTCCGACTCGCTGCAGATCACCCCGACGGGCACCGGCGGCACGGCGGGAGCGCCGTTCACCTACGCCACGGTCGGCGGGGACAACGGCGGTCTGCGGCTGGGCATGCAACCCGGCAAACGCTATCTGGTCACCGGGTGGATCTACGTGCCGGCGGCGACGGGCCTGACCGTCACCGACTGGCGAGGGTTGGCGATCGTCCCGATCTACATGAACGCCGGCAGCTACACCACCATCGCCTCGAACCGCCCGACCGCGACCGACACGTGGCAGAAACTGTCGATCGTGGTCACCGTCCCGACCACCGCGACGGAGGCGTTCGTGCGCCTCTACAACGGCATGACCCCGGGCTCGGGAAAGACCGTGTTCTGGGACGACCTGTCGCTGCGGGAGGTGACCGGCACGAGCACCGTCGAGTCGATCACCCCGGTGCGTGACGGGCTCAACGTGCTGCAGGTGCAGTCCCGCAACGCCGCCGGCGCCACCTCCGACCCCCGGGTCTACGAGTTCCTGGTCACCCCGAGCAGTAACTCCTGGGCCTGGACCTTCGACGACGACCAGGGCAAGGACGCCGCCTCGGTTCCGGCGGGCTTCCCCGCCGTCTACAGCGGGACCACCGACCCGCACACCCGCCCGGGGCGGATTGACGCGGCAGCGGCGACCCTGGACGGGACCGGCGTGTTCACCACCGCCTCACCGGTGCTCAACACCTCCGCGGTCAGCGGCTTCACCGTCGCCGCGTGGGTCAGGATCCCCGACGACACGGCGCTGGCCGCGCCATACACCGCGGTGGCGCAGAACGGGGTGGCGACGAGCATGTTCACCCTCGGCTACCGCACCGACCGCGACGTCACCGGCGACGGCACACCCGATCCGGCGTGGTGCTTCACGGTCGCGACCAGCGATTCGGCGACCAGCGGCCGTACAGGAGCGTGCACCGGCGATTACGTCGCCCCGGGGGACTGGGTCAGCCTCGTCGGCTCGGTGGACCCCACCAACGGCCTGATCACCCTTTACGTCAACGGCCCCGATTTCATCGGCGGCACGAAGGCCACCGCCGCCTATGTGGGTGGCTGGTCGGCGATCGGCCCGCTCACGCTCGGCGGTGGATTCACCGGCACGGAGCGGTGGCTGGGCGATGTCGACCACGTCTACGCCAGCCAGTACGTGTGGGACGAATTCGACGTCCTCCAGTTCGCTTTCCAGTGATCCGCTCTGGTTTCCCGCGTCTGCCCGGTCATCGCAGGAAGGACCGTCCGTGACCTCCTCCCCATCCGCTCTCCGAGCGGCCTCCCGACGCCGGCTGTCGCAGGCGCGCACCCCGATCGCCGCGATGATGGCCATCATCATGGCGGTGACCACCGCCCAGGTCCCGGCTGATGCGGCAGGCGCGGCGCCGTGGAAGCCTCCCAAGCCGAAGGACGTCACGGGAGTGGCGGTCAAGCCGCTCAAGCACACGGTGCGGCCCTCCTGGACCGCCGGAGCGCGTGAGGTCCGCGCCGCGGGCACGGCGGCTCGCTGGCCGCAGGCGGGCACGGCGACCGTCGACCTCACCACCGGAGTCCGGCAGCGCGCCGGCGCGCTGCCGGTCTGGGTCAGCCCGCACGCGGGACGCGCACGGGCCTCCGCCGCTACCGGGCAGGAAGCGGTGGGGCACGTGACGGTCAGCCTGGCGGACAAGGCCGCCGCCCGTAGCGCCGGGGTGTCGGGTCTTGTGCTGGACGTGCGACGCGCCGACGGCCGCCGAGACGGCGGCGCTGTCGATCTGACGGTGTCCTACCGTGATGTCGCCGCCGATCGCGGCGGTGACTGGGCGTCGCGGCTGCGGCTGGTGTCCCTGCCCGACGGTACGCCGCTGCCCAGCACCAACGACGCCGCCGCCAAGACGGTCAGCGCCACCGTCACGCTGTCACCATCAGCGCGGGTGGCGCTGGCAGCCGGTGCCTCGGGCGACAACGGTGACTACTCCGCGACGTCGTTGTCAGCGGCGAGCACGTGGCAGGTCTCCGAGCAGACCGGGGCGTTCTCCTGGTCGTACCCGGTCAGTGTCCCGCCGGTGCCCGGCGGCCTGGCGCCGGCCCTGAGCATGTCCTACTCGTCGGCGGCGGTGGACGGACTCACCGGCGGCACGAACACGCAGGGTTCATGGATCGGTGACGGGTGGAGCATGTGGCCCGGCTACATCGAACGCAAGTTCAAGGCCTGCGCCGACGACAAGGATCCGATCCGCGGTAAGAACGCCAACAACGGCAGCGTGTCCGGCGGTGACCTGTGCTGGTACAAGCCGGAGGGCAATGCCACCGTCTCGCTCAACGGCCAGGCCACCGAACTGGTGAAGTCCAGCGGCAACACTTGGAAGGGCGTCACCGACGACGGGTCGAAGATCGAGCTGGCCACCGACACCAGCAACGACGACAACAACAACGAGTACTGGAAGATGACCACACCTGATGGCACCCAGTACTACTTCGGCCGCAACCACGGCGGCGGTGGCAGCTCCGGCGCCACGACCACGAACTCCACCTGGACCGTGCCCGTCTACGGCAACCACCCCGACGAGCCCGGCTACAACACCAGCGGATTCGCCGCATCCCGCGCCACCGAAGCCTGGCGGTGGAACCTCGACTACGTCGTGGACACCCACGGCAACACGATCACCTATTTCTACGGCAAGGAGCCCGGCGCCTACGGCCGCGAAGGCGACAAGAACAAGCGCACCATCTACGACCGCGGCGGCTACCTCACCAAGGTCGAATACGGCAACCGCACCGACGCGCCCGTCACCACCTACGCCGCCGCCCGTGTGCTCTTCGACCACGACGACCGCTGTGTCAGCTCCTGCTGGTCGGGCAGCACCGCCATCCAGGCGTCCTGGCCCGACACCCCCTGGGACCAGTACTGCACCGCCGCGCCGTGCACCGAGCAACTGTCGCCGACGTTCTGGACCAACCAGCGACTCAACATGATCACCACACAGGTGCAGTCCGGCACCGGCGCCACCTACAGCACCGTCGACGAGATCTCCCTGCGCCACACCTACCTGCAGTCCGGTGACGTGGGCGCGTCACCGATGTGGCTCAGGGGCATCACCCGCACCGGCAAGGTCACCACCGCCGGCGGCGCCGAAGCCACCGTCCCCGAGATCGTCTTCGACCCCGGCGCCGACCCCCTCGCCAACCGCGTGGACGGGCCGGCCGACGGACGCTCCAACCTGTTCCGTTACCGCATCAACACCGTTACCACCGAATCCGGCGCGCAGTACGGAATCACCTACTCAAAACCCGAGTGCACGCGGGGCAACACGCCGGCTGCGGCGAGCAACACCAAGCGCTGCTTCCCGCAGTACTACGGGCCCAAGGGCGAAGAGGCCACCCTGGACTGGTTCCACAAGTACCGCGTCGACCGCATCGACGTCTACGACAACACCGGCGGCTTCACCCACGAACAGACCAACTACGACTACCTCGACACCCCCGCCTGGCACTACGACAACTCCGAGCTCACCGACGAGAAGAAGCGCACCTGGAGCGAGTTCCGCGGCTGGGGAAAGATCCGCGTGCGCACCGGCCTGGAATCCGGCGTCCAGTCCGCCACCGAGTACCTCTACTTCCGGGGCATGGACGACGACAAACAGCCCACCGGCACCCGCGATGTGTGGATCACCGACTCCCAGAACGGCACGGTTGAGGACCACGACGCCTATGCCGGCATGATCCGCGAGGAAACCACGCTGCTCGGCGTGGGCGGCAGCTGGATCTCCGGCACCATCACCACCCCGGTCAAGCAAGGCCCCACCGCCAGCTCCGGCAACCTCAAAGCCTGGATGACCAACACCGGCACCACCCGCAGCCGGCTCAAGCTGTCCACCGGCGCCACCCGGTGGACCAAGACCGTCACCAGCTACAACAGCGACAACCTGCCCACCCAGGTCGACGACCTCGGCGACGAATCCACCACCGCGGACGACCGCTGCACCCGCACCTGGTACGCCCGCAACCCATCCACCTGGCTACTCGGCCTGCCCAAGCGCACCGAAGCTGTCGGCGTCGACTGCGCCGCCCCCCCCACGCTGCCCGCCGACATGCTGTCGTCGACCCGCACCACCTACGACAACGCCGCCAACAACTGGGACACCGATCTCCCCGTCTACGGCAACGTCGCCAAAACCGAGGCCATCGACCGGTGGAGCGGCACCACGCCCACCTGGATCACCACCGGCCGCTGGACCTACGACTCCTACGGCCGGGTCACCGACAGCTACGACGCCCTCGACCGCAAGACCGCCACCACCTACAGCCCGGCCACCGGCCCGGTGACCAGCGTCTCGGTCAAGAACGCCCTCGAGCAGACCACCACCACCAGCTACGCCCCGGCGTGGAACCTGCCCACCGCCATCGTCGATGCGAACAGCATCCGCACCGACCTCGCCTACGACGGACTCGGCCACCTCACCAAGGTCTGGCTACCCGGACGCGACAAGGCCACCTATCCCAATGCGCCGAGCACCGAGTACACCTACCTGCTGCGCAACACCGCCGCCACCGCCGTCACCACCAAAACCCACAATCCGCTCGGCACCAGCAACTACGCCACCTCGATCACCCTCTACGACGGCCTGCTGCGCGCCCGCCAAGTGCAGACTCAGGCACCCGGCGGCGGACGGACCCTCACCGACACCGTCTACGACTCCCGCGGCCTGCTCGACTGGTCCACCGCCCCCTACTACGACAAAACCAACACCGCCCCCGACACCACCGTCTACGGCGGCGCCGGCACCCCCGCCGTGCCCGCCCTGACCCAAAACGTCTACGACGGCGCCGGACGCCTCACCGATGCCATCTTCAAGGTCGGCGTCAACGAGACCACCAACGAAAAGTGGCGCACGACCACCCGCTACCAGGGCGAGAAGACCAGCGTCACCCCACCGCTCGGCGGTGTCGCCACCACCACGATCACCGACGCCCGCGGCCGCACCACCGCGCTGCGCCAGTACAAGAACCCGGCCGACGTCGGCAGCGACACCGCCGCCACCTTCGAGCAGGCCCGCTACACCTACACCGACCGCGACGAACTCGCCTCACTCATCGACCCGGCGACGAACACCTGGCGATACACCTACGACCAACGCGGCCGCAAGATCCGCGACGACGACCCCGACCGCGGCACCACCACCTACACCTACGACGCCGCCGGACAGCTCACCACCACCAAGGATCACCGCCAGACGATCCTCGCCTACACCTACGACGACCTCGGCCGGAAGACCACCATCCGCGACGGCTCCATTACCGGCCCGATTCGAGCCAAGTGGGTCTACGACACCCTGACCTACGGCATCGGCAAGCTCACCAGCTCCACCCGCTACGAACCCGCCGGCAGCACCAACGCCTACACCAACGAAACCCTCACCCTCGACCCCGCCGGCCGACCCCTCACCACCCAGGTCACCATCCCTCCAAGTGAAGGCGGCCTCTGCGCCTCCGGAACCCTCACCCCCTGCAGCTACCAGTACGCCACCGCGTACCGGCCCAACGGCCAGGTAACCAACGTCGAACACCCCGCCGCCGCCGGCCTGGCCAAGGAAAAGGTGGCTCACGGCTACAACGACATCGGCCAAATCACCGGCCTCGTCTCCGCAGCGCAGATCTACACCGCCATCACCTACAACAAGCTCGGACAGATCACCCAGCAGACCCTCGGCCAGGTCGGCAAACAGGTCCAGATCACCAGCACCATCGATGAGAACACCGGCCGCGTCACCAACACCTCCGCCATCCCCACCCTCAAACCAGAAATCTTCAACCTCGGCTACACCTACGACAACGCCGGCAACCTCACCAAAATCAACGACACACCCGCCGGCGGTAGCACCGACACCCAGTGCTACACCTACGACTACCTCCGCCGCCTCACCGAGGCATGGACCCCCACCAACGCCGACTGCGCCCCCGCCTCACGCACCACCGCCAACCTCGGTGGACCCGCACCCTACTGGCACAGCTACACCTACCAACCCGGCACCGACAACCGCGCCACCGAAACCCAACACACCGCCACCCCACTCACCCGCACCTACACCTACCCCGCACAAGGCGGCGCGCCCGGCACGCATCCCCACGCCGTCACCACCATCACCAACAGCGGCGCCAACACCACCACCGCCACCTACACCTACGACGAAACAGGCAACACCAAAACCCGACCCGGCCCCACCGGCAACCAAACCCTCACCTGGGACCCGGAAAACCACCTCGCCACCACCCAAGACACCACCGGCACCACCAGCTACCTCTACGACGCCGACGGCAACCGCCTCATCCGCAAAGACCCCACCGGCGCCACCCTCTACCTCCCCGGCGGCACCGAAATCCGCAAACCCATCACCAGCACCGCCACCGCAACCCGCTACTACACAGGCCCCGGCGGCACCATCGCCACCCGCACCTCCACCGGCACCCTCCACTGGATCGCCAGCGACCACCACGGCACCGCCGAAACCACCATCACCAGCACCGACCTCACCGCCGCCCGCCGCCGCAGCCACCCCTTCGGCACCGAACGCGGCACCACCACCGGCACCTGGCCCACCGGCATGGACAAAGGCTTCGTCGGCGGAACCAAAGACAACACGGGCCTCACTCACCTTGGCGCCCGCCTGTACGATCCCTCCATCGGAAGCTTCATCTCGGTCGACCCCCTCATGGACATGACTGATCCCAGGCAATGGCACGGCTACGCCTATTCGCACCACAACCCCGCAACCTTCAGCGACCCTACTGGCCTCATTGACACCGACTGCCTGACCGTCCGGAGTTGCCCGGACTACCGGATGGGCGATGAGAAAGGCAATCGCAAGAACAGGGCAAAGGATCGCAAGGGTTGCTGGCCGCGGTGCGCCGGCTCCCGAGACATGACACTGCCGCGCCACCGGACAGGCCCCAATCCAAACAACAAGCCCCCGACCGCGCTCAAGGACGGCCCAGGCGCCAACGCCGAGGCAGAGTCGACTGCCGACGGCGTTCCCGTCTACCAAGCCGGGTGGTGCGGTGGCATGCCGGGATACAACTGCATACTCGCCTTTCGGCTTTCGGAACAGGCGAAAGAGCGTGCAACCCGACTGAAGGGACAGAAAAATTGGATATTTGGTGAGCGAAACGCGTTTAGGCATTCTTATTGGATGGCGTTGATGACCGCTAACGGCTTCAGCGTCGAGGAGGCTCTGGCTCTCGGTGCGGCGCATGAGCTGGATGGTGATAAGCCGGGAGAAATGTTGGGATCGGAAGAGTCCAACGCTGATCTACATAACAACGAGGTCGGAGCGCGCATCGGCGCGAAAGTCATGTCCAACTGGAACTACGTCGCCCCCGTCGGCGCATCTAGCTCTGCTGAGCAGAAGATCGAGGCACGCCTGCTTGCCATGCTCGACGGATATAAGCCGACGATGGGGCCGTATACCCGGTCAACGCGCGACGGCAACCTGCGAATGATCCCGCCTAAAAGGTGAGCTGATGAAGAAGATTTTTTCGAAGCTGGCGGCGTGTGTGGCGCTCGTGGCTGTGGGCGGTTGCACACCGTTAGTTATGGGGCAGCCGCAGGTTGACGATGTCGCGTGGGTTTCGCAGGACAGGATCTACTTTCTCCGGGAGGTTGGCTCCGAGGGTAGCGAGTTATGGCTCCGCGATGCGGGCCGCGAACGCAAACTGGTATCAAATGCGGAAATACCCGACCTTTGTGGTCCGCTTAATTTCTTGTTCGTTGTCAAGCCGGGCAAGTTGGGGCTGGGGGCGGTGTGCGACGGCTTTGGAAGGCTGATCTCGTACTCAGAAACCACGGGAGCTTTCTCCACCATCCTGGACGTGTCAATACAGACCGCTGCTGTTGCTTTGGCCGACGATGGCCGGAGCGGCTATATCGGCACAGGCAAGGATGGTTGTTGGGAAATTCAACCTTTTGGGGAATCCGTCGGCAGCTACTCCACGGATTGGAAAGAATATTCATGCCGGTCGGGAAAGTCAGCCAAGTCCCCCGTGGTCGTTGGCGACGGAAGCATCTTTTTCCTTGCCACCAATGAGCCCCGGCCTGAGCGTCTGGACGGTTACGAGCGGCGCGTCTGGCGGTTGACGACCGCCTTGAAGGAACAGGGAGGCGTGGAACAGGTAGGCCCGGAGCTGCACGGGTTCCCTGATCTAGCCCCAGTTCCGGGAGGAAGTAAAGCCGTCGTCACAGTCTCTCGCGAGGGCTCGGCGGAGGTCCTTGAAGTCGATCTTCGCACCGGCCAATCTCGGCGAATCCGTCAGACAGATTATGCATCGTCGCCCAGTGTCTCGCCGGATGGCAAAAATGTGGCCTTTGTGGATGGAAAAGGGCGCATCGCTATCGAGGAAATTTCCTCTTGAGTCAGGTCATCCCGGCAGTGGCCTCATGCTGGAAACTCGGCACTGTCCCGTTGAGGCCGCGTCGGACGCTTGCCGCGTCGCCAGCACAACGGTCCTCGGGTAATCCCTTGAAGCGTGTTTGAGATCGGGTTGATCAGGCTTAGTACTCCAGCCGGGGTTGTTGACCTTGGCTGAGCTGCGGTTCGATGCGGTGAGGGAATGAGGGCAGCCACCGTCGATCATGGGCGGTTGTGTGGACTGACCATGATGCAGCGGTGGCTGCCGGATACAGGGTAGACGCCCAGCGGTGGCGGGTGTTGTTCGACGACCTGATGCTGACGGTCGGGCAACGTTTCCGCAGGCCGGAGCCGCGTCGTCGGGTGCGTGACTTCGTCCGGGGCTTGCTGGCGCCGTTGCCGCGGAAGAACTGCTGGACGATCGCGGAGCATGCCGGTGACACGGGTCCGGACGGGATGCAGGACCTGCTGACCCGGGTGAAGTGGGACGATGCCGATGTCCGCGCCGATGTCCGTGAGTTCGTCGGCGACCACCTCGGTGATGCCGAGGCCGTCTTGGTCATCGACGAGACGGGTGATCTGAAGAAGGGCGGCACACCGTCGGCGTGCAGCGGCAGTATTCGGGCACAGCCGGCAAGATCGAGAACTGTCAGGTCGCCGTGCACCTCGTCTACGCCACCGATGCTGGTCATGCGATGCTCGACACGGCGCTCTACCTCGCCAAATCCCTGGTGCGACGACGCCGAACGCCGCGCCGAAGCCGGTGTCCCGCAGCAGGTGCGGTTCGCGACCAAGCCGCAGCTGGCGTCTCGGATGATCGCCACAGCGGTCACCGCCGGGCTGCCGTGTCGATGGGTGGCCGGCGACGAGGCCTACGGCAACGATCCGCGCCTGGCAGCCCAACTCCGTCAGATGCGACGGGGCTACGTCTTGGCCGTGGCCTGCTCTCATCAGGTGATCACCGGCCTTGGCGGCTACCGCGTTGACGCCCTCGCCGCCTGCCTTCCCGCCACCGCCTGGCAGCGGGTGTCCGCCGGCAGGGGCGCGAAAGGCTATCGCTACTACGACTGGTCCTTCACCGCCCTGCCCCACGCCGCCGACGCCCACGGCGGGCACCACTGGCTGCTGATCCGCCGCAACCGTAGGAATGGTGAGCTGGCCTTCTACCGCTGCTGAGCACCCGAGGTCGTCCCGCTACGCAGCCTCGTCCTGGTCGCCGGCCGCCGCTGGAAGATCGAAGAGTCGTTCCAAGCCGCGAAGACCGGACTCGGCCTGGACCAGCACCAACACCGCCGCTGGACGCCCTGGCACCGCTGGAGCACCCTGGCGATCCTCGCCCACACCTTCCTCGCCGCCGCGACCACACACCGCAGCCGTCCCGACCCGGCCGGGCTGATCGCGCTGACCGTCAACGAACTACGTCACCTGTTCAACATCCTGATCATCGACCCACCCGCCGCCGCTGCGACCCACTGCTCTGGTCGGTACGCCGACGCCGTCACCAAGCACGAGCCATGACCAGCCACTACGCCCGGCAAGCCCTCACCGAACCGTGATCACAATCCCCGGCTGTAGTATTAGGTGCTGGTGGGACAATCCAGGACGTGAGCGGACAACGCCCCAGACTATGCCCCAGCGTCACCGGTGCAGTGAGATGCTTCTATAGCTGTCAAGTGGTGCTGTGATGGCGTGCAGCTGGCCGGGCATTCGTTAGGTGCCGAACCCGCCGCACAGGTAGTACAGGCTCGTGGCCAGTCCCAATATCCAGCCAGCCACGAGGCCAGACGATGACCCACGGCCAAGCCGTCCGGACAGCGCGAAGCAACTGCCCAGCAACACCAGCTGCGCAATACCTTACGTGAGTACGCCGAAGAAGAGCGCCACGAACGGGGACGTCTACTCACGCCGAGAAGCGTTCACCTCGGGGGCTGTAGGTCGGCGTACGCTGATCAAGTAGGTGCGGTGCGATGGCGCTTGAGGGAGATGCGGGATGGTTGAGCGCGTGACTGCCGCCGGCTGATCCTCGTCAACGTGGTGGGTTGCTGGTTCTACCTGCGGCAGCCCACTTTCATCGGCGCCGGGCAGAGCTACTGGATCGATCACGAGACCAGCGAACTGTGCGTCGACCGCGGTGCTGCCCGCGTATCCCGGCATGCTCGCGTAACCCGGCACGCAGGTTGGATGTGTCGGTAGCTGAGATCCAGGGCTCGATAAGTGTTCCGGATCCGCCACAGATGAAGAACGACTGTACGTGACGGCGTGGCCGGATCGATCAGCTCGCCGGGGGACCTTTGTCGTAGCCGACGTCTGAGCAACCCGACGCGACGCGGACCCGGTAACCCCAGCGCTTCAGGACAAGCGCGATTCTCGCGGCACCGCCCGGGTTGGCGGAATGGACGACGACTACACCGATGTTGAAGGGGCGGTCGTCGAAGGCGGCCTGTTCCAGGACCTCTACCACTGGCCAGATGGTGTCGTCGCCGCCCAGGTCGTGGTCCAGCCACAGCTCGTCCAGCCGACGATCCCGGTAGCGGGTAAGAAGCTCGACGCCGGCAGCGCTCGTACGGGCCACCTCCGCGCGGCGGCTATCGACGAATGACCGAAGGTCATCGATCAGAGCGATCGCTCGTCGGGCGTCCACTCGGTCATGATGCGCGGGCACCGCCACACGTTGCCATCCGGTTTCGCTGGCGGTGCCGGCGCCGAGAGCTGTTGGGGGGTGTTGCGGTGATCCAGGCCGGTGGCGAAGCCGCGGATTCGGGGCATCCGGCGTGGCGGGCGCGGTTGATCCAGGTGTCGAGGTGCTGCTCGGTGCCCTGGTGGCGGACCGGCGCGGCGGACCCGCGGGCGAGCCGGCGACAGTATCGAGGTCCGGTGACGTGGCGGGCCGGACAGCGCCCCGCCCCCAGGGGCGGGGTCGTCAACGGCAACCACCTCAGTCGTCGACGTTGCCCCAGAGAGCACAAACGCGAGGGTCCGGCCGAGGCCGTTGCAGGCGAGGTGAATCTGGTGGTAAGTCCACCTCGACTGCAAACCGACGTTGCTGGGTTCAAGCCCCGATGGCATGGTGATTCCGGTCGGCCTTGGCCTGCTGGCGGCGCGAGCGCCGGTATCGGTCAGGCGTCGGGCGGCTGGATTGGGCTGTCATGATGGCGACGTGTTGTCCTGGACCCGGCCGTATGAAGATCCGATGCGGCTCTTCACCGGCACATTGGCGGTGCTCGGTACGTTGCTTTTCGCGCTTGTTGCTTTTCAGGTGGCCGCTCACTGGCAGCAGGTTCGGTTGGCTGCGGTGTTGGCATTCGCTGGAATCGCGGTGGTATGGCTCACCTTCGCATGGCGGTTTCACCGTACTGCGCTCGTGGTCAGTCGATCGGGGGTTCGGGTGCGCTGGCTGTGGCGGACGCGCACGATCGTGTGGGAGCAGGTTCGAGGGTTCCACAGTGGTCCCGATTGGCTGGTGCGGGAGCGGCTGTGGTTGCAGCTGTGCGACGGAACCAAGGTTCGGACGCCGGTCCGGAGGCGCCGCGCTGGCGTAAACCGCCTTCGCGACGGCGGTACGGTTCTCGCATCAGAACGCTACGAGGAGCTGCTTGCGGACCTCGCGAGCTGGAAGGCGGGCGTACGTCGTTGAGCGCCCGTTGGTTGCCTTGGCCGGCTCTCGACAGTGACGGCTACCGACGTAGACGGCTGCAGCAATCGGTCCAGACGAGGCGGGTCGCCAGGCTCGGCGTTGACAACAGTAGCCCAAGGTCGCGGACGGCCCCGCTGGCCGACGTGCTCAGAACTTGCAGGCGACAGCTCTAGCGCAAACGGTCGACGAGGGGCTCGGCACAGCAACAACACTCGGCGTGCGATTCGACATGCGCGAGCTGGGGTGCCGTTTACGCGGGTGCGCCTGGCTGGCGCGCCCGGAGGGAGCGGTCTGGGAGCTGAGGGACTCGGTGCAAGCGAGGCGGCATCCGTCACAGCTGAGGACTCGGCACCGCGCGTCCAGTATCAACCCGGGCACCGGCCTGCGCGATATGGACCGCGACCGCCGACAAGATGCGCCGGCCTCGAGCCCGGAGATTGGGGGAGCAGGCTGGGAGCAGACGGATGCAGTGAACGGCATTGAACAGCCGCCAACCGCACTGAACGGCGCTCAACTGCACCCACGCTGACCTGCCGGTTCTCATTTTCGCAGGTCAGAGTCGGTGCGGCGTCCTGCTTCACACAACTGCACTCAACGGCACTGAACAGCAGTCAACGGCACTCTATGTCGCCTGGCAGGAGAGTATCTGCAGGTCAAATCAGTAAGGCCCTCGCAAGCATTGATGCCTTGCAGGTGGGTGCAGATTGGGTGCACGTTGGCGAAGTGGTCACCGCGCCCGAAGTGCTCATCGAGATCGCGCCGAGTCGGGTGCTCTGACCTGCGGCGGTACAGACGACTGGATAGGCGTGACTTCCCAGAGAAGACCGAAGAGGTCAGCCTTCGCTGCTCCCCGCCTGGTCGGTGCCGGCTGTCGTCGTGGAGGCCGCTGGCGCCGATTCAGACGGTCTTTTGCATCGATGCACGTCCCTGGGATGGGCTGTTCTGTTGTCGGTGTGGATCCCGGCAACTGAGACTCGAATCCCATCAGCGAGCCTCTGACCAGTGCATGTTGCTCGGAGGCCTCTTCGGCGTACCCGAACGAGTAACCATCGGGGCGGTTCAGGTGGTGTCTGGGGACGGGAGTTACGCGATCGGGACGACAGGGTTGCCGTGGATGTTGCCGTCCGCGCAGGGCCATGGGCCGGTGGCGAGTGGTGCCATCCCGGTGTCGCGGAACAGGAGCAGTTCGTTGTCGAGCGCGAGGGCGATTGTGGCGTCGTGGAGGAGAAGTGTCCTGCTCATGACGGTCCTGTCGTCATCGGCGCGGAACAGTTCGTGCTGGTCGAAGCCCGCGTCGATGGCGAGGAGCGTCCCGTCGCGCCAGAACATCGTGGTGCCGTCGGCGTCGAGCGCGGGGTAACTGGTGTAGTAGCCGTTGAGGCGCGGGCCGTCGCACATTGATCCGTCGGGTTGGAGGATTCGGAACCGTGACCGGGACGGCAGGATGTTCTCTGACTCCGGACCGCGGATTGTGCCCTGCTGGTCGATGACCATCTGGCCGTGGCTTGGCCAGGTCTGTGTTGCCTGGCCGTCACGCTCGTAAAGGGTGCTGGAGAACGCCCCGTACCCTTGGGCGCCGACGAGGAAACTGCCGGGGCCGACGATGGCCTTGTGGTGGTAGGGGCCGGGATCGGTGGTCGAGATGATGTGCCCGCTCGCGGTGTCGAGAAAGGTGCACATCCCGATGCCGCTGCCTCCGTCACTGATCCCAGCGAGGATCCGATCACCGGCCACGAGCAGCGGCTGACGGTGATCCACCTGCAGGGTGGATGGCGTCCACGCTTTCTTGGGTCGGACGTGCCATCCGGTCGCTGCGCCAGCTTCGACCACGCCGGGGTAGGAAACCGCCTGGAGGGGCAGGGATGTAGACCATAGGGTGCTGCCGGTGTCGCTGTGGCGAGCCAGGCGCGCAGTGCTGCCATGAGGAGGCCGCCGACGTGGCGCGGTGGGCAGCCATAGGACGCAGAAGCCGTCTGGCATCCGAACGACGGCGCCCAGATGCTCACCCGGATCCTGCTTCAGCGTCACCGCATGCCGCACCGACCCGTCGGCGCCCACGCCGGTGACAGTGAATACGGGTGCGCTGGCGCCATCGTGGTGGGTCACCCACACGATCCCGTCCGCGCCGACGCGTGGTGGGAACGGGTGGCCTGCGAATGAGCGCTGCCAGAGCCTCGCTCCGGTCACGTCGACCGCTGTGAGGACGGTTGTGTAGAGGGTGCGTGTGCTCGGGCTACGACCCGCATAGCTGGTCAGGTAGATCGGGCCGCCCGGGTCAGCGGCCGCCAGGCCCCAGACCTGCCCAGGCAACTCGGTGATCTCGGGATCCTTCGCCATGCCGCCTCCCTCAGTCCTGCCATGGCGATCGTGCCTACACGGGCTCGGCGTCCTGCCGTGAGGCGCCGGCAGGAGATACCGCCAGCTGCGGTGCATTATCCGAGAGATGGCTCTCGGAGGTGTTCCGTGCAGTGGCTCCTGCAATGCAACCCGATCAAGTGGCGCATCCATGAATTTGTATCCAACGGGCAGAGGTCCACGCGTGGACGGTGACTCGGCACCTCGGCGAGATCATCCCTGATCACGACGTGGCTCTCTGGCTGACCGGAAGCACCGGTGGGGCGGCCGAGTGGTTCGGCGTGACCTCCCAGAGAAAGTCGAAGTGGTCACGCTTCGCTGCTCCCGTCTGACTGGTGGCGGCCATCGGCTTGGGGCTGTCGAAGCCGATCACAAGGGTCCTACCGCATCGAGGCCCGGATCTGGGTGTCGACGTGGTGGCGTCGGTATGGATCCCGGGATCTGAGACCCAAATCTCATCGGCAAGCTTCTGAGCAGGGCTTCCTGGGCGGTGACCAGTTCGGCGAGCCCGAAAGCGTCAGAGCCGAAGACTCCGCTTCAAGGGCCGGCGATGTCGGCTCATGTCGATGACAGTGCAATCGATCAGTGGATTGACGGGCGGTTGGCTTACATCCACAAGGAACGTCGAGCGTGGACCTACGCCTTTCGGCGCAAGTTTCGACCTGGCGGTCGGCTCTCCTCGGCGGTCCTCACCTGCTCGTGGGGATCCGGCTCTGAGTCTATGCCCGGGCTCGGCTCAATCTCCGAACCCGGCTCGATCGAATCGGATCCGCCTAAGGCGTGTTTCAGAAGTCGTGGTGGCCGGTGAAGGTCGCGGCGTGGCGGTGATCGACAACTGAAGAGGTCTCCGGTATCTGGTTCTGCGACCAAGCAAGAACGTCATACCGGAGACCTCGTGGCCACCTTAGCGGTGACGAGGCGGCACGACCTCACCGACGCTCAGTGGCAGCGGCTGGCCGCGCTGCTGCCTGCCGCGTCGGCGAAGGGTCGGCCGCCGAAGTGGGAGAAACGGCAGCTCATCGATGGGATCAGGTGGCGGATCCGGATCGGGTCGCCCTGGCGTGACGTCCCGGCCGAGTACGGACCCTGGCAGACGCTCTACGGCCTGTTCCGTCGCTGGCAGCGCGACGGCACCTGGGACAAGATCCTGGCCGCGTCACAGGCCACCGGCGATGCGCAAGGCCGGATCACCTGGACGGTCAGCGTGGACTCGATGACCAGCCGCGCCCACCAACACGCCGCCGGCGCACGCAGAGACGGCCACCTGCAGAAAGAGCCACCCGGTGGCGTGCACGACGAACCCGCCGATCACGCCCTCGGACGATCTCGCGGCGGTCTGACCACAAAGACGCATCTGGCCTGTGAGCAGGGACAGAAGGTCCTATCGATGGTCGTGACCGCCGGGCACCGTGGTGACAGCCCTCAGTTCATCCCAGTCCTGCGCCGTATCAAGGTGACCCGCCTCGGAGTGGGCCGGCCCCGCACCTGCCCCGACCTGGTCCTGGCCGACAAGGCCTACACCAGCCGCGGAAACCGCGCCTACCTGCGCAAGCGCGGGATCAAGGCGTGCATCCCGAGCAAGACCGACCAGGACGCCCACCGCAAAGCCAAGGGCAGCCGCGGCGGGCGGCCGCCGAAGTTCGACCGAGACCTCTACCGGATGCGACATGCCGTCGAGAACGGCATCGCCCGACTCAAGCGCCACCGCGGCGTGGCCACCCGCTACGACAAGTTGGCCGTCCGGTTCCAAGCCATCCTGACCATCACCATCATCTGCGAGTGGCTCTGACCGGCTTATGAAACACGCCTTAGTACTCCAACGTCACTTGGATTCGGCGTTGGGCGTGGCGTGGGTATGAGGGCGGCCACCGCGTTGATCATCGATGGTTTGTGAGGACAACCGAAGATCGCGCGATGGCCGTGGGCCACAGCGTAG
>NZ_MAGP01000123.1 GCF_002926165.1 Micromonospora chalcea | reverse complement strand
CCGCGCCCCCCGCCCCGGTCCCGTCGATCATGAAGTTGACGGCATTCCGCGCCCGAAATGTCCCCGCCAACCTCATGATCAACAGGTTGACGAGGGTGGGCGCGCCGGGTCGGGGGAGATCTTGGAAGGAAATGGCTCCTATGGGGACCTGAATCTTCCAAGATCTGGTCCGTGGGCGGGTTGGCGGCGTGGGGCGCGTGGGAATTGCGAGGCGGATGCCTTCTGCAAGATCGCGTTCTGTGTCATCCTCCCTACGGCGAGCCACGGGGCCGGGCCGCTCGCCGCCGGTGGCCGAGGAGGGTCGGTGGCTGAGGACGACATCGCGCGGACCGGAATCCGGGTCGGGGGTTGGCTGCCCACGCCGGACGAATCGGCAGACGCGCCGACGCGGCCCACCGGTCCACGCCGCCTGCCCGGGGACACCGACCCCGGCGTGTCCCGGCCGGTGACGCCCCCGGACGCCGAACGCTCACCTCCCGGCGCGGACGATCCGGTGCTGCCGGTCGACCTGGATCCGCCCGGTACCGCTGTGTGGCCGCCTCCGCACGCCGGCGGACCGCCGGCTCTCGACCTTCCGGCCGCCGGCCCGCTCCCGGCCGACACGCCCGCCCCGGGCGCGCTTGCCCCGGGCTCGCTCGCTTCGGGCTCGCTCGCTTCGGGTCCGCTCAGCCCGGGTGCGCCTGCTCCGGGTCCGCCCGGCTCCGGCACGCCCGCTCCGGGTTCGCTCGGCCCGAGGCCACTCGTCTCCGGGGCGGCTGCATCGGCCGTCCCCGAGTCGCGTCCGAACCCGCCCGGCGGCCGGGTTCCGCTGGTCGGGCCGCCGCCGATCGGACTGCACCTGTCCGCTCCGTCGCCGGTCCGGCCCGCTCCCGATCCGGCCGAACCCGGCCCGCCGCAGGTGGCCGAAACAGAAGCGAGACCGGGCCGGCACTCCGCCCGGGAGAGCATCCCGGCGCGCCTCGCCGATATGACCAGCGGGATCGGCCACCTGACCAGCGGGATCGGCGACCTGGCCGGCCGGATCGGCGATCTGGCGGGCGGGATCGGCGTCCGGCTGCGCGACGCGGCGCGAACCAGGCTGACACTCGGCCCGACCCGGCCCCCGGCCGACGCCCCGGCCACCCGGGTCGCCGTGGCCCGGGCCCGGCGTCGGCGCCGGCGCGCCGTGCTGGCGGCGGTGGCCGTGACCGGGCTGGTGGCGGCGCTGGCGTACGGGGGCCGGTCACCCGCGCCACCGTCGAACCGGGAGACGTCGCCCGTGGCGGCGCCGAGCGATCAGGCGCCCGGCGACCAGGCGCCCGATCAGGCGCCGGCCGACCCGGTGTCACCCGGCGGGCCGCTGCTCGACGTCGGCCTGGCGCCGCTGCCGGGGGCGTTGTCGCTCACCGCGCTCGGTACGCGGGACTGGCGGCACTGGGGCGGTACCGGCGCGGACAGCTTCCATCGCAAGGCGGGCGGCACCGGCGAGATCCGGGATCCGGGTGGCGAGCGGCTGGAGCACAACGCGGGCGCCTGTGATCTCCAGTGGACCGACGGTACGCCGACAGCGCGCCAGGAGGGCACCCGGGCGGGTGTCTTCCAGCGCGGCGCCGGGAAGAGCTTCACGCTCGGGGTGTCCGGGAGCGGGGACCTGCGCACGGTCCGGCTGTTCGTCGGCACGTTCTCGGCCGGCGCGCGGCTCGACCTGACGCTGTCCAGCGGCGGCGATCCCGTCGTCCGTGAGGTCGCCCTCGCCGCGGGCGACCGCTTCTACCAGTACGTCATCCGCTTCCGGGCGGCCCCGGGGGAGCGGCTGCTGATCAAATGGCAGGCCCTGACGGTCACCGGCGCGCAGAACGACGGGGTGGCGCTGCAGGCGGTCACGGTAAGCTGAGCGGCCGGTCCGGCGAGCGGCCGCCAGGTAACGAACTGGAAACGCCCGTCACTCGACATATGGCGCAAAGAGCCGTCCGGTGACACCGTGAAGCCCGTCGCGCACCAGTCGTATCCGGCGGTGTCGTGACCGAAGTGGAGGGTGTGGTGGGCCAGGAGGACCGTCCGCGTACCGGCCCCGGCTCGCATCGGCACGGCCTTCCGCGTACCCGCTCCGCGCTGCGGCGGCTGCGCCGTCGGCGTCGGCTGATGCTGGAAGGGCTGGCCGCGTTCCTCTGCCTGGCGGCACTGGCGCTCTACCTCGGCGTCGAGCGGCACGACGCGCCACGCGAGGAGCACGCCCGGCTGCCGGCCGCGCCGCCCGGCCGGGTCGGGCTGCCGAACGAGGCCGACGACACGGTGGCCAATCCGGGACTGCGTCCCCGGCAGCGGCCACCGTCGCCGAGCCCGACGCCGTCCACGCCGTCGCCGTCGCCGACGAGTGCGCTCCCGCCGACAGTCACCGTGACCCGCGCCGAGGTGCCCGCCACCGTCGACCTCACCGCCGTGGGCACCACCGACTGGGTCCACTGGGGGCTCACCGGCGCCGACCGGACGGTCCGCAAGCGGGGCGGCTCCGGCGAGATCCGCGACGAGGGCGGCCGGGGGCGGCGGCAGAGCTTCAGCAACAACCCCGAGGCGTACGCCTGGCGCGACGGCAACCCGGTCGCGTCGGCGAGCGGCACCATGTCCGGCGTGTACGCCTGCCACCGGGGCAGCGGGTTCAACCTGGCGGTGGCCGCCGACGGGCAGCAGCGCACGGTGCGTCTGTACGCCGGGCTCTGGATGGCCCGTGGCCGTCTCGACGTGCGTGTCTCCACCGGCGGACCGGTGACCACGCTCCGGATGGAAGACCCGCACACCGCGCTCACCACCGAGTTCACGATCAAGTTCCGCGCCCAGCGTGGCGCGCGGCTGCTGCTGAACTGGACGGTGGAGGAGTCGCTCGGCGACTGCGGCAACGTCAGCCTCCAGGCGGTGGCGCTGCGCTGAGCGGGGACAGTTTGTCCGTCGCGTACCCGGCACGGCGTCGTAGGTTTCCGTTGTTCCCGTCCGACCATCCCCTGTGGAGGCACGACCGATGACCGGCCCTGCTCCCGTCGTCCCCGCCCGCCCCCGCGCCGACGGTGACGTGCTGCGCGAGATCCCGATGCCGCCGTACGTGACGGTCGAGGACGTCCAGTTCGCGGTGCGCGCGGTGGTGGTGCACGCGCCGCGGACGTGGTCGGGCGGAACCATCTGCCGCAACGACGCCAGCCCCCACCCGTGCCGGCTGCACCGGTGGGGTCGCCGGGTGCTCACCCTGCGCGGGCTCCCACCGGCCGAGATCGACGCGCTCGTCGAGCGGGGTGACCCCGCCGCCGGCCCGCAGCCGCGCCGCCCCGGCGCCTAGCACCCGGGCGGTACGGCGCCGGTCAGCAGAGCGCCGGTTTGACCCAGGAGCACTCCCGTCCCTCCGGTACGCGCGGTGACTCCGGCGCGGCCGGCACGGTACGCCGGGCGGTGGCCGTCTCCCTCTCGGTGTACGCGGCCAGGGCGATCGCGATCTGATCCTCCAGCCCTTTCACCGACGAGGTCAGGTAGTTGTTCAGCACGATCGAGAACGCCAGCAGCCGGCCGTCCGCACTCGTGACGTAGCCGGAGAGCGCTGACGCGCCGGTCAGGCTGCCGGTCTTGGCATGCACGTTGTTCGCGGCGGCGGTGCCGCTCATCCGGCTGCGCAGCGTCCCGCCGACGAGCCGGTTCGGGTTGCCGGCCACCGGCAGCGCGGCGTACCAGGTGTCGAACCACGGTTCGGCGCGGACCGCCGAGAGCAGCGTGACGAACTGTCCCGGCGGGACGAGGTTGCGCCGGGACAGGCCGGAGCCGTCACGTTGGCGCAGCGTGCCGGTGTCCACCCCGGTGTCGCCCACGTACCTGCTGATCGCGGAGAGCCCGGCGGCCCAGGTGCCGGAGCCGGAGAGCTGCCGGCCGAGTTCCTTGGTGAGCACTTCGGCGTGGCCGTTGTTGGAGAGCTTGAGGAACGGCACCATGAGGTCGGTCAGCGGCATCGAGTCGTGCCGGGCCAGCGGCTTGGCCGTGTCCGGGGTGGCGGCGCCGAGCACGGTCCGCCCGAGCACCCGTACGCCGTGACGGCGCAGCGCGGACCGGAACACGTCGGCCGCGTACCCGGTCGGTTCCCAGACCGTCACCCAGTCGCTCTCGGTGGCCTGGCCGAGCGCGATCTGGCCGGTGACCACCACTGTGTTGCCGGCGTGCTCGCGTTCGAACGAGATGGTGGTCTCGCCCTCGGTCACCGTCTCGGCCCGGTTCTCGATGCGCAGCCAGCCGTTGTCCGGAGTCATGGTGATCTTCGGTCGGGCGCCCGCCCGCGTTCCCGGCGCGGCGTGGACGATCACCGTGCCGGCGTCGTAGTCGGTGTCCGGGGCCACGGTGAGCGCGGACACCTGGGCGGCGTAGTAGTAGGGCTCGTCGTCCCAGGTCCAGTCCGGGCCGAGCCGGTCGCGGTCGTACCGGGTGTCGTCGGCGACCAGGTTGCCCGCGACGACCCGTACGCCGGTCGCGGCGACCTGCGCGGCGAGCCGGTCGTAGTCGGCGGCGAGGATGGTGGGGTCGCCTCCGCCGCGCAGGTAGAGGTCGCCGGAGAGCATGCCGGCGTGGCGCGGCCCGTCGGCGCTCACGTCGGTGGTGAACCGGTGGCCCGGTCCGAGCAGTTCCATCGCCGCCGCGGAGGTGAACAGCTTGGTGTTGGAGGCCGGGATGAGCCGTCGCGTCCCGTTGCGGTCGTACAGCGTGCGGCCGGTGGTGGTGTCGACGACGACCACGCCCGCCTGCGCGCCGTCGAGCCGGCTGTCGGCGAGGACGGCGTCGATGGTGGCGTGCAGCCGGGTCTGCGCGGGGGTGGGCGCTTCGGCAGTGGCGGTGGTGGCGCCGGCGGTGGCCGCGGTGGCGACCAGCACCAGCACCGCGAGCGCCCGGGGGAATAGGCGACGATGCATGTGCCGATGCTGCCATGGAGATTTCCTGCGGGAAAGACTCCGGTGTGAAAGGTTATCGCCAGGAGACGTGGCGCGCACCGCGCCGTCTCTGCCCCCAGCCTAGGGATTCGCCGGGCCGAGGGAGGGAAAAGACCTGTACGTGGGCCTTGTCGCCCGCGCGAATCCCGACATCCAGCCATGAGGAGTTCAGCGATGCTGACCATGACCGACAACGCCGTCCTGGTGATCCGTGACCTCGCCGCCCAGCAGGACGTGGCCGACGCCGGTGGGCTGCGCATCGCCGCCGACACCGAGGCCGGTTCGCTCTCCATCGAACTGGTGCCGGAGCCGGTGCGGGGCGACCAGGTGGTGGACACCGAGGGGGCGCGCATCTTCCTCGACTCCGACGCCGCCGAACTGCTGAACGACACCTCGGTGGACGCGGTCGTCGACGACGAGGGCGTGGTGCAGTTCGGGTTCACCGAGAAGGAGTGAGTCAGCCGGCGCGGCGGGACTCCCCGCCGCGCGGCGAGCGGCCGGTACGTCCCCGTTCCGGGACGTCCGGGTCGGCCCACCACGCCCGGCCGCGCTGGTCCCGTTCCGGTCGGACCAGTGCGGCCAGCACCTGCGCCAGGTGGTGCGAGGTGCTCCACGCGATCCAGTTGGCCGGGGAGCCTGCGCCCGCGCCGCGCCGGGCCCGCCGGACGATCTCGTGGTCGCCCCAGGAGAAGCCGGCCCCGGCTGCCGGCCAGTGCGCGGCGGCGGTCACCGTGCGGCACAGGTCGGCGAAGCGCTCGTCGCCCCGCCCGCCGCGCCGCGACCAGCGGTAGACCCACCACGCGTCGTCGGTTGCCCAGCGCAGCGTGGGAACCCGGTCGACCGGCTCGTCCGCGCCGCGTACCGCGCAGCTCACGCCGTAGTCGCCGTACCCGAGGTCCAGGTCGGCCAGGCGCTGCCAGAGCGACCAGTCGTACCGGTCCAGCCGGACCGGCTCGTCCACCGGAAGCCGGGTCAGGGCCGGCGGCATCCCGCCGGCCGCAACCGTCACCGAGCGCCAGGCGTGCCGCCGGGCCCATTCCGCCGCGCGCCGCACCCGTGGCTCGGCCAGCCGGACGTCCGCGGTGCAGCACACGTCCTCCGCGTCGAGCAGCAGGTCGCACTGCTCCGGCATCAGGCCGGTCAGCCGCCACACCCGCTCCGCGGCGGCCGTCGCGGCGTCCGGCCCGCTTCGGTCCGGGCCGGTGCGCAACCGGACGACCGCGTGGTGCGCCCAGGCCCGTGCCGCCGCGCCGTGCGCGGCCAGCCGCCGGTCGCTGTCCGTCAGGCCGATGACCGGCGCCAGCGGTACGCCCCACCGGACCGGATCGTGTTCCGGGGTGTCCGGAAGCGCCGACACGTCGACGGCGGGCAGCAGCCCGTCCGGCAGTCGAGCCAGCGAGTCCTTGATGGACGGCGCGTCCGCCGCGACGTCGAGAACCGGTGCGAGCAGCGGGGTGGAGGCTCCGTCGAGATGGGACAGCGCCTCCAGCTCACCGCGCCGCGCGGCCAGCACCGGGCGGTAGACCGGGCCTCGGGGCGACTGCACCATACTTAAATGTAGCCAGCCGATCACTCTGCGTCACGTTGTGAACGTTTTCGCAGGTCAGAGCCGTTGGCTGTCAATGATGGGACACTTCTCCGGCTGGTTGCCGGGCGGTGCGCCGACATAGCGTCGGAATCATCGAGGGTGACCGCCGACGATCGCCCGAACGCGCACGAACGCCTCCGGCCGGCGTACCGGCGGGAGAGAGGATCACCATGCCCAGCCGCAGAGGTAGGAGGGAAACCACCGGCCAGCCGATCCCGAGCATGCGGGAGGCCGCACGCGCCGACACCGAGATCAACTCGTGTTCGCCGGTCGGGCTGCCGGCCACCGCACGGATGCTGTTCGCCGTGGTCGACGCCGACGGAAAACTCGTCCGCGGGCTCGGCGCCACCTCGGCCACCCGGCTCGCCGCCGGGATGTACCAGGTCGCGTTCGACCAGGACGTGGCCGGAGCGGCGTACGTCGGATCGGTGGGCCCCGCGACGGCGAACGGGCTGGTCCCGCAGGGTGTCATCACCGTGGCGCCGCGCTCGGGTATCGCGAACGCCGTGTTCGTCGAGACGCACGGCACGAGCGGGCACGTGGACCGTCCGTTCCACCTGGCCGTGCTGGCCTGACCGGACGCGCAGACGAGCGCACGGCGCCGCACGACCTCCGGTCGTAACGTCGCCGCGCTCCGGCCGTCTCCCACCGCCGCAGCCGTACAGGCGGTACGCCAGCGGGGACTTGGCTCGACCGGCCCGTCCCGCACCGGTCTTGTCGGCAGCACATGCCCCTTCTCCGGGGATCCAAACCGGATCGGCGTGGGGAATTCCACCATCTGCGACTCCCGGCGTGGCGGGCGCGTGATCGGGGTATGAGCGGGCCATGGAGCATTTCACTATCGCGACAGTCGCCGAGAAGAGTCCCGACTTCCGCCGCGTGCTCTGGACCGGGGAGCACACCCAGCTGGTCATCATGACCATTCCGCCGGGCGGCGAGATCGGCGAGGAGGTCCACGAGGGCATCGACCAGATCCTCACGTTCGTCAGCGGCACCGGCGAGGCCCGGGTGGCCGGCGAGAAGAAGGAGGTCGTCTCCGGCGACCTCGTGGTCGTCCCGGCCGGCACGAAGCACAACTTCGTCAACACCGGGCCGAACCCGCTGGTGCTCTACACCGTCTACGGCCCGCCGGAGCACGCCGACGGCGCGGTGCACAAGACGAAGGAGGAGGCGGACGCCGCCGAGGAGGCCGGCGAGGACGAGCCGCCGACGTCCTGACGCCCGGTGCGCACGTGTTAAGCGGGGGCCCCTGCTATACCGGAGACGTTAAGAAGGGGCCCCTCCTTGCACCAGGCCGGGGTATTTCAGGCCGGCGCCGGTGTTCAGCACCACCACGCGCTCGCCGGGACGGATCCAGCCACCGGCCCGCAGGTGCCGGGCGGCGGTCAGGCAGGCCGCGCCCTCCGGGCAGAGCAGCAGCCCCTCGCGGGCGGCGAAGTCGCGCAGGTCGGTGAGGATCTCCGCGTCGTCCACGGCGATCGCGGTGCCGGCGCTCTCCCGCAGCGCGGACAGGATCAGCTCGTCGCCGAGCGGGGCGGGCACGGTGATGCCGAACGCGACGGTGCGCGCGTCCTCCCACGGGGTGACGCGGTCCTCGCCGGCCGCGAACGCCCGCACGATCGGCGCGCACCCGGTGGACTGCACCGCTACCAGCCGGGGCAGCCGGTCCTCGACCCAGCCCAGCTCGCGCAGCTCGTGCAGCGCCTTGTGGATGCCGATCAGCCCGACGCCGCCGCCGGTCGGGTAGACGATCACGTCGGGCACCTGCCAGCCGAGCTGCTCGACGATCTCGTACCCCATGGTCTTCTTGCCTTCGAGGCGGTACGGCTCGCGCAGCGTGCCCGCGTCGAAGATCCGCCCGCCCGACCCGGCGATCAGCTCGGCGATGTTCCGCCCGGCGTCGTTGATCAGGCCGTCGATCAGCCGCAGATCCGCGCCGGCGGCGAGGCACTCCTCCCGGCAGATCGTCGGCGCGGCAAGCGGCATGGCGATCGTCGCGGTCATCCCGGCCCGCGCCGCGTACGTGGCCCAGGCCGCCCCGGCGTTGCCGTTCGTGGGCATGGCGATCCGCTCCACGCCCAGTTCCCGGGCCCGGCTCACGCCCACCGACGCGCCCCGCGCCTTGAACGACCCGGTCGGGGTCAGCCCCTCGTCCTTGACGAGCAGATCCGCGATGCCGATCTCGTGGCCGTACGCGGGCGCGCGCCACATCGGCGTCCAGCCCTCGCCGAGCGTGGTGACGCACCGGGGATCGGCCACCGGCAGCAGCTCCCGGTAGCGCCACAGGTCGGCCGGGCGCAGCCCGAACTGCTCCGGGGCCACGGTGGCGGCCACCTCGGCGAGGTCGTAGCGGGCCAGCAGCGGTGAGCCGCAGCCGCACAGGTTCTGCAACACGTCGGCCGGATGGTCACGGCCGCAGCGCGGGCACTCCAGGTGCGTCAGGTGCACGGTGGTCCTCAGCTCGCGTCGATGCTCAGCCAGTGCCGGCTGCGCCGGCCCGGCTCGTATGGGGAGTCGAGGCGTTTCGCCACCACTCCCGGGAGCCCCTGCTCACGGGCGGCCCGCAGGGCGTCCGCACCGACTCCCGGGAACCACGGCGGAGTCTGCCAGTGCGGACCGGCGAGCGCCAGACCGTCGAGCAGGTCACGGCGTTGCGCGTACGGCACGTCCAGGCTCGGCACGCCCTCCAGCCAGAGCAGGTCGACGGCGAGGAACTGCCCGTCGCGCCGGGTCGGCGGCCGGACCCGCCCGGCCGGGTCGATCCGGACCAGCACGCCGTCCAGCACCGCCTCGGCCGGGGCCAGCGCCTCGGCCATCGCCCGCAGCCAGGGGTACGACCCGGTGACCTCGTCGTCGTCGCCGTCGAGCAGCCGCAGCCGGCCGCCCGAGACGTACGCCATCGCGCGCACGCCCGCCCAGCGCAGCTCGTACCCCCAGGCGTCGGCGTCGCGTGGCAGCCGCCCACCCTCGGCGGGCCGCATCGGGCGGACCAGGTCGGGCATCGGCGTCCAGCCCTCCGGCGCCGGGTCGGTGCGCCTGATCATCCAGTCCCGGCCCCGCCCGCCGGTGGCGAACAGCACGTACCGCCCCTTCGTGCGCTCGCCGTCGAGCACCACGATCACCTCGTCGTCGCGCCACTTCTCGGCCCGGTAGGTGCCGGTGTCGTGCACTGTCATCCGGCCGCCGCCGTACTCCCCGGCGGGAATCTCCCCGTGGAACGTCAGGTACTCCATCGGGTGGTCCTCGGTGTGCACGGCGAGGTGGTTGCGGCCCGGGTCGCGGGGCAGGCCGCGCGGCACCGCCCAGGAGGCGAGCACGCCGTCGTGCTCCAGCCGCAGGTCCCAGTGCAGGCTCCGGGCGTGGTGCTGCTGGATGACGAAGCGGGGCGCGCGCCGCGCGGACCGCTTCCGGCCGGGCGCCCGCTCGGGCACCGGTTCCGGGGTACGCGCGGCGTCCCGTTTGCGCCGGTACTCGTCCAGCCGGTCCGCCATCCCCGCATCCTCCCCCAGACGCGCCGTGCGCGCCGGGATGCCGGTGTGTGTGCGGCGAACCGGGGTAGAACGGGGGACATGGACAGCGACCAGCCCACCCTTCCGCTCGCCGGTGACGTCCGGATCCCGCTGCTCGGCTTCGGGACGTGGCAGGCCACCGGCGAGGCCGGTTTCCAGGCCGTGCTCGCCGCGCTGGACGCCGGCTACCGGCACATCGACACGGCCACCATGTACGGCAACGAGAAGGAGGTCGGGCGGGCGGTCAAGGAGAGCGGGCTGCGCCGCGAGGACGTCTTCATCACCACCAAGCTGCCGCCGGACCGGGTGGGCCGGGAGCGGGAGACCATCGAGGCGAGCCTGGCCGCCCTGGACACCGACTACGTGGACCTGTGGCTGGTGCACTGGCCGCCGTCCGCGCCCGGCGACAGCATCCCGGTGTGGCGGGAGATGCTCGCCGCGCGGGACGAGAACATGGCGCGCACGGTCGGGGTGAGCAACTACTCGATCGGGCAGATCGACGAGCTGATCCAGGCCACCGAGGAGACGCCGGCGGTCAACCAGATCCGCTGGAGCCCGTCGCTGTACGAGCGGCACACGCACGCCGCCCACCGGGACCGGGGGGTGGCGCTGGAGGGGTACAGCCCGTTCAAGACCAGCGACCTGTCCGACCCGGTGCTGGTCCGCATCGCCCAGGCGCACGACGTGTCGCCGGCCCAGGTGGTGCTGCGCTGGCACATCGACCACGAGATCGTGGTCATCCCGAAGTCGGTCACGCCGGAGCGGATCCGGGCCAACGTCGACGTGTTCGGGTTCTCGCTCACCGCCGAGGAGATGCGCGACATCGACGCGCTCGCCGGCTGAGGCGTACCCGGGGGGAGGGGGCGCGGTCCGCGACGGACCGCGCCCCCTCCCGTGTGCGGTGGTCAGCCCCGGGCGCAGGTGGAGCCGTTGAGCGTGAAGCTGCTCGGTGCCGAGTAGCTGCCGTTGAGCGTCGCCTGGTAGCCGAAGGTGGTCGACGTGCCGGGCGACAGCGTGCCGTTGTAGCCGGCGTCGCGGGCGGTCACCGCGGAGCCGCTCTGGCTGACGGTGGCGTTCCACGCGTTGGTGACGGTCTGCCCGGAGGGCAGGTTGTAGTTGAGGGTCCAGCCGTTGATCGTGCCGGAGCCGGTGTTCTTGACCGTCACCTCGGCGGTGAAGCCGTTGTTCCACACGTTCGCCGCCTTGTAGGTGACGGTGCAGGACGCGCCGCCCGAGGGCGGGGGCGTGGTCGGCGCCGACGTGGTCGGCGGCGGGTTGGAGCCGCCGGTGTTGACGTTCTGCGAGAACGAGTTGACCGCCAGCCCGACGCCGCCCTGCCACGGCTCGAAGCCGGCCTGGATGCTGGTCAGGTACCAGTCGTTCGTGATCGCGCCCCGGTTGCGGGTGTCGTTGATGAACGCCAGCGCGTCGAAGCTGAAGCTGGGGATGGCCGACGGCGACAGGTACGAGATGACGTTGTTCGAGCCGTTGCTGCCGCGCCACACCTCCCAGGTCCGGCCCGCGATGTTGGCGGTGCCGACCGGGGAGCCGATGGGCTGGATCGAGCCCTGCCGGTTGAGCCAGATCATGATCTCCATCTGGTTCACCCCGTCCCGCTTCGGCGACGGGTCGAGCCAGATGTCGTACGAGGCGTTGAAGATCGCGCCGCTGACGTAGTTGTAGCTGATGCTGGACGGTGCGCTGCTGATGTTCTTCACCTGCACCGGCAGGTTCGTGCCGGGCGAGCAGTTGGTGTAGTGGCAGCCCACGAAGATCGACGGGTAGGCGACCGGCGCCCCGTTTGTCGGCGCGGAGCCGTCCGCCCGGGTGATCGAGAAGCCGGTGGAGGTGACGTTGATGCACTGCTGGGCGCTGGTGCCCCAGCGGTTGTTCTGCACCACGTACTTGCCGCCGATGGTGGTCGAGCCGTACTGCTCGCAGATCTGCGTGTCGGCGGAGGCGGTGCCGCCGAGCGCTACGGCGACGATGGTGCCGGCGGCCAGCAGGCCGGCTGCGGCGAGAGCCCTGAGTGGACGCTTCATGATGCTCCTTGGCTCGGCGCGGGGACGGCGCCGGTTCGGTCGGTGCTACGGACGGGAGCGCTCCCACGGTGCAGGGAATACATTTACATGTCTCAAATCATTGCGCAAATGCGCCGGGCTCGTTAACGCTCCGCGTGCGGCCGGTGGTGCGACCGAGTGCCGCGGCCGACCCCTTCCCCCAGATGGAGGCGGGATTCCTGCCGGTGGGACGGGGTGTGCCGCCGACCGGCGGCCCGCACCGGGGCGAGCGGGCACTTCCGCCGCCTGGTTGCGGCGAGTAATGTCTTGCCTCCAACGCGTGCCGTTCCCCTCCGGAGGCGTAACCCACCATGGGTGGTTCACCCCTGCGCGTCCTCGTCGTCGGCGCGGGCATCGCCGGACTCGCCGTCGCCCGGGCGCTTCGCCTGGCGGGATTCCGGCCCGACGTCACCGAGCGGCTGCCACCCGCGGAGTCGACAGACACCGGCCTCTACCTGCCGGGCAACGCGGCCCGGGCGATGCGCCGGCTCGACCTCGACGGCCCGCTGCGCCCGCTCGGCCAGGTGATCCACCGGCAGCGCTTCCTCGACGCCGCCGGTGCGCCGCTGTGCGAGGTCGACCTCGACGCGCTCTGGACCGGAGTGGGGGAATGCCGGGCGCTGCCCCGGGCCGAGCTGCTCGGGGTGCTGCTCACCGGCGCCGGCGGCGCGGTCCGCCACGGCGCCGAGGTCAGTACCGTCGACCCGCTGCCCGGAGGCGTGGCGGTCGGCTTCACCGACGGCACCAGCGCGGAGTACGACCTGGTCGTCGGCGCGGACGGCCCACGCTCGGCGGTACGCACGCTCGCCGCGCTCGGCGGGCCGCCCCGCCCCGCCGGTCACGTGGTCTACCGGGCCCTCGTGCGCGGCGGCCCGCGGATCGCCGACTGGACCGCCCTGCTCGGCCAGCGGGCCGGGTTCCTGGTGGTGCCGCTCGGCGCCGGGCGGCTCTACTGCTACGCCGACGAGGCCGGCACCGACCTGCCCGCCGACCCGCTCGCCCGGCTGCGCGAGCTGTTCGGCTCGTACGGCGGCCCCGTCCCGGAGGTGCTGGACGCGCTGGAGACGGTGTGCGTCGAGCGCACCGAGGAGGTCGAGCTGGGGCGGTGGTTCCACGGCCGGGTGCTGCTCGTCGGTGACGCCGCTCACGCCACCGCGCCGACGCTCTCCCAGGGCGCGGCCATGGCGCTGGAGGACGCCGTCGTGCTCGCCGAGTCGCTGCGCGCCGCCGGCAGCGTCGACGCCGCGCTGCTGGCGTACGAGAGTCGCCGCCGCCCGCGTACCCGCTGGGTGCGGGACCGGACCCGGGACCGCAACCGCACCCGCGACGTGCCGCCGGCGCTGCGCGACCCGTTGCTGCGCGGACGCGGCGGACGGATCTTCCGGGAGCACTACCGGCTCCTGACCGGCCCGCTCTAGGCGGCCGGAGATCGTAGCCGCCCACCCCACGCGGCGGGGCCACCTACCGGGGACTATCCTCCTTGCGGATGACGGCTGCGCCGATGACCAGCGCGCCGAGCGGGACAACCAGAACCGGAGGCCACTCGTGACCACCGTCGCACCCAAGCCGGTCGTGACCCGGCCCTGGCCGGTCCGGGAGCCGGTCAAGGGGTCGGCCCTCGCGCGGCTGTTGCGCACCACGGACGCGAAGCAGATCGGGATCATGTACATGGTCACCGCGTTCGTGTTCTTCATGATCGGTGGCCTGATGGCCCTGATCATGCGTGCCGAACTGGCGCGGCCGGGCCTGCAGTTCCTGTCGCCCGAGCAGTACAACCAGCTCTTCACGATGCACGGCACGATCATGCTGCTGTTCTTCGCGACGCCGATCGTGTTCGCCTTCGCGAACTACGTGGTGCCGCTGCAGATCGGCGCGCCGGACGTGTCGTTCCCGCGGCTCAACGCCTTCGCGTACTGGCTCTACCTGTTCGGCGGCACGCTCGCCACCGCGGGCTTCATCGCCCCCGGCGGCGCGGCCGACTTCGGCTGGACCGCGTACACGCCGCTGAGCACCGCCGACCACGCCCCGGGCGTCGGCGCGAACATGTGGGTCGTCGGCCTGGCCATCTCCGGTCTGGGCACGATCCTCGGCGCGGTCAACCTGATCACCACGATCCTGACCCTGCGCGCGCCCGGCATGACCATGTTCCGGATGCCGATCTTCACCTGGAACATGCTGGTCACCAGCCTGCTGGCGATCCTGGTCTTCCCGCTGCTGGCCGCCGCGCTGTTCGCGCTCGCCGCGGACCGCCTGATGGGCGCCCACGTGTACGACCCGGCGACCGGCGGGCCGATGCTGTGGCAGCACCTGTTCTGGTTCTTCGGTCACCCCGAGGTGTACATCATCGCGCTGCCGTTCTTCGGCATCATCAGCGAGATCATCCCGGTGTTCTCCCGGAAGCCGATCTTCGGCTACAAGGGCCTGGTGGCCGCCACCATCGCCATCGCCGCGCTGTCGATGAGCGTCTGGGCGCACCACATGTTCGCCACCGGCCAGGTGCTGCTGCCGTTCTTCAGCTTCCTGAGCTACCTGATCGCGGTGCCCACCGGCATGAAGTTCTTCAACTGGATCGGCACCATGTGGCGGGGCCAGATCACCTTCGAGACGCCGATGCTGTTCTCGATCGGCTTCCTGGTGACCTTCCTCTTCGGTGGTCTCACCGGTGTGCTGCTGGCCAGCCCGCCGCTCGACTTCCACCTGCACGACTCGTACTTCGTGGTGGCGCACTTCCACTACGTGCTCTTCGGCACCATCGTGTTCGCCGTCTTCGCCGGCATCTACTTCTGGTTCCCGAAGATGTTCGGCCGGATGCTGGACGAGCGCCTCGGTAAGATCCACTTCTGGCTGACCATGATCGGCTTCCACACCACGTTCCTGGTGCAGCACTGGCTGGGCAACGAGGGCATGCCGCGCCGGTACGCCGACTACCAGGCCATCGACGGCTTCACCACGCTGAACACGATCTCCACGATCGGCGCGTTCATCACCGGTATCTCGACGCTGCCGTTCATCTGGAACTGCTGGAAGTCGTACAAGACCGGCCCGGTCGTCGAGGTCGACGACCCGTGGGGCTACGGCAACTCGCTCGAGTGGGCCACCAGCTCCCCGCCGCCGCTGCGCAACTTCGACCGCATGCCGCGCATCCGCTCCGAGCGGCCGGCCTTCGACGCGAAGTTCCCCGAGCTGGCCGCCGGGCAGAGCCTGGCCGGCCCGCCCGAGGGCGGTGCCAAGCCGCTGACCAGCGAGGTCAACGGTGGTGCCAGCTACCAGGAGGACACCGCAGGCAACCTCGACCAGCGCTGAGTTTCGCGCCGTCACGTCGAGCCGGGCGCCGCACTCCCCAACGGGGGTGCGGCGCCCGCCCTTTTCCGCCCTTTCCCGTCCCCGCCCGCCTGCCCCGCGGCACCAGTTCGGGGAAGTGGCGGTGTCCAGGGCGCGTGGATCCAGCCACTTCCCCGTTCTGGCTTCGCCCTCCGCCTCGCGGGAGACACGAACTCCTGATCCCGCCGGCCGAGGGGATTAGCGGGAGGCTAGGGCCAGGTCGGGGTCCGGGATCGGGTTGCGGCGGTGGCGCAGCTCGATCGGGAGCACCACCAGCGCCACCAGCGCCCCGATCGCGCCGGTGACCGCGAAGCCCCACGCGGGCGCGGAGGCGTCGATCACCGCGCCGGCCAGCGGCGCGCCGAGCGCGATGCCCACCGTCACGGCGGAGCCGTGCAGCCCCATCGCCACACCGCGTACGGAGGGCGGGGCCAGCCGGCTGACCGCGTCGGAGGTGGACGCGAGGGTGGGCGCGCAGAGCGCACCGGCCGGGATCAGCGCGAGACAGAGCAGCCACCAGTGCGATCCGCCCAGCCCGACCGGGATGGTGGCGAGGCTCAGCACCGCCACCAGCGCCAGCGGGGAGAACGAGCGGCGTACCGCGCCGTACGCGAAGCCACCCACCAGCGAGGCGACCGCCCAGGCGGCGAGCACCACGCCGGTCCAGCCGACCTCGCCGCCGGAGCGGAGCACGGCGACCACTGCGACGTCGGTGCCGCCGAGCACGAGGGTGGCGGCGAGGCTGACCGCCAGCACGGCGAGCAGGCGCGGGGTGAGCCACTCGCGGCGGTGCACCGGGCGCTGCGGCCCGGTCTGCTCGTCGGCGGCCCGCACCGGCGGGTTGAGCAGCCAGAAGCAGATGCCGGAGCCGACGATCCCGGCACCGACCGCCCACAGCGTGAGGCGCGGCGTGACGGCGGTGGCCAGGGCGACGGCGAGCGCCGGGCCGACCATGAACGACAACTCCATCGCCATCGAGTCCAGCGCGTACGCGGGGCGGCGCTTCTCGGCCGGCACGAGCGCGGCGATCGACTGGCGGATCATCGAGAAGATCGGCAGCGCGAGCAGCCCGGCGAGGAACGCGGCCGGCAGCAGCACCGGGTACGGCAGTGTGGGCGCGGCGGACCAGAACAACGCCTCGGCGACAGTGGTGAGCACCAGCACCGGCCGCAGTCCCCGGCGGTCGATGAGCCGCCCGAGCAGCGGGGCGCCGACCGCCGCGCCGATGGTCGACGCGGCGCCGACCAGGCCGGCGGCGCCGTAGCCGCGGCCCAGGTCGAGCACCACGTAGAAGGTGAGCGTCACCCCGGTGGCGGTGAGCGGCACGCGGGCCAGCACCGACACCAGCAGCAACGATCGGACACCGGGTAGGGCGAGCGCCTCCCGGTAAGGCTTCAGGTTCACGACGGTCCGTACCTCCGGCGCCATCCTGGGGCCGGGGTACGACACCCGCAAGCGATTACCGGGTCAAGCGGTGGCGATCACAGGCTCGCCCACCATTGTCACCCCGGCGCCGTCGAGGGCCCGCAGCGCCACGTCGAGCGTGTCCGGCGCGACGGCGGCGGTCAGGTCGAGCAGCACAGTGGTCCGGAAGCCCTCCCGGGCGGCGTCCAGCGCGGTCGCGCGCACGCAGTGGTCGGTGGCGATGCCGACCACGTCGACCTGGTCCACGTCGTGCCGGCGCAGCCAGTCGGCCAGGCACTCGCCGTCGGGCGCATGGCCTTCGAAACCGGAGTACGCGGCCGCGTGCTCGCCCTTGTGGAAGATCGCCTCCACCCGGTCGGTCGCCAGCTCGGGGTGGAACTCGGAGCCGGAGGTGCCGACCACGCAGTGCCGGGGCCAGGAGTCGACGTAGTCCGGCGGGTCGCCGAAGTGCGCGCCCGGGTCGATGTGGTAGTCCTTCGTCGCGACCACGTGGTCCCACCGGTCCGGCTCGGCGGCGAGCAGCCGGGAGATCCCGGCGGCCACTCCCGCCCCGCCGCCGACCGCGAGGGAGCCGCCCTCGCAGAAGTCGTTCTGCACGTCCACGATGATCAGGGCGTTCGCCATCGGGTTCCTCCTCAGCTCGCGGGTACGACGGTGACGGGGACGGCCGGGTCGCCGGCGGAGAGCTTGAGCCCCTCCCACGGGATGGAGATCAGGCACTGGCGCAGGTGGTCCCGCGACTCCTCCAGCGTGGGCAGTGTCTCCGGCTCGCCCGACACCACGTACGAGCGCTGGAGCAGCCGGTCGTTGGGCTGCCGGTCCGGCACGCCCTGCGGCACGATGACCTCCTCGGTGGCGGTCCCGGTCGGCTTGTGCCGGCGGACCGCGACCTTCCGGCCGCCGATGGTGGCCTTGTGCTCGGAGCGTTTGACCACCGGCCGTCCCTCCACCTCGACCAGCTTGTAGACCAGTCCGGCGGTGGGCGCGCCGGAGCCGGTCACCACGGCGGTGCCGGCGCCGTACATGTCCACCGGTTCGGCGGCGAGCGCGGCGATCGCGTACTCGTCGAGGTCACCGGAGACGATGATCTTCGTCTCGGTGGCGCCGAGCGAGTCGAGCAGCTCGCGGGACTGCTGGGCGATCACCGCGAGGTCGCCGGAGTCGATCCGGACCGCCCGCAGCTCCGGCCCGGCCACCGCGATCGCGTTGCGGATGCCCTGGGCGATGTCGTACGTGTCGACCAGCAGCGTGGTGTCCTTGCCCAGCGTGGCGACCTGGGACGCGAACGCGGCCCGCTCGTCGTCGTGCAGCAGCGTGAAGGCGTGCGCGGCGGTGCCCGCGGTGGGGATGCCGTAGCGCTGCCCGGCGGCCAGGTTGGAGGTGAACCGGAACCCGGCCAGGTACGCGGCCCGCGCCGCGGCGACGGCAGCCTCCTCGTGCGCGCGGCGGGAGCCCATCTCGATCAGCGCCCGCCCCCGTGCGGCGGTGACCATCCGGGCCGCGGCGGCGGCGACCGCGCAGTCGTGGTTGAGCACCGACAGCACGAGCGTCTCCAGCACCACGCACTCGGCGAACGTGCCGGACACGGTGAGGATCGGGGAGCCGGGGAAGAACAGCTCGCCCTCGGCGTAGCCGTCGATGTCGCCGGTGAAGCGGTAGTCGGCCAGCCACTGCGCGGCCCGGTCGTCCACCACACCGGTACGGCGCAGGAAGTCGATCTCGGCCGGGTCGAACCGGAAGTCGCGGATCATCTCGATCAACCGGCCGGTGCCGGCGACCACCCCGTACCGGCGCCCGGCCGGCAGCCGCCGGCTGAACACCTCGAAGACGCAGCTCCGGTCGGCCGTGCCGTCACGCAGCGCGGCGCTGACCATGGTCAGCTCGTAGTGGTCGGTCAGCAGCGCGGGGCGAAGGGTGCTCACCGCTCCAGCCTAGAGTTCAGTCCGGCTCCGTGCCGTCGTGCCCCGGCATCGACCACAGCGCGGCCCGCAACTCGCCGCGCCCGGCGACGCCGAGCTTGCTGTAGACGCGCTGGAGGTGGTTCTCCACCGTTCGCGTGGACAGGAACAGCCGCTCCGCGATGGCCCGGCTGGTCACCCCGTCGGCGGCCAGGCGGGCGACCTCCCACTCCCGGTCGCTGAGCGTCGGGCGGAGCCGCCGCAGCGCCGGGGTGGAGATCTCGTCGCAGCGGCGCAGCAGGTCGGCGAGGCGTTCCCGGACCGGCCCGGTGGCGCCGGCGCGGGCGTTCCGCGTCCGGTGCAGCGCCATGGCGGTCGCCTCGGCGGCGTACACGGTCAGCTCGCGGTCGGCGAAGCCGTCGGCGACGGCCAGCAGGGCGTCCGGGGCGCCGTCGGCGGCGGCCCGGCCGAACCGGGCGACGAGCGGCGGCAGCACGCCGTCGACCCGCTCGGAGAGCTCGGCCAGGCGTTGCGCCACGGTGCGGCGGCCGCCGTCGGTGCAGGTCGGGCCGACCGGCGCGGCGGCCTGGTCGAACCGGACCAGGTCGAGCAGGACGAGCAGCTCGTGCCCGGCCAGGCCGTCCTCGCGCAGCCGGTCGGCGAGCGCGCACAGGTGCTTGGTGGCCGCCGGCAGGTCACCCGTCGCGGCCTGGACCGCGCCCCGGGCCTGCTCCAGCCAGGGATAGAGCACGGCCATGCCGGGGGCGTGCGTCCGGTCCGCCTCGGCCATCGCGTCGGCCGCGTGCGTCACGTCCCCGCGCAGCGCGGCGGCCTGGGCGCGCTCGGCGTGCGCCAGCCCGGCGTACACGCGGCTGGTGGCGAGCACCGCGCACGCCTCCAGGCTGGTCCGCAGCGCCTCGTCGCCGCGCCCGCGCAGCCGCGCCGCGTACGCCTGGAGGATGGCCAGGTAGCCGGTGCCGAGCCGGAAGTCACCGGCCCCGGCCAGGTCGGCGAACTCGTCGGCGACTAACGCGTCGATGCCGGGCAGGTCGCCGGAGAGCGTCAGCCGGGTGCCCCGGGCCAGCTCCATGGCGAGCTGGAGGTAGGGCATGTCGGCCCGCCAGCAAGCCGCCTCGGCCTGGACCCGGGCGATCGCGGTGGCGCTGCGCTGATACTGCCCCTGCGCGGCCTGGAGGTGGGCCAGCGTGCAGCGGGCCAGCTCCCGGGCGGCCATCGGGGCGGCCGGGCGGTCGAGCACCTCCTGGGCCAGCCGTACCGCGACGTCGACGTCGAGCCGGTGCAGTCGCATGATGGCCTCGAACGCGCGTACGCGAGTTCGGTCGGCGGGGTCGCGCAGCTCCTCGCCGCGCGCGGCGATCTCCTCCACCGTGGACTCCCGGTTGAGTCCCCAGTAGCTGACCATGCCCCGGACCGTCAGCCACCGGCTGCGCCGGCGGTCGTCGTGGATCTCCCCGGCGACCTGGTCGAGCACGCTGATCGCCTCGTCCGGCCGGTCGCCGAACATCAGGATGGTGGCCAGCAGTTCGGCCGCGTCGGTGCCGCCGCCGGCCTCCAGCGCGGCGCGGGCCAGCCGGGTGGCCAGCGGCACGTCGTACCGGCCGAACGCCTGGACCGCCGCGTCGAGCAGCAGGGCGACGTCCTGCGCCGTGCCCGAGTCGAGCCGCCACACCGCGACCCGCAGCAGGTCGTCGCGGCGGCGCGTGCCGACCTGCTCCAGCAGCCCGGCGAGGGTGGCCTGGAGCCGGCGGGTGCGGCTGACCGGGCAGTGCCGGCGCATCACCTCGCCGTAGAGCGGGTGCGCCAGACGGACGTTGAGCCGCCGGTCGTCGTGGATCAGAGTGATGAGCCCGCGCTCCTCGGCCGTCTCCACGTCCGCCGGGTCGACCGCCCGTTCCAGCAGTTGCAGGCCCAGCGGCTCGCCGAAGGCGACCAGCTCGACCACCGCCCGGACGCCGGGGGTGAGCTGCCCGATCCGGGTGTCGATCAGGTCGGTGAGGCTGGGCGCCAGCTCCAACCGCCCGGTCCAGGTCCAGATCCCGTACGTGCGGCGCAGCTCGTCGTCGGCGGCCAGGACCAGCTCGCGCAGCAGCAGCGGGTTGCCGGCGCAGAGCTGGAAGAGCCGGTCGGAGGAGCCGGCGTCGACCGGTCCACCCAGGATGGCGGCGAGCAGACCGGTGGTCTCGCTGCGGCCGAGCGGGCCCAGTTCGACCAGTTCGACCAGGTCGTCGGTCCAGAGCGCGCGGATCGGCAGCGGGATCTGCTCGCCGTTGCGCAGCGTCCCGATGACTGTGGCGTTCTCGGAGCGGGCGACCAGGTGCACCAGCGCGGCCGAGGGCGGGTCGAGCAGGTGCGCGTCGTCGATGGCGAGGACGATGGGCCGGCCGGCGGCCTGTTCCTGCAGCACGTCGACGGCCCAGCGCAGGATTCCGGCGGGGGAGAGCCCCTGCGGCTGGGTGGCGGGCAGCACCTGGACGAGCCCGCCGAAGGGGAGCGCGGCGGTGGTGGCGCTGGCCGCGATGGACCAGATCGCGTACCGCTCGGGGGAGAGCTCGGAGACGCCCTCGCGCAGCAGCCGGCTCTTGCCGACCCCGGCGTCGCCGCTGAAGAGCAACCCGCGCCCTCCGGGTCGGCCGATCGTCGACAACAGACGGTTGAGTTCATCCCTACGGCCGACGAACTCCCACCTACTCATCGGAGCAGCATATCGACCGTGTTCCGTCCGCGTGCGGGCCGTTACGCAGTGAAGTTGAGTAATCTGGCCGTTACCCATGAGTATCGGAGGTGTTCGTTGTCGGATGGCCGACAGCCGTACTCTTCCGACAGCCCCTGCAACCAGGGAAAAGCCGCGACCGGCACCCCGGTCGCCTGACCGGGAGGCCACCTGATGACGCCGGGTCCACTCCCCTCGGTCGACGTGCCCGACCCGCGCCGTCAGGCCGGCCCACCCGGGTGCGCCCCGCTGCCGACCCGGCTCGGGGCGGCCACGCCCGGACCGGACGATCCGATGGCCGTGGTCGTCGCCGGCCCGGCCGGCGCCGGCCGGCGCGAGGTGATCGCCGGCCTGCTCGGGATCGATTCCGCGACGCTCGCCGTGCCCGCGGGAAGCAACCTGCTGGTCCAGCACGCCGAGAAGGCGACCCGCGCCGCGTACGTCCCGGGCTACCGCCAGCCGCACGCCTACGGCGCCGACCCGATGGCGACCGGCCCGGCGCTGGCCCGGCCGCCACGCCGGGTCGAGCTGAGCCTGCCCGACCCGCTGCTGCGGCACTTCGCCGTGGTCGACACGCCGGACACCGGCACGCTCGGCGTGGCCGGCGGCCGGGTGCTGCGCGACGCCGTCGGCCGGGCCGGCGCGCTGCTCTTCGTGATCTCCGCCGACCAGGCGTTCAGCGCGGCCGAGCTGCACCTGCTCGCCGAGATGGCGCGTGCCCGGGTCGAGGTGTTCTTCGCCGTCACCCCCGGCACGACCGGCTGGACCGCGTCGGCCGACGGCCCGGCGGCGGAGGCCACCGGTCCGTCCGCCCGCCGGCTCGACCCGGTGTCGGTCTCCATCGAGGCGCACCGCGCGGCGCTGCTGGCTGCGGTGCCGGCGCTCACCCCGGCCCGGTGGTTCCCGGCCCGCCGGGCCGAGCTGCCGCACCTGCGGCGTGCCCTGGTCGGCTGGGCCGCCGACGAGGGACTGCGCCGCGGCAGCGCAAGCCCGCCGGTGCCGGCCGGCGCGCACGGCCGGGTGCCGGTGCTGGCCGGCGTCGAGCCCGGCGAGCTGGCCGACCGGATCGACAGGGGGTCACGAGCCTGCGCCCGCCGGATCCGTCAGCACCTCGCCCTGGAGTTGGCGAACATCCACCTGCGGGTGGTGCAGGAGATCGTCTTCGGGGTCGGCTGCGCCGGCCTGCCGCAGATGCTCGACCGCGAACTGGAGGCGCTGTCGCTGCTCGCCACCGCGCAGTGCGACGAGGCCGTCCGCGGTCTCGTCGACGCCGCCGCCGCCCGGGTCTTCGGCGCGCCGCTGGCAGAGGGCGTACGCGGGCGGATCGCGCACGCGGTGCGCTGTAGCCTGGCCGACCATCCGGACGGCCGGGAGCTGGACCGGGTCCTCCTGGTCACCAGCACGGCCGGGGTCGCCGCGCTGACCGGCGAAGGCGCTCTCGACGCCCTGGCCGGGCTGCCCGGCGGGCAGCGGGACGAGATGCTCCCGCCCGTGGGCGTCGCCCTCAACGGCGGCTGCTGGCAGCACTGGCGGGCGACCGACAACAACGACCCGAACGCCGCCCGGTCCTGGGCCCAGCGCGCGCTGCGCGAGGTCGAACTCGAACTGTCCCGCGAGGTGTCCCGCCGCTTCGAGGTGATCCGTCTCTCGCTGACCGGGGTGCTCGCCGATGCTGTCGACCACGGCATCCTGCTTGCCTGACCACGGCGCGGGCACACCGCGACCCGGGCTCGCGTACGCGGCCCGGGTGGGTGACGACGGCCGCCGCGGCGTTCCGGTTCATCGGTTCCCCGGATCCGGTGGCACGATGGGGGGCATGGCGGCTCCACAGGTTGCGCCGGTCGAGACGCCGGACACCGAAGAGGTGCCGGTCTCCGACCGGCCGTGGGTGACCATCGTCTGGGACGATCCGGTCAACCTGATGACGTATGTGACCTGGGTGTTCCAGAAGCTCTTCGGATACAGCCGGGAGAAGGCGGAGCGGCTCATGCTGGACGTGCACCACAAGGGCAAGGCCGTGGTGTCCACCGGCGCCCGGGAACGGATGGAGCACGACGCGGCGCAGCTGCACGCGTACGGTCTCTGGGCGACGGTGGAGAGGTCATGAGCATGTTCCGCCGCCGGGGCGACCACTACGTGGCGACGTTCGCCGTCGACGAGGTCCGGGTGCTGCGCAAGGTCGCCGCCGAGGTGGTCGGGCTGCTGACCGACGGCTTCGACCACGGTGACCCGGTGGTCGGCCGGCTCTTCCCCGACGTCTACCCGGACGACGACGCCGGCACCGCCGAGTTCCGCCGCTACACCGAGGGCGATCTGAAGACCGGGAAGATCGACCAGGCGGGCGCGATCCTCGCCGCCCTGCCCGACGGCGACTCCGGCGGCGAGGTGCGACTCGACGCGGAGGCGGCCGAGGCGTGGCTGCGCGCGCTCAACGACGCCCGGCTGGCGATGGGCGTACGCCTGGAGATCAAGGACGGCACCGACCTGGGTGAGGAGCTCGACGACGCGGTCGCCGAGGACCCCGGTTCGTCCCGGGTGTTCCAACTGTCGGTCTACGCCTACCTCGGTTATCTGCAGGAGTCCCTGCTCAACGCGCTCATCGACTGAGTGGTGACGGTTGCCACCTCGCCGCCCGGCCCGGCCAGGGGCTAGGCTGGTGGCGTGCTGAGCATCGACCGGTCGATCATCGACGCGATCGTCGCCCACGCGCGTCGGGACCACCCGGACGAGGCGTGCGGCGTGGTCGCCGGCCCCGTCGGCAGCGACACCCCGACCCGGCACATCCCGATGGACAACGCGGCCCGCTCCATGACCTTCTACGAGTTCGACTCGATGGAGCAGTTGCGGGTGTGGCGGGAGATGGACGAGCGCGACGAGGAGCCGGTGGTGATCTACCACTCGCACACCGCGACCGAGGCCTACCCGTCCCGCACGGACGTCTCCTTCGCCGGCGAGCCGGGCGCGCACTACCTGCTCGTCTCGACCCGCGAGCCCGACACCGAGGAGATCCGCTCCTTCCGGATCGTCGACGGCGTGATCACCGAGGAACCGGTGAAGATCGTGGATGCCGCCGTGGACCCGAACGCCGTCCAGTCCTACATGTTCGGGCAGAGCCCGGCGACGGTCGACTACGAGTGTTCCGACCGCTGATCTTCAGCGCCGGCACCTTCCTTTTCCCGTCACCTGGCACCATCCCGAACGAGGAGCACGAGACATCATGGCCATCGAGGTTCGCATCCCCACCATCCTGCGCAGCTACACCGGCGGCGCGAAGGTCGTCGAGGGCAGCGGCGACACGCTCGCCGACCTGATCGCCGACCTGGATTCGCGGCACGGCGGCCTGAAGGCCCGCCTGGTCACCGACGCGGGCGTGCTGCACCGGTTCGTCAACGTCTACGTCAACGACGAGGACGTCCGCTTCCTCGGCGCGCTCGACGCCAAGCTCAACGACGGCGACAGCGTGACCATCCTGCCGGCCGTGGCCGGTGGCGCGTTCGGCTTCGCGGCCGCCGCGGCGATCGCCTCGCACGCGGTCTCCACGCGCGCCGCCCGCTGAGGGGGCCCGCGATGGCGCGGTACGACAGCCTGCTCGACGCGTGCGGTGGCACCCCGCTGGTCGGGTTGCCCCGCCTCTCGCCGACGGTTCCCGCCGGGGCGCCGCCGGTGCGGCTCTGGGCCAAGCTGGAGGACCGGAACCCGACCGGCAGCATCAAGGACCGCGCGGCGCTGTACATGGTGCGCGCGGCCGAGGAGGCCGGCCGGCTCCGTCCCGGTGACACGATCCTGGAGCCGACCAGCGGCAACACCGGCATCTCGCTGGCCATGGTGGCGAAGCTGCGGGGCTACCGGCTGGTCTGCGTGATGCCGGAGAACGTCTCCACCGAGCGGGTGCAGCTGCTCCGGATGTACGGCGCGGAGATCATCTTCTCGCCGGCCGCCGGTGGCTCGAACCAGGCCGTCGCGACCGCGAAGCAGATCTCCGCCGAGCACCCGGACTGGGTGATGCTCTACCAGTACGGCAACGAGGCGAACGCCCGGGCGCACTACGAGACGACCGGGCCGGAGCTGCTGCAGGACCTGCCGGGCATCACCCACTTCGTGGCCGGGCTGGGCACCACCGGCACGCTCATGGGCACCGGCCGCTTCCTGCGGGAGAAGGTCGAGGGCATCCAGATCGTGGCGGCCGAGCCGCGGTACGGCGAGCTGGTCTACGGTCTGCGCAACATCGACGAGGGCTACGTGCCCGAGCTGTACGACGCGGGTGTGCTGTCCCGCCGTTTCTCCGTGGGCACCCGGGACGCCGTGCTGCGGACCCGGCAGCTCGTCGAGGTGGAGGGCATCTTCGCCGGGTTCTCCACCGGCGCCATCCTGCACGCCGCGCTCGCGGTGGCGCACGAGGCGGTCCGCGACGGCCGCCGCGCCGACGTGGCGTTCGTGGTCTGCGACGGCGGCTGGAAATACCTGTCGACCGGCGCGTACGGCGGCACTCTCGCCGACGCGGAGGAGTCGCTGGAGGGTCAGCTCTGGGCCTGACGGTCCGGCGGCCGGTCCGGCCGGTGATGTCCCCGCCGGCCGGACCGCCGCGCCTGCCCGGAGCGGACGTGTATGGGTGTCACGTTGATGACAACTTCCGGCAGATGATTCTTGCCCGACCGGGGCGGCGCGTAGGCTGCGCAGCGTGGCGAGCGCGTCGGTAGAGATCATCGGCGGCGTCGCCGCCGGCGCATCGACTACTCATGGTGAGATCGAGGCCACCGGATGAGACTGACCGTCCTCGGCTGCGCGGGCAGCTTCCCGGGCCCCGAATCGCCCTGCTCGGCCTATCTCATGGAAGCCGAGGGCTTCCGGCTCCTGATCGACTTCGGCGTGGGTTCGCTCTCCACGCTCCAGCGCTACGTCGGGCTGCACGCCCCCGACGCGGTCCTCCTCACCCACCTGCACTGCGACCACATGTTCGACGCCGTGTCCTACGTGGTGGTGCGCCGGTACGCGCCGGACGGCCCGTACCCGCCCCTGCCGATGTACGCCCCCTCCGGCGCGCCCGACCGGCTGGCCGCCGCGTACGGGCAGGAGGAGGGCTCGGTGGAGGACGTCTACCAGTTCTACGGCCTCCAGCCGGGCACGTTCCCGATCGGCCCGTTCAGCGTCACAGTCGACCGGATGAACCACCCGGTCGAGACGTACGGGGTGCGGCTGGAGCACGGCGGGCGGGTGTTCTGCTACTCCGCCGACACCGCGCCCTGCGAGGCGTTGCTGCGCCTGGCCCAGGACGCCGACGTGTTCCTCTGCGAGGCGAGCTACATGGACGGCGTGGAGAACCCGCCGGACCTGCACCGGACCGGCCGGGAGGCGGGCGAGGCGGCCACCAAGGCGGGCGTGGGGCGGCTGCTGCTCACCCATCTCGTACCGGCCTGGGGCAGCGAGTCGCAGACGGTGGAGGCGGCGGCCGGGGCGTACGCCGGGCCGCTGGACGTGGTGCGGCCCGGCGCCTGCTACGACGTGTGACCCCGGCGGCGGCCGGGCCGTGTCGGCGGACACCCGCGGACGATCCGATCACCGCACCGCATAGGGTGCAGGCATGGCGCGACCTGACGGGCGGGAGCCCGACCAACTCCGACCGGTGACCCTGACCCGGGGCTGGAGCACGCACCCGGAGGGTTCGGTGCTCGTCGAGTTCGGCGCGACCCGGGTGCTCTGCACGGCGAGCGTCACCGAGGGCGTGCCGCGCTGGCGCAAGGGTTCCGGGCTGGGCTGGGTGACAGCCGAGTACGCGATGCTGCCCCGGGCCACCAACACGCGCTCGGACCGGGAGAGCGTGCGCGGCAAGGTCGGCGGGCGTACCCATGAGATCTCCCGTCTGATCGGCCGCAGCCTGCGCGCCTGCGTGGACCTCAAGGCGCTCGGCGAGAACTCGATCTTGCTCGACTGCGACGTGCTCCAGGCCGACGGCGGCACCCGGACCGCGGCGATCACCGGCGCGTACGTCGCGCTGCACGACGCGGTGACCTGGCTGGCCGAGCGCAAGGCGCTGGCCGGCAAGGTGGAGAAGGTGATGCACCGTTCGGTGGCGGCGGTGAGCGTCGGGGTGATCGGCGGCGAGCCGATGCTCGACCTCTGCTACGCCGAGGACGTCACCGCCGAGGTCGACATGAACGTGGTGTGCACCGGCGCCGGCGACTTCGTCGAGGTGCAGGGCACCGGCGAGGCGGGTGTCTTCGCCCGCGATCAGCTCGACGCGCTGCTCGACCTGGGCGTGGCGGGCTGCCTGGAACTGGCCGACGCGCAGCGGAAGGCGCTCTCGTCATGAACAAGGTCCTGCTGGCCACCCGGAACCGGAAGAAGCTCGTCGAGCTGCAGCGGATCCTGGACGGCGCGCTCGGCGCGCACCGGATCGCGCTGCTCGGCCTCGACGACGTCGAGGAGTACCCGGAGCTGCCGGAGACCGGCCTCACGTTCGGCGAGAACGCGCTGATCAAGGCGCGGGAGGGCTGCCGGCGTACCGGCCTGCCGACGATCGCCGACGACTCGGGGCTGGCGGTGGACGCGCTCAACGGCATGCCGGGTGTGTTCAGCGCCCGCTGGTCCGGCCGGCACGGCGACGACCACGCCAACCTTCAGCTCGTGCTGGACCAGGTCGGCGACGTGCCGGACGAGCACCGGGGCGCGGCGTTCGTCTGCACCGTCGCGCTGGTGCTGCCGGGCGGCAAGGAGCACCTGGTCGACGGCCGCCAGTCCGGCCGGCTGCTGCGCGCGCCGCGCGGCGAGGGCGGCTTCGGCTACGACCCGATCTTCCTGGGCGACGGGCAGGAGCGCACCAACGCGGAGCTGACGCCCGAGGAGAAGGACGCGGTCAGCCACCGCGGCAAGGCGCTGCGGGAGCTGGCCAAGCTGGTCGCGAAGGTGCTCCCGCCCGCCACCTGAGATCAGCCCAGCGGGCCGATCTCCCGTTCGATCGCCGCGCGCAGCTCCGGGCCGCGTACCACGTCGCGCGCCGCCTCCATCAGCGGCGCGAGGAACACGTCCGGTCCCGGCTCGCCGATCGTGCGGCCGAGCACGTCGACGGCCGCCCGCCCGGCCGGTGACGGCGTCAGCGGGGCGCGGAGCTGGAGCCCGCGTACGGCCGCCAGCAGCTCCACCGCGAGCAGGCTGGTCAGGTTGTCCAGCACGGTGCGCAGCTTCTTGGTGGCCGCCCAGCCCATCGAGACGTGGTCCTCCTGCATGCCGCTGGTGGGCAGCGAGTCGACCGAGGCGGGCGCGGCGAGCCGGCGGTTCTCCGCCACGATCCCGGCGGCGGTGTACTGGGCGATCATCAGCCCGGAGTTCACCCCGGCGTCGGGGGACAGGAACGCGGGCAGCTCCCGGGAGCGGGTGACGTCCAGCAGCCGGTCCACCCGGCGTTCGGCGATCGCGCCCACCTCGGCGGCGGCGATGGCCAGGTAGTCGGCGGCGAAGCCGAGCGGCGCGCCGTGGAAGTTGCCGGTCGACTCGACCCGCCCGTCCGGCAGCACCACCGGGTTGTCCACCACGGACAGCAGTTCCCGGCCCGCGACCACCTCGACGAAGTCGAGCGTGTCCCGGGCCGCGCCGGCGACCTGCGGGGCACAGCGCATGGAGTACGCGTCCTGCACCGCGTGCGCCAGGTCGTCGCGGTGCGAGTCCATCACCGCCGAGCCCTGCAGCAGCCGGTGGATGTTCGCCGCCGAGGCGGCCTGGCCGGGATGCGGGCGGATCGCGTGCAGCTCGGGCAGGAAGGGCCGCTCCGAGCCGAGCATCGCCTCGATGGCGAGCGCCGCTGTCACGTCCGCCATGGCGAACAGGAGCAGGGCGTCGGAGACGGCCAGCAGCAGCATGCCGAGCATGCCGTCGGTGCCGTTGATCAGCGCCAGCCCCTCCTTGGCGGCCAGCGACACCGGCTTCAGCCCGACCTGGTGCAGCGCGTCGGCGGCCGGGACGCGCTCCCCGGACGGGCCGAGCACCCAGCCCTCACCGAGCAGCACCAGCGCGCAGTGCGCCAGCGGCGCCAGGTCGCCGGACGCGCCGAGCGAGCCGTGCTCCGGCACCCACGGGGTGACGTCGTGGTTGAGCAGGTCCACGAGCGCCTCGGCGACCAGCGGGCGTACGCCGGAGCGGCCGAGCGCCAGCGAGCGGACCCGCAGCAGCATCATGGCGCGTACCACCTCGCGCGGCATCGGCGCGCCCACCCCGGCGGCGTGCGAGCGGATCAGCGCGTGCTGCAGCTCGGCCCGGCGCTCCGGTGCGACGAACGTGTTGGCGAGCGCGCCGAACCCGGTGGAGACGCCGTACACCGGCCGCCCGGCCGCCTCGATCCGGTCCACGATGGATCGGGAGGTCGCCATCGCCTCGGTGGCGGCCGGGTCGAGCACGACCTTGGCGGTGCCGCGGGCCACCGCGAGCACGTCGGCGGGGGTGACCCCGGTGGACAGGATGGTCACTGTGGTCATCGCGGCACTCCGTTGTGCAGAACCTGGCGGATCAGTGGCACCCCCGGCCGGTAGGCCAGGTGCAGGTGGGACGGGGCGTCGAGGATGATCAGGTCGGCCCGTGCCCCGGGGGTCAGCCGCCCCACGTCGGTGCGGCGCAGCGCCGCCGCCCCGCCGGCGGTAGCGGCCCACACCGCCTCCGCCGGGGTCATCCGCATCTCGCGTACGGCGAGCGCGACGCAGAACGGCATCGACGACGTGTACGACGAGCCGGGGTTGCAGTCGGTCGCGAGCGCGACTGTCACGCCCGCGTCGAGCAGCCGCCGGGCGTCCGGGTACGGCGACCGGGTGGAGAACTCCGCGCCCGGTAGCAGCGTGGCGACCGTCTCCGAGCCGGCCAGCGCGTCGACGTCGGCGTCGGTCAGGTGGGTGCAGTGGTCGACGCTGGCCGCGCCCAGCTCCACGCCGAGCCGTACGCCCGGCCCCGGGCCGAGCTGGTTGGCGTGCAGCCGTACGCCCAGACCGGCGGCCTGCCCGCAGGCGAGGATCGCCCGCGCGTGGTCGGCGTCGAACGCGCCCCGCTCGCAGAACACGTCGATCCAGCGGGCGTACGGCGCGGCGGCGGCGAGCATCGGCCCGCAGACCATGCCCACGTAGTCGTCCGGGCGGTCGGCGTACTCGGCGGGGACCACGTGCGCGCCGAGGAACGTGGTGTCCTCGGTGAACTCGGCGGCGATGCGCAGCGAGCGGGCCTCGTCGGCGACGGTGAGGCCGTACCCGCTCTTGATCTCGACGGTGGTGGTGCCCTGCCGCAGCATCTCCGCGCGCAGCCGGCCCACAGTGGCGCGCAGGTCGTCGTCGGAGGCCGCGCGGGTGGCGCCCACAGTGGTGCGGATGCCGCCGCCGGTGTAGGGCTCGCCGGCCATCCGGGCGGCGAGCTCGGCGGCCCGGTCCCCGGCGAAGACCAGGTGGGCGTGGCTGTCCACGAAGCCGGGCAGCACCGCCGCGCCACCGGCGTCGATCCGCCGGTCGGCGGCCGGCGCATAGCGGGCCGACCCGATCCAGGCCACCTGGCCGTCCTCGACCAGCAGCGCGGCGTCGCGCCTGATGCCCAGCGGGTCGCCGTCGCGGCCGTCGTTCGTGACCAGCTCGCCGATGTGGTCGACGACCAGGCTGCCGCGCGTCACGAGTCCTCCTTCGCGGTCACCGCCGCGATCGCGTCCCGCAGCTCGGTGGGCACGTCCACGGTCAGGTGCCGGCCGCCGTCCACCACCGGCCTCCCGTCCACGATCACGCTCGTCACGTCGGCGGCGGTGGCGGCGAAGAACGCGCCGGCCGGCGGCACCCCGGCGGTGCGGGCGCTGTCCAGCCGTACCGTGACCAGGTCGGCCCGCTGCCCGACGGCGAACCGGCCGGCGTCGCCCCAGCCCAGCGCGGCGTGCCCGCCGACGGTGGCGGCGCCGAGCAGCTCGGCCGGCGTGAAGTGCCCCCGCCGGCGGGTACGCAGCCGCTCGTCCATCTCCAGCGCGCGGGCCTCCTCGAACAGGTCCACCACGGCGTGACTGTCGCTGCCCAGGCTCAGCGGGCTGCCCGCGTCGGCCATCCGGCGCACCGGGCCGACCCCGTCGGCCAGGTCGCGCTCGGTGGTGGGGCAGACGCAGACCCGGGTACGGCTGTCGCCGAGCAGCGCCACGTCGGCGGCGGTCGGGTGGGTGGCGTGCACCGCTGTGGTGTGCGGGCCGAGCACGCCGTGGTCGGCCAGCAGCCGCGTCGGGGTGCAGCCGTGCACCGCCCGGCAGGCGTCGTTCTCGGCCGGCTGCTCGGACAGGTGCACGTGCAGCGGCAGCCCGTTGCGGTCGGCCCAGCCCGCTACGGTGGCGAGCTGCTCGGCCGGGACCGCGCGCACCGAGTGGATGGCCGCGACGAGCCGGACGTGGTCGTCGGCCGGCCCGAACGCGTCCACCCGCGCCGCCCAGCGCAGCGCGTCGCCGTCACCGAACCGGCGTTGCGGCCCGGTCAGCGGCGCGCCGTCCACGCCCCCGGCCAGGTACGCGGTGTCCAGCAGCGTGAGCCGGATCCCGGCGTGCGCGGCGGCCTCCACCAGCGCTGCGGACATCGCGTTCGGGTCGTCGTACGGGGTGCCGCCGGGACCGTGGTGCAGATAGTGGAACTCGCCCACGCAGGTGATCCCGGACAGCGCCATCTCCGCGTACACGGCGCGGGCCAGCGCCAGGTAGGTGTCCGGGTCGAGCCGGGTCGCGATCGCGTACATCAGGCTGCGCCAGGACCAGAAGTCGCCGCGCCCGTCGTGGGTGCGCCCGCGCAGCGCCCGGTGGAAGGCGTGCGAGTGGGCGTTGGCCAGGCCGGGCACCGTCAGCCCAGGCAGCCGTACCGCGTCGTCGAGCACCTCCACCCCGGCGGTCGGCGGACCGTCCCCGGTCAGCGGGGTGACAGCGGTGAGCCGCCCGTCGGTCGCCTCGATCAGCACGTCCCGGGTGGGCTCGGCGCGGTCGGGCAGCCAGGCGTACTCGGCCAGCCAGCGGGTCAGCGGCATGCCAGCTCCTCCAGGACCCGGGCCAGGGCGGTCACCCCGGCGGCGCAGTCGGCGTCGGTGGCCGCCTCGGCGGGGGAGTGCGACACCCCGGTCGGGTTGCGCACGAACAGCATCGCGGTGGGCAGGTGCGCCGCCAGCACCCCCGCGTCGTGCCCGGCGCCGGTGGGCAGCACCGGCGCGCCGAGCAGCGTGACCAGCCGGTCGGCCAGCCCGCGGTCGAACGCGACGAGCGGGGTCGCCGACTCCTGGGTGCAGGTCAGCGCGGTGCCGTCGCGGCCGGCCCGGTCGGCGGCCTTGGCGCGTACCGCCTCGACCAGACCGTACAGCGTCTCCGCCTCGGCCGCCCGCGCGTCCAGCCAGCCGGTGACCCGGGACGGGATCGCGTTCGTGGCGTTCGGCTCGACCGACACCCGGCCCACTGTGGCGTGCGCGTCGCGCAGCCGGGCCTCCTTGTTCGCCGCCAGCACGGTGAACGCGTAGGTGAGCATCGGGTCACGGCGGTCGGCCATCCCTGTCGTACCCGCGTGGTTGCCCTCGCCGGTGAAGTCGAACCGCCACCGGCCGTGCGGCCAGATCGCGGAGGCCACCGCGACCGGCGCGTCCTGGTCGACCAGCGCGCGGCCCTGCTCGACGTGCAGCTCCACGAAGGCCGCGAAGCGGCCGAGCAGCGCCGGGTCGGCGCCCGCCGGCCGCTCGCCGAGCGCCTGCGCGAAGGTCGTCCCGGCCTGGTCGCGCAGCCCGGCCGCGCGGTCGACGTCGATCTCGCCGGTGAGCAGCCTCGACCCCAGGCAGGGTACGCCGAACCGCGCGCCCTCCTCCTCCACGAACGCGGCCACCACCACCGGCCGTTCCGGGGTGATGCCCGCGGCCCGCAGCTCGTCCACGGCGAGGAACGCGCTGACGATGCCGAGCGGACCGTCGTACGCGCCGCCGTGCGGCACCGAGTCGAAGTGGCTGCCGGTGAGCACCGCGTCGCCGGCCTCCGGGTCGCCCCACCAGGCGAACAGGTTGCCGTTGCCGTCCTGCTGAACCGGCATCCCGCGGGCGTCGGCCTGGTTGTGGAACCACTCCCGCAGCCGCAGCTCCGGCTCGGTCAGCGCGTAGCGCAGGTAGCCGCCGCTGCCCTCGTCGCGCCCGATCGGCGCGATCTCGTCCCACAGCTCCCGGAACCGGTTAGGAAGGGACCCTTCCCATGCAGAATGCGTTGACAAGGGGCCCTTCCTTACTCGGCCATCGGGATGCGGACGCCGGTGCGCTCGGCCACCGCGCGGGCGTCGTCGTAACCGGCGTCGACGTGCCGGATGACGCCCATCGCCGGGTCGTTCGTGAGCACCCGCTCGATCTTCTGGCCGGCCAGCTCGCTGCCGTCGGCCACGCAGACCTGCCCGGCGTGGATGGACCGGCCGATGCCGACGCCGCCGCCGTGGTGGATCGACACCCACGACGCGCCGCTGGCGGTGTTCACCAGCGCGTTCAGCAGCGGCCAGTCGGCGATCGCGTCGGAGCCGTCGGCCATCGCCTCGGTCTCCCGGTAGGGGCTGGCCACGCTGCCGCAGTCCAGGTGGTCCCGGCCGATCACCACCGGCGCGCTCAGCTCGCCGGACGCGACCATCTCGTTGAACCGCACCCCGGCCCGGTCCCGCTCGCCGTAGCCGAGCCAGCAGATCCGCGCCGGCAGACCCTGGAACGCGACCCGCTCGCCGGCCATCCGGATCCACCGGGCGAGGGACTCGTTCTCCGGGAACAGGTCGAGGATCGCCCGGTCGGTGGCGGCGATGTCCTTCGGGTCGCCGGAGAGCGCGGCCCAGCGGAACGGGCCCTTGCCCTCGCAGAACAACGGCCTGATGTACGCGGGCACGAACCCGGGGAAGTCGAACGCCCGCTCGTATCCGCCGAGCTTGGCCTCGCCCCGGATCGAGTTGCCGTAGTCGAAGACCTCCGCGCCCGCGTCCAGGAAGCCGACCATCGCCTCCACGTGCTTCGCCATCGACGCGCGGGCCCGGTCGGTGAACTCGGCCGGCTTGGCCGCCGCGTAGTCCCGCGCGTCGCCCGGGTCCACGCCCTCCGGCACGTACGACAGCGGGTCGTGCGCGCTGGTCTGGTCGGTCACGATGTCGATCGCTACGCCCCGGCGCAGCAGCTCGGGGAAGACGGCGGCGGCGTTGCCGACCACGCCGACGCCGAGCGCCCGCCGGTCCCGCCTGGCCGCGAGCGCCCGCTCGATGGCGTCGTCCAGCGAGTCGGCCACCTCGTCGAGGTAGCGGTCGTGCACCCGGCGGTCCAGCCGCGACCGGTCCACGTCCACGATCAGGCAGGCGCCGCCGTTCATGGTGACGGCGAGCGGCTGCGCCCCGCCCATCCCGCCGCAGCCGGCGGTGAGCGTCAGCGTGCCGGCGAGCGTGCCCCCGAAGCGCTTGGCGGCGACGGCGGCGAACGTCTCGTACGTGCCCTGGAGGATGCCCTGGGTGCCGATGTAGATCCACGAACCGGCGGTCATCTGCCCGTACATGGTCAGGCCCAGCGACTCCAGGCGGCGGAACTCCGGCCAGGTGGCCCAGTCGCCGACCAGGTTCGAGTTGGCCAGCAGCACACGCGGCGCCCACTCGTGGGTCCGCATCACGCCGACCGGCCGGCCGGACTGCACCAGCATCGTCTCGTCGTCGCGCAGCTCGGTGAGCGTGCGCACGAGCGCGTGGTACGACGGCCAGTCCCGGGCCGCCTTGCCGGTGCCGCCGTAGACCACCAGGTCGTCGGGGCGCTCGGCCACCTCCGGGTCGAGATTGTTCATCAGCATCCGCAGGGCGGCCTCCTGCGGCCACCCCTTCGCGGTGCGGGTGACGCCGCGGGCGGCGCGGACGGGCTGGTGCATCTCGTACTCCTCTCAGCCGAGGAACAACTGGCGGCGGGCGGCGGACGACTCGAACGCCTCGAGCCGGTCCTGGGTCTCGGCCGGTGCGGCGTCGCAGATCGCCTGGAGCACCACCATGGCCAGGGTCATCGGTGCGGTGTGCAGGTCGAAGACGAGGTCGGCGCCGACGGCGGCGGGCAGCACCACCTGGGCGTGCTCGGTGGCCGGGCTGACCGGCGAGTCGGTGATCGCCACGACGGTCAGGCCGGCGTCCCGGGCCTCGCGCAGCGCCTCCAGGGTCTCCCGGGGGTAGCGGGGCAGCACGAACGCGAGCATCGCCGTCGCGCCGGCCGCCACCGCCTGGTCCAGGCGGTCCACGAGCATGCTGCCGCCGTCGTCGAACACCCGTACGTCCGGGTGCACCTTCGCCGCGAAGTAGGCGAAGTAGGCGGCCAGCGGCGCGGCGGCCCGCAGCCCGAGCACCGGCAGCGGGCGGCTGGCGGCGAGCAGGCGGCCCACCTCGGCGACCCGGTCGGCGTCGGCGAGCTGCGCGGCGAGCCGGTCGAGGTTGTCCCGTTCGGCGTGCACCGCCCGTTGCAGGGCGTTCCCGGCGCGGTCCTGGTCGGCGGCGTCGCGCGCGCCCAGCTCGCGCAGGCGGCGGCGCAGCGCGGGGTAGCCGTCGTGGCCGAGCGCCATGGCGAACCGGGTCACCGACGGCTGGCTGACGCCTGCGAGCTCGGCCACCTCGGCGGCGGACAGGTACGCCGCCGCGCCCGCGTGCCGCACCAGGCAGTGCGCGATGCGGCGCTGCGTCGGGGTGAGCCGTACGCCGTGGAAGAGGTCGAGCAGGCGGTCAGGGGAGGCCGCACCGCTTTCATTCACGAGCCGACTCTATGCATGAAAACTTTCAGAGCGCAAGCGTCGCGCGACCGCAGGGAGGTCCGATGAGCGTGCTCTCTGTACTATCCGCACGGCGGGTGAACAGAGGAGTGGGGCATGCAGCCGGAGGGGCCGTACAGGTTCACCGAGACGTTGGGCGAGTGCCAGGTCGGCCGGGCGTGGGCGGCTCTCGACGGGCAGGACCGCCCGGTCACCGTCGCCGTCCTCGAAGGCGCCGCCGCCGCTGACCAGCGCTGGCGGGAGGCGTTCGCCAACGCGGCGAACGTGCTGGCCCAGACCCCCGGCGGCCACCGGTACGTCAACGCCGACTTCGCCGCCGCCGAGCCCTGGATCGCGTACCCGTCCGAAGAGGAGGGTGCGGCCGAGCGGCTGTTCCGCAGCCTCGGCATGGACTACCAGCGCACCCCGACGGCCGAGATGCTCCCGCCGCCACCGGCCGCCGCCCCGGTCTCCCCGCCGTCCCAGTTGCCGTGGGTTCCGCAACCCTGGGCGATGGCGGCTCAGCCGATCTCCGGCGCGCCGATGTCCCCGGCCGCCGTCGCCGCGGCCTCCGGGGTCCCCGCCACGTCCGCCGTCTCCGCGCCACCCGCCGTCGGCTCGGCGCCGGTGGCCACCGACCCGCTGGACCCGTCCGGCGGACGCCGGATCGCCCCGGTGCAGCCGGCGCCGAAGCGGCGCGACTGGATCTCGATCGTCGGCGCCCTGGTGCTCACCCTGGTCGCCGGCACCGCCGGGTTCTTCCTCGGCGCAGGGCGCGAGAAGGAGGCCGCGACGCCCACGCCGTCGGCCAGCCCGTCGCTGCCGCCCTACGAGGCCACGCAGCTCGCCATCAACAAGGCCAAGTTCGAGGGTGAGCTGGCCCCGCTGGTCGAGCCCTGGCTGACCCGGATCGGCGGCTGCACCGTCTACGACCAGCCCGGCGCACCGAAGCTGCCGGCGGACGAGAAGGGGCACGTGTTCTGCCACTACGGCGGCGCGTGGCTGCACTTCACGCTCTACCCGGGACAGAAGCAAAAGGACACCGCGCGGGCGTACCGCCAGCAGCTCAACCTGGCCGGCGGCTCGCTGGCGCCGGGGCTGCGCGAGGCGAGCACCACGAAGGGCGGGGTGACCGGCAAGCCCGGCAGCTACGTCGAGTACGCCTTCGAGGGCGAGGACGGCCGGGCGATCTGCGGCGTCTGGTGGGACCCCGACGACATGCAGGGGGCCTTCTACATCGAGACGCTCTGCAAGGACGGTGTGGACGGCGACTGGGACGCCCTGCGCGACCTGTGGCAGCGCGGCAGCTGACCGCCGCGCCGCGTCATGCGGCGCTGATCCGCACGACCGGCTCGACCCCGCCGGTGACCTGCTCGACGCGGTAGGCGGCGAGCGCCTGCCGCCAGGCGTCCACCTCGTCGCCGACGACGTGCGAGCGGATCAGCCAGACGCGCGCCCCGTCGCCGCGTTCGGCCGCCAGCTCGACTGCGTGCCGGAGACCGGCCTGCACGGCAGTGGTGTCGTGGCCGGGCACCACCACGACGTCGGGCCGGTCGGGCATGTCGACCCACCAGCCCACCGTGTTGCCGTGCGGCACCACCAGTCGCAGCCGCTCGTGCCGGGAGTAGAACGCGAACCCGTACCAGGCCGCGTTGTTCATGACCACGACGTCGTTCGGGAGCCGGTGCCGGGCCACGTACTCGGTCGCCGAACGCACGTCGGTGACGGCGATCGCCGTGTAGTAGAGCCCCGGCTCGTTCCCGTCGAACCGGTACCAGTGGCTGTTGCCGGCCGCGTACCCCCCGAGCACTACCGCGCAGGCGGCCGCGGCCAGGACGGCGGGCCGCACCCGGGGGAGCCGGCGGCAGGCCAGGTCGGCCGCGCGGCTCGCCGACCCGGCGACCCCGAGCCCGGCCACCGCGGCGGCGGTGACGAGCAGGAAGTGCGAGGTACGCAGTTCCAGCAGCGGATAGACCTTCGCGACGCCGACGATCGTCGCGACCACCGGCAGGAGCATCACGGCGACCGCGGCGGCGGGCCGGCCGTGTCGGCGGAGCGTCAGCGTGCCGGCCACGAGCAGCGCGGCCACCACCAGCCCGGGCGCGCCGACCACCGGCATCAGCGTGTCGACCTGCCGTGCCAGGTAGCCGGGCAGTTCGGTGACGCCGGGGAAGTTGCCGGCCCAGAACTGCTGCATGGGTACGTTGCGGCCCTGCATCGAGATGCCGAAGTAGACGCCGGTGAGCACCAGCCCGGCGTTGAGCCCGGCCACCGCCACCTCGACCAGGCGTAGCCACTGCCGCCGGACCGTGGTGACCAGCAGCAGCCCGCCGAACGCGCACGGCGCCACGATCGCGGTGACGTGGCTGACCAGCATGCCCGCGGCGACGGCGGCGGTCAGCACGTTGAGCCGCCGCCGCGACCACCGTTGCTCGACCCAGGCGACCAGGGCGAGCACGCCCACGGCCACGGCGGCGTCGGCGGTGTACTGCTTGAGGTCGTGGCGCACCTGCTGGGCGGGGAGCAGCAGGACCGCCGCCGCGCAGGCCGCGCCGGCCACCACGCCCCGGCCGGGCGTCGACCACCGCAGCGACCTGCCGAGCCCGTACGCCGCCACGACCGCGAGCCCCTGGAACGCCAGGGTGACCAGCCGCAGGTCGTCCGGGTCCGGCACCAGCCGCAGCAGGAAGCTCCAGCCGAGCGGGCTGGACGACGTGGTGACCGGCAGGTCGCCCAGCGGGAACCGGACGGACAGCGCGACCCACGCCTCGTCGAGCCAGTACGGCGCGCCGAGCATGGTCTTGACGTCGTGCAGGATCGGCAGCAGGCACAGCAGCGCGAGGACGGCGGTGCTGTCCCACAGGATCGGGCGGGGCCCCGGCGCTCGGCCCACCGCCGCGCCGGTTCTGTCCACATCGGCTGGTTCCACCCGTGTCACCACGTAGATCCCTATCCCCGCCTGCCGACCGGCCGTCACCCTAACCCACCACTCAGGTGCGTCGACAGGCCCGGAACTGCGGGTCCGCGTCCCCGTCCCCGGGGCTGGTGCCGATCGGCCACTGCTGATCCGTACGATCGTGCGGTGCGCGTGTTGGCTGACCGGATCAGGGGCGTGGAGCGCAGGGTCCGCTACCTCGGCCTCGGCCTCGTCGTTCTGGCGGCCGGGTTCCTGCTGACGGGCAGGTGGCAGCTCGCGCTCGGGGTCGCCGTCGGCGCCCTGCTCGGCTGGGTGCTGACGGACCCGGTCCGGATCACCTGGGCGGTCTTCGTCATCGCGTTCGCCGTCCCGGTGACCATCGACGTCGGCTATCCGACGAATCCCTCGTACGCGCTGCTGCTGGTCCTGTTCCTCCTCGCCGCGTGGGGGCGGGTGCTGCGCGCCGAACGCGACGGGTGGCCGCCGAAGGCGCTCGCGGCGGCGCTCCTGCTCCCGGCGTGCGCGGTGCTCGCGGGGCTCGTCCACTGGCACGGGGTGAAGCCGATCGCGGTCGGCGTCGCGCCCCTGCTGTGCTTCGGCGTGCTGGCCTGGCACCTCGCCGAGGAGGCACGGCACGACCGGCGGACCGTCCGGCGGATCGCGGAGGCGCTCACCTGGGTCAGCGTCGCCGTGGCAGTGTTCGCCAAGTACCAGACCGCTTCCCGGAGCTGGCCGATCTTCGACCAGTTCGCGTACGACTGGACCTACACCTCGGCGTTCGACGCGACCCGGGCGGTGGGCCTGTCCGGGCACCCCATCATCTACGGCACGTTCGCCATGGCCATGGTGCTCGTCGCGCTGACGCTCCGGGGCCGGTTCTGGTACGTGCCGGTCACCGCCAACCTCGTCGGCCTGGTGCTCTCCGGCACCCGCAGCGCCTGGGTGGGCACGGTTCTCGCGCTCGGGGTCTGGCTGTTCCTCCAGTGGCGGAAGGTCAGCTGGCGCGGCCTGGGCGCCACTGCCGCCGTCGGCGCGGTCACCTTCACGCTCGTGGCGGTCAACCCGCCGGCCCAGCGGCCCGACACCACCACCGCCGCACCCACGCCGAGCCCGGCCGCTCCGGCGGCGAGTTCGGCGGCGCCGGCCCCCGAGTCGCCCGCTGCCACGCCGAGCCCGGCCACGCCGAGCCCGGCCGCGCCGAGTCCGGCCGCTCCGGCGCCTCCGGCGGCGAGTTCCCTGCCGCCGGAGCCCGTCGCGCCGGTCCCGGCCGCGCCCACCGCGAGCGCAGTGGACTCCGTCGACGTGGCGGGATCACGGATCTCCGACCCGGCCAGCGCCGACGCCCGCTTCACGCGCATGAGCGTCGTCTGGGACGGCATCACCCGCGACTGGTCCACAGTCGTCTTCGGCAACGGGCCGGAGGCAAACGTGCGGTTCCTGGAGAACGTCGGCATCGGCGACGGCCAGGCCCAGGTCTTCGACAACACCTACCTGACGTTCTGGTACAACTTCGGCCTGATCGGACTGGCCTGCCTGCTGACGCTCCTGGTGCTGCTCTACCGGCACCTCCGGTCGCTGCCGGCCCGCCTCCTGCTGGTCGGGTTCGCGGCCCAGATCTTCTTCTTCGACGTATGGCTGTGGCTGGGCGCGGTGGCCGTGCTGCTCCTGGCGGTCGCGCTGGGCGCCGCCGACAACCCGTCCCTGTCGGCGCGGCCGCTGCCGGTGCCGCGTCGCCGGCAACCTGGCGCGCAAGCCGCCGCCGGCCCCCGTCAGCCAGCGGCCGGCGCGGCGGCCGGATCCGGCTCGGCGCCCGCCGCGCGCCCGGGCAGCGCAGGCACGTCGGGACCGTCCTGACCCGGCGGACCGTCCGGCGGCTCGCGCAGCGCGGGCGGCGTCCAGTCCTTTCCCCGCAGCGCCGGCTTCTCCACCAGATGCCAGGAGAGCATCGCCAGCCCGAGGCTGAGCACGGCGCTGACCAGGAAGAACCCGGCCACGCCGAGAGCCGGCAGGCCGAACTTGGCGAGCACCTGCTGCACCACGAACGAGTAGATGTAGACACCGTACGAGTAGTCGTTGTCGCGGCCGACGCGGTGCAGCACGCGCGGCAGCCGTACGGCGAGCCAGAGGACGGCGTACGCGTAGGCGAGCAGCGCCGGTGCGAAGAACGAGCCGTCGACGGCGTACACCCCCGGGCCGACGAAGTCGCCCCGCACGGCGAGCCAGCCGACCGTCCCGAGCGCGAGCACGCCGAGCAGGTCGTTCATCGGCAGCCGGTCGCGGTACAGCTCGGCGGCCCCGCCGGCCAGGAACATGAACCCGAACCAGAGCAGGTAGGTCTTCTGCAGCGCGCCGAGCATCGGCAGCGGACCGACCGCCCCGCTGGTCCAGAGCGCCGCACCGGGCTGGAGGTGGTTCCAGCAGAGGACGCCGAACACCGCGACCACGGCGAGCAGCGTGACCCAGCGGAGCTGCCGGCGCAGGACGGTCAGCGCGGCCAGGACGGCCACCGCCAGATAGCAGTAGATCTCGTAGGCGAGCGTCCACAACGACCCGTTGATCGTGTTCCCGCCCTGCCAGTGCCAGTACGGCGTGTCACCGCGCAGCAGGTCGGCGATGCCGAACTGCCGCAGCCCGCCCCACCAGTTCAGCCGCAGGTAGTCGAGCACGCCGCCCGGGCTGCGCCACAGCCCGTCGAGCGTGCCGTGCCGGTCGAGGTACAGCAGGGGCGCCACGACCAGGCCGGTGAACAGCAGGCAGACCCACAGCCCGGGCCAGATCCGCAGCGCCCGGTGCCACAGGAAGCGGGGCACCGAGTTGCGTCGCGCCGAGCCGACGACGAGGAAGCCGGAGATCGTGAAGAAGCCCGCCACCGCCAGGGCGCCCAGGTCGACCCGGTGCATCAGCGGACGCCCGAACCCGAGGGCGGCGGTGTGGGACAGCACCACGGCCAGCGCGAAGACGAGCCGCAGCGCGCCGAAACCGTTGGCCCGCCCGTGGTACGCGCTCGCCAGCGGCTGCGACACGAGCGCACGCCGGACGGCGGCCTTCAGGAGGGGAGACACGCGGACCGACCCGGCTCAGCCGGCCACCGGCGGGCGGGGCGCGGGCACCCGTGAACCGATCAGCCCGGCCGCCCGGTGGTGCCGGCGGGCAGCCGGCGGCAGGCCGACCAGGAACTCGGGGAACATGCCGAAGAAGATCCGGGCGCTGCGCAACTCCAGCGTGTGCGCCGGTGACCACCGCACCGAGTTCGTCGCCCGCGCCCAGTGGTGGGTCCACCGCACGTCACCGAGCAGGGCGACCGGGAAACCGCGCTGCCACGCCCGCAGGCCCAGCTCGTGGTCCTCGTAGTAGAGGAAGAAACGCTCGTTCCATCCGCCCAGCTCGACGAGGTCCCCGGTGCGTCCGGCGACCGCCGCCCCCATCAGCCAGGCGACGTAGCGGACCTCGCCCGGCTCGGCCACCATCCGGTACGACTCGTGCAGGCGGGACAGCGGCCACAGCTTCCGGTTGCCGAGCTTCGCGGTGGCGTACGGGAAGCCACGCCCGTTTGGTTGCGGGGTCCCGTCGGTGGAGAGCAGTTGGGGCGCCACCAGTCCGCCGTGCGCGTCCAGGTGCCGCGCGAGCGCCTCCAGCCCGTCCGGGCGGACCTCCAGGTCCGGGTTCGCGAAGAGGACGTACCTGCCGGCGGCCTCGTGCAGCGCGACGTTGTTGGCCCGGGAGAAGCCCACGTTCTCCGGCAGCCGGACGACCCGCGCGCCCAGCTCCCGGGCCACCGCCGCCGAGTCGTCGGACGACGCGTTGTCCACCACGATCCACTCGTACGGCTTCTCGCCGCGCCAGCAGCGGCGCAGCGTGTCGGCCGAGTTGTAGGTGACAGTCACGACACTCCACGGGTGTCCCGTCATCACGCTCTCCGAACTGTCAGATAGCTGAGCAGGGTCGCGAAGCCGAACCGCTTGCCGGTCCACTGCCGGCGGGCGGCCGGCCCCTGCCGCAGGCCGTGTCCCACGCCGCGCAGGAACGGCCGCAGCAGGCCCTGGCGGGCCCGCCGGGCGGCGAGCGCGACGTGCGCCAGCGCGAGGACCGGCAGCGCGACGAGCAGCAGCGGCCAGGTGAGGGTGCGCGCCGCGACCAGGAGCCGGTTGCGGGCCAGGAGGAACGCCCGGAAGCCCTGGAGCCGGTCGTCGCCGTCGACGCTGTGCCCACCGGCGTGCGGGAGCATCAGATCCAGCGCCCGGGTACGAACCCCCGAGGCGTGGAGCCGCAGGGCGAGGTCGGCGTCCTCACCCCAGGCGAACAGGTGCTCGTAGAACCCGCCGAACCTGCGGTACAGCTCGGTGGGGAAGACCGCCGCGCCGCCGGACGGGCCCAGTGGCGCCCGTGCCGTCGTGGCGGACCGGTCGATGAACAGCGAGACCGGGTTCAGGTCGATGCCCACGTACTCGCCGCCGTGCATGGCCAGGCCGACCGCGACCGGGGTGCCGGGGTCCTCCGCGACGGCGGCGCAGATGCGGGCCAGCGCGCCGTCGGGCAGCCAGACGTCCGGATTCAGCAGCAGCACGTGGCCGGTGGTGGTGGCCGCGACGGCCCGGTTGCAGCCGGCCGCGAAGCCCGGGTTGGACGAGTCGGGAAGGTACCGGTACCGGTCCTGGTCGAGGCAACCGGCGATGATCTCCGCGCAGCCGTCCTCGGGCCAGTTGTCGGCGAAGACGAACCGCACCGGCAGCCCTTCGGCGCTGCGTACCCAGGTGGGCAGCGTCTCGGCGAGCATGCCGGCGGACCGGTAGAGCACCGTGACGACAGTCAGTTCCACGGCGGTCACCGCAGCGACCGGTACAGGCTCTGCCAGCGCGTCACGCACCGGTCGAAGGCGTACTCCTGGGCGTACCACTCGGCCACGCCCCGCCGCTCCTCGGCGGGCCCGGCCTGGGCCAGCGCCCGGCGGACGGCGCCGGCCAGCGCGGCGGGGCTGGGGTCGGCCCGGACGGCGAGATCGTCGGTGGCGTGCCGGGTGACCTCGGCCAGCCCGCCGGCCCCGGTGTGCACCACCGGTACGCCCAGGGACAGCGCCTCCAACGCGCTGAGCCCGAACGACTCGACCCGGGACGGCACCAGGAGGCAGTCGATCCCTCGGAGGAAGTCCGCCGCGACGACCCGGCCGACGAGTTCCAGGTTCGGCCGGGCCGCGATCGGCAGCGAGCCGGCCCCGGCGACCCGGACGTCCATCTCCGGCAGGTGCGCGGCGGTCTCGGCCAGCAGGTCCGCGCCCTTCTCCCGTTCCAGCCGGCCCAGGTAGCCGACCACTGGACGCCGGCCGGGTGCCGGCGCGTCGGCGGGTTTCGGGGCGGGCCAGTCGGCCGGCAGCGGGTTGGGGATCAGGTGGACGTTCCGGACGCGGCCCCGCTCACGCAGCTCGGTGGCTTCGAACTCGGACACCGCCACCGTCGCGTGCGGCCGGAGGCGGCGCATCGCCAGGTCCAGCGTGATGTTGGACTGGGTGGCGGCCTTCTGCTGCCACGACCCGGCGGTGTCCCGGTACTGCCAGAGGCTGTTGTGCAGGGTGACCACGAGCGGGGTGCGGTCCAGGCTGAGCGCGGCCCGCGCGTGCATCGCCGCGGACAGCAGGTGGGCGCAGACCACGTCCGGCTTCACCTCGCGGACGAGACGGCGGATCTGACGCGCGTAGCCGAGGTCGATCCGGCTGGCCCCGCCCAGCCCGACCCACGGCACCCCGGCCTCGCGCAGCGACCTGCCCACCTCGTCGTCCGAGGTGGCGGCCACCACGTCGACGCCGGTACGGGCGTGCGCCGGCACCAGCTCGGCGAGCATCCGTTCCGCGCCGCCCAGCTGCCGCCGCCCGGAGCCACCGGTCGTGCAGACGAAGAGCACCTTCACGACGCACGCAGCCCCGCGACGGCCCCGCGCGCGATCGCGCGGCGCACGGAGTCGCGGCCCACCGCCGCCCGCAGCAGGATGCCGCAGACGTACGCGGTGGCCGCCACGCGACCACGGCGGCCGCCCAGGTCCCGGCTGGCCCGGATGAACTCCCGGGTACGCCGCTCGGAGATCTCCTCCGCCGACCAGCGCCGCTTGGCGGTCGCGTCGTCCTCGTGCATGATCACGGCGTCCGCCACGTACGCCAGCCGTTTGCCCTGCCGGCGTACCGCCCAGCACAGCCGCATGTCCTCGGAGTAGAAGAACGACGTCTCGTCGACTCCGCCGATGGCGTCGAAGGTGCTGCGCCGCAGCGCGACGAACGGCCCGGTCAGCCAGTCCGCCTGCTCCGGGGGCGCGACGATCCGCAGGCGCGGCACCACGAGGCTCAGCCCGGTGGCGTGGCCCAGCCCGACCCCCATGGTCAGGAACCGGCCGCCCTCGGTCTGCGGCACGCCCTCCGGCGTCACCACAGCGGGGAAGGCGGCGCCCACCTCCGGGTCCTCCAGAGCCGTCAGCAGCCGGGCCACCGCGTCACCGTGCACGACGATGTCGTTGTTGGAGAGGATGACGTTCGCCCTGCTGGTGTGCCGTACGCCGAGGTTCATGCCGCGGGCGTACCCCAGGTTCGAGCCGGACTGGACGTAGGTGACGCCCTGCTGGGCGCAGAACCCGCTCAGCGCCTCGCGGATCTCCGCCGAGCTGCCGTTGTCCACCACGACGATCTCGGCCTCGGCGGGCAGGGACAGCACGCAGTCGCGGGTGCGGTGGAAGTCCTCCCAGGCGAGAACCACGATCGAGACGTCCATCTCACACCATCCCAGGATTCGGCGGCTGCGCCCGGCGCAGGCTCGCTCTCGACGCGAACGCGTGCACGGCGTAGGCGAGCGAGGAGGCGACCGCCGCCCCGACCACACCGGCCCACGGGATGACGCCGAGGTATGCCGGAACCGCGACCGCCGACGTGACCACGGCGACCACAGTGGTCGCCTTCTCACCCCGCCGCTTCAGCAGCAGGGCGCTCCAGCTCTTTCCGGCCGCCGTGGCCAGCGAGCCCGGCAGGAGCAGCAGCCCGAGGAGCCAGGCGTGCCGGTACTCCGGCGCCAGGAAACCCAGCACGCCGAGCCCGACGATCGCGGCCAGGGCGATCGGCAGGGCCGCCGTCACCACCGCCCGCGTCGGGTCCGGGCCGTTCCCACCGTCCCGGTCGGCGAGGATGCGCTGTGCCCGCACCACGGCGCCGGCCTGCGCGAACTCCAGGGCGGCGACCGCCAGCGCGTAGACGCCGAGCGGACCGGCCCCGGCGAACCGGGCCACCAGGACCTGGTTGAACCGCAGCGTCATCATCTGCGCGAAGATGCCCAGGTGCAGGCTCCCGGCCGCGAGCAGGTCGGCCCGGAGGTCCGCGCCGGTCGAGGTGGGCGCCGGGGCCGCGCCGGCCCGCCGCAGCCGGACCAGGACCAGGCCGCACACGGCGAAGGCGCTGAGCCACTGCACCGCGAGCCACACCATGCTCCACACGCCGCCGTCGAGCCGGCCGGCGGCGTAGAGGGCGGCGTACCCGGCGACCAGGACCGCGCCGCTCGCCGCGCGCATCGCGTAGACCAGCCGGAAGCTGCGCTGCCGCAGGGCGAGCGACGAGACCGTGTTGAACACGGTCAGACCCACCGCGGACCCGACGCCGACCAGATAGGCGCCGACGCCCGCCGCCGCGGTGAGCAGCGCGGCGGCGACACCGGAGAGGAGTACGGCGACGCCGAGGATCGCGATCACGTACGTCCGTCCCCGGGACTGCACCCAGCCGGCCGGACGCGAGATGAGGAAGGTGTCGAGCGACAGCCCGCCGACGGCCGCGCCGAGCGTCGCGCTCACCATGTTTGCCGACAGTTCGCCGCGCTCCGCCGCGGGCAGCGCCACCGACATGACCGCCGCCAGGCCGGTCAGTCCCAGCGCGCCGAGATAGAGGCGCTCGGGCGCGACGAGCCGCCGCAGCAGACCGGCCGCCCGGTGCCCGGACGGAGGCGTCGTGCCGGGGTCCGACGAGGACTGCGCGGCGTCGACCAGCGAACCGCCTGTCACTCGTCGCCCCCGAACGGTGCGGCACAGGTGCGGGTACTGCGGTAGTCGGGCAGGAGCCCGGCCGTACGCGCGTGGGCCAGGCTCGGCGCGGCGGCGTCGCGGGCCGACAGCACCGGCGCCTCGGCCGGCCAGTCGATCGCCAGGTCCGGGTCGAGAGGGTGCACCGTGTGCTCGGCGCCCGGGTTGTAGGTGGTGGAGCAGAGATAGCTGAGTGTGGCGTCGTCGGTCAGCGCGCAGAAACCGTGCCCCAGACCCTCGCTGAGATAGACGGCTCGCCGGTCGACGTCGTCCAGCCGCACCGCCTCCCACCGGCCGAACGTCGGCGAGCCCACCCGGATGTCCACCACCAGGTCGACCACGGCCCCGCGTACGCAGGTCACGTACTTGGCCTGGCCGGGCGGGACGTCGGCGAAGTGGATGCCGCGGACCACGCCCCGCGCGGAGACGGACAGGTTGCCCTGGGCCAGCCGCAGCGGACGCCCGACCACCTCGGCGAGCCGGTCGAACCGGTACCACTCCATGAACAACCCGCGGGAGTCGCCGTGCTGCCGGGGCGTGATCTCCCACGCCCCCTCGATGCTCAGCGGCCGGATCTTCATCCTTCGGTCCCGCTCCGCTCGGCCAGCAGGCCCAGCAGGTATTCGCCGTAGCCGCTGCGGGTCAGCGGATGGGCGAGCACGCGCAGCCGCTCGTCGTCGATCAGCCCGGACCGCCAGACCACCTCCTCGACGCAGCCGATCTTCATGCCCTGGCGCTCCTCGATCACCCGGACGAACTCCGCGGCCTGCATCATCGAGGTGAACGTGCCGGTGTCCAGCCACGCCGTGCCCCGGTCGAGGACCGTCACGGTCAGCTCGCCCCACGCCCGGTACGTCTCGTTGACCGCCGTGATCTCCAGCTCGCCGCGCGCGCTCGGCGTCAGCTTGCGGGCGATGTCGACCGCCCGGTTGTCGTAGAAGTAGAGGCCGGGCACCGCGTACCGGGACCGGGGACGGGCCGGCTTCTCCTCGATCGAGAGCACCCGGCCGTCGGCGTCGAACTCGACCACGCCGTACGCCTGCGGGTTCGCCACCGGGTACGCGAAGACCCGGCCGCCCGCCGGTTCGCCGTGCTGGGCGAGCTGCCGGCCGAGCCCGACGCCGTGGAAGATGTTGTCGCCGAGGATCAGCGCCACCGACTCGTCGCCGATGAAGTCCGCGCCGAGCACCAGCGCCTGCGCGATGCCCTCCGGACGGGGCTGTTCGGCGTACGCCAGCCGCAGCCCCCACTGGCTGCCGTCGCCGAGCAGCCGCTCGAACTGGGCGCGGTCCTCCGGAGTGGTCACCACCAGGATCTCCCGCACGCCGGCCATCACCAGAGTGGAGAGCGGGTAGTAGACCATCGGCTTGTCGAACACCGGCATCAGCTGCTTGGAGACGGCCCGGGTGATCGGCCACAACCGGGACCCGGTGCCGCCGGCGAGAAGGATTCCACGCACTCGCGGAGACTACCCGTGACGCCGTCACCACCGTGGCCCGTCGACGTCCCGCCTGCGCTGCGGGTACGGCGTAGACTCCTCCACCCGTGAGGATCCTCGTCACCGGCGGCGCCGGCTTCATCGGGTCGGAGTACGTGCGGATGCTGCTGGGCGTGCCCGGCGGCGACGCGGCCGGGGTGCCCACGACGGCGCCCACGGCGCTCACCGTGCTGGACAAGCTCACCTACTCCGGCAACCCGGCGAACCTGGCCCCGGTACGCGACGACCCGCGCCTGCGCTTCGTGCACGGCGACATCTGCGACGCGGCGCTCGTCGACGAGGTGGTGCCCGGCCACGACGTGATCGTCCACTTCGCCGCCGAGTCGCACGTGGACCGCTCGATCACCGGCGCGGCGCCGTTCGTCACCACGAACGTGCTCGGCACCCAGACGCTGCTGGACGCCGCGCTGCGCCACGGCGCCGGCCGGTTCGTGCACGTCTCCACCGACGAGGTGTACGGCTCGATCGACTCCGGCTCCTGGACGGAGGACTGGCCGCTGTCGCCGAACTCGCCGTACTCCGCCTCGAAGGCCGGGTCCGACCTGCTGGCGCTGGCCTACCACCGCACCCACGGCCTGGACGTGGTGGTCACGCGCTGCTCCAACAACTACGGGCCGTACCAGTACCCGGAGAAGGTCGTCCCGCTGTTCGTGACGAACCTGCTCGACGGCGGCACCGTGCCGCTCTACGGCGACGGCGGCAACGTGCGGGACTGGCTGCACGTGCACGACCACTGCCGGGGCGTGGCGATGGTCCAGGAGAAGGGGCGGACCGGCGAGGTCTACCACATCGGCGGCGGCACCGAGCTGACCAACAGGCAGCTCACCGAGCGGCTCCTGGCCGCCTGCGACGCCGGCTGGGACCGGGTCGTCCCGGTCACCGACCGCAAGGGCCACGACCGCCGCTACTCGCTGGACATCAGCAAGATCAGCGACGAGCTGGGGTACGCCCCGACCATCGACCTCGACCGGGGGCTGGCCGAGACCGTGCGCTGGTACCGGGACAACCGGGCCTGGTGGGAACCGCTGAAGACGGCCGGCCGCCGGTGACCCGGGTGCTCGTCACCGGCGCGGGCGGCATGCTGGGGCGGGACCTGCTCGCCGTGCTGCGGACCCGGCCGGACCTGTCGGTCACCGCCGCCACCCGCGCCGGCCTCGACGTCACCGACGCCCACGCCGTCCGGGACGCGGTGAGCGGGCACGACGTGGTGCTCAACGCCGCAGCGTGGACCGACGTGGACGGCGCGGAGACCCGCGAGGCGGACGCCACGGCTGTCAACGGCGACGCGGTCGCCCACCTGGCCCACGCCTGCGCCGGGTCCGGCGCGCGCCTGGTGCACGTCTCCACCGACTACGTGTTCGCCGGGGACGCGGTCGAGCCGTACCCGGAGGACGCCCCGACCGGCCCGGTCAACGCGTACGGGCGCGGCAAGCTCGCCGGGGAGCTTGCGGTGGCCCGGCTGCTGCCCGAGACCGGGTACGTGGTGCGTACCGCCTGGCTCTACGCCACCCACGGCCGCAACTTCGTCACCACGATGCTGCGGCTGGCCGCCGAACGCGACCGGCTCGACGTGGTGGACGACCAGCGCGGGCAGCCCACCTGGTCGTACCGTCTCGCGGAGCGGCTCGTGGCGCTCGCCGACGCGGCGCTGGCCGGCGACGCGGCGCCCGGGACGTACCACGGCACCGCCGCCGGCGAGACCACCTGGTACGGCCTGGCCCGCGCCGTGTTCGCCCTGCGCGGCCTGGACCCGGACCGGATCCGGCCCACCACGAGCGACAGTTTCCCGCGCCCGGCGCGGCGTCCCCGCTACAGCGTGCTCGCGCACGGCCGGTGGGCCGCGGCGAAGCTGCCGCCGCCGGGGGACTGGTACGCCGACCTGGCCGAGGCGCTCAGCCTCCACCGCCCCGGAACACCTCGCTGACGGTACGCAGCACGATCTTGATGTCGAGCCAGAGCGACCAGTTCTCGACGTAGTAGTTGTCGAACCGCGCCCGGTCCGAGATCGGCGTGTCCCCGCGCAGGCCGCTGACCTGCGCCAGCCCGGTGAGCCCGACCGGTACGCGGTGCCGCATCGCGTAGGTCGGGTACTCCACCGAGAACTTCTCCACGAAGTACGGCCGCTCCGGGCGGGGCCCCACCACGCTCATCTCACCGCGCAGGATGTTCCACAGTTGCGGCAGCTCGTCCAGCGAGGTGCGCCGCATGAACCGCCCGATCGGCCCGACCCGCTGATCGTGGGCGATGGACCAGGTCGTCTGCGACTCGTGTTCGTCCTCCGGGCGCATCGACCGGAACTTGATGACGTGGAACGGCTTGCCGAACCGGCCGATGCGCTCCTGCCGGAAGAACACGCCCCGGCCGCCGTCGAGGAACGTGGCGAGGGCGCAGAGCAGCAGCAGCGGGCTCAGCACCACCAGCGCGGTCACCGCGAAGACCACGTCCGAGGCCCGCTTGAGCCGCCACCGGGGGCCGGTGAGCGTGGTGTCGCCGATCTTGACGATCGGAATGGCGCCGATGTGGTCGGGGTAGCCGCCCTGCGACCGCGAGCCCCACAGCCGGGGCACCGCCCACAGGTCACACCGCGAGCTGGCCGGACGCAGCAGCGACTCCATCAGCTCCGACTCGGAGCAGTCCGGGTCGGCGATGACCAGGACCTCGCACTCCAGCATGTCGGTGAGCTTCTCCAGGTCGTCGATCGTGCCGATCAGCGGCAACGCCCCCATGCGGGGCCTCGACGGGGCGTCCACCGCGCCGACGAACCGCAGCCCGTACTGCGGGTGGCGGCGCAGCAGCCGGGCCAGCTCCCCGCCGATCGGACCGCCGCCGATGACGATGGTGTTGCGCTCCACCCACCGGCGCTTACGGGCCAGCAGGACGAGCCGGCTGTTCAGCGCGCGCCCGACGATCACCAGGCCGGCGGAGAACGCGACGCCCTGGACGAAGCCGCTCACGTGCGGCACCGAGTCGTGCCGCAGCGCCGCGATGATCGCCACCACCGCGCCGGAGGCCAGCAGCCGCCCGCCGAGGCTCGGCAGCTCGTCCAGGATGCTGATGTGCCGGCGCGGCCGGTACAGTCCGCCCGCCGCGAAGAAGCCCACCGTCAGGGCCGCGTTGGCCAGCGTGCCGCGCCAGTAGTTCTGGGTCAGCAGCAGCGGCGCGAGCAGCGCCGCCACGTCGATGGGCGCGGTCACCATCCACGCGCGCACCCATCGGGTACGCGTCGACGCCCGCGACCCGGCGTAGGGCAGGACCGTTGTCGTGTCCAGGCCGCTGTTCATCGGCGGATCGTTCGACGGCGCGGCCGGATGCTCGAACGCCGGAAGGCGTGGCATTGTCGATCCTCCCCCGTGACGCCGCCGGCCCGGATGCGGAGACCGACGACGATCGCAGGATACGAGCGGCCCCGCCGCGCCGCCACCACCGGCATGGCAGATCGACGTCCTACTTTCCGCTGACGGCGAGAATCTCCGGGACCGAGTCGCGGCGGACCGCGTCGAACAGCGTCTTCGCGCGCGCCGGATCCGGGAACACGACGCTCTCGCTGCCGACCCGGCCGGTCCCCTTCACCGGGCAGGTGAAGAACGTCAGATTGCCGCTGCGCAGGCCACGCATCTCCATCGCGAGGTCCACCAGAGACAGTGATTTGTCGACGGCCACCGAGTTCGACGTGGCGCGGACGAACGAGTTCAGCTTCGCCGGGTTGGTCATCACCCCGCCCGAGGCGGCCTTGTCCAGAATGGCCTTGATCACCTGCTGCTGGTGCCGGATGCGGGCGAAGTCGCCGTCGGGGAAGGCGTGCCGTTCCCGCGCGTAGTCGAGCGCGGCGGCGCCGTCCATGGTCTGGCGGCCCTTCTTGAACGTCCGCGTGCCGATCAGCGAGTAGTTCGTGGTGAACCCCTTCTCCACGTCGATCTCGACACCGCCCAGCGCGTCGATGATCTCCTTGAAGCCGGCGAAGTCCACCATCGCCACGTTGTCCACCCGTACGCCGCTGAACTTCTCCACCGTCTGCACCATCAGCGGCACACCGCCCCAGGCGTACGCGGCATTGATCTTCGCGTCGCGACCGCCGCGACCCTCCTTCGACTTCGGGACGGCCGTCCAGGTGTCCCGCGGGATCGAGATGAGCTGGGCGCTCGACCGGTCCTTCGGCAGGTGGGCCAGGATGATCGTGTCGCTGCGCGAACCGCCGGTGCTCTCCGGGTCGCGGGAGTCGCTGCCCAGGATCATGATGTTCATGGCGCCCTTGACCTCGACCTGCGGGCGCGACTCCTCCGGTACGCCCTCGAAGGCGTCGACCCGTTCGATCGACTTGTCGACGGAGCGGTAGTACAGGCCGCCGGCCAGCGCGCCCCCGCCGGCGAGCAGCACCATCACGAGCAGCACGATCAGGGCGATCCGGCGGCCCCGGCGACGGCGCGGCGCCTTCTCCCGCACCGGCTCGCCCGCCTCCACATCGGAGACCCCGGAGCGGGCGTCGGAATCGGCGAGCTGATGGCGATCTGACATGCTGCGATGCTACTGATTCGCGCTGCGCCGCGGGGGGACCCTCGGACGGCAGGCGGTGGGCCTCGGCACCGGTCGGCGAGCCGCACGACCGGCGTGCCGGGCCTTGCCGTGAGGAGCGTCACGGATCGATGATGGTGGGGCAGCCAGGTCGACCGAGGAGTCGAGATGCAGGTTATCCACCAGCCCCGGGTGGCGTGGGACGCGGCCCGCGTCATCGGCGCGTCGATCCACGACGAGGAACTGTTCCGCTGGCTCTACCGTGTACTCGGCGACCTGCTCGGCCCCGCCACATGGGCGGCCCTCGACGAGACCCGCGACCGGGTCCGTTGGTCCGGCGACGAACGGATCCCGGTCGAGACCGGAGTGTGGCGCGTCCGCCTGGAGGACTCGCTGCGCGGACGCCCCGACCTCGCCGACGAGCTGGCCGGCATCGTCGCCACCGCCGGCGCGGTCCGGCCGTACTAGCCGCCGCGCCGGTTTAGCTTTCGCTTAGCGCGCTTGTCCGGCGGCACGCCGGTCCGGCAGCATCGACCGGCGTGACCGACGGCACCGTACCCCACCCGCCGACCGACGACCACGCGCCCGCCAGCCGTGCCGCCACGCGCCGTCGCCGGCTCGCCGCCGCCGGTCTGGTCACCGTCGCGGCGGCGGTCGCTGTCGCCCTCGCGGTACGCGGCGGCGCCGCCCCCGCCTGCGCGGCCCCGCCTCCACCCGCCGGCGTCCCGGTCCTGGCGACGGGTCCACTCGGCGCCGCTCCGCCCGTCGGTGGGACGACCCGCAGCGGCAAGGCCACCTTCTACGACTCCGCGGGCGCCGGCGGCAACTGCTCCCGCCCCGCCGCCCCGGCCAACCGGATGTACGTCGCGCTCGGCCCGGGCGAGTACGCGGCCGGCGCCTCCTGCGGCGGGTTCCTCGACGTCACCGGTCCGCGCGGCACGGTCCGGGTGCTCGTCATGGACCAGTGCCCGGAGTGCGCCCCCGGCCACCTCGACCTGTCCGCGGAAGCGTTCGCCCGGATCGCCGACCCGGTGCAGGGCGTGGTGAAGGTCAGCTACCGGGCCGTGGTGAACCCGCCGCTGCCCGGGCCGCTCACCTTCCGCATGAAGGAGGGCTCGTCGCAGTGGTGGTTCGCCGTCCTGGTCGGTGACCACGGCAACCCGCTGCGCTCGGTCGAGGTCCGGCAGAACGGATCGTGGCGGGCGGCCCAGCGGCAGGACTACAACTACTGGCTGATCGATTCCGGCGCCGGCCCCGGCCCGTACACGATCCGGGTCACCGACGTGTACGGCAACCGCGCGACCGCCACCGGCGTCCGGATGCTCCCGGGCCAGGTGCAGCGCAGCGCGGCGGGGAGGCGGCCGATCTCGCGGTAGCCGAGGCGCTTGTAGAAGCGGTCCAGCCCCAGCCCGTCGCGGACCGTCACGTGCAGCGCCGCCAGGCCCAGCCCTCGGGCGATCCGCTC
>NZ_MAGP01000122.1 GCF_002926165.1 Micromonospora chalcea | reverse complement strand
TGGTGGCGCACGGCCCGGACGGCGCGACGGAGCAGATCGGCTCCTGGCTCGCCGCCCCCGGCGACGACCTGCGGTTCTCCGGGGTAACCCGGTTCACCAAGGGTGAACTGGTCTGCCTGGAACTCCTCCGAGCCGCCAATTCCCCCGTCCTGGCTTACGACTTCCGCTGACCGCCGTCCCCCTCCCCGTTGATCTTGCACTTACCGCCACGGCGAAAGGGACCAATCACCCGCGCCGAGGGCCGCAACTGCAAGATCAACGGGGAGGGGGACGGCGGTCAGCGGAAGTCGTAAGCCAGGACGGGGGAATTGGCGCCTCGGAGGAGTTCCAGGCGGACCAGTTCACCCTTGGTGAACCGGGTTACCCCGGAGAACCGCAGGTCATCGCCGGGGGCGGCGAGCCAGGAGCCGATCTGCTCCGTCGCGCCGTCCGGGCCGTGCGCCACCAGCCGGAACGTGTACGCCTCCCGGTGCCCGGCCCGCCTGTCGTAGCCGCAGTGCATGGTGACCTCGGTGCCCCACGGCGTCTCGGTCAGCCCCACCTCGGCGTGCACCGGCACCGTCCCGGCCACCGGCCGCATGGAGGTCAACGCCACCTGCGGCGTGGACGGCTCGGCCGGCGGCTGGACCAGCGCCACCCCGACGCCGGCCAGCACCGCGAGCGCGGCGGCGGCGAGCGCGGTCAGCGCGTACCGGCGGCGGGAGCGGGACCGCTCGCGGCGCTTGCGCTCCCGCGCGGCGTCGAGCAGCGCGGGCACCCGCGACGTCTCCGGCCCGACCTCCAGGAACTGCTCCAGGCCGGCCGGGTCGAGCCGGCCCAGCAGGCCGGGCAGCACGGCGATCTCGGCCACCGCCTCCCGGCACTGGGCGCAGCCGGCCAGGTGCCGCTCGTAGGCGACCCGGTCCGCCGGGGCGAGGGCACCAAGCACGTACGCCCCGTCGTCGTGCGCGAACTCGCAGCGTGTCATCCGGTCACCCCCATCTCGGCCAGCGCCAACCGTAGTGAGCGCAGCGCGTAGTGGGTACGCGACTTCACCGTGCCGGGCGGTACGCCCAGCCGCGCCGCCGCCTCCGCCACCGAACGCCCCTGGTAGAAGCACTCGACGAGCACTTCCCGATGGGTCGGGCTGAGCCGGTTGAGCGCCTCGGCCACGGTCCACGCCTCCACCGCGCGCTCCGTCTCGTCGACCGTCTCGGCGGTCTCCGGCAGTTCGTCCGTGTACACCTCGCCGACCCGGGCCGAGCGCCGCCGCCAGGCGTCGATGGCCAGGTTCCGCGCCGTGGTGAACAGCCAGGCGCGCACCGAGCCGCGTCGCGGGTCCAGCGACTCGGGGTGCCGCCAGGCGCGCAGCAGCGTCTCCTGCACCAGGTCCTCGGCGCGGGGCCGATCGCCGTTGACCAGCCGCAGGGCGTGCGCGTACAGCGCGTCGGCATGCTCGTCGTGCAGCGCGCGCAGCAGTTGGGCGTCGTGGTCGCTGATGGCGGTACCTCGCTTCCGGCGGCGGGGAGACCGGCGATGTGTACGCCCTTCCATACGTGCCGTGTCGCCGAACGGTTCAGCCGCAGGTCACGACGGAGCTGTTCACGTCCGGTTCAGCTGCGGGCCGACCGCCGCTCACGGCGCCCTGGCAGCGTCCGGCGGGTGAGCGCGGGCTCCCTCGCCCGTGCGCCTTCCCCCTCGTCCGATCTGGAGGCTCCACCTCATGAGCGACCGGCCTCGCCTGCTTCCGCTGCTCGGTGGCACCCGCCACGGCAGCCGCGACGCGATGACCTGTCTGTACCGGTGCGGCAACGCCTGCGACCACCCGGTGCCCAACCCGACCGACAACCCGTACTTCGGGGACGTGGTCGACACCGAGATCTCCCGGCGCGGCGTGGTCCGGGCCGGCGCGGTCGGCGCGCTGGTGCTCGGCTTCGGCGGCGCCGCGGCGGGCGCGCTGGCCGGGTCCCCGGCGGCCGCCGCCCCCGCCGCTCCGCCGGTGCCCGGCGAGGGCGGGGTGGCCGCCACCGGCCCGGGGCGTCCCGGCAGCGGCGCACTGACGTTCAAGCCGATCCCGCCGAACAAGCTCGACACGCTCGTGGTGCCGAACGGGTACGACCACTCGGTGGTGATCCGCTGGGGTGACGAGGTCGTGCCCGGCGCGCCCGCGTTCAACCTGGGCCGGCAGACCGCCGCCGCCCAGTCCAAGCAGTTCGGCTACAACAACGACTTCGTCGGCGTGCTGCCGATCGACCGTCGGCGCGCGCTGCTCGTGGTGAACCACGAGTACACAAACGAGGACCTCATGTTCCCCGGCTTCACCAGCCAGGACGCGCTGACCGTGGAGCAGGTGCGGGTGGCGATGGCCGCGCACGGCATGTCAGTGGTCGAGTTGGAGCGGGTGGAGAACACCGGGCAGTGGCAGCCGGTACGGCGCGGTCGGCGCGAGTACAACCGCCGGGTCACGGCGCTGGCGACGAAGTTCGAGATGACCGGCCCGGCGGCCGGGTCGGCGTGGCTGCGTACCGCCGCCGACCCGAAGGGCCGGACCGTCGTCGGCACGCTCAACAACTGCGCCGGCGGCGTCACCCCGTGGGGCACTGTGCTCTCCGGCGAGGAGAACTTCAACCAGTACTTCGTCGGCGGCGACGCGGTGGCCGAGGAGCAGAAGGCGAAGCTGACCCGCTACGGCATCCCGACCGACGTGCGCTACCCGAGCGGCAGCCGCAAGTGGGACCGGGCGGACGAGCGCTTCGACCTGGCCCGGCACCCCAACGAGGCGAACCGGTTCGGCTGGGTCGTCGAGATCGACCCGTTCGACCCGCAGTCCAAGCCGCGCAAGCACACCGCGCTGGGCCGGTTCAAGCACGAGGGCGCGAACGTCATCGTGGCGCGCGACGGCCGCGTGGTCGCGTACATGGGCGACGACGAGCGCTTCGACTACCTCTACAAGTTCGTGTCGGACAAGAAGTTCATGCCGGGCAAGTCCTCGGTGGCCCGGCGGCACAACCTGACGCTGCTGGAGTCGGGCACGCTCTACGTCGCCAGGATCGAGGGGGACAGCCCGGCGGCCGAGATCGACGGTTCCGGCAAGCTCCCGGCCGACGGCGGCTTCGGCGGCCGGGGCCGCTGGATCAAGCTGGTCAGCGGCAACCGCTCGTACGTCGACGGCATGACCGCCGCCGACGTGCTCACGTTCACCCGGCTGGCCGGGGACAAGGTCGGCGCGACGAAGATGGACCGCCCCGAGGACGTCGAGCCGAGCCTGCTCACCGGCAAGGTGTACGTGGCGCTGACGAACAACAGCGACCGCGGCAAGGCGGGCAAGGCCCCGGCTGACGAGGCGAACCCGCGCAACAGCAACCGGCACGGGCAGATCCTGGAGCTGGTCGAGGACCGCGGCGACAACACGGCCGAGACCTTCGCCTGGTCGCTGCCGATCGTCTGCGGCGACCCGGCCGACGCCTCGACGTACTTCGCCGGGTACGACAAGACCAGGGTCTCGCCGATCTCCTGCCCGGACAACGTCGCCTTCGACGCCACCGGCAACCTGTGGATCTCGACCGACGGCAACGCGCTGGGCAGCAACGACGGCCTGTTCGCCACCGCCGTGGAGGGCCCGGAGCGAGGTCACCTGAAGCAGTTCCTCACCGTGCCGCTCGGCGCGGAGACCTGCGGCCCGTTCATCACCGGTGACAACCGCTCGGTCTTCGTGGCGGTGCAGCACCCGGGCGAGGTGACCGGCGCGTCGGTGGAGAACCCGGCCTCCACCTGGCCGGACGGCGACTTCGCCAAGCCCGGCGTGGTGGTCGCCTGGCGCCTCGACGGCGGCCCGGTCGGCAGCTGACCCACCCCGGGAGCGGTCCGGCGCTGGTCCGCTCCGCGAGGGGCCGTCGACCCACCAGGTCGGCGGCCCTTCGTCAGTTCTCGGAGGCGATGCCGTCGGCGATCGACCTGGCGGCGGTGAGCAGCTTCGCGCGGACCACCCGGGCCGAGGTCATCATCTCGCCGGCCGGCAGCGCGCACGCCAGCACCACCCGGCGCTCGATGTCCTTGTCCGGGGCGACGAGCACCGCCGCGCACGCCACGCCCTGCCGGAACTGCCCGAGTTCCAGTTGCATGCCGCGCCGGTCACCGGCGGCCAGGTCGGCCTCGAACGCCTCCACGGTGGTGAGGGTGGCGGTGGTGAACGGGCGCATGCCGTACTCGCGCAGGTAGCGGAAGCGCTGTTCGGTGGTGAGCGTGGCGAGCAGGCTCTTGCCGAGCGCGGTGGCGTGGGCGCCCTCGTCGAAGCCCGGCACCAGGTCTTCCAGGAAGGGCGAGCGCGGTCCTTCGGCGGAGGCGGTCACCGCCACCTGCCCGCCGATGAAACGGCCGAGGTAGTGGCTCCAGCCGGTGTCCGACGCCGCGCGGCGCAGCGCCTCGCCGACCGCGGGCGGCCCGCGGAACGCGGTGACCAGCTCGCGGTAGCGGTCGGCGACCTCCAACCCCACGATGTACGTCCCGTCCTCGCGCCGGATCACGTAGCCCTCGTACGCGAGCGTGCGCACAAGGTGGTAGGTGGTGGCGACTGTCAACTCGCAACGCCGGGCGATCTGCTTCACGGTGAGCCCTCTCGGCGCACGGCCGACCGACTCGAGCACTCGAAGCGCGCGGGACACGCTGCGGATCAGGTCCGAGGGTTCCGCCAAGGGGTCGCGCACAACCACCTCCGCCGCCGGGGACTTACACCATATGAAAAACCGGCCGAGTGCGAAATGCCTGTTCGGATGGAGGATGCCAGATCACCGGACACAGACGGTAGGTCGACGGACACGATGAGCAGCCAAAACGTGCGGGCGTAGGGTGTGCTCGCAATGACTGAAACAGTTTCGCAAGACGCGCCCGCGTCGGCCCGGCGGGCGGTCCGGGCGGGCGTCGGCGCCACCGTGACCACGATCGTGTGCGTCCTGCCCGTCTTCCTCGTCGGCGGGCTCGCCGTGCAGCTCGGCGACGAACTCCGGTTCAGCCCGGCCGGCCTGGGCCTGGCCGTCTCGATCTACTTCGGCGTGAGCGCGCTCGCCTCGGTGCCCTCCGGGGCCCTGGTCGAGCGGTACGGCCCGGCCACCGTCGCCCGCGCCGGCATCCTGCTCTCCGCCGCCTCCCTGCTGGCCGTGGCCGGGCTGGCCCGGTCGTACCCGATGCTGGTGACGCTGCTGGCGCTCAGTGCCGCCGCCAACGCCCTCGGACAGCTCGCCAGCAACGCCGCGCTCGCCGAGCACGTGCCCGCCCACCGGCAGGGGCTCTCGTTCGGCGTGAAGCAGGCCGCCATCCCGGTCGCGACGCTGCTGGCCGGCGTGGCGGTCCCCACCGTCGCGCTCACCGCCGGCTGGCGCTGGGCCTTCGTGGTCGCCGCCGGGGCGGCGCTGGCCGCGCTGCCGGCCGTACCCCGGACCGGACGGGACCGGCACGCCCGGGCCGCCTCAGGGGGCCGCTACGGCGGCACCGCCCCGCTCGTGGTGATCGGGCTGGCCGCGACGCTGGCGGCGGCCGCGGCGAACGCGCTGGGCACGTTCCTGGTCGACTCGGCGGCGACGCGGGGTCTCTCCCCCGGCCTGGCCGGCCTGACGCTCACGCTCGGCAGCGCGGTGTGCGTGCTGGCCCGGGTGGGCGTCGGCTGGCTCGCCGACCGGCGGGCCGACGGGCACGTCGGGCTGATCGCCGGGATGCTGCTGACCGGGTCGGTCGGCCTGATCCTGCTCGCGGTGGCCGGCTCCGCGCCGCTGGTCGCGGGCGTGGTGCTCGGCTTCGGGCTCGGCTGGGCCTGGCCCGGGCTGATGAACTTCGCGGTGGTCCGGCTGCACCCGCAGGCCCCGGCCGCCGCCACCTCGATCACCCAGACCGGCGTGTACGCGGGCGGTTGCCTGGGCCCGCTCGGCCTGGGCGCGCTGGCCGGCGCGGCCGGCTACCCGGCGATGTGGCTGACGGCGGCGGCAGCCATGCTCGTGGCCGCCGTGCTGATGCTGCTCGGCGCCCGCCTGCTCCGCCGCGCCCCCGCGCTCGGCTGACCGCCCTCGCCCTGGGTGCGGGGGTCAGCTGGTGCGGTCGGCGATGTAGTCGCAGAGGGACTCCAGCGCGCGGCGCGCCGGGCTCTCGGGCAGCGGGGCCAGCCGGGCCCGCGCGTCCTCGGCGTAGCTGCGCACCGTCTCCCGGGCCCGCTTGAGCGCCGGGGACTCCCGCAGCAGGCCGAGCGCCTCGGCGTGCAGCGCGTCGTCCACCAGCGGGCCGGTGGCCAGGATCTCCCGCAGCCGTACGCTCGCCGCGTCCGCGTCGTCCGAGGCCAGCGCGTAGAGCACCGGCAGGGTGGGCACGCCCTCGCGCAGGTCGGTGCCGGGCGTCTTGCCGGACTGGATCGACTCGCTGGAGATGTCCAGCAGGTCGTCGGAGAGCTGGAACGCGACGCCGATGATCTCGCCGTACCCGGCGAGCGCCTCGATGTGCTCGGGCGACGCGCCGCCGAACATGCCGCCGAAGCGGGCCGACGTGGCGATCAGCGAACCGGTCTTCTCGGCGATCACGTGCAGGTAGTGCGCGACCGGGTCGTCGTCGCGCGGGCCGACCGTCTCGGCGATCTGGCCGTGCACCAGCCGAGCGAACGTGCGCGCCTGCAGGCGCACCGCCTCCGTGCCCAGTTCGGCGGCGATGTCCGCGGCCCGGGCGAAGAGGTAGTCGCCGACCAGGATGGCCACCGAGTTGGTCCAGCGGGAGTTGGCGCTCGGCGCGCCCCGCCGCACGGCGGCCTCGTCCATCACGTCGTCGTGGTAGAGCGTCGCCAGGTGGGTGAGTTCCATCACCACGGCGGCCGGGACGACCTGCGCGGCCTCCGGGTCGCCGAACTGGGCGCTCAGCGCCACCAGCAGCGGGCGGAACCGCTTGCCGCCGGCCTCGACCAGGTGCCGGGACGCCTCGGTCACCAGCGGGTCAGCGCTCGCCACGCTCGCCCGCAGGCTCGTCTCGACCCGGTCGAGCACGCCCAGCACCGAGGCTTCGACGCGCGGGTCCGCGAGGTGCAGGCCGAGCGCGCCGAACTGACCTGAACGCTCGCCAGCCGGATTCGCCACGTCCTCAACCATGCCACACCCGTTCGACCTGCTCGTCGAGGGGGATACGGGCCGGGGGCCGGCACGCCACGGCGTACCGGCCCCCGGTGGGATCACGTCGGTCATCTGACGAATTCGGCAGCACCGGTGGTCAGGTCGAGCAGCGGACCGGGGACCACACCCAGCGCCAGCGTGGCCACCACGCCGATGACCAGCGCCGCCGAGGTGAGCGCGCCCGGCACGGTCACCGTCGGGGTGGACTCGCCCGGCTCGGACAGCCACATCATCACCACGACCCGCAGGTACGGGAAGGCCAGCACCATGCTGGTCAGAACACCGGCGATCACCAGCCACGCCTGGTTCGCCTCCAGGGCCGGGCCGAAGACCGCGAACTTGCTGGTGAAGCCGCTGGTCAGCGGGATGCCGGCGAAGGCCAGCAGGATGAACGTGAAGATCGCCGCGAAGAAGGGCGAGCGGCGGCCCAGCCCGGCCCAGCGGGACAGGTGGGTGGCCTCCCCGTCGGCGTCGCGCACCAGCGTCACCACGGCGAACGCGGCGAGCACCGAGAAGCCGTACGCGGCCAGGTAGAACATCGTGCCGGAGAGCCCTTCACGGCTCGGCGCCAGCACACCGACCAGCAGGTAACCGGCGTTCGCGATGGACGAGTACGCCAGCAGCCGCTTGATGTCCGTCTGGGTGACCGCGAGCACCGCGCCGACCAGCATGGTCAGCACCGCGATCGCGCCGAGCACCGGGGTGAAGTCCCAGGACGCCCCGGCGAACGCCACGTGGAAGACGCGCAGCAGCGCGCCGAACGCGGCGACCTTGGTGCAGGCGGCCATGAAGCCGGTGACCGGAGTCGGCGCGCCCTGGTAGACGTCCGGCGTCCAGACGTGGAACGGCGCGGCGGCGGCCTTGAACAGCAGGCCGATGGCGAGCAGCGCCATGCCGGCGAAGAGCAGCACCGGGCTGGACGAGGAGTCGGTGACCGCCGCGTGCACGGTGGCGAAGTCCACGCCGGCCCCACGGCCCGGGATGCCGGAGGTGAAGCCGTAGATCAGGGCGACACCGAACAGGAAGAACGCCGAGGCGTACGCGCCGAGCATGAAGTACTTCAGCGCCGCCTCCTGGCTCAGCAGACGCCGGCGGCGGGCCAGCGCGCAGAGCAGGTAGAGCGGCAGCGAGAAGACCTCGAGCGCGATGAACATGGTCAGCAGGTCGTTCGCCGCCACGAAGATCAGCATGCCGGCGATCGCGAACGACATCAGCGGGTAGACCTCGGTGGCGCCACCGACGCCCTCGGCCTGCCGGCGGTCCTCGGCCGACTCGGCGGTGACCGCGGCGTGCGCCACGAACGCGCCGCCCCGCTCCACCGTGCGCTCGCCGACGAGCAGCAGCGCCATGACGGCCAGGACCAGGATCGCGCCCTGGAGGAACAGCGTGGGCCCGTCGACCGCGATGGCCCCGCCGATGGTGATGAGCCGGGCGTCCGCGTTCAGGATCACCATCACGATCGCCGCAAGCATCGCCACCAGGGCGAGCCCGAGCTGCACCGCGTTGCGCAGCCGACGCGGCACGAACGCCTCGACCAGGATCCCGACCAGGGCCGCGCCCAGCATGATCAGGATCGGAGCGAGCGCCGCGTAGTCGATCGACGGCAGCTTCAGTTCACTCACTTCGCGGCCTCCTGGACGCTGCCGACCTCAGGGGCGGGATCGGACTTGCCGACGTCCTGCATGGTCGCCTGGACGGCGGGGTTGATGACATCGGTGACCGGCTTCGGGTAGAAGCCGAGCAGCACGATCAGCGCGATCAGCGGCGCGACGACGACCTTCTCGCGCAGCGTGAGGTCCCGGCGCATGCCCTCGACCTCGGTCAGCGCCGGGTTCAGCGTGCCCTGCGTGGTGCGCTGCACCATCCACAGCACGTACGCCGCCGCCAGGATGATGCCGAGCGTGGCGATCACCGCGACCGGCTTGTTGACGGTGAACGTGCCGATCAGCACCAGGAACTCGGAGACGAACGGCGCCGTGCCGGGCAGCGCCAGCGAGGCCAGACCGGCGAAGAACAGCACGCCGGCCAGCACCGGCACGAGCTTGCCCGCGCCGCCGAAGTCGCTGATCAGGGCCGAGCCGCGCCGGGCGATCAGCATGCCGACCACCAGGAACAGCAGGCCGGTGGCCAGGCCGTGGTTGAGCATGTAGAGCACCGCGCCGGTGCCGGCCTGGGTGGTGAAGGCGAAGATGCCGATGCCGATGAACCCGAAGTGCGCGATCGAGGTGTACGACACCAGCCGCTTCAGGTCGTTCTGGCCGACCGCCAGCAGCGCGGCGTAGATGATGCCGATGACACCCAGCGCCAGCGCCCACGGCGCGAACCACCGCGACGCCTCCGGGAACAGCGGGAGGCAGTAGCGCAGGATGCCGAACGTTCCGACCTTGTCCAGCACGCCGACCAGCAGCGCGGCGGCGCCGGCCGGGGCCGCGCCACCGGCGTCCGGCAGCCAGGTGTGGAACGGGAAGAACGGCGCCTTGATCGCGAAGGCGACGAAGAAGCCGAGGAACAGCCAGCGGGCCGTGTCGGTGGCGAACTCCGCCTGGCTCAGCGCCTGCCAGTCGAAGGTCTTCCCGCCGACCACCCAGAGGCCGATCACCGCGGCCAGCATGAACAGACCGCCGACCAGCGAGTAGAGGAAGAACTTCACCGCCGCGTACTGCCGCTGGTGGCCGCCGTAGCTGCCGATCAGGAAGTACATCGGCACCAGCATGACCTCGAAGAACACGTAGAACAGGAAGACGTCGGCGGCGGCGAAGACGCCGATCATCGTGCACTCGAGGACGAGCAGCAGCGCGAAGTAGGCGGGCACCGAGCGCTTCGACGCCTCGGCGTCGTGCCAGGACGCCAGGATCACCAGCGGCACCAGGATCGCGATCAGCATCAGCATGACCAGCGCGATGCCGTCCACCTCGAAGGTGAAGTTCACGCCCCAGTTCGGGATCCACGGGTACGACTCGCGGAACTGGAACCGGTCACCACCGGCGGAGAAGGCGAACCACATCACCACCGAGAGCACCAGCACCAGCAGCGACCAGCCGAACGCCACCAGCTTGGCCAGGTCCGGACGGCTGCGTGGCAGCAGCGCCACCACCAGGGCGCCGACCAGCGGCGCCACGGTCAGCACCGAGAGGAACGGGAAGTTGGACATTATTCGGCCTTACCTCCGTCGTGACTGCGTGGCCCGCCGGCGGGGGCGGCCGCGTTGAGGTCGATCACGCCAGCCACCCCGCCTGCACCGCCAGGAACGCCGCGACCACGAGCAGCGCGCCGGTCAGGATCGAGGTCGCGTACGACCGCACGAAGCCGGTCTGCAGCCGCCGGAGCCGGCCCGAGCCCCCGCCCACGGCGGCGGCCAGGCCGTTGACCAGCCCGTCCACGCCCCGGTTGTCGAGGAACACCAGCGCCCGGGTGAGGAAGATGCCCGGCTTCTCGAAGACCGCCTCGTTGAAGGCGTCCGTGTAGAGGTTCCGGCGCGCGGCGGTGACCACCACGCCGGCCGGCTGCGGCTCGGTGGCCGTACCGCCCCGGAACAGGAACCAGGCCAGCCCGGCGCCCAGCACGGTGACCAGCAGCGACAGCGCGGTGAGCAGCCAGTGCGCCAGCACCGGCGCGTGCTCCCCGCTCTCGCCGCCGAGCCCGTTGGTGGCGGTGAGCCAGTCCGGCACGGAGGTGGCGAGCAGGAAGCCCGCGCCGACCGAGCCGATCGCCAGCAGGATCAGCGGGATCGTCATCAGCTTCGGCGACTCGTGCGGGTGCTCGATGTCCTCGGTCCAGCGCTTCGGGCCGTGGAACGTGAGCACGAACAGCCGCGTCATGTAGAACGCGGTGAGCCCGGCGCCGAGCAGCGCGGCCAGGCCGAACAGCCAGGCCGTCCAGCCCTCCCGCTCGAACGCGGCCACGATGATCGGCTCCTTGGAGAAGTAGCCGGAGAACGGGAACATGCCGATGATGGCGAGCCAGCCCATCATGAACGTCAGCCAGGTGACCTTCATGTACTTCGACAGCCCGCCGAAGCGGCGGATGTCCACCTGGTCGTTCATGCCGTGCATGACCGAGCCGGCGCCGAGGAACATGTTGGCCTTGAAGAAGCCGTGCGCCAGCAGGTGCACGATGGCCAGCGCGTACGCTCCGCCGCCGAGCCCGACGCCGAGGAACATGTAGCCGATCTGGCTGACCGTCGACCAGGCCAGCACCCGCTTGATGTCGTCCTTGGCCGCGCCGATGATGCAGCCCATCAGCAGCGTGAGCGCGCCGACGCTGACCACCACGAGCTGGAGCGTCTCGTTGGCCGAGAAGATCGCGTTGGAGCGGGCGATCAGGTAGACGCCCGCGGTGACCATGGTGGCCGCGTGGATGAGCGCGGACACCGGGGTCGGGCCCTCCATCGCGTCCGGCAACCACGCCTGCAGCGGGAACTGGCCGGACTTGCCGGCCGCGCCGAGCAGCAGGAGCAGGCCGAGCACCAGCACGGTGGTCGAGGTCATCGAGCCGACCCCGTTGAACACCTCGTCGTACTGGGTGGTGCCGAGCATGGCGAACATGATGAAGATGCCGATGGCCAGGCCGGCGTCGCCGACCCGGTTCATCAGGAACGCCTTCTTGCCGGCGGTGGCCGCGCTCGGCCGGCCGTACCAGAAGGAGATCAGCAGGTACGACGCCAGACCGACGCCCTCCCAGCCGAAGTAGAGCATCACGTAGTTGTTGCCGAGCACCAGCAGCAACATCGCGGCGACGAACAGGTTGAAGTACGCGAAGAACAGTCGCCGGCCCGCGTCGTGCGCCATGTACTCCACGGCGTAGAGGTGGATCAGGAAACCCACCCCGGTGATCAGCAGGACGAAGACCGCGGCCAGCGGGTCGAAGAGCAGACCGAAGTCCACCCTCAGGTTGCCGACCGCCATGAAGTCCCAGAGGCTCAGCTCGACCTGCTTGTTCTCCAGGCCGCGAAGCTGGAAGAAGTAGGTGAGACCGAGCAGGAAGGCGGCGCCGATGGCGCCCACGCCGAGCCAGTGGCCCCAGCGGTCCGCCCGCTTGCCGAGCAGCAGCAGGATCGCCGCGCTGACCAGCGGGATCGCCACCAGCAGCCAGACCGAGCCCAGCATCCCGTCCGCCGTGGCGAAGGTGACGGCCTCGGCTGGCTCAGACTGGGCGATCGTCAGAATCTGTTCCACCACGAGCCCCTCAGTACTTCAGCAGGTTGGCGTCGTCGACGCTCGCCGAGCGCCGGGTACGGAAGATCGCCATGATGATCGCGAGACCGACCACGACCTCGGCCGCCGCGACCACCATCACGAAGAACGCCATGATCTGGCCGTTCAGGTCGCCGTTGATCCGGCTGAACGTGACCAGGGTCAGGTTGGCCGCGTTGAGCATCAGCTCGATGCACATGAACAGCACGATCGCGTTGCGCCGGACCAGCACGCCGACGGCGCCGATGGTGAACAGCACCGCCGCGAGGATCAGGTAGTAGTCCGGGGTCATTTGTCCGTCCCCTTCGGTGCGGTCTCCTCGGCCGTCAGCTCGCGCACCGGCAGGATCTCCGGGATGCTGCGGTCGGTCAGCCGGCCGTCGGGCAGGCGGGCCGGGGTGGCCACCGAGGAGGAGGTGGCGTAGACACCCGGGCCGGGCTTCGGGCCGGGGTAGTTGCCGGGGCGGAACCGCGCCTTCATGGTGGCGATCTGGTCCATCCGGTCCGCCTTGCGCCGCTCGACGTGCGCCAGCACCATCGCGCCCACCGCGGCGGTGATCAGCAGCGCCGAGGTCAGCTCGAAGGCGAAGACGTACTTGGTGAACAGCAGCCGGGCGATGCCCTGCACGTTGCCCTCGGCGTTCGCCTCGTCGAGCCCGGCCGCCGGCACGCCGTCGAGCGCGCGGTACAGGCCGCTGCCCACCAGGCCGGCGAAGCCGAGCCCGAGGACGACGGCGGCGACCCGCTGGCCGCGCAGCGTCTCGATGAGCGAGTCGGAGGCGTCCCGGCCGACGAGCATCAGCACGAACAGGAACAGCATCATGATCGCGCCGGTGTAGACGATGATCTGCACCATGCCGATGAACGGCCCCGCCTGGAGCACGTAGAACACGCCCAGGCAGAGCATGGTCAGCACGAGCCAGAGCGCGGAGTGCACCGCGTTGCGGGCCCACACCATGCCGACCGCCCCGAGCAGGGCCAGCGGGGCGAGAATCCAGAAGGTGACCTCCTCACCCCCGGACACCTGGCCCGCAGCGGCGAGCACCGTTGCCGAGGTCATGCCTTGCCTCCCTTGCCCGCCGCGGCGGCGGACCGCTGCTCGGCCTGCTCGGCGCCGGGGAAGGTCACGCCGGGGTGCTCCTCCACCTGGTACCGGCCGGGGCCCATCGGCGAGCGCTCGGCACCGGCCGAGGTGCCCGGGTTGGTCAGCGCGCCGACGTAGTAGTCCTTCTCGCTGTCGCCCAGCCGCATCGGGTGCGGCGGCTGCTCCATGCCTTCGAGCAGCGGCGCGAGCAGCTGCTCCTTGGTGAAGATCAGGTCCTGCCGGTTGTCCCGGGCCAGCTCGTACTCGTTGCTCATGGTGAGCGAACGGGTCGGGCAGGCCTCGATGCAGAGCCCGCAGAAGATGCACCGGGCGTAGTTGATCTGGTAGATGCTGGCGTACCGCTCACCCGGGGAGAAGCGCTGCTCCTCGGTGTTGTCGCCACCCTCCACGTAGATCGCGTCGGCCGGGCAGGCCCAGGCGCACAGCTCGCAGCCGATGCACTTCTCCAGCCCGTCCGGGTGCCGGTTGAGGATGTGCCGCCCGTGGTAGCGCGGCGCCGAGACCGGCGGCTTGAACGGGTAGTCGGTGGTGACGACCTTCTTGAACATGTGCGAGAAGGTGACACCGAAGCCCTTGAACGTTCCGGTGATCGCGCCCACGTCACACCTCCCTGGAGTCCGGGCCGGCGACCACGTTGGCCGGCTCCCGCTCGGCGAGCACGCGCTTGGTACGCGGGCTCGGCGGAACCTGAAGATCCATCGGCGGCAGCGGGAAGCTGCCGTACGGCCGGCTGTCCGCCTGCTCCTGGGGCGACTGCTTCAGCTCCTTCTTCCGGCTCGGCCAGAAGAGCGTGACCAGCAGCAGCACGCCCGCGCCGACGGCGGTGACGAGCAGCCGGTCCCGGGCCTGCCAGTCCTCGATCGAGCGCAGCCCGGCGAGCACCATGATCCAGACCAGGTTCAGCGGCAGCAGCACCTTCCAGCCGAAGCGCATGAACTGGTCGTAGCGGAGCCGGGGCAGCGTGCCGCGCAGCCAGACGAAGACGAACACCAGCAGGATGACCTTGCCGAAGAACCACAGCATCGGCCACCAGCCCTCGTTGGCGCCCGACCAGATCGTGATCGGCCACGGCGCGTGCCAGCCGCCGAGGAACAGCGTCACGGTGAACGCCGACATGGTGACCATCGCGACGTACTCGCTGAGCATGAACAGCGCGAACTTCAGCGAGCTGTACTCGGTCTGGAAGCCGGCCACCAGCTCCGACTCCGCCTCGGGCAGGTCGAACGGCGCCCGGTTGGTCTCACCGACGATGGCGATGAAGAACATGATGAAGCTGGGCAGCAGCAGGATCGCGTACCAGCCGGGGGCCGCGACCTCGAAGCCGCCGATGCTCAGCCGGGTGCCGTCGCCCTGCGCGGCGACGATCCCGCTGGTCGACATGGTGCCGGCGGTCATGAAGACCGCGACCACGCTCAGGCCCATGGTGACCTCGTAGGACACCAACTGGGCGGCGGAGCGCAGACCACCGAGCAGCGGGTAGGTGGAGCCGCTGGCCCAGCCGCCGAGCACGATGCCGTACACGGCCAGCGAGGAGAAGGCCAGCACCACCAGCACCGCCACCGACACGTCGGTGACCTGCAGCGGCGTGCGGTGCCCGAAGATGCTCACCATCGGCCCGAACGGGATCACCGACAGCGCGGTGACCGCGCAGACCACGGAGATCACCGGGGCGAAGAAGTAGACCACCTTGTCGGCCTTGCGCGGGAGGATGTCCTCCTTGAAGGCCAGCTTCACGCCGTCGGCGAGCGTCTGGAGCAGACCGAACGGTCCGGCCTGGTTGGGGCCGGGCCGCACCGCCATCCGGCCCACGACCCGGCGCTCGAACCAGACGCCCAGCAGCGTGGCCGCCACGGCGACGACGAACGCGAAGAGGATCTTGCCGAGGACCAGCCACCACGGGTCCTTGCCGAAGTCGGCAAGCGTCGGGTCCTGCGCCGCGAGGTAGAGATTCACTGCACCGACCTTTCGTTCGCGACCGCGAGGCGTACTCGCTCCGCTCGTTGCCTGCGCGCGCTCACTGTGCACTCCCGGTGTTCAGCAGCGGGCCCGGCCGGTCCGCGGCGTCCGCCGCGACCCGCCCCGCCGGGACGGCCGAACCGCCGGCGGCGCCGACGGAGACCTTCACCAGCGAACCGGACGTCGCGCCGAGGCTGCGCCGCACGGTGGAGCCGGGCGAGTTGGTCGGCAGCCAGACGACGCCGTCCGGCATCTCGGTGATCGCCGCCGGCAGCGTGACCGCGCCCCGGTCGGTGCCGACGGTGACCGCGTCGCCGTCGGCCACGCCGAGGGACTCGGCGGTGCCCTTGCCCAGCCGGACCACCGGCGGGCGGGCGGTGCCGGCGAGGTGCTCGTCGCCGTCGGTGAGGCTGCCCAGGTCGATGAGCTGGTGCCAGGTGGACAGCACGGCCTCGCCCGCGCCCGGCTGCCGGACGGCGGCCGGCTCGACCGAGGGCGCCGACGGCCGCTCGACCCGGGTACGCGGCAGCGTGCCCAGCTCGCGGCGGATGCTCGGCACGTCGCCGGTGCCCAGCCGCACGTCGAGCTGCGCGGCGATCGCGTCCAGGATCCGGGCGTCGGTCATCGCGCCGGTGTCCAGCACCTTCTCGAACGTGCGCAGCCGGCCCTCCCAGTCCAGGAAGCTGCCGGCCTTCTCGACCACCGGCGCGACCGGCAGGACCACGTCGGCCCGGCGCGACACAGCGCTCATCCGCAGTTCCAGGCTGACCAGGAACGGCACCGCGTCCAGGGCCTTCTCGGCCAGGCGCGGGTCGGCCAGGTCGGCCGGGTCGACACCGGCCACCACCAGGGCGCCGAGCTGACCGTTCGCGGCGGCGGTGAGGATGCCGTCGGTGTCGCGGCCGGCCTGGCTCGGGATCACCCCGGCCGGGATGTCCCACGCCTCGCCCAGTTCCGCGCGGGCGGCCGGCTCGGTGACCACACGGCCGCCGGGGAGCAGGTTGGGCAGGCAGCCCGCGTCGACAGCGCCGCGGTCACCCGCGCGCCGCGGCACCCAGACCAGCCGGGCACCGGTACGCCGGGCGACGTCCGCCGCCGCCGACAGCCCGCCCGGCACCTCGGCCAGCCGCTCGCCGACGATCAGGATCGCGCCGGGCTTACCCAGCGCCTCCGCCACCGTGGCGTGCTCGGCCAGCACGCCGGCCTCCTCGCCCGGCACCACCCGGGCGAGCTTCGCCCCGAGCTTCTCCAGGCCGCGCGTCGCGAACGGCGCGATCGCGTACACCGTGAGCTTCTTCTTCAGGTACGCCTTGCGCAGCCGCAGGAAGAGGATCGGGCACTCCTCCTCCGGCTCCAGGCCGACCAGCACCACGGCGGGCGCGTTCTCCACGTCCGTGTAGGTCACGTCGGTGACCCCGGCGACGCTGCTGGCCAGGAAGTCGGCCTCCTCGCGGGAGACCGGGCGGGCCCGGAAGTCGATGTCGTTCGTGTGCAGTGCGATCCGGGCGAACTTCGCGTACGCGTAGGCGTCCTCGACGGTGAGCCGGCCGCCGGTCAGCACCGCCGTGCCGGTCGCGCCGTCACGGGCCTCGCGCAGCCCCTCGGCGGCCCGGGTCAGCGCCTCGCTCCAGGACGCCTCGCGCAGCTCACCGGTCTTCTCGTCGCGCACCATCGGGGTGCTGAGCCGGTCGAACGCGCGGGTGTACTGGAAGCCCCAGCGGCCCTTGTCGCAGTTCCACTCCTCGTTCACCGCCGGGTCGTCGCCGGCCAGCCGGCGCAGCACCTTGCCGCGCCGCCAGTCGGTGCGCTGGGCGCAACCGGCCGAGCAGTGCTCGCAGACGCTCGGCGTGGAGACCAGGTCGAACGGGCGGGCCCGGAACCGGTACTGCGCGCCGGTCAGCGCGCCCACCGGGCAGATCTGCACGGTGTTGCCGGAGAAGTACGAGTTGAACGGGACGTCCCCCTCGTCGCCCTCCTCGCCGTACTCCTCGTCCCGGTAGATGTTGATCTCCTCGTGCGAGGAGCGGCCCATCAGGTCGATGAACTTGTCCCCGGCGATCTCCTCGGAGAACCGGGTGCACCGCTGGCAGAGCACGCAGCGCTCGCGGTCGAGCAGCACCTGGGTGCTGATCGGCAGCGGCTTCGGGTACTCCCGCTTGTGCTCGTGGAACCGCGAGTCCGTCCGGCCGGTGGACATCGCCTGGTTCTGCAGCGGGCACTCGCCGCCCTTGTCACACATCGGGCAGTCCAGGGGGTGGTTGAGGAGCAGCAGCTCCATCACCCCCTCCTGGGCCTTCTTGGCGACCGGGGAGGTGAGCTGGGTCCGCACCACCATGCCGTCGGCGACGGTCTGGGTGCAGGAGGCGACCGGCTTGCGCTGGCCCTCCACCTCCACCAGGCACTGCCGGCAGGCGCCGGCCGGGGCCAGCAGCGGGTGGTCGCAGAAGCGGGGGATCTCGGTGCCCAGCTGCTCGGCGACCCGGATCAGCAGCGCCCCCTTGGGGGCGGTGACCTCGACGCCGTCGATGGTCAGCGTGACGGTCTCGGTCTGCTTGGCTACGTCGGTCATCAGTGCGCCCCTACCAGGGTCTTCTCCGACAGCTTCGGAGCGGTACGTCCCTCGATGTAGTCGAGGTAGTCCTGCTTGAAGTACTTCAGCGACGAGGTGACCGAGCTGGTCGCGCCGTCACCCAGACCGCAGAACGAGCGGCCGAGGATGTTGTCGCAGGTGTCGAGCAGGGTGTCCAGGTCCTCGTGGGTGCCCTGGCCGGACAGGATGCGCCGGTAGACCCGGACCATCCAGTAGTTGCCCTCCCGGCACGGGGTGCACTTGCCGCACGACTCGTGGTGGTAGAACTCCAGCCACCGGTAGGTCGCGTACACCGGGCAGTCCTGGTCGGAGAAGATCTGCGTGGCGGTGGTGCCCAGGATCGAGCCGGCCCCCGCCACCCCCTCGAAGTCCAGCGGCACGTCCAGGTGCTCGGCGGTCAGCAGCGGCGTCGACGAGCCACCCGGGGTCCAGAACTTCAGGTTGTGCCCCGGCTTCATCCCGCCGGCCAGCTCGATCAGCTCGCGCAGCGTGATGCCCATCGAGCACTCGTACTGGCCCGGGTTCGCGATCCGGCCGGACAGCGAGTAGATCATCGGGCCGGACGACTTCTCCGTGCCCATCGTCTTCCACCAGTCCGCGCCACCGAGCACGATGTACGGCACGCTGGCGATGGTGCCGACGTTGTTGACCACGGTCGGGCTGGCGTACAGGCCGTGGGTCGCCGGGAACGGCGGGCGCAGCCGGGGCTGGCCGCGGAAACCCTCCAGCGAGTCCAGCAGCGCCGTCTCCTCACCGCAGATGTACGCCCCGGCGCCGGAGTGCACCACCAGGTCCAGGTCGAACCCGGAGCCGAGGATGTTCCGGCCGAGGTAGCCCTTGGCGTACGCCTCGGCGACCGCGCTGCGCAGCCGCCGCGCGGCGTGCACGGCCTCACCGCGGATGTAGATGTACGCCCGGTTGGCCCGGATCGCGTACGAGGCGATGATGACGCCCTCGACCAGCGAGTGCGGGTCGTAGGTCATCAGCGGCAGGTCCTTGCAGGTGCCCGGCTCGCCCTCGTCGGCGTTCACCACCAGGTAGTGCGGCTTGCCGTCGCCCTGCGGGATGAAGCCCCACTTCAGGCCGGTCGGGAAGCCCGCGCCGCCACGGCCGCGCAGCCCGGAGTCCTTGACCAGCTGGATCAGGTCGTCCGGGTGCGCCTTGAGCGCCTTGCGCAGGGCGGCGTAGCCGTCCAGGTTCTCGTAGGTGCCGATCCGCCAGGCGTCCGGCGACAGCCAGCGCTTGGTGAGCACCGGCGTGAGCTTGGCCAGCGTCTCCGGCCGAGGCGTGGTCACTTGCGGACCCCCGATCCGTTGGCGTCCGCCGGGTCGGCGCCGTCCGCGCCCGTACCGGCCTCCGCTTCCTTGAGGTTGCGCTCCTGCGCGCCGGCCGCGTCGCCGGCGGGCTTGCCGTCGCCGGCCGGCGGGTTCGCCGCCGTGCCGGCCGCCTCCGCCGCCTGCGCGTCGCGCGGCACCGGCGGCGGGCCGTCCACCGGGATCTTGGTGCCCGGCGCGTCCGGTACGGCGGTGGCCGCGTCCGGCTGCCGGGTCTCGGCGGTACGCACCTGCGGCGACTTGGCGTCCGGCGCCTTCACGTCCGGCGCGGTGCTGCCGGTGGCCGCCTCCGGCAAAACCTGCTCGGCGGCCTTGGCCGGCTCGGGCGCGGGGGCCGGCTTCGCGGCCTCGGCCTTCGCCTTCGCCTCGGCGGCGGCCCGGTCGGCCTCGGCCTTGCTGCGGATCGGGGTCTTCGGGTCGAAGCCCGGCACCGAGACGCCGTGCTGCTCGGCCAGGCGCAGGCCGCGCAGGCTGGGCTCGCCCGGCCCGCCGTCGGCCACCGCGCCGTCGCGCTCGTCGGCGAAACCGGCGAGCTGGACCGCCATCTCCTTGAGCGTGCACAGGCGCGCGCCCCGGGTCGGCATCGGCCGGCCGCCGGCCCGCAGCTCCTCGACCACGTCGAGCGCGCCCTGCGGCTCCACGTTGTCGAAGAAGTCGTAGTTCACGGTCATGACCGGGCCGTAGTCGCACGCCGCCAGGCACTCGGCGTGCTCCAGGGTGATCTTCCCGTCGGCGGTGGTCTCCTCGTGCCCGACGCCGAGGTGCTCGGCCAGGGCGTCGTAGACCTTCTGCCCGCCGAGCACGTCGCACATGGTGTTGGTGCAGACGCTGACCAGGTATTCACCGGTGGGCTTGCGCTTGTACATGGTGTAGAAGGTGGCGACGGCGCCGACCTGGGCCTTGTTCAGCCCGAGCACCTCGGCGCAGAACTCGACACCGGCCGGGGAGACGTACCCCTCCTCGGACTGGACCAGGTGCAGCAGCGGCAGCAGCGCCGAGCGGGACCGGTCGGCCGGGTACCGGGCGATGATCTCCCGCGCCCGGAGCCGGGTCTCTTCAGTGAACGTGCTCATCGGTCACAACCACCCATCACGGGGTCCAGCGAGGCGCCGCCGGCGATCACGTCGGCGATCAGGCCGCCCTCGGCCATCGCCGGGAGGGCCTGGAGGTTGACGAAGCTCGGCTCCCGGTAGTGCACCCGGTAGGGCCGGGTGCCGCCGTCGGACACCGCGTGCACGCCGAGTTCGCCGCGGGGCGACTCGACGGCGACGTACACCTGGCCCGGCGGGACCCGGAAGCCCTCGGTGACGAGCTTGAAGTGGTGGATCAGCGACTCCATCGACTGACCCATGATCTTCGCGACGTGCTCCAGGGAGTTGCCCATGCCGTCAACGCCGATGGCGAGCTGCGCCGGCCAGGCGATCTTCTTGTCGGAGACCATCACCGGGCCCGGCTTCAGGCGGTCCAGCGCCTGCTCGACGAGCTTCAGCGACTCCCGGATCTCCGCGACCCGGACCAGGTAGCGGCCCCACACGTCACCGTCGGTGTGGGTCGGCACGTCGAACTCGTACGTCTCGTAGCCGCAGTACGGCATGGTCTTGCGCAGGTCCCAGGCGAGGCCGGCGGAGCGCAGCACCGGGCCGGTGACGCCGAGCGCCATGCAGCCGGTCACGTCGAGGACCGCCACGTTCTGCGTCCGCTCCAGCCAGATCGGCTGACCGGAGAGCAGGTTCTCGTACTCCTTGAGCCGCTTCGGCATCAGCTGGAGGAAGTCGCGGATCTTGCGGATCGCGTCGTCCGGCACGTCCTGCGCCACGCCGCCCGGCCGCACGTACGCGTGGTTCATCCGCAGGCCGGTGATGGTCTCGAAGATGTCGAGGACGTACTCCCGCTCGCGGAAGCCGTACAGCATCATGTTGATCGCGCCCAGCTCCATGGCGGTGGTCGCCAGCCAGACCAGGTGCGACGAGATCCGGTTGAGCTCCATCATCAGCACGCGGATGGTGTTCGCGCGCTCGGTGATGTCGTCGGTGATCCCGAGCAGCTTCTCCACCGCGAGCGCGTACGCCGTCTCGTTGAACAGCGGGGAGAGGTAGTCCATCCGGGTCACGAACGTCGAGCCCTGGACCCAGTTGCGGTACTCCAGGTTCTTCTCGATGCCGGTGTGCAGGTAGCCGACGACCGAGCGGGCCTCGCGGACCGTCTCGCCCTCCAGCTCCAGGACCAGCCGGAGCACGCCGTGGGTGGACGGGTGCTGCGGGCCCATGTTGACGACGATCCGCTCGTCGTTGATCGGGTCCGTGCCGGAGACGACCTCGTCCCAGTCCCCGCCGGTGACGGTGAAGACCTTGCCCTCGGTGGTCTCGCGCTCGGTCGCGTAGTTAGACGTGGTCACTGGTACGACCTCCTACGGTCCGGCGGCGGGATTTCCGCACCCTTGTACTCGACCGGCACGCCGCCGAGCGGGTAGTCCTTGCGCTGCGGGTGACCCTCCCAGTCGTCCGGCATGAGGATCCGGGTCAGGGCGGGGTGGCCGTCGAAGACGACGCCGAACATGTCGTACGTCTCCCGCTCCTGCCAGTCGGCGGTCGGGTAGACGGCGGTGACGCTCGGTACGTGCGGCTGCTCGGCGGAGACCGCCACCTCCAGCCGGACGATGCGGCGGTAGGTCATCGAGGTCAGCTGGTAGACCACGTGCAGGCGCCGTTCCGCGCCCAGGTAGTCCACGCCGGACAGCGACGAGAGCAGCTCGAAGCGCAGCGACAGGTCGTCGCGCATCACCTGGCAGACCTCGGCGATGCGCTCCGGGCGTACGTGCAGCGTCAGTTCGCCCCGGTCGACCACGACCTTCTCGATCGCGTCGTTGAAGTCCGGGTACGCCTCCTCCAGCGCGTCCCGCACCTCGTCGAAGTAGCTCCCGTACGGGCGGGTCGCCTCCTCGATCGGCTTGCGCTGGCGGACCAGCCCGCCGTAGCCGGAGACGTCACCGGTGCCCTGGTTGCCGAACATCCCCCGGCCGGCCGGGCTGGCCGGCGGGTACTCGGCCGGAGCGGTGGAGCTGGCCCCGACCGGGGTGGTCGGCACCGGCACCCCGCCGTCGTTGGTCTTGTCGTTGCTCATTTCGGGCCCCTATGCGACGCCTGAAGGTGGTTCTGCGCCTTCATCCAGTTCTCGATCCGCAGCTGCTCCTCGCGCCCCTCGCGGACGGCCTTCGTCCACTCGGCACGGCGGGCCTTGTCGCTGCGGTACGACGAGGGCATCGAGCCGTACGGCACGACCGGCACGTCACCGCGCGCCTGGCGGGCCTCCAGCATCTTGCGGCCGTTCGGGCCCAGCGGCTCGTGCATGATCTTCTCGCGCAGCTTGAGCACGGCGTCGATGAGCATCTCGGGCCGGGGCGGGCAGCCGGGCAGGTACATGTCGACCGGGACGACGTGGTCGACGCCCTGCACGATGGCGTAGTTGTTGAACATGCCGCCGCTGCTGGCGCAGACGCCCATCGAGATGACCCAGCGGGGCTCGGCCATCTGGTCGTAGATCTGGCGCAGCACCGGGGCCATCTTCTGGCTCACCCGGCCGGCCACGATCATCAGGTCCGCCTGGCGGGGCGAGGCCCGGAAGACCTCCATGCCCCAGCGGCCCATGTCGTAGTGCGGGCCGCCCGCCGCCATCATCTCGATGGCGCAGCAGGCCAGACCGAACGTCGCGCCCCAGACCGAGGTCTTCCGCGTCCAGTTGACCAGCTTCTCGACGCTGGTGAGCAGGACGCCGGAGGGGAGTTTCTCCTCGATGCCCATCTGCTACCTCCTCAGTCCCAGTCCAGGCCGCCGCGACGCCAGACATAGGCGTAGGCGACGAAGACCGCGACGATGAACAGGACCATCTCCACGAAGCCGAAGATCGGCAGAGCGTCGAAGGAGACCGCCCAGGGGTAGAGGAAGATGATCTCGATGTCGAAGACGATGAAGAGCATCGCCGTCAGGTAGAACTTGATCGGGAACCGGCCGCCGCCGACGGGCTGCGGGCTCGGCTCGATGCCACACTCGTACGCCTCGAGCTTGGCCTTGTTCAGACGCCGCGGGCCGGCGAGTCGGGCAGCGGCCACGGAGAACAGCGCGAACGCCGCAGCGAGGGCGAACAGCCCGATGATGGGTGCGTAAGGAGAGAGCGTCATCGTTGTCCCCTGCTCGTCCTTCCCTGACCTCGGTGGTTGGCCAAAATCACACTATTCACGTCCCTGAGACCTCGGTCGTCGGGGGGTCGATCTCTGTCCGGCTCGTGGTCGGTCGTCTTCTACACGGCCGGGGCCACCTTCGTCATCGCGTTGATGACCCGGTCCATCGCGTCCCCGCCGCGCGGGTCGGTCAGGTTGGCCAGCAGCTTGAGCACGAAGCGCATGAGCATCGGGTGCGGCATGCCGTGCTTGGTCGCCATCCGCATGATCTCGGGGCGGCCGATGAGCTTCACGAACACGCCGCCGAGCCGGTAGTAGCCGCCGAAGCGGGCCTTCAGCTCCTGCGGGTACGCCATCAGCGCCCGCTCCCGTTCCGCGCCGGCCGGGCGGGCCAGCGCCTGCACCATGACCTCCGCGGCCATCTCGCCGGACTCCATCGCGTACGCGATGCCCTCGCCGTTGAACGGGTTGACCATGCCGCCGGAGTCGCCGACCAGCAGGACCCCGCGGGTGTAGTGCGGGACCCGGTTGAAGCCCATCGGCAGCGCGGCCCCGAGGGTGGGACCCTCCGCGTTGGACTCGTCGGTCATCCCCCACTCCTCGGGGGTGTTCGCGAGCCAGTCGGTGAGCAGCTTGCGGTAGTTCGTCTTGCCGAACGCGGAGGACGAGTTCAGCACGCCGAGGCCGACGTTCACCCGGCCGTCGCCGAGGCCGAAGATCCAGCCGTAGCCGGGCAGCAGCGCGTCGCTGCCCTTGGCCCGCAGCTCCAGCCACGACTCCAGGTAGTCGTCGTCGTGCTTGGCGGGCGAGCGGTAGTAGCGGCGGACCGCCACGCCGATCGGGCGGTCCTCCCGCTTGGCCAGCCCGAGGGCGAGCGGGAAGCGGCCGGAGACGCCGTCGGCGGCGACCACGAGCGGCGCGTGGAAGGTGGCGGGCTCCTTGTCCGGGCCGACCTCGACCTGCACGCCGATCACCCGGTCGTCGGCACCGAGCACCGGGCCGAGGACGTTGACGCTGGTGCGCAGCTTCGCCCCGGCGGCGACGGCCCGCTGCGCGAGCAGGTCGTCGAAGTCGAGCCGGGTCCGCACGAGGCCGTAGTTGGGGAAGCTCGCCAGGTCGGGCCAGTCCAGCTCCAGGCGCACCCCGCCGCCGATCACCCGCAGGCCCTTGTTGTGCAGCCAGCCGGCCTCGGGCGAGGTGTCCACGCCCATCCGGATGAGCTGGCGCACGGCCCGGGGCGTGAGCCCGTCGCCGCAGACCTTCTCCCGGGGAAACTCCGTCTTCTCCAGCAGCAGCACGCGTACGCCGTGCCGCGCCAGGTGGTACGCCGTGGCCGATCCTCCGGGACCGGCGCCCACGACGATGACGTCGGCGTCGTTCTCCACCGCGGTCATCCGCGCCTCCTCCCGCATGCTCGTGAAATGCTTCACAAGCCCATCCGGATGGAGTCTATGACCGCTGTTACACCAGGACGCGTTGAGGGGGGCCTAACTTCGCGGAAACGGGCCGGTAGGCGGGCCGAAACCGGTCAGGGGCGAGCCGGCGCGGCCGGTCCGAGCCCGGCGTCGAGCCGGATCGCCTCGGGCAGGTGGTCACGCAACGCGCCACCTGCCGCACGGTCGAGCGCCGCCAGCACCTCGGCGACGACCTGCCGGACATCAGCGGGATCCGCGCCGGCCAACTCGCGGAGCTGGGCGATCAGCTCGGCGGCGTCGTCGTCGGTGGCGGCCTGGTCTGGTCCCGTCATGCAGGCGAGCCTACGGGGACAAAGTAGACCAGAACCGGATATTCACGAAATGACCGGCTAACGCCTGGTCGGCCGGTCAGTTTCGGACGGCCCGGTGCAGGGCCACCACGCCCCCGGTCAGGTTGCGCCACGCCACCCGGCCCCAGCCGGCCGCGCCGATCCGCGCGGCCAGCGCCGGCTGGTCCGGCCAGGCCCGGATCGACTCCGCCAGATAGACGTAGGCGTCGGGGTTGCTGGACACCGCGCGCGCCACGGCCGGCAACGACCGCATCAGGTACGACAGGTAGACGGTGCGGAACGCCGGGTTGACCGGGGTGCTGAACTCGCAGACCACCAGCCGCCCGCCCGGCCGGGTCACCCGGGCCAGCTCGCGCAGCGCCGCGTCGGTGTCGTTGACGTTGCGCAACGCGAAGGAGATGGTCACCGCGTCGAAGCTGGCGTCGGCGAACGGCAGCCGGAGCGCGTCCCCAGCCAGCAGCGGCACCGACGGGCGGGTGCGCTTGCCCGCGTACAGCATGCCCAGCGACAGGTCGGCGCCGACCGCGTACGCCCCGGAATGGGCCAGCTCCTCGGTCGAGACACCGGTGCCGGCGCCCACGTCGAGCACCCGCTCGCCCGGCGCCAACCCGAGCGCCGCCCGGGTGGCCCGCCGCCAGGACCGGTCCTGCCCGAAGGAGAGCACGGTGTTGGTCAGGTCGTAGCGGGCCGCGACACCGTCGAACATCGCGGCTACCTCGTGCGGCTGCTTGTCCAGGCTGGCGCGCTGGCCCTGCGGGGTACGGCTCACCCCTCCACTCTGCCAGCCGCGCCCCTTCCGCCCCGCCCCGGGTACGCGAGAGGGCGGGGTGGTCGCCCACCCCGCCCTCGCCGTGTCCACGGTGACGGTGTCAGTCCTCGGTGCGCTCCTCGCCCGGCGTGACGAGCACCACCTTGCGGCGCCGGGACAGCATCATCAGCGCCACACCGGCGGCGACCACCGCAGCGCCGATCCCGCCGATCAGGCCGACCTGCATACCGGTCACCGGCAGGCCACCGCCGCCGGTGCCGCCACCCGCGCCACCACCGGAGGTCGGCGTCGGCACCGCGGTCACGCTGCCGGTCGGGGTCGGCTGGGCGGTCGGCGTCGAGGTCGGCTCAGCGCTCGGCGTCGGGCTCGGGGTCGACTGCGGGCTCTGGTCGACGAAGACGTCGAACTGGGCGGTGTTGTCGCCGTCGTCGGCCTCGGAGAACGCGCGACGCTGCGCCGAGGTGGCGGCCTTCGGCTGCTCCTCCGGCGTGCCGGAGGCCGCCTCCAGCCCGGCGGCCCAGACGAAGCCCGGCCGGAGCAGCTTCTCGGTCACGTCCGCGCCGACCTTCACCCGCACGTCGGCGGTGTAGTACTGGCCGGGCTTGAGCACCGCGCCCAGGTCCTCGCAGTACGCGTTGGCGAAGCCGCCCAGGTTCTGCTCGACGCAGCCCTCGGGCAGCTCGGCGAAGGTGACACCGGCCGGCAGCGTGATGCCGTACGCGACGCCCGTGGCGTTCTCGCTTCCGTCGTTGAACACGGCCCAGTCCAGCGGCGCGGTCTGGCCCGGCCGGACCGGGCGCAGGTTCGCCTCACCGGCGTCGTCGCCGTCGACGACCACGTCGGCGTACACGTCCTGGACCCAGGTGGTGAGGTCGTAGCCGGGGTCGGTGACGGTGATGTCGTGCTCGACCGTGTCCAGCACGCCGGCGCCGTTGGCCGCGCTGATCGACACCGTCAGCGTGCCCGCCCCGCCCTTGCCGCCGGTGGAGAACAGCGGGATGCCGAAGTCCTCGGTGGTCCCGGCGGGCACGTCGCCCAGCAGGCAGGAGAAGGCGGTGCCGCGGATGTCGCAGTCCTTCGGCGCCAGCACGCCGACCTTGCCGGGCTTGAGGTCCTTCGTCTCGACGGTGACCCGGACGCCCTTCGCGTCGACGGTCCCGGCGGCGTTGTTCACCTGGAACTTGAACGGCTTGGCCTTGGCTTCGCTGACGCCCTTGGCGAGCTGGTAGCTGAGCGGGATGAGCTGGAGGTCGGCCTTGTCGGCGGCGTACGCCGGGCCGGCGACCGCGCCGAGGCCGGCGGTGGAGAGCAGGGCCACCACGCCGGCGCGCGCCAGCGTGGACCGGTAGCGGAAGGTCATGGTTCCCCCGGGGGTAGGGACGTGCCGATCAACGCACGGAACGAAGGGACGGTACCGGAGCGACGCATCGCCGCGCCAGCGTCGTACGGTGGGAATTCCCATCGATTCGACAGACGGCAGGGGCGGGATGGTCACCCATCCCGCCCCTGCCGCGGTGCGTTATGTGAACGGCCCTCATGGGCCGATGGAGGACGACGGTCCCCGACGGACGCCGCCAGCGTAATGGCGTCGCCGGCTTGCCGGGCGGTGCTCACCCGGGTCGCCGCCGACCTGTTACCTGCCTGCTCGCGGCCCGGATCGGTGGTGTCGCGCGGGCAGGCTAGCCGCCGGTGATCACGCAGGTGAAGACCCCTGGCGGAAGCTTCACCGGAAACGGGCGGAGCTCCGGCCGCACGACGGGAGCCGACCGGCCGAACGGGGGAACGAGGTCAGTTGACCTCGACCAGCGGCAGCGACTTCCCGGCCCCGCCGCCGGGCAGAGCGATCGACGAGAAGTGCGAGACCACGCGGTCGTCGCTCGGGTCGTCGGCGGGCGTGTGGTGCACCGCGAGCCGGTTGTAGAGCGTGTCCCGCTGGGCGGGGATCCGGTCGGCCGACCGGATCATGCCGATCAGCTCGTGCAGGTTGGAGCGGTGCCGGGCCCCGGCGGAGGAGATGACGTTCTCCTCCAGCATGATCGAGCCGAGGTCGTCCACGCCCATGTGCAGCGCGAGCTGCCCGACGTCCTTACCGGTGGTCAGCCAGGACGCCTGCAGGTGCGGCACCGTCTCGAAGAACAGCCGGGCCACCGCGACCAGCCGCAGGTATTCCAGCGTGGTCGCCTGGGTGCGGCCCTTCAGGTGGTTGTTCTCCGGCTGGTACGTCCACGGGATGAAGGCCCGGAAGCCGCCGGTGCGGTCCTGCACGTCGCGGATCATCCGCAGGTGCTCGATGCGCTCGGCGTTGGTCTCGCCGGTGCCCATCATCATGGTGGCGGTCGACTCCAGGCCCTGCCGGTGGGCCAGCTCCATGACCTCCAGCCAGCGGGCGCCGGACTCCTTCAGCGGCGCGATCGCCTTGCGCGGCCGGTCCGGCAGCATCTCGGCGCCGGCGCCGGCGATCGAGTCCAGGCCCGCGGCCTTGATCCGGGCGATGGCCTCGTCCAGGCTCACGCCGGAGACCTTCGCCATGTGCAGGATCTCGCTCGGGCCGATCGAGTGGATCGCGAGCTGCGGGTACGCCTTCTTGACCGAGGAGAACAGCTCCTCGTAGTACTCCACGCCGTAGTCCGGGTGGTGGCCGCCCTGGAGCATGACCTGGGTGGCGCCCAACTCGACCGCCTCGCCGCAGCGGCGCAGGATCTCCTCGGTCGGGTGGGTCCAGCCCTCCTTGTGCTTGGGGGCCCGGTAGAACGCGCAGAACTTGCACGCCGTCACGCAGACGTTCGTGTAGTTGATGTTGCGGTCGATCAGGTACGTGACGATGTTGTCCGGGTAGCGGCGCCGCCGTACCGCGTCGGCCGCCTCGCCCAGCGCGTGGAAGGGCGCGTCGGTGTAGAGCAGCAGCGCCTCCTCGGGCGTGATGCGCCCGCCGTCCGCGCCGCGTTGCAGGATGTCGTCGATCTCCCGGTTCGCCGTCACACTCCCGAGCGTACGTCGCGGGCCCGACGGCGGGAAACGCCACTCCTCACCCGGTGACGAGAGACCCACCCGGTCAGGGCATCCCCGGACTGGCCACCGGCAGCCCGATCGCCCTGGCCGCCTCCAGCAGCCGCTTGTCGTACGTGACGAACGCGACGAACTCGGCCGCCGCCTGCCGGGCCAGGACCTCGGCGGTGGCGAGGTGGACGGCGTCCAGGCTGCGCAGCATCGGCTCCGGATACGCGCCCGCCGTCGCACGGACCGTGGCGTCGATCTCGACCCGGTAGAGACGTCCCAGCACCGAGGGGACACCCACCAGCGCCTGTGGAGCGGCACGACGCAACGCCCGCGGCACCTCCACCTCGACGAGAGCCGACGACACCAGCGCGGTGCCGGCGCGCTCGTTCAGCCAGCCGAGCAGATCCGGCGTCTCCGCCTCCCGCCGCAGCATCTTGATGACCGCCGCCGAGTCGAGGTAGATCACCAACGCTCCTCGTCGCGTGCCTCGACCAGCGCGGCCGCGGCGTCCACCGTGGGATCCCCGAGCACCGGCGGCATCGGGACCGGGCCGGTCGTGGTCGGGGCCGTGGCCCGGCCCTCGGCCACCAACCGGCCGAGAAGCGCGTCGCCGGCCAGCACCGGGACCAGGCGGGCGATCGGCTCACCCCGATCGGTCACCTCGACCGTCTCACCGGCGCGCACCCGCGCCAGCACCCGGCTGGTGTGCTGGTTCAGCTCCCGGACGGCGATCTGCTCCATCAGGCAAGTGTAGAACGTAACGTTCTACCCGTCACGGATGGTGGTCGACCCGAAGCGCCACCGCGGGAAGCGGAGCGCTGGCGTCGCCCGTCTACGCTCTCGGCGTGTCAGTTGTATCGCCCCCGCCCACCCCCGTACGCGTGGCCGGCGCCCGCTCCGCCCTCTGGTCCCTCACGATGACCGCCGTGCTCGTCGGCTTCGGCCTCGCCGTGATCGTCGTGACCGCGGCGCTCGGCCACCTCACCGTGGGACTCCCGATCGCGGTGCCGATCTCCGTCGGCCTGGTCGGCTGCCTCGCCTTCGCGGTCGGCCTGCGCCTGCTGCACCGGGGCTGGTGGCTGACCCTCCTGTCGGTGCTGCCGGCCCTGTTCGTGCTGGTGGGCGCCGTCCAGCTCGCCCCCGAGTCGGTGCTCCGGGAGCGCGGCGTCGCCCAGCAGGTGACCATCACCGACGTGCAGACGGCCGGCAAGCGGCACGAGTTCGCCCTCCAGGGCGACGCCGGCCGGCTGGACGAGCCGCTGGTCTACCGGGGCAGTTCCCCCGGCTACCGGGTGGGCCAGCGGCTGACTGTGCTCGTCGACCCGCGTGATGAGGTGGAACTGACCGACGCGCGGGACGTGGACCCGGACGGAAAGCGGGGCATGCTCGTGTTCGGCGCGGCGGGATGGACCCTGTTCGCGCTCGTCGGCGGGTGGCGCGGCCACGTCAGCCGGGCCCGTGGCCGCGCCGCCACGGCACCGCCCGTGGTGATCTGAGCGGCGGCGCCGCTAGGCGTCGTAGTCGACGGTCAGCTCGTCGGTTACCGGACTCGACTGACAGGTCAGTACGTAACCGGCGGCCACCTCGTCCGGCTCCAGCGCGTAGTTGCGCGCCATCGTCACCTCGCCGGACGTCACCTTGGCCCGGCAGGTCGAGCACACCCCGCCCTTGCAGGCGTACGGCAGCTCGCCGCGCACCCGCAGCGCCGCGTCCAGCACCCGCTCGTCCCGGCCCATGGTGAAACTGGACGAGCGCCCGTCCAGCACGATCGTCACGTCGGTGCCCGCGCCGGGCCGCTCGGCCTCACGCCGGACCGGCTCCGGCGGGGCGTCGACGTGGAACAGCTCGGTGTGCACCGCCGCGTCCGGCACGCCGCGACCGGCCAGCACCGCCTTGGCGTCCACCACCATCCCGTACGGGCCGCAGAGGAACCACTCCTCGATCTCGTCCCCCGGCACGACGGTGTCGAGCAGCCGGGTCAGCCGGTCGGCGTCGATCCGCCCCGACAGCAGCGCCGACTCGCCCATCTCCCGGGACAGCACGTGCACCAGGTGCAGCCGGGTCGGATAGCGGTCCTTCAGGTCCGCCAGCTCCTCGGCGAACATCACCGAGTTCGCCGTGCGGTTGCCGTACACCAGCGTGAACGTGCTGCGCGGCTCGGTCGCCAGCGCGGTCGCGGCCAGCCCGAGGACCGGGGTGATGCCGGAACCGGCGACCACCGCGCCGTACCGGCGGACCCGGTCCGGAGTGAACGCGGAGGTGAAGTGGCCCAGCGGCGGCAGCACCTCGACGGTGTCGCCGCCACGCAGCGCGCCGCAGGCGTACGCGGAGAACGCCCCGCCCGGCACCTCACGCACCCCGACCCGCAACCGGCCGTGCCGGGCCAGCTCGTCGGGGGTGGAGCAGATCGAGTACGACCGCCGCACCTCCCCGCCGTCGGCGTCGGCCGGGCGGCGGACGGTGAGGTGCTGCCCGGCGGAGAACGCGAACGTCTCGCGCAGCTCCTCCGGCACCGCGAACGTGATCGACACCGAGTCGTCGGTGAGCCGGTCCACGGCGGCCACGGGCAGCGGGTGGAAGACCGGCCGGCGGCGAACCGGCCGCGTGATGGTGACAGTCACAGCGCCTTCAGGTGGTCGAAGGGTTCGGAACAGGAGCGGCAGCGCCACAGCGCCTTGCACGCGGTCGAGCCGAAGCGGCTGATCTGGGTGGTCTCCGGCGACCCGCAGCGCGGGCAGCGTACGGCCAGCGTCAGCGGCACCACGGTGTCGTCGCCGCGCGGCGCGGGCGGGGCGATGCCGGCGGCGGCGAGCTTGGCCCGCCCGGCGTCGGAGATCCAGTCGGTGCTCCACGCCGGGTGGTAGACCGTGCGGACCTCGGCGTCCGGATGCCCGGCAGCGGCCAGCGCCCGGCGGATGTCCGCCCGGATCACGTCCATGGCCGGGCAGCCGGTGTAGGTGGGGGTGATCGTGACGACGACCCGGCCGGTGCCGGGCTCCTCGTCGACGGCGCGCAGGATGCCCAGCTCGTCGATGGTGATGACCCGGATCTCCGGGTCCACCACCGCCGCCGCGGCGTCCCTCGCGCTTGTCACCAGCTCGCTCCGGGGTGGGCGCGGTGCAGCACCTGCATCTCGGCGAGCAGGTACGAGAGGTGCTCGGTGTGCAGGCCGTCCCGGCCACCACCGGGCGTCCAGCCCGTCTCCGGGCGGGTGAGCGTCGCCTCGTCCAGCACGGCGGACACGGTGGCGTCGAAGTCGGCCCGAAGGGTGGACGGGTCGACCGGCGCCGCCGGATCCGGGTTGAACAGCTCGTGGACGTACGGCCACACCTCGTCGACCGCGTCCTGCATGCGCCGGTGCGACTCCTCCGTGCCGTCGCCGAGCCGCTTCACCCACAGCGCCGCGTGGTCCAGGTGGTACGCCGACTCCTTGCGCGCCTTCGCGCCGACCGCCGCGAGCCGTTCGTCCGCGCAGCCGGCCAGCGCCGTGTAGAGCGGCACCTGGTACGCGGCCAGGAAGAACAGCTTCGCCATGGTCACGCCGAAGTCGCCGTTCGGCAGCTCGACCAGCAGGCAGTTGCGGAACTCGCGGTCGTCGCGCAAGAAGGCCAGGTCGTCCTCGTCGCGGCCCGCGCCCTCCAGCTCGCCCGCGTACGTGAGCAGCAGCCGCGCCGCGCCGAGCTGGTCGAGGGCGATGTTCGCGAGCGCGATGTCCTCTTCCATCTCCGGCGCGCGGGAGGTCCACTCACCGAGGCGCTGCGCCGCGATGAGCGCGTCGTCGCCGATGGCGAGCGTGAAGTCGAACCGGCTCATAGGTGCGCAGCCCCTTCGGGGACCTCGTAGAAGGTGGGGTGCCGGTAGACCTTGTCGGCGGCCGGGTCGAAGAACGAGTCCTTCTCGTCCGGGCTGGACGCGGTGATCGCGCTCGCCGGCACCACCCAGATGGATACGCCCTCCTGGCGGCGGGTGTAGAGGTCCCGGGCGTTGCGCAGGGCCAGCTCGGCGTCGGGGGCGTGCAGGCTGCCGACGTGGGTGTGCGACAGGCCACGGCGGGCCCGCACGAAGACCTCCCAGAGGGGAGAGGACGAGCTGCTCATGCCGCCACCGGCTCCTTTCGATCTGACCGCTTCGCGGCGTACGCCGCGGCGGCCTCCCGTACCCACGCGCCGTCGGCGTGTGCCTTGCGCCGGTGCGCCATGCGCTCCCTGTTGCACGGCCCGTTGCCCTTGATGACCCGCATCAGCTCGTCGTAGTCGGGCTGGGTGTAGTCGTACGCCTGCCGCTCGTCGTTCCAGCGCAGGTCCGGGTCGGGCAGGGTGAGGCCGAGCACCTCCGCCTGGCCGACGCACATGTCGACGAAGCGCTGGCGCAGCTCGTCGTTGGAGAAGCGCTTGATCTTCCAGGCCATCGACTGGGCGCTGTGCGTCGAGTCGCCGTCCGGCGGGCCGAACATGGCAAGTGACGGGTACCACCAGCGGTCCACCGCGTCCTGCGCCATCGCCTTCTGCGCTTCGGTGCCGTGCGCCAGCGTGTGCAGGATCTCGTAGCCCTGCCGCTGGTGGAACGACTCCTCCTTGCAGACCCGGATCATCGCCCGGGCGTACGGGCCGTAGGAGCAGCGGCACAGCGGCACCTGGTTGACGATCGCCGCGCCGTCCACGAGCCAGCCGATCGCGCCGACGTCGGCCCAGGTCAGCGTCGGGTAGTTGAAGATCGAGCTGTACTTCTGCCGCCCGTCGAGCAGCAGGTCCACCAGCTCGTCGCGGCTGATGCCGAGCGTCTCGGCCGCCGCGTAGAGGTAGAGGCCGTGGCCGGCCTCGTCCTGCACCTTCGCCAGCAGGATCGCCTTGCGCTTGAGCGACGGCGCCCGGCTGATCCAGTTGCCCTCCGGCTGCATGCCGATGATCTCGGAGTGCGCGTGCTGCGCGATCTGCCGGATCAGCGTCCTGCGGTACGCCTCGGGCATCCAGTCGCGGGGCTCGATCTTCTGGTCCGCGTCGATGACGTCGGCGAAGTACGCCTCGACGTCCTCGTCCGGCGCCGGACCGCCGCGCCGCGCCCGCGCCGCCGCTTCGCGCAGCGCCGCCTCCGCGGCCTCCACTTCGCCGAGCAGGCCGCCGCCCGGAGCGTCCTCCGGCGGAGCGAAGTCATTGCCATACATGTAGCTAGTGTTACAGCTCGGCACGATTGACACCAGAGGGTGTAACAGCATTCGCGAGCCGCCTTCCACGACCGAACAAGCGCCTGCCGTCATCGCCAGCAATCGGAGAGTGACTGTGATGTCGATCACCCAATGAAGGTGAAACCTCCCAAGGCTGGCAAAGCACGTCAATAACCCGCCCTTCCCACCAAGTCGGCGGGTGTCGAGACCTGGCATATCGACAGTCCGGAAGTAGACTTCCCCCGGCAAGCCGTTCGGCTCCAAGATCGCCACCGTTCAGGCCAACGTCCCCCGGCCTTGTGGCGACCGGAGCGAAACCTGCGGAAGCGCCGGTCCCCCCGGCCATACATCTGGAGTTCACCACTCATGCGACCTCGCGTGACCATGGTGCTCGCCATCGTGGCGGTCCTCGTCGGTGGCGTCATGCTGGTGCCCGCCGCGTACGCCAAGTTCGCCGGCGGCAGCGGCGAGGGCGGCATCGGCGGCGGTGGACAGGTCCCGGCGCCGAGCCCGACCGCCCCCGCACCGCCGACGCTCGCCAACGCGCCGGTCTCGGTGAAGTTCGAGGGCGAGTTCTTCTCCTGGGCACTGATGGACCGCGAGACGGGCACCGTCACCGGCGCGAAGAACATGAACCAGACCAGCTCCACCGAGTCGATGCTCAAGGCCTGGATCGTCGCGGACTACCTGCGCCAGCTCGGCGAGAAGGAGCCGAGCGACGACCTGAAGAAGGCGGCGATCCTGGCGATCCGGGACAGCGACGACGACGGCGCCAACCGGGTCTACCGGGCGGCCGGCGGCTCCTACAAGCCGCAGCCGGGCGGCAAGCCGGACCCGGTCATCGCGCGCGCGATCCGGATCTGCGGCCTGACCGACACCAGGCCCGGCGACGTGCCCGACTACGAGGGCTGGTGGAGCTTCACCGAGATGTCCCCCCGGGACGCCGTTCGCCTCGGCGACTGCATCGCCGACGGCCGCGCCGCCGGGCCCAAGTGGACGAAGTGGCTGCTCAGCGAGATGACCAAGGTGGCCGGCAGCGTCAAGCAGCAGGAGGAGCGCTCCGGCGGCGGCCGGTGGGGCATCATCGACGGCCTGCCCGCGACGATCAAGGCGCAGGGCCCGGTGCACATGAAGAACGGCTGGACGCGGCTCGCCTACGACGGCAACTGGCACGTCAGCTGCTTGGCGTTCACCGACAAGTGGAGTCTCTCGGTCATGATGCGCTACCCGGCCAGGGCCGGCCTGTCGTACGGCGCGAAGATGTGCGCCAGCGTCGCCACCCAGCTCGTGACGCCGCAGCCCGGCGCCGCGCTCAAGGTGCCGCAACAGCCGGCCGGGAAGCTCTGATGGCCGGCGCCCGGCGTCGACCCGGCAGCCATCGCCGCCCGCTGGCGTTCAGCGCCCTGGCAGTGGTTCTCCTCGGACTGCTCGGCCTCTCCCTGCGGGTGATCCCCGGCTCGCCGCTGGAGGCCACCGCAAGCTCGCACCCCGAGCCGACCAACGAGCGGTCCGCCCGGCAAACCGTCGACCGCAACGCGCCGCGCGTCGCTCCCTCACCGGCGCTCACCCCGCTGCCGTTCCAGGAGAAGAACCTGGACAGCCTGAAGATCAAGGGCTGGTACGCCTGGTCCGTGCTGGACAAGCGCACCGGAAAGATCATCGGTTCCGCGAACATGGACGAGACCAGCACGACCGCTTCGCTGATCAAGTCCTGGGTGGTGGCCGACTACCTGCGCCTGCGCGCCGAGGACGGCAAGACGCCGAGCGAGGCGAAGCTGGCCGACGCCACGAAGATCATTCGCGACAGCGACAACACCCGCGCCCAGGAGTTCTACGAGAGCGTGGGCGGTTCCGACTCGATCGAGCGCCTCATCTCGATCTGCAAGCTCACCGACAGCGCGGTCGCCGACGACGGCGGCTGGAGCCGCACCGAGCTGTCCCCCCGGGACACCGCCCGGCTCGGGCTCTGCATCGACGACGGCCGCGCGGCGGGGCCGAAGTGGACCAAGTGGCTGCTCAACGAGATGCGCCAGGTACGCGCCCCCGGTGACTTCGGCATCCGCAAGGCGTTCCCGGCCGCCCAGCAGAAGAAGATCGCCATCAAGAACGGGTGGATCGACCGGGACAAGGAAAAGGAGTACCACGTCAACTGCCTCGCCATCGGCGAGACGTGGACGATGGGCGTGATGGTCCGCAGCCCGTTCGGTGTCGAGGGCGGCTGGGAGTACGGCATGGACGCCTGCGAACGGATCACCAAGGCGCTGCTGCGCCCGGCCACCTGATCCGCCCGGCCGCCCACCGCGGGGTCGGCAGCCGGGCCGCACGCTCAGCCCTGGAAGAACTCCGGACCGTCGGCCGGCAGCGCCGGCACCTCCCCGTACGCGGCCGCCCGGCGGGCGAACTCGCGCAGCCCGGCCACCTGACGCTCACCGAGCGAGAAGTCCAGCGCCCGGAAGTACGTGGCGAGCGTGTCCGCGTCGAACGTCTCCCAGCGGGCCGCCGCCTCCGCCACCTGGTCCAGCTCGGCCAGGCACAGGTCACGCGAGCGCAGGAACGCCTCGTGCACCTCCTTGACCAGGCCTGGGTGGGCGGCGGCGAAGTCACGGCGTACCGCCCAGACGGCGAAGACCATCGGCAGCCCGGTCCAGTCGTGCCACGCCTGACCCAGGTCGGTCACCTCGAGGCCCTTGGCGGGCGCCTCGTACAGCGCGCGCAGCGCCACGTCGCCGATCAGCACCCCGGCGTCGGCCTCCAGCAGCATCTGGGTCAGGTCCGGCGGGCAGCGGAAGTACTCCGGCCGCACCCCGTGCCGCTCGGCGAGCAGCAGCTGGGCCAGCAGCACCCCGGTACGCGAGGTGGAGCCGAGCGCGACCCGGGCGCCGTCCAGCTCACCCAGCGGGCGGGTGGACACCATGTTCACCGAGAGCACCGGCCCGTCGCTGCCGACCGCCAGGTCGGGCAGGAGCAGCAGGTCGTCGGCGTGCTTGAGGAACTCCACGAGCGTGATCGGGCCGATGTCGAGGTCACCGGCGACCAGGTCGGCCGTGAGCCGGTCCGGCGAGTCCTTGTGCAGGTCGACGTCGATGAGCGCGCCGGACCGCATCAGCCCCCAGTAGATGGGCAGGCAGTTGAGGAACTGGATGTGCCCCACCCGGGGGCGGGCGATGCGGTCGGCCATGACCCGACCGTATCGCCGCGACCTCTCCCCCGCCGCCGGGGGATCCGATGGAGTGGTGAACCCCGCACCCGGCGGTAAGGAAGGGCCCCTTGTTAACGCCTCCGGTAGCGGAAGGGGCCCTTCTTAACACCAGCTCACGCGGCCTCCGCCGCCACGGCTGCGGCGGGGACGGCGGCGGGCTCGGCGCGTACCGCCCGGCGGACCGGCCCGGCCAGCGCCGCCACCACCAGCAGGCCGGCCACGCCGCAGCCGGCGATCAGCGTGCGCGGGCCGGCCACCTCCAGCAGCAGGCCCCCGACCAGGTAGCCGCCCATCGCGGCGCCCTGTGCCGCCGCGCCGAAGACCGCGAACGCCCGGCCCCGGGCCGCCTCCGGCACCCGCCGGGCCAGCAGGAGGTTGTTGAAGACGTTGTCGCCGCCGTTACCGACCCCGCCCAGCAACCAGATCGGCACGAGCAGCCACGCCGAGGGCACCGCCGCCGACACGAGCACCGCCAGGCAGCATCCGCCGAGCAGCACCAGCCCGGCGCCGAGCAGCGCGCCGTCGTCGGCGAGCCGGCGGGCGATCCGGGCGAACAGCCACGCGCCGAGCACGATGCCGAGCGTCCACGAGCCGGTGACCAGCCCGTACACGGTGGCGCTGCTGCCGAGCGTCTCCCGGATGAAAAAGACCTCGATCACGTTCACCGCCCCGACCGCGCCGATCAGCGCGGCCACGCTGCCGACCATCACCGTCAGCAGCGGGTCGCGCCGGAACCGCCACGGGGGCGCGACCGCCGCGGCGGCGCCGACGGTCACCCGGCGGCCACCCCTTCGGGTACGGACGAGCAGCCCGGCCGCCACCAGGGAGAGATAGCTGAGCGCGCCGAGGAGCAGCGGTACCCGGGTGCCGAACTGGCCGACCAGGAGCCCGGCCAACGCCGGTCCGGCGAGCGCGCCGAGTGTGCCGGCGGTCTGGTTGAGCGCGCCGGCCCGGGGCAGGTCCTCCGGCCGCACCATCACCGGCACCAGCGCGGAGATCACCGGCTGGGAGACCGCGAGGCCGGTGGCCAGAAGTGCCACCAGGGCGATCACCAGCGCCGGACCCGGTGCGTAGGCGAGCGCCAGGCAGGTCGCCCCCTGACCGAGCCCGGTCGCGATCAGCAGCACCCGGCTGTCCACCCGGTCGGCGAGACGACCGGTCAGCGGCGCGAGCGCGACCAGCGGCAGCGTCGCGGCGAGCAGCAGCCCGGAGACGGCGAGCCCACCGGCCCCGGCGGACTGGAGCGCGAGCGTGAGGGCGCTGGTGACCAGGAAGTTCCCGCAACTGGAGATGCCACGCGCGGTGGCCGCGAGCCAGACGTCCGGCCAGCACGAGGAGCCAGATGCGAAGGACATACTTCGAAAATAATCCTTCACACCTGGTGCGCGCAACCCCTCAGTCGATGGGCATCGCCCGGTACTGAGCCGCCACCGCACGGACCCCGGCGGGTGGATCGGCCCGATGCCGCCGCCGGTACGGCTCCATCAGCGCCTGGATCGCCTGGTTCAACTCGCTCAACTCCTCGGCGGTCACCAGCAGCACGCTGTCGCTGAACCAGGTCGCCGCGTACCACTCCGGCGACTCGTCCGGCGCGCGGCGCAACCAGTCCCGGACCCGCTGGGCGTCGCGGACCATGTGCGCCTCGACCAGGGCCGCCTCGGCGGCGCGTGCCTCCGGTTCGGCATCCGGCCCCACCTCGACGTGGAACGACGGATTCACCGCCTGCCACACCCGCTCCCGCGCGTCCCCCCGGCCGGGCGCCTGCCGGATCAGCCCGAACTTCGCCAGCTCACGCAGGTGGTAGCTGGTCGCGCTCGGCGACAGCCCGGCGATCTCGGCGCACTCGGTGGCCGTCGCACCGCCCTCCAGCGTGCCGAGATGTTCCATGATCGCCATACGGGCCGGGTGAGCCAGCGCCCGCATCACCTGCGGGTCGCTGATCGTCACTCGGCGCTGCTCGGGCCGCGCCTCGGTCATGCCCCAATGATCCCGCGCCCACAGAGGCGAGGTGCAGCCCGCCACCGGCCAGATCTTGGTACGACACCGCCCCTCTGGGGGCGGCCGCGTACCAAGATCGCTACGGGTGGGAAAAATCGGTGGTGCGGGCGGCTGGATGGCCGTAGCGTGGATGGCCGCCCGACGGCCGCGGTGAGCATGCACCGCAGCGGACGTCCCCGCGCCGGGAGCAGGCCAACCGCCCCGGACACGCGAGCGAGCCTCAGTTGAGCCATCGGAGTTCACAGTGCCCGCAACCGAACTTGAAACCACGCCCGAACGTGACGCCACGCCCGACCTCGACGCCGAACTCGCCGCCGAACGTGCCCACCTCGACGCCTCCCGAGCCGCGCTGAAACGGATGCGGGAACGCGCCGAGGCGCTCTTCGCCACCGGCGACAAGGTGGCCGGTGACTCGTACACCGCCGAGCAGCTCGGCCGGCACATGGCCCGGCGGGTCAAGGAGCTGGCCGACGACCCGACCACGCCGCTGTTCTTCGGCCGCCTCGACTTCGGGGAGACGGACCCGGACCACGCCGGGCGGGACTACCACGTCGGGCGGCGGCACGTCACCGACGAGCTGGGCGAGCCGCTGGTGCTGGACTGGCGGGCCCCGGTGTCCCGGTCGTTCTACCGGGCCAGCGCGCGTGACCCGCAGGGCGTCGCCGTACGCCGCCGGTTCGGGTTCAGCGCGGGCGTGCTGACCAGCTTCGAGGACGAGCACCTGGACCGGGGCGAGGAACTCGGCACCGCCAGCCGCATCCTCACCGCCGAGATCGAGCGCCCCCGCGTCGGCCCGATGCGCGACATCGTCGCCACCATTCAGCCGGAGCAGGACGAACTGGTCCGGGCCGACCTGGCCGACTCGATCTGCGTGCAGGGCGCGCCCGGCACCGGGAAGACGGCGGTCGGGCTGCACCGCGCCGCGTACCTGCTCTACCTGCACCGGGAACGACTGCGCCGCTCGGGAGTGCTGATCGTCGGGCCGAACCGGGCGTTCCTGTCGTACATCGCGGCGGTGCTCCCCGCGCTCGGTGAGGTCGAGGTCGAGCAGGCCACCGTGGAGGACCTGGTCGCGCGGGTCCCGGTCCGCGCGGTCGACGATCCGGCCGCCGCCGCGCTCAAGCACGACGTCCGGATGGCCGAGGTGCTGCGCCGGGCCGTCGAGGCCCACATCGGTACGCCCACCGAGCCGATCATGGTGTCGGACGGCTCGTACCGGTGGCGGATCGGGCTCGACCCGCTGCACCGGCTGGTCACCGAGACGCGCCAGGAAGGGCTGCCCTACGCCACCGGCCGGGAACGGGTCCGGGCGCGGGTGGTGGGACTGCTGCAACGGCAGGCCGAGGCGCGCCGGGCGGAGTCGCCGAGCGACGCCTGGTTGCGCCGGATGAGCCGGATCAAGCCGGTCACCGACCTGCTCGACGCGGTCTGGCCGGCGCTCACCCCGGACGGGCTGCTGCACCGGCTGCGTACCGACGCCGACGCGCTCGCCGCCGCCGCGGACGGCCTGCTCACGCCCGAGGAGCAGGAGCTGTTCCGGTCCGGCAAGCCCGCGCGCACCGCGAAGGCGACCCGGTGGACCGCCGCCGACGCGGTGCTCATCGACGACGCGGCCGGGCTGCTGGAACGGCCCGCCGGCTTCGGGCACGTGGTGGTGGACGAGGCGCAGGACCTCTCCCCGATGCAGTGCCGCGCCATCGCCCGGCGCAGCGAGCACGGCTCGATCACGCTGCTCGGCGACCTCGCCCAGGGCACCGCGCCGTGGGCCGCGACCGACTGGCGGGAGTCCCTGGCCCACCTGGGCAAGCCGGACGCCGCTGTGGTGCCGCTGAGCGTGGGCTTCCGGGTGCCGGCGGCAGTGGTGGCGTTCGCGAACCGGCTGCTGCCGGCGCTCGCCGTCGACGTACCCCCGGCCCGCTCGCTTCGCCACGACGGCGCGCTGGATGTGCGTACCGCCGAGGACCTGACGGCCGCGACGGTGGCCGAGGTGCGGGCGGCGCTCGCGCACGACGGCTCGGTCGGTGTGATCGCCGCGGACGACGCGGTGGACCGGCTGCGCGCGGCGCTCGCCGACGCGGGCGTCGAGACCGCGACCGCCGACGACGTCGAGGCCGCGGCGCGCGTCACAGTGGTCCCGGCGACGCTGGTCAAGGGCCTGGAGTACGACCACGTGGTGGTCGTCGAGCCGGCCGCGATCGTGGCCGCCGAGCCGCGTGGGCTGCACCGCCTCTACGTGGTGCTGACCCGGGCGGTCTCCCGCCTGGCCGTGCTGCACCGCGAGCCGCTGCCCGCCCCGCTGACGGCCTGACGCGGGCGGGCGGCTGCGGCCCGGCCGCGGCCCGGGCGGGCGGACCCGTCAGGCGCTCAGCGCGGCGGCGACCTCGCGCAGCGGACGGCCGGACTCGGCGATCGGCACGGTGAACGACAGCCAGGAACCGTCGGTGAAGTCGATCCGCAGCCGCTTCGGGTTGAGCCGGTGCCACCCGACCCGGGCCGAGGCGACCTCCGCACGCGCGGCCGACCACGCCACCGACGTCTCGGCCAGCGCGCGTTCCTCGGCCTCGCGCCCGGCCAGCAGCTTGACCCCGCCGGTACGGCAGACCAGCAGCCGCCGGTCGGTGACCGCGAGCAGCGTCTCCCGGACCTGGAGGTCGGGCCGGGCCGGGCGGAGCGCGCGGTGCAGGCGGGAGGCGGCCGAGCCGGGCTCGCCACGGCCGGCGATCCCCCAGCCGATCGCATCGACCAGCCGGTCGCCGCGGTCCCAGGTGGCCAGCGGCAGGAGGACGTTCAGCAGCACCGAGCCGAGCGTCCGCCGACCCGGCTCGGCAGTGGACTCCGGTTCGGGCGGCGGCGCCGGAGCGAGGCCCTGGCCGACGTCGGCCTTGGCGTGGGCCAGCACGCGCTCGCCCGGCTCGACGAGCCGGTCGATCGGGTCGCGGTATCTGGTCTCGTCCATCGGCTCAGTATCGGCCGTCGCCGTAGCCGTCGTCGGTACGGCGCTCCGCCGCCGGGGCGTTGCCCATCACCTCGCCGACGATCTCGCGTACCCGGGCGGCGGCGGCCTCCTGCGCCCGGTTCGCCGCGGCGGTGATCTCCTCGGCCAGCGTGTACGAGTCGAACCGCATGGCCCGCGCGTTGATGTCGGTGGAGAGAATCTTGCCGTCGGCGGCGGCCACCACGGTGACCAGGCCGGAGTCGCTGACCCCCTGGGCGCTGCTCTGCTCCAGCTCGGCCATCCGCGCGCCGAGTTCGCGCTGCCACCCGTCCAGGTTGCGGGCCAGCGCCTCGATCCGGTCCAGGGCCGGGAACGTCATGGGTGCCTCTCAGTTCACGATCGAGTCGAACACGTTCTGCACGCCCTTTGTGTACGGGCCGAGATCCTCGCGGTACGTGCCGTCCACCAGGTAGTTGCGGTCCTTGCGCCCGTCGGAGATGTCGTGCAGCCCCATGCCGGTGTCGAGCAGGGCGCCGCCGATACCGGGGATGTTCACCGGTGACGCCTGGTTGATGGCGAACTTGCCCGGGAACAGGATGGCGGCGCGTTTGGCCTTGAACAGCACCGCCTCCCTGGTGTAGCCGGCCTTACTGAACGCGCCGTACGCCTTCTTGGCCTTGCGGAGCTCCAGCACCACCTGGCGGTAGCGCATGAGCAGCTCGGCGACCTTCTGGAGCTTGGTGGCGAGCTTCGTGAGGATCTCCGCGAACCGCGCCACGATCTTGACCATGCGGCCGACGGTGGTGGCGAGCCGGGCCAGCACCCGCACCACTGTGGCGGCCAGGCTCACCCCGGCGCTCAGCACTGCCGCCACCGCGGCGATGATGACCTCGGTCAGGAACCAGAGCAGGAACTCCAGGATCAGCTCGACCAGCAGGTTGAACGCGTCGACAGCGGCATTGGCGGCGTCGACCAGCACCTCCTTGGTGCCGTCCAGCCCCTTGGCCAGTTCCTCCATCGCCTCCTCGATCGACTCCATCGAGGCGTGGAACTTGTCCGCCGCGTCGCCGTCCCAGGCGCCGCGCAGCCGAGCCCGGTCGGCGACCTGGTCGCCGGCGATCCGCCGGACCGCGTCGCCGGTGGTCAGCGCGAGCTGGGCCGCCCGCATCAGATCGTCCGGCTCGCCGGCGACCAGCTCCAGCAGCTGCTCGAACGGCCACAGCACGGCGTTCGAGAGCGGCTTGAACGGGTCGGGCGTGCCCGACACGATCTGCTCGAAGTAGGTCTTGTTGCGCTGCAGCGCCTCGGTGCTCATCCCGCCCCCCTCAGGCGCCCGGCTGGAACATGTCGGTGTTGGCCACGTCCGTGCCGGTGTACGCCTCGGCGGTGTCGCGGAGCCCCTCGGCGATCGTCGCCATCACCTCGGCGCCGTCCTCCAGCCCTGCCAGGCACGCCTCGAACTGCTGCTCGTACGCGGCGGCGAGACTGAACGACGCGGGCATCACGCCGAACGCGTGCCGGGCCACGTGGCCGTCGCGGAACAGCCGGTGCAGCTCACGGAACTGGCCGGCCCGGTCCCGGGAGGCGGCGGCGAACGCCGTCAACGCCTCCGGCTGCACCTCGAGATTCCTGCTCGGACTGGTCACGGACCCTCCCCAGTGTCCGGTCGGAACTTCCACCGTCCTCGACGGCGCCACCAGCCTAGGGGATGTGCGCAGTTCCACAGGGGGCGGCGACGGTTGCCCCGGCACGGTAGACAGGGAGTGCACGAGCACCCTTCCGCCGCCCGAGGAGCCCCGGATGATCCTGGCCCGCGCCGAACAGGTCAGTCGCCGCTACGGCGACGTGCTGGCCCTGGACCGGGTCGACCTGACCGTCCGGGCCGGGGAGCTGGTCGGCCTGCTCGGCCCGAACGGCGCCGGCAAGAGCACCCTGATCAACCTGCTGGTCGGGCTGCGCCGCCCGAGCGGCGGCCGGGTCGAGCTGTGCGGCGGCGACCCGCGTGACCCGGCGAGCCGGCGGCAGCTCGGCGTCACGCCGCAGGAGACCGGCCTGCCCGGCACGCTGCGGGTCGGCGAGGTGGTCGACTTCGTCTCCGCGCACTTCCCCGACCCGGTGCCCCGGGGCGAACTGCTCGACCGGTTCGGCCTCGCCGACCAGGTACGCCGGCAGACCGGCGGCCTCTCCGGCGGCCAGCGTCGCCGGCTGGCGGTGGCGCTGGCGTTCGTCGGCCGTCCCCGGCTGGTGGTGCTGGACGAGCCGACCACCGGGCTCGACGTGGAGGCGCGGCACGCGCTCTGGGACGCGATCCGCGGCTTCCACGCCGACGGCGGCGCCGTGCTGCTGAGCAGCCACTACCTGGAGGAGGTGGAGGCGCTCGCGCAGCGCGTCGTGGTGATCGGCCACGGGCGGGTGCTGGCCGACGACTCGGTGGCGGCGATCCGCGGGATGGTCGGCGTACGCCGGGTCAGCCTGGTCGCCGACGACCTGCCGACGCTGCCCGGGGTGGTCGCCACCGAACGCGCCGACGGGCGGGTGCACCTGCTCACCACCGACGCCGACCAGCTCGTCCGCGACCTGGTCACCGACGGGGTGGCGTTCCGCGACCTTGAGGTCCGGCCCACCTCGCTGGAGGAGGCGTTCCTCGCCATCACGGCCGGCGACCGGCCCGCGCCCACCCCCGCCTAGGAGACAGTCGTGCCGCTCGCCCTCGTCCACGCCCGCTACCACCTCCTGGAGATCATCCGGATTCCGGTGGCGGTGGTGGGCAGCGCCTTCTTCCCCGCGGCCGCGATGCTCTTCTTCGTGGTGCCGTTCGCCGGCGACGACCCCACCGGCGCCACCTACGCCACCGCCGCCATGGTGACGTTCGCGGTGATGAGCGCCAACATCTTCCAGTACGGCGTGGGTGTCGCCGAGGACCGCGACCAGCCCTGGAACCCGTACACCCGGACCCTGCCGACCGGACCGGCCCCGCGACTCACCGGGCGGATCCTGGCCGGGCTGGTGCTGACGTACGTGTCGATGATCCCGGTGGTGGTGATCGCCGCGGTGGCCACCGAGGCCCGGGTCAGCGCGCTGCAGTTCCTGCTCGGGCTCGGCGCGGTAGCGGTGATCTCGGTGCCGTTCACGCTGCTCGGCCTGGCGATCGGCTACGCGCTGCCGAGCAAGGCGGCGATCGTGGTGGCGCAGGTGATCTTCTTCCCGCTGGCGTTCGGCGGCGGCCTGCTCTCCGGGCCGGACGACGCGCCCGGCTTCATCAAGGCGATCGCCCCCTACCTGCCGACCCGGGGCGCGGTGGAACTGATCTGGGCGGCGGTGACCGACTTCCGGCCCGGCACCCTGTCGCTGGTGATGCTGGGAGTCTGGGTGCTGGTGCTCGCCGCGGCCGCCGGCTGGGCGTACCGGCGGGACGAGGGACGCCGCTTCACCTGACCTTTTGTCCGGTTCCGGCCCGGTGGCCGACCCGGCGGTGCCACGATGCCGACAGGGCGGGTCAGCGGGACCGTCCCCGGCGAGAGGGGTCACCGTGAACGGCGTCGAGCCCGGCACGCCCTGCTGGACCGACCTGGCCACGCCGGGGCTGGAGGACGCGCGACGGTTCTACCCCGAGCTGTTCGGCTGGACCGGGCAGATCTCCCCCGAGCCGGAAGCGGGCGGCTACACCGTCTTCCAGAAGAACGGCAAGGCCGTCGCCGGGGCCGGCCCGCCGGCCACGCCGGACCAGGTGCCGGTCTGGTCGATGTACGTGGCCACCGACGACGCCGACCTGGTCGCGACCCGGGTGGAGGCGGCCGGCGGGCAGGTGGTGGTCTCCCCGTTCGACGTCGCCACGCAGGGCCGGATGGCGGTGCTCGCCGACCCGGCGGGCGCGGTGTTCAGCGTCTGGCAGCCGATGGCGATGCGCGGGGCCGAACTGTTCAACGCACCCGGCGCGATGTGCTGGAACGAGCTGGTCACCCCCGATCCGGAGAACGCCAAGGAGTTCTACGCGCTGGTCTTCGGCTGGCACCCGGAGGAACGTCCCGCCGGGCCGGTGCCGTACACCGGGTGGCGCTGCGGCGCCCGGATCGTCGCCGGGATGCTGCCCCGGGCCGAGCCGATGCCGGAGGACCTGCCTGCGTACTGGGCCGTCTACTTCGCGGTGGAGGACGCCGACGTCACCGCCGCGCGGGCCGCCGAGCTGGGCGGCACCGTCCTGGTCCCGCCGCGCGACAACCCGGCCGGCCGCAGCGCCGCCCTGCGCGACCCGTCCGGCGCCCTCTTCTCCATCTCCACCCTCCGCTGACCCCCTCCGCCGCGCGCGAGGCGGGTCCGGTCGAGATCTTGGTACGGGTTGGCCCCCAGGAGGGCCTGTTCGTACCAAGATCTATCTGCCCTCCCGGAAATCGGAACACCTGCCCAGGATTCGGGACGACGCTCCCTGAGGGTGGGCTGTTCAGCGGCAAGGCCGCCACCCCGTCCGCCGATCTTGCAGTTGCGGCCCTCGTGGCGTTACATTCGCACCTTTTGTCGGGGCCGGAAGTGCAAGATCGACCGCGCGAAGGCGGGGCGGGTGGGGTCAGGTTGGGCGGACGGGGACCACCAAGGGGCCGTGGTCGCCGGGGATCACCCGGATGTGGGCTCGGTAGTGGCGGGCCAGCAGGGCCTCGGTGAGCACCTCGTCCGGTGGACCGGCGGCGGCCACCCGGCCGTCGGCCAGCAGCACCAGGCGGTCGGCGTACTCGCCGGCGATCGAGAGGTCGTGCATGGTGGCCAGCACGGTCAGGCCGTGCTCGCGGCGGAGCTGGTCGACCAGTTCCAGCACCTCCTGCTGGTGCCCGATGTCCAGCGCGCTCGTCGGCTCGTCCAGCAGCAGCAGGGTGGCGCCCTGGGCCAGCGCCCGGGCCAGGAAGACGCGCTGCCGCTCGCCGCCGGAGAGCGTGGCCAGCTCACGGTGCGCGAACGGGCCGAGGTCGAGCCGGTCCAGCACCTCGTGCACGGCGGCCAGGTCGGCGGCGGACTCGCGGCCCAGCGCCGGGATGTACGGGGTACGCCCGAGCAGCGTGTAGTCGAAGACCGACATGCCGGCCGGCACCACCGGGGACTGGGCCACCGTGGCCACCACCCGGGCCCGTTCGCGGCGGCGGAGCGCGCCGATCGGCGTACCGAAGAGTGCGACCTCGCCCGGGCCGGTCAGCAGGCCGCCGACGGCGCGCAACAGGGTCGACTTGCCGGCGCCGTTGGGTCCGATCACGGTGACCCACTCACCGGCGGAGACCGTGAGGTCGACGCCGGCCAGGATCGGGTTGCCGCCGAGGGCGACCCGCAGGTCGTGCACGCGCACGGCGGGGGCGTTCACATCGCCACCCGGCGGGCGGTACGCAGGACGAGGACGAAGAACGGGCCGCCGAGCAGCGCGGTGACCACGCCGATCGGGATCTCGGCGGGGGCGGCGGCGGTACGGGCGACCACGTCGGTGAGCGCGAGGAACGCGCCGCCGAACAGCATGGACAGCGGCAGGATGATCCGGTGGCTGGAGCCGAAGAGCAGCCGCATGGTGTGCGGCACGATGATGCCGACGAAGCCGATCAGCCCGGACGCGGAGACCGCTGCGGCGGTACCGAGCGACGCGGCGGCGATCAGCAGGTAGCGGGAGCGCTGCGGGTGCAGGCCGAGACCGGTGGCCTCGTCGTCGCCGACGGAGAGCACGTCCAGCTCACGCCGGTGCAGCAGCACCACCACGGCGGTGAGCACGAAGTACGGCAGGACCAGCCACACGTCGTGCCAGCCGGCGGTGGCGAGCCGCCCGAGCAGCCAGGAGTAGACCTGCTGGATGTTGTCGGAGTGCTGTTGCAGCAGGTACGTCTGCCCGGCGCCGAAGAACGCCGAGACCGCCACCCCGGCCAGGATCAGCGTGGCCGGTGACCGGTCCCGTCCGCCGGCCGCGCCGAGCAGGTACGTCAGCACGACCGCGCCGAGCGAGCCGACGAACGCAGCGAGCGGGATGGTGATCGGCAGCCCGGTCAGCGCCCCGCCGGCCCCGGCGCCGAGCACGATCGCCGTGGTGACCGCGAAGCCGGCGCCGGCCGCCACGCCGAGCAGGTACGGGTCGGCCAGCGGGTTGCGGAAGACGCCCTGGTAGCAGCCGCCGGCCAGGGCGAGGAGCGCGCCGACGAGCAGGCCGAGCACGACCCGGGGCAGCCGCAGCTCGGTGATGATCGCGATTTCCCGCTCGGTGAGCCCGCTGTCGAGGCGTACCCCGGGTAGCAGGTTGAGCAGTTCGGCGGCGACGCTGCCGGGCGGCAGGCTGACCGGGCCGAGTGAGACGCCGGCCACCAGCGCGACGAACACGGCCACGACTCCGGCGAGCAGCCAGCGCTTGCGTAGCCCGGCGGGCCGGACCGGGGCGCCGCCCGCGCCGGGCGCCCCGCGCCGCCCGGGGCGGGACAGCGACCGGCTGCCCGGCCGGGACGCCCGAGGCGTTCCGGCCGGGTTCGGGGCGGAGTCCGCCTGTCGTAGGGCCACTGTCAGGCCGGAACCTTGGCGGTGGCGTCGACGATGACCTTGAGAAGGTCGACCACGCGCGGCCCCCAGCGCGAGGCGATGTCGTCGTCCAGCTCCACGATCTGGTTGTTCTTCACCGCGTTGATGCCGGCCCACCCGCTGCGCGCCTTCACCGTGTCGGCGTTCTGCTTGCAGCACTTGGTGTCGGACAGGAAGACGAAGTCGGGGTTCGCCTTGACGATGACCTCCTGGGAGAGCTGCGGGTAGCCGCCGTTCTTCCCGTCGGCGTCGGACGGGTCGGCGATGTTCTCCAGCCCGGCGAGCGCGTAGATGGTGCCGATGAACGTCTTGCTGGTCGCGGTGTACAGCTCCGGACCCAGTTCGTGGAAGTAGGTCAGCTTCTCGGTGCGCTTGGGCAGGTCCTTGGTCAGCGCGGTGATGTCGTCCTTCATCTTCTGCACCACGGCCTCGGCCTCGGACCGGTGGCCGGTGAGCGTGCCCAGGTCGGTGAGCTGCCGGTACGTGTCGTCGAGCGTGGCCGCGGCGGGGATCTGCAGCACCGGGATCTTCAGCGCGACGAGCTGGTCGGCGATCTTGTTGAGGTTGTCCGAGATCACCACCAGGTCGGGGTTGCGGGAGGCGACCGCCTCCGCGTTCGGCTGGTAGCCGGACAGGTCGGTGCGGGGCGCGTCGGCCGGGTAGTTCGACTGGTCGTCGACGGCGGTGACCTGCTTGCCGGCGCCGATGGCGAAGAGCATCTCGGTGGAGGTCGGCGAGAGCGAGACGATCTTCTCGGGCCGCTTCTCCAGCGTCAGCTTGCCGACGGTGGCCGGGAACGCGCCGCCGGAGGCGCCGGCGGCGGGGGTGTCGGTCGAGGTCTTCTCGGCGCAACCGCCGAGAAGCAGCACGCCGGCCGCGAGCGCGGTGGCGAAGAGCCGGGGGGTACGTCGGGACATGAAGCCTCCTGTCGGTCGAGGAGTGTGGTGCTTCGCCGACAGGAAGAGAGGCCCGTCCGCGAGGCGCCCTTCCTCGAGAGCGCGTGTCGCGACCGGGCCGCAGGCGACCTGGCTCGTCCCACGTCCGTCGGCGCCGGCGGGAGGCCGACGCCGCGCGTACGGGGCATCACAGTTGCGGGACAGCGCCGGTTTCGCACCGGCTTCGCTGTGGCACGGTCGGTGCCACGGTAGCGCACGACCAGCGGAGATCGTCCGGACGGTGGGGGTGGGTGGGAACCCCGGCGGGGGTGGAACCGGGGTTCCCACCCGGTGGTGAGGTCAGCAGTACTGGCTCTGCTTGCCGATCGCCCGGTACGGGCAGTCGGCGTACTCGGACAGGATCAGCACGGCCTCCCGGTTGCGTGAGGTCTGCGCCGGGATCACCTCGTCCGGCGGGTAGAAGCCGCCTCCGGAGGCCGAGCCGGGGTACATCTCGAAGGTGTACGCCCAGATCTTGTGGGCGCCCCACATCCAGTCGATGCTGGTGCCGTCGGCGATGTAGAGGTCGCTCGACTGTTCCGGGGTGTAGTTGTTGGTCGCCGCCATCTGCCGTCCGATGGTGGCGAAGGTGTTGTACTGGTCGGTGTTCATCCCGGTGGCGGTGTTGTTGTACGTGTACCCGTACGGCCAGAGCACCAGCTGCGAGTAGGTGTGGAAGTCGATGTTCGCCTTGATCTGCTGCACCCCGCCGACGACCCGGCTGTTGACGAAGTTGCGCAGCGCCGCGGTCTCCGGCGCGGAGAAGGCGGACGGGCCCCGGTAGGTGTCCGACGACTTCGAGCTGGACGAGCCGCCGCAGCAGCCCCACTGGTAGCCCCAGTTGCGGTTCAGGTCGGTGCCGACGGCGGTGGAGCCGCTGTTGGGCTGCCGGTTCTTGCGCCAGGAGCGGTAGGAGCCGGTGGCGATGTCGTACTCGCTGCCGTCGGGGTTGACGGTGGGGACGATCCAGATCTCCCGGGTGTTGACGATGTTTGTGATCCGGGAGTCGCTGCCGTAGTTGTCGGTGAAGAGGTTGAGCAGGTAGATCGCCATTTCGACGGTCAGGTGCTCACGCGCGTGCTGCTGGGCGTTGAACAGGATCTCCGGCTCCGCCTCGTCGGTGGCGACGTTGTCGGAGATCTTCACGGCCATCAGGTCCCGGCCCTGGTAGGACGTGCCGATGCTCAGCTTCCGCGCGATGGTCGGGTGGTCGGCGACCACCTTGTTCACCACCGCTGTCAGCTCGGCGTAGTCGTGGTAGTTCGAGTCGGCGGGCGGGAACGCGTTGGCGGTCATGCCCCCGTCGGCGTGGTCGTGCTCCGGCACGACGTCCTTCTCGAGCCGGAACCCGAGCCGGGTGATCGCGTTCGCCTCGGCCTTGGTGGCCGTGACGTGCAACACACCGTGTTCGGAGTAGTCGATGGCGGCGCCGGTGCCGGCGACCGCGGTGCGGTCCGCGGCGGTGCGGGGGCCGAGCACCCGGTACGCGACGGTGGCCGGCTCGCCGGAGCCCTCCGGCGCGGGCCGGGCGACGGCGGGCGCGGCGGCCGCGCTGACGATGGTCAGGCCGACGGCGGCGGCGAGCGCCAGCCGGCGGCGGAACGGAGAGGTGCGGAAGGCCATGGACAACCTCCTGGGGGTACGGGAGAGCTCCCGTTGTCCGCACACTCCACCAGGAGACACATGGTCATATCAATATCTGTCTCTCCCTTTAGTCATCCCGACCTGATCGTAACTTCGGCAATGATTTTCCATGCCTGAACATCTGGCGAAACTTCCCGCCAGGCGCGACAGTGAACGGCAACGATGCCGTCTCCCCGTGGAGCTGCCATGTTCGGACGACCCATGCGCGCGGCCGCCCTCGCCGGCCTCACCGCGCTCACCCTCCTCGGCACCACCGCACCGGCCCAGGCACAAGCCGCGCGGCCGGGCGTCACGCACGACGAACAGATCACGTTCCAGGAGTTCTCCCGCTTCCCCGACTGGCGCAGCGGCTCCCACCAGGGCACCCGCGCCGTACCGGGCCGTCACCCCGCGCTGACCATCGACCGCCCGGTGGGCACCACCGAGTTCACCGACGAGCACACCGGCACGACCCGCACCTGGGAGTACGCCACCTGGACCTCACCCGAGCGGCGGATCGGGTTCGACGCCAGCGAGATGGTCGCGTCCTGGAACGCCGCCACCCCGGCCGGCACCTGGATCCAGGTCGAGCTGCACGGCACGTACAACACCGGGGCGCAGACCCCGTGGTTCGTCATGGGCCGCTGGGCCTCCGGCGACCAGGACATCAAGCGGTCCACGCTGGACGGCCAGGGCGACCCCTGGTCGAGCATCTGGACCGACACGTTCTCGATCGACGACGCCGACGCCGGAGTGCTGCTGCGCTCGTACCAGCTGCGGCTGACGCTCTACCGCGCGCCCGGCCAGGCCGCCGCGCCGCAGGTCCGAATGGTCGGCGCGATGGCGTCGAACGTGCCCGACCGGTTCACCGTCACCCCGAGCCGGGGCGGCATCGCCTGGGGCACCGAGCTGGCCGTGCCGCGCTACTCGCAGAACGTCCACATCGGCGAGTACCCCGAGTACAACGGCGGCGGCGAGGCGTGGTGCTCTCCCACCTCGACGGAGATGGTGGTCGAGTACTGGGGCCGCAAGCCCTCGGCCGAGGACACCTCCTGGGTCGACCCCGCCTACCCCGACCCGACTGTCGACCACGCCGCCCGGATGACCTACGACTACGAGTACGACGGCGCGGGCAACTGGCCGTTCAACACCGCGTACGCGGCGAGCTTCCCCGGCCTGGAGGGCCGGGTCACCCGGCTGCACTCGCTGGACGAGGCGGAACGCTTCATCAGGGCCGGCATCCCGGTGGTCACCTCGCAGTCGTTCCTCGCCAGCGAACTGGACGGGGCCAACTACGGCACCGCCGGGCACCTGTTCGTGATCGTCGGCTTCACCGCCGAGGGCGACGTGATCGTCAACGACCCCGCGTCCTCCTCGAACGAGGCGGTGCGCAACGTCTACAAGCGGGAGCAGTTCGAGCAGATCTGGCTGCGCACCAAGCGCTACCGCGCCAACGGCACAGTGGCCTCCGGCTCGGGCGGCATCGCGTACCTGATCAAGCCGGTCGACCGGCCGTGGCCGGTCGTCCCGGGCTCGACCAACTGGTGAGCGGCTCGACCATCCGGTGAACCGCTCGACCGGCTGGTGAACGGCGAAGGGCCCGGCGCGACGTCGCGCGCCGGGCCCCGCCGGTCCGCTCAGCTGTCGCGGCGTTCGCCGTCCGCCTCGGCCTGGTCCTCACCGGCCAGCGCGGAGCGCAGCCGGTCCTTCTCCAGGCGACGCCGCTCGGCCGCCTCCGCCATCTCCCCGGCCATCTGGTCCCGCAGGCCCTTGAGCAGGAAGAACGACAGCGTGGCGGAGAAGATCAGCGCCAGCATCAGCCGCAGGAACATGTTCATGTCGACGAACCAGAGGGCCGCCAGCACGACGACGAACAGCCCGATCCGGCCCAGCGTGTACTTGAGCGCCGCGCTCATTCCCGCATTCCCACTCTCTTCGTGCCTCAGCCCGTACGCCGGGCCAGCCAGTGCACGCCATGAAACCAGACGACCGCGTAGACCACGGTGAACACCGCCGCGGCCAACGCTCCCGTGAACAGCGCGGGCAGCCCCGAGGCCAGCCCGGCGGCCAGCAGACCGGCGAGTACGCCGAGCGCGATGCCGACCAGCGCCGCCACCACCCGGGCGGCGCCGAACTCCCAGGCCCGGAACTCGTCCCAGAACAACCAGAGCGGCAGGATCACCGCCAGCCAGCCGTTCGTGCCCCCGAAGCCGCTGTCGCCGATGGTGGCGAACGCCCATTCGAAGACCAGCAGCGCCAGCACCCCGATGACCAGGCCGGCGAGGCTCACGCCGAGCAGGTCACCGAGGGTCAGGATGCGCCCCTCGGCGTCACGCCGGGGGAAGGCGCGCTGCTGTTCCTCGCCGCTCATCGCCCGCTCAGGCCCAGACCTGCTGCGGCTCGGACCGGCGCTCGGCCAGCGACGACGGCCCGTCGTACTCACGCACGATCTCGTAGCGGGTGTTCCGCTCGACCGGGCGGAACCCGGCGTCCCAGATCATGTGCAGCAGGTCGTCGCGGTGCATGGTGTTCGGCGTGCCGTACGAGTCGGCGTCGTGGGTGATCTTGTATTCCACGACCGAGCCGTCCAGGTCGTCGACGCCGAAGTTCAGCGAGAGCTGAGCCACCGACAGGCCGTGCATGACCCAGAAGCACTTGACGTGCGGCACGTTGTCGAACAGCAGCCGGGAGACCGCGAACGTCTTCAGCGACTCGGCCGGCGAGGCCATCGTGGTGCGGGCCTGGATCCGGTTACGGATCTTGCCGTCCGCCGAGTCGACGAAGTCGTGCTGGTAGCGCAGCGGGATGAAGACCTGGAAGCCACCGGTCTCGTCCTGCAGCTCGCGCAGCCGCAGCACGTGGTCGACCCGGTGCCGGGGCTCCTCGATGTGGCCGTAGAGCATGGTCGACGGCGTCTTCATGCCCTTGGAGTGGGCCAGCCGGTGGATGCGCGACCAGTCCTCCCAGTGGCAGTTGTGGTCGACGATGTGCTGGCGGATCTCCCAGTCGAAGATCTCCGCGCCGCCGCCGGTCAGGGACTCCAGGCCGGCGTCCATCAGCTCGTCGAGGATCGCGTCGGCGGTGAGCCCGCTGATCTTCTCGAACCACTGCACCTCGGTCGCGGTGAACGCCTTGAGGTTGACGTTCGGCAGCGCGGCCTTCAGCTCCCGCAGCACCTTCGGGTAGTAGCGCCAGGGCAGCGTCGGGTGCAGGCCGTTGACGATGTGCAGCTCGGTGAGCTGCTCGTCCTCCATCTCCTTGGCCTTACGGACCGCCTCGTCGATCCGCATCGTGTAGGCGTCCTTCTCGCCCGGCTTGCGCTGGAACGAGCAGTACGCGCACGACGCCGAGCAGACGTTCGTCAGGTTCAGGTGCCGGTTGACGTTGAACATCACCCGGTCGCCGTTGAGCTCCGTACGCCTGTGGTGGGCCAGCCGGCCCAGCCAGGTCAGGTCGTCGCTGTCGTAGAGGGCGATGCCGTCCTCGCGGGTCAGCCGCTCCCCGGCGTACACCTTCGCTTCGAGTTCGCGCTTGAGTCCGGCGTCCATCCGAAAGCCACGTCCTTCCCCCTGGGTTCCCGATCGAGCGTACGTCGCGGGTCCGACCAGCCGCCGACGTGGTCGAGCCAGTTCACCCGCCGTCACTCTCCGCACATCGACATCGCTGCGACGGTGAGGTAAGACAGGGTGGGGCGGAACACACACCAGTGCCGTCCTGTCCTGACACGCCCCACCTCGCGTGGCGGGCACCAGACCGGACGGGGAGCGGAATGTCCGACAGCACCAAGGCCCGGCGGCGACGAGGCCGGCAGCCGGTGATCTCACCGGTCCTGCGTCCGGCCCTCTGGTCCGCCCTCCTCGGTGCGGTCGCGGCGGCGGCGCTCGCCACCCCGGCCTGGGCCGACCCGCTGCCCGACACCGTGCCCAGCACCGGCTCCCGCCCCCAGGTCACCGGCCCCCTGCAACTGCCCGGCAGCGTCCCCGGCCTGCCCGGCAGCGTTCCGGGCGTGCCCGGAGTAACCGTCCCGGGCCTGCCGGGCGGCACCACCGGCGTCACCAACCCCGCCGACGGCCCGCTGATCGCGCAGATCAACCAGCTCGACGCCCAGGTCGGGCTGCTGGGCGAGGAAATGCTGCGGATCAAGGGCGAGCGGGACGCCGCACAGGCCGAGCTGACCCAGTCCGCCGCCCGGCTCAAGGAGGCCCAGGACGCGCTCACCCGGGCCCAGGAGAACGCGAAGAGCGCCGCCGCCGACGCGGTCAAGGCCGACGCGGCGCTGCCGCCGGGCGAGTTCGGCGCCAGCCTGCGTGACTTCGCCAACCTCCAGCGCATCACCCGGGGCGACAAGGCCGAGGGCGCCACCACGTCGGTGACCGGCGAACTCCTCCGGGCCACGAACGCCGAGCGGATCGCCCGGGAGGCGCACGACTCGGCCCAGCGCCGGGCGACCGAGAAGGCCGCCGAGTTCACCCGCGCCGAGACCGACCTGCGCAAGCAGGAGACGACGCTCGTCGCGCTGCGCAAGGAGAACGCCGCCAAGCTGCTCGAGATCGAGCGCCTGGCCGACGCCGCCGAGCAGCAGCTCGGCAGCTCGTACGTCGTCAACCAGAGCATCGACGGCCTGGCGGCGGACCCCAAGGCGCTCGCCGCGGTCCGCTACGCCCTCGCCCAGCTCGGCGACCCCTACCTCTGGGCCGCCGAGGGCCCGGACCGGTTCGACTGCTCCGGCCTGGTGCTCGCCTCCTACCGGTCGGCCGGCTACAAGGGCCTGCCGCGGGTCGCCAAGGACCAGTACTACGCCACCCGCTCCCGCACCGTCTCACCGAACGCGCTGCTCCCCGGCGACCTGCTCTTCTTCGCCTCCAGCAGCAGCTGGACGAGCATCCACCACGTCGCCATGTACATCGGCAACGGCAAGATGGTGGAGGCGCCCCGGACCGGCGACGTCGTCAAGATCTCGGTGGTCCGCTGGTCCCGGCTCTACGCCGCGACCCTGGTGATCGGAGCCGTCGCCGCCCCGAGCAGCAGCAGCGTCGCCCCGTCGCGCAGCACGTCCGCCAGCGCTTCCGCCAGCGCGAGCGGCAGCG
>NZ_MAGP01000121.1 GCF_002926165.1 Micromonospora chalcea | reverse complement strand
GTCCGGCACCGCCCCTGCCCCGTTGATCATGAAGTTGACGGCACTTCCCGTCCGTTTTGTCCAGGCCAACTTCATGATCGCGCCCGTCAACCTCATGATCGTGCGGGGGAGTGGTGGGTGGCGTCGATGGGGGAGGTGGCCTGAGCAGGTCGGGAGCGGCGAGGGGCGGTGCCGGACGGCGAGGTTTGTCCGGGCCTGTCCGGCATCTGATCACCACTGAGTGACGCTGCAACTTCTCTCCGTCCGGGTGGTTTGATCATGACTTCTTGACCGAACGGCCCCTCGCGACCTAGCCTCGCCATACAGGCTCACTTTGCCCGACCAGCGCAGGCTAAGCGCACAACATAGATCTCGTAACAGAACAGCATCACTTTGGCCAGCTACACCGGCCCTTGACGGAAGCTCCGGAACCTTTCGGAGCCTCCGACAACTGCAACCGGCCGCCAGCGGTGCCCCTCGCGGGTCACCGCCGACGGAAAGCTGCCCAGAACCAGCCGCTCCGGTCGGGCGTACAGAGCCGCAGGCGCGTGTCCTTCGCGCGTGTCCTGCGGCGCCGACGTTCAGGGGGAGGCGGCCATGGCGGGGCGGCACAGGTTCACCGGCGGTCTGCCACACGGCCCCGACCCCGCATCGGCGGGCGACAGCCCGGCCACCGGGTATCGACGAGCCGGCAACGCCGGCCGGGCCGGCGGAGCGGTTCGATGAGCGCCTTCGACATCGTTCTCCTCGTGGTGGTGCTGCTGCTCGTCGTGGTGGTGGTCGGCGCCGTGCTGTTCGGCGTGCGTACCCTCAAGCGGCTCAGCCTGGCGCCCGCGCCGGAGGATCCGGCGTTCATCGCGGAGAAGGACCGGCAGGAGCAGTCCCTCGCGGCGCTGCGGACCGCCGCCAGCGAGGCCAACAGCACCATCGACGTGGCGAAGTCCGCGGCCGCGGCGGCGCGGGCCGAGGCGGCCGCCGCGAAGGCGGAGGCGAAGGCGGCCCGGGCCGAGGCGCGGCGGGTGCTCGACGACGCCCGCGCCGAGGCGGACACCGTGCTGGAGCGCGCGCACAAGCAGGCCGAAGCGGACGCCGAGCAGTTGCGCGCCACCGCGCGGCGCAGCGGCGAGCGTGAGGTCGCGGTGCTGGCCGCCACCACCCGGGAGCAGGCGGCCGAGGTGGAACGCCGGGCCGCCCGGATGGACGAGCGGGAACGGCTGCACACCGAGGAGGTGGAGCGGCTGGCCGAGCGGGAACGGCAGCTCACCGCCGCCACCGCGGCGCTCGCCGCCCGGGAGGCAGCCCTGGCCGAGCGGGAGCGGACGCTGACCGAGGTGGAGGAGCAGCGCCGCCGGGAGCTGGAGCGGGTGGCCGGCCTGACCGCCGACGCGGCCCGCGCCGAGCTTGTCGAGTCGATCGAGGGGCAGGCGAAGCGGGAGGCCGCGCTGCTGGTCCGGGAGATCGAGGCGGACGCGCGGGGCAGCGCCGAGCAGCGCGCCCGCAACATCGTGGTGGACGCCATCCAGCGGGTCGCCAGCGAGCAGACCGCGGAGAGCGTGGTCAGCGTGCTGCACCTGCCCGGTGACGAGATGAAGGGGCGCATCATCGGCCGGGAGGGGCGCAACATCCGCGCCTTCGAGTCGGTCACCGGCGTCAACCTGATCATCGACGACACGCCCGAGGCGGTGCTGCTGTCCTGCTTCGACCCGGTACGCCGGGAGGTCGGCCGGGTCACGCTGGAGAAGCTGGTCCTGGACGGCCGGATCCACCCGCACCGGATCGAGGAGGTCTACGACCTGGCCCGGCAGGAGGTGGAGGAGCTGTGCCACCGGGCCGCCGAGGACGCGCTGGTCGAGGTCGGCATCACCGAGATCCACCCGGAACTGGTGACGCTGCTGGGCCGGTTGCGCTACCGCACCTCGTACGGACAGAACGTGCTCAAGCACCTGGTGGAGACCGCGCACATCGCCGGCGTGATGGCGGCCGAGCTGCGGCTGGACGTGCCGACGATCAAGCGGTGCGCGTTCCTGCACGACATCGGCAAGGCGCTCACCCACGAGGTGGAGGGCAGCCACGCCATCATCGGCGCGGACGTGGCCCGCAAGTACGGCGAGAGCGAGGACGTGGTGCACGCCATCGAGGCGCACCACAACGAGGTGCCGCCGCAGACCATCGAGGCGGTGCTGACGCAGGCGTCGGACGCCTGCTCGGGCGGGCGGCCGGGCGCGCGGCGGGAGAGCCTCGAGGCGTACGTGAAGCGGCTGGAGCGGATCGAGGAGATCGCGGCCGGCAAGCTGGGCGTGGAGAAGGTCTTCGCCATGCAGGCGGGCCGGGAGATCCGGGTGATGGTCAAGCCGGACGACGTGGACGACATCGGCGCGGCGGTGCTGGCGCGGGACGTGGCCAAGCAGATCGAGGAGGAGCTGACCTATCCGGGTCAGATCCGGGTGACCGTGGTGCGCGAGTCCCGGGTCACCGAGATCGCCCGCTAGACCGGGGAACACGAAAGGGCTGGCCGTTCACGGCCAGCCCTTTCACGTGTGGCGGGTCAGACGCCGCCGGCACCCTCGGCCTGCGAGGTGAGCGCGGCCGGTGGCGGGGCCGGCGCCGGGGTGCCGGCGCTCTTGCGGCCCTGGGAGAGCCGGTGCTGGACGTACTGGGCCAGCTTCGACAGCGAGTAGTTGATGGCGATGAACAGCACGGCGATCACCACGTACACCTGGATCGGGTTGCCCAGGACGCCGATGATCTGCTTGCCGATGTTGAGCGTCTCCTCGTAGCTGATGATGAAGCCCAGCGAGGTGTCCTTGAGCACCACCACGAGCTGGCTGATCAGTGCCGGCAGCATGATCCGGAAGGCCTGCGGCAGCAGGATCAGCCCGGTGGTCTGGAACGGGGAGAGCCCGATCGCCGAGGCCGCCTCGGCCTGCCCGGAGGGCAGGCCCTCCATGCCCGAGCGCAGGATCTCGGCGATGACCACGGAGTTGTAGATGGTCAGGCCGATGACGAGGTACCAGAGGTTGTCGAACGAGGCGCCGAACTCGGGGAAGCCGCGCGCCACGAAGAAGATGGTGATGACGACCGGCAGGCCGCGGAACACCTCGACGCAGACCCGGGTCACGGCGGCCAGCACCCAGCTCAGCCCGCGCAGCAGGTACGCCACCGGTGCGGCGGCTCCGGTGAAGCGCCGCCGGGTCAGGCTCTTGAGCTGGATCCGCAGGACGGCGAGCAGGGTGCCGACGACGAGCGACGAGACGATGGCCAGCGCCGCGGCGATCAGGGTGTTCTTGAGGCCGTACCCGATCCGGTCCCAGACGAGCGGGAAGTTCTCGTTCGAGGGGTCGACCAGCGGCCCCCACAGCTCCATCGAGAACTGGCCTTTGTCAGCAAGCGGCCGGTAGATGAACAGGTAGGCGCCGGCCAGCACCACCACGACGGCGACCAGGCTGCTGATGAGCGTGACGCGTCGCTGGCGCGGCCCGGGAACGTCGTAGAGGACGCTGCTCTGCTGGCTCATCGGGCCACCGCCTGTCGCTTCTCGATCCGGTCCAGCAGGGCGCCGAGCGGGACCGTCATGATCAGGTATCCGACGGAGATGCCGATCGCCACCGGAATGAAGGGGTAGCCGCCGGCGGAGGTGAGCTGATCGGCGGTCTGCGAGAGGTCACCGACCACGCCGAAGAAACCGACGAGCGCGGAGTTCTTGATCATCGCGATGATGACCGAGCCGAGCGGCACCACCGAGGCCTTCCAGGACTGCGGGAGCACGACGTGCCGCAGGTTCTGGCCGAAGGTGAGGCCCAGCGAACGCGCCGCCTCGGCCTGCCCGGGCGGCACCGCGTTCACGCCGGAGCGCAGGGCCTCGCAGACGAACGCGGCGGTGTAGAGGACCAGCGCGATCAGGCCGAACCGGAAGTAGGGCAGGTCGGTGCCGAGCCGGCTGAAGATCGAATCCAGGCCCGGGATACGCAGGAAGTCGGCGTTGGAGCCCAGCGCCGGCAGGCCGAACGCGGCGAAGAACAGCACCACTGTCAGCGGCAGGTTACGGAAGATGTTCACGTACGTGGTGCCGACCGCGCGCAGCGGCGGCACCGGCGAGATTCGCAGCACCGCCACGACGGCGCCCAGGATCAGGGCGCCGATCGCGGCGAGAAAGCAGATCTGGAGGGTGAGCCAGAACCCGCCCGCGAAGACGTCGAACTTGTCGATGAGCACATTCACGGGTCGGTTTCCTCCCCACCCTCCGGATCTAGCGGATCAGTAGCGGTTGACGGCGGGCGGGTCGCCCAGGGTGGCGCCGAACTTGCCGGCGGTGTCGTCCCACGCCTTCTTCCAGCTGCCATCCTGGAACGCCTTGTCGAGCGTGTCGTTGATGAAGTTACGGAAGTCGGTGTCCTCCTTCTTGACACCGATGCCGTAGGGCTCCTTGGTGAAGTTGTCGCCGGCCATCTTGAAGGACGCCTCGTCCTTGGCGATGTAGCCGAGCAGGATGACGTTGTCGGTGGTGACGGCGTCGACCTGCTTGCCCTTCAGGGCGTCGCGGCACTTGTCGTAGGTGTCGAAGAGCACCAGCTGGGTGCCGACGTCCTTGACGTACTTCTTGATCTCCTCGGCCGGGGTGGAGCCGGTGACCGAGCAGACCTTCTTGGTGCCGTCCTTGAACGAGTCGGGGCCGGTGATGGCCGCCTCGTCCTTGCGGACCATGATGTTCTGGCCGGCCTCGTAGTACGGCCCGGCGAAGGCGATGCGCTCCTTGCGCTTGTCGTTGATCGTGTAGGTGGCCGCGACCAGGTCGACGGTGCCGTTCACGATGACGTCCTCGCGGACCTTCGACGGCGTCTCGACGTACTCGATCTTGTCCTCGGGGATGCCGAGTGCCTTCACGATCAGCTTGGCGACCTCGACGTCGAAGCCCTCCGGCTTGCCCGACAGGCCCTTCTGGCCGAAGCCCGGCTGGTCGAACTTGGTGCCGACCTTGATCTTCTGGGCCTTGCTCAGCCGCTCCATGGTGCTGCCGGCCGCGAAGTCCTTGCTGCCGGCGCCGGTGCCCTCGTCGTCGCTGTCGCCACCGCAGGCGGACAGGCCGAGCGCCAGAGTCGCCGCCGCGGCAACCGCCGCCACGCGCTTGTAACGCATACTCAATCTCCTTCTTCGACGGAGCCGCCGGGACGACTCCAACTACGGACGCTCAGTGAGTGAGGATCTTGGAGAGGAAGTCCTTGGCCCGCTCGCTGCGCGGGTTCGCGAAGAACTCGGCCGGCGGCGCGTCCTCGACCAGTTGCCCGTCGGCCATGAAGACCACCCGGTTGGCGGCGTGCCGGGCGAAACCCATCTCGTGGGTCACCACGACCATGGTCATGCCCTCGCTCGCCAGGGACGTCATCACGTCCAGCACCTCGCCGACCATCTCCGGGTCCAGCGCGCTGGTCGGCTCGTCGAAGAGCATCGCCTTGGGCTGCATGGCCAGCGCGCGGGCGATCGCCGCCCGCTGCTGCTGACCGCCGGAGAGCTGCGCCGGGTACTTGTCCGCCTGGTTGGCGATGCCGACGCGGTCGAGCAGCGCCAGGCCGCGCTCGCGGGCGGCGGCCGGCTTCTCCTTGCGCACCTTGACCGGCCCCAGCGTGACGTTCTCCAGGATGGTCTTGTGGGCGAAGAGGTTGAACGACTGGAAGACCATGCCGACCTCGCTGCGCAGCTTGGCCAGGGGCTTGCCCTCGGCCGGCAGCGGCTGCCCGTCGAACGTGATGGTGCCCTTGTCGATGGGCTCCAGCCGGTTGATGGTGCGGCACAGCGTCGACTTGCCGGAGCCGGACGGGCCGATCACCACGACCACCTCGCCCCGGCCGACGGAGAGGGACACGTCGTCGAGCACGTGCAGCGGCCCGAACCACTTGTTGACCCCGTCGAGCACGATCAGCGGGTCGCCCGTCGTCACGTCGTCCACCGTCCCTGTCGTCCATGCCGGAATTGGGGTCGAGCGACCCCCGGTTGGGCAACTGTAGGCGCGGTGATGTGGCAGTACGCAACTCAGATGGTCACGGAGCGGTAACACCGGTCACCTGCATACCGGCACGTCCGAATTTTGTCACAGTCCGGGTGGGCCGAGTGGCGCCGAAGGCGCTGGCCAGAGATCATGAGGTGATGACCGACCCGATCCGGCTGACCGACTACGCCCGCGGTGGCGGCTGCGCCTGCAAGATCCCTCCGGGCGAGCTGGAGGCGATGGTCGCCGGCCTCGGCGCGACCGGCGGCTCCGCCGACCTGCTGGTCGGGCTGGAGAACGGCGACGACGCCGCGGTGGTCCGGCTGGACGAGCGTACGGGCCTGGTCAGCACCGCCGACTTCTTCACCCCGGTGGTCGACGACGCCTACGACTGGGGCCGCATCGCCGCCGCCAACGCGCTCTCCGACGTGTACGCGATGGGCGGCACCCCGCTCGTCGCGCTGAACCTGCTCTGCTGGCCGCGCGGGGTGCTGCCGCCGGAGATGGCCCGGGAGGTGCTGCGCGGCGGTCTGGACGTGGCCCGGGAGGCGAACTGCCACCTGGCCGGCGGGCACAGCGTGGACGACGACGGCCCGAAGTACGGCCTGGCGGTCACCGGCGTGGTCCGGCCGGAGGAGCTGATCACGCTGGACGCCGGGCGGGCCGGGCTGCCGCTGTCGCTGACCAAGCCGCTCGGCGTGGGCGTGCTCAACACCCGGCACAAGCAGACCGGCCAGCGTTTTCCCGAGGCGGTCGAGTCGATGGCCCGGCTCAACCGGGACGCGGCCCGCGCGGCGGTGGCCGCCGGCATCCGCTGCGGCACCGACGTGACCGGTTTCGGCCTGCTCGGGCACGCCTCGAAGCTGGCCCGCGCGAGCCGCCTCACGGTGGCGATCGACGCGGCGGCGGTGCCGTACCTGCCGGGCGCGCGGGAGGCGATGCGCGACGGGTACATCAGCGGCGGCACCCGGCGCAACCTGGAGTGGGTCACCCCGTGGACGGACTTCGGCGACGCGGACGAGGGGGAGCGGCTGCTGCTGGCCGACGCGCAGACCTCGGGCGGCCTGCTGGTCGCCGGTGAGGTGCCCGGTGGGACCGTCATCGGTGAATTGCTGCCGGCCTCGGAGCACCTGATCCGGGTTCGCTGAACGCGCCGGTGGGCGCGGCGGGAACGCGAACGCGGCACCGTACCCGATAAACTGTCATCTTCCAGCTACTCTGGGCAACGTCGCCCGAGGGAATTTTGCCCGGAATGGTCACAGACCGGTAACTTGCGCCCGGCTGAGGGCAAATGCCCCCCACCATCGTCAGTAGGGCCCGATCCGGAGGCCGGTGGAAACGAGCGCGGCGAGGAGGCGGCATGACCGAGCTGTGGAACTGGAGAATCGACGGCGGCGAGCCGGTGGAGGTCTACCCGGCACTGGCCGAGGCGCTCGGCCGGGTGGTGATGCCCATGGCCGTCGCCGACCCGATGCGGCTCCCCGCGTACGCGGTGGTCTGCGACGTGTGGGAGGCGCCCGGGCTGTACGGCACCGTGGTCGACTGTTACGGCGTGCCCGAGAGCCTGGCCGAGCTGCCCGCGCTCGCGGCGCTGGCCCGGCTGCTGGGCCGCAACTGCCTGATGCGCGACGACACCCTCGACGCCGGCCGGCACCTGCTGTTCGCGCCGGACGGCACGATCCGCCCGGTGCACTTCGACGTGGCCGACACCGACGACGGCGAGGTGCTCAGCCACCACCGGCTCTGCACGCAGGCCGACCCGCGCTGCCGGGGCTGGTCGCAGTGCCACCGCTCCCGCTGGGCCCCCGACACGGTCGCCCCGGCGCTCGCCGCCGCCTGACCGCGAGCGCCGGCCGGAGGCGGTGACCGGCGCTCGCCGCCGTGCCCCCGCCCGGCGGCGAGCCGTGGCGGCCCCGGGCTCAGTCCCGGGTCGCCGGCTGCTGGCCCCGCACCACGAGCTGGTCGAGCAGCGTCGCGGTGGCGGCGGCCACGGCGTCCACCGCGGCGTCGAACGCGGCCGCGTTGTGCGCCGCCGGGGTACGGAATCCGGAGATCTTCCGGACGTACTGCAACGCGGCGGCGCGGATGTCCTCCTCGGTCACCACCGGGACGTACGGCTCACGCAGGGTCTTGATGCTCCGGCACACGGCTCCTCCTCGTTCGATCCGATCAGCTCCACCCGGATACGCTGTCCGGGTCATGACTACCGCAGCCGCGGGCAGCCCGCGCACCTACCAGGTGCGTACGTACGGCTGCCAGATGAACGTGCACGACTCCGAGCGCATCTCCGGCCTCCTCGAGGACGCCGGGTACGTGCGTGCCGCCGAGGCCGACGAGCAGCCCGACGTGGTGGTGTTCAACACCTGCGCGGTCCGGGAGAACGCCGACAACCGGCTCTACGGCAACCTGGGTCATCTGCGCCCCGTGAAGGCCAAGCACCCCGGGATGCAGATCGCCGTCGGCGGCTGCCTGGCCCAGAAGGACCGGGGCGACATCGTCCGCAAGGCGCCCTGGGTGGACGTCGTCTTCGGCACGCACAACATCGGCTCGCTGCCGGCGCTGCTGGACCGGGCGCGGCACAACACCGCGGCCGAGGTGGAGATCCTGGAGTCGCTGGAGGTCTTCCCCTCCACGCTGCCGACCCGGCGCGAGTCGACGTACGCCGGGTGGGTCTCGATCTCCGTCGGCTGCAACAACACCTGCACGTTCTGCATCGTGCCCTCCCTGCGCGGCAAGGAGAAGGACCGCCGCCCCGGCGACGTCCTCGCCGAGGTGCGCGCGCTCGCCGACGCCGGCGTGCTGGAGGTGACGCTGCTCGGGCAGAACGTCAACTCGTACGGCGTCGAGTTCGGCGACCGGTACGCCTTCGGCAAGCTGCTGCGCGCCTGCGGCGACATCGACGGGCTGGGGCGGGTGCGGTTCACCAGCCCGCACCCGAAGGACTTCACCGACGACGTGATCGCCGCGATGGCGGAGACGCCGAACGTCTGCCACTCGCTGCACATGCCGTTGCAGTCCGGCTCGGACGACGTGCTGCGGGCGATGCGCCGCTCGTACCGGTCGGAGCGTTACCTGGGGATCATCGAGAAGGTCCGGGCGGCGATGCCGGACGCGGCGATCACCACCGACATCATCGTCGGCTTCCCCGGCGAGACCGAGGCCGACTTCGCCCGCACGCTCGACGTGGTCCGGGAGGCGCGGTTCTCCTCGGCGTTCACGTTCCAGTACTCCAAGCGCCCCGGCACCCCGGCCGCCACGATGGACGGGCAGTTGCCCAAGCAGGTCGTGCAGGAGCGCTACGAGCGGCTGATCGCCTGCGTCGAGGAGATCACCTGGGCGGAGAACAAGAAGCTGGTCGGGGAGACCGTCGAGGTGCTGGTGGCGGTCGGCGAGGGCCGCAAGGACGAGCGCACCGGCCGGATGTCCGGCCGTGCCCGCGACGGCCGGCTCGTGCACTTCGCCACCGGTGAGCTGGCCGGGCAGATCCGCCCCGGCGACATCGTGCACACAGTCGTCACGTACGCCGCACCGCACCACCTGAACGCCGACGGCGCGCCGCTGGCGCATCGGCGTACCCGGGCCGGTGACGCGGCCGAGGCGGGACAGGTTCCGCGTACGCCCGGGGTGCTGCTCGGCCTGCCGACGATCGGCGCGCCGGCCGCGGCGCCCGCCCCCACCGGCGGCTGCGCCGCCCACTGACCGGATGCAAGGAAGGGCCCCCTTTTAACACTCGGTGTTAAAAGGGGGCCCTTCCTCTACCGCAGGCGTTAATAAGGGGCCCTTCCTTGCACGGTCAGCAGGCGGTGCCGTTGAGCTTGACCGTGGCGGGGGCGGCGGCGGTGCCGTTGGCGGTGAAGCCGACGGTGACCGACGCGCCCGGCGCCAGCGACGACGCCCAGCCCGGCGCGGCGGCAGTCACAGTGGTGCCGGACTGCGTGACAGTGGCGTTCCAGCCGCTCGCCAGCGTCACCCCGGAGGGCCAGGTCCAGGTGGCCGACCAAGGGTTCACCGCGGCGGTGCCGGTGTTCTTGACCGTCAGCTCACCCTGGAAGCCGCCCGCCCAGGAGTTGATCTGCTTGTAGGTGGCGGTGCAGCCACCGGTCACCGGAGGCGGCGGGGTGGTCGGCGCCGGTGACGTGTTCGGCGTGCCGGTCGGGGACGGGCTGGTGGTGCCGCCACCACCGGTCGGCGGGATCAGGTACGGCGTGAGGATGTCCTGCTTCGGCTGGTTGATAGTGGTCCAGTCGTCGTTGGCGATGCCGCCCGTGTCACCGGAGTTCGGGTTCCACGACCAGTACGTGAACGACATGCCGTTCACGCCGGTGCCGGTGTACGCCATCAGGTTCTGCAGCCAGATCTTGTCCTTGGGGTCCTGCAGCGTGGTGCCGAACTCACCCATCATGATCGGCGCGATGTTCTGCTTGTACAGGTAACCCCAGTACTTGTCCCAGATGGCCGGCATGTTCGCCGGGTACGTCGGGTCGTCGAACCAGGCCTGCCGGTACACCGACGTGGCGTACTCGTGCGGCGAGTAGACCAGCCGGTTGGCCACGTTCAGCCGGACCGGGAACTGCCCGGCCTTGGACAGGTTGCCGCCCCACCAGCCGCAGTCCTCGTCGTTGCTGGGGTCGTTGTCCCAGACGTTCGACAGGCCGCCGCTCGGGCAGCTCACGCCCTCCACGAAGATCAGCCAGTTCGGCTGCACGCCGAGGATCGCGTTGCCGGCCCGCTCGGCGGCCAGCCGCCAGTCCCGCGCGGTGTCGCCGCAGCCCCAGCAGGCGCCGGTGGCGGCCGGGTTGGTGCCCTCGGCGTGCGGCTCGTTGTGCAGGTCCGCGCCGATCACTGTGGTGTTGCCGGCGTACCGCTGGGCCAGCATCTTCCAGTCGTTGATCCAGGTCGCCTCGGAGACGGTCGAGGTGTACCAGAGCGGCGACTGCCCGGCCGACGTGGGCCGGTGCCGGTCCAGGATGACCCGCATCCCCTTGCTGCCCGCGTAGTCGATGACCTTGTCGAGGATCTGCAGCGGGGAGAGCCCGATCAGGTCCGGGTTGACGAAGTCGTTGATGCCGGTGGCTGTCGCGCCGGACTTGAGCGCGTCGTTCGAGTACGGAATCCGCAGCGTGTTGTAGCCCAGCCGGGCCATGGTGTCGAGCTGGCCGCGCCACGGGTTGCTCGACCACAGCCCGTGGAACGTCTTGTTGTCGGTCTCCATCCCGAACCAGTTGATGCCGGTCAGCCGGACTGTCGCGCCCGTACTGTCGACGATCTTGTTGCCGCTGGTGTGCAGGTAACCGGTGCCGGTGCCACCGGCCGCCGCGGCGGCCGGTGTGGTGGAGGCGGCGGCGGCGACGAGAACGCCGGCCGCAGCGGTGGCGAGCGCCGTCAGGGCGCCGCCGAGGGCGGTGCGTCGGTGCATGGGAGCTCCACTTCGGATGCCCGCGCCGCGCAGGCGCCGCGGGCGGCAGGACCAGGAGGCACGTCCCGCTCGTCATCGAGTACGCGCGCAGCGCGCGCCGGGCCGTGTCGTGTGGACGGCCAACCGCGAGATGTCGCACCGGCGACCGTCGACGGCGGGATCAGCCGTCGGTGCCCTCGTGCCGGTGCCTGAACCTGGCTCCGCCGCTCATTCTGATCAGCCCGCCTCGATGCGTCAACCCGGCCCGGACGCAGGTGAGCCCCCGGGCCGGAACGGCCGGGGGCTCACCTGATGTGTCTGTCCGCCGGCCTGCCCGGCCGGGGTGCGTGCGTCAGCCGGCCTGCTCGGCGAGCTGGAGGAACTGCCGCTTCGACGCGAGCGCCTGCTCGGCCTCCTTGATCCGGCGGGCGTCACCGGCGGCCTGGGCCCGGGCCAGCCGGTCCTCGGCCTCGGCGACCTGGGCGCGCATCTGCGCCAGCAGCGGGTTGTCCTCCTTGGAGGTACGCCGCCACGCCGAGTCCATCACCTCGCGGACCTTGTCGTCCACGGCCCGCAGCCGGCGCTCCAGCCCGGACGCGGCCTCGCGGGGCACGCGACCGGCCTCGTGCCACTGCGCCTGGATCTCCCGCAGCTTCGCCTGGGCGCCCTTCGGGTCGGCGTCGACGTCGAGCGCCTCGGCCTCGGCCAGCAGCGCCTGCTTGCGCTCCAGGTTGGCGCGCTGCTCGTTGTCGCGTGCCGAGAAGACCTCGCTGCGCCGGCTGAAGAACTCGTCCTGCGCGGCCCGGAACCGTTCCCAGAGCTTCTGCTCGGCCTCCTTGGCGGCGCGCGGCGCGGCCTTCCACTGGGCCATCAGGTCCTTGAGCTGCCCGGCGGTGACGCCCCAGTCGGTGGAGTCCTTGAGCTTCTCCGCCTCGGCGACCAGCTCCTCCTTGACCGTCTGCGCCTGCTTGCGCTGCTGGTCCAGGGAGGCGAAGTGGGCGCCCCGGCGGCGGGTGAAGCCGTCCCGCGCGGCGGCGAACCGCTTCCACAGCTCACCGTCGGTCTTCTTGTCGACGCCGCGGATGGTCTTCCACTCGTCGAGGATCTCCTTGAGCCGGTCCCCGGCGGTCTTCCAGCCGGTCGACTCGGCCGCCAGCTTCTCGGCCTCCTCGACCAGGGCGGTCTTGCGCGCCAGCGCCTCACCGCGGGCGGCCTCGCGGGCCGCCTTGGCCTCGCCGGCCTTCTCCTCGGCGACGACGGCGAGCTTGTCCAGCCGGGCGGCCAGCGCGTCGAGGTCACCGACCACGTGCGCCTCGGCCAGCGAACCGCGGATCCGCCGGATCGTGGTCAGGGAGTGGCCGGCATCAGCCGCGCCCGAGTTGAGCCGGGCCTTGTTCAGGTCGACCTCGGTCACCAGATCGGCGTAGCGCCGGGCGAAGTGGGCGAGCCCTTCCTCCGGTGCGCCCGCCTGCCAGGATCCGACCACCCGCTCGCCCTCGGTCGTCTTGACGTAGACGGTGCCGTCCTCGTCCACCCGTCCGAAGGCAGTCCAGTCGCTCATGTGCCCATCCTCGTTCTCCCGGCGTCGGGGGGACAGTCCCCTCGAATCGCCGCCACGGCGCAGCAAACTTTCTCCCGGCATTGTCACAGGTCCGACCCGGTCCGTGTCGAGCGCCTGCCGTCGACCGTGACCATACGGTGTCGTACGCCCTCGATGACCGGATCGGCGCGGGGACGCACCGGCGGATCCCGATAGGTTTGGGGGCGTGCCACTGGTCGCCGCCGCAGTCTGCCCCCATCCGCCGCTTATCGTGCCCGAGCTGGCCGGCGCCGCCGCGCCCGAGCTGGACGACCTGCGCGCCGCCGCCGACGCCGCTGTCGCACGGCTGCTCGCCGCCGGGCCCGAGGCGGTCCTGCTCGTCGGAGCAGGGCCGGAGACCGTCCGGTTCGACGCCGCCGACTGGGGTTCCCTGCGCGGCTTCGGGCTGGACCGGCCGGTGCGGCTGTGGAAGATCTCCTGCTCCGGCGCGGAGCGCCTGCCGCTGAGCCTGACCGTCGGCGCCTGGCTGCTCAACCGTTCCGGCACCGAGCTGCCCCGCCTGGCCCGGTCGGTGGCCCACGACGCCACACCGGCGGAGTGCGCGGCGTTCGGCGCGAGCCTGATCGCCGACGACGATCCGCGGGTCGCGCTGCTCGTGCTCGGTGACGGGTCCGCGTGCCGCGGCGTCAAGGCGCCGGGGTACGACGATCCGCGCGCCGAGGCGTACGACGAAGGGGTTGCGGTTGCCCTGGCCGACGCGGACGCGGCGGCGCTGCGCGACCTGGACCCGGTGCTGTCGGCGCAGCTGCGGGTTGCCGGGCGCGCGCCGTGGCAGGCGCTGGCCGGCGCGGTCGACGCGGCCGGCGGCGACTGGCGGGGTGAGCTGGGTTACCACAGCGCGCCCTACGGCGTGGCCTACTTCGTGGCGAACTGGGAGCGGGCATGACCGTCGTGGCGGTGGTCGGGCCGACCGCGGCCGGGAAGTCGGCGCTGAGCATCGCGCTGGCGCACGCGCTCGGCGGCGAGGTGGTCAACGCCGACTCGATGCAGCTCTACCGGGGCATGGACATCGGTACCGCGAAGCTGACGCCGGCCGAACGCGAGGGTGTGCCGCATCACCTGCTGGACATCTGGCCGGTGACCGAGCCGGCGAGCGTCGCGGAGTACCAGGCGCTGGCCCGCGCTGCCGTCGACGACATCCTGGCCCGGGGGCGGGTGCCGCTGCTGGTCGGCGGCTCCGGGCTGTACGTGCGGGCGGTGCTCGAACAGTTCGAGTTCCCCGGCACCGACCCGGCGCTGCGGCAGCGGCTGGAGGCGGAGCTGGCCGCTGTCGGCCCGCTGCCGCTGCACGCGCGGCTGGCCGAGGCGGACCCGGGGGCGGCGGCGAGCATCCTGCCCACGAACGGACGGCGGATCGTGCGGGCGCTGGAGGTGATCGAGCTGACCGGCGCGCCGTTCACCGCGTCGCTGCCGTCGCCCACGCCGTACTACCCGTCGGTGCAGCTCGGCGTCGACCTGGACACCGCGTCGCTGGACGAGCGGATCGCGCTGCGGGTGGACCGGATGTGGGCCGACGGCCTGGTCGACGAGGTGCGGGCGCTGGTCGGCGAAGGGCTGCCCGAGGGCCGTACCGCCAGTCGGGCGCTCGGCTACCAGCAGGTGCTGCGGTTCCTGGCCGGGGAGCTGACCGAGGCGCAGGCGCACGAGGAGACCGTCCGCGCGACCCGCCGGTTCGTCCGGCGGCAGCGCTCCTGGTTCCGGCGCGACCCGCGCGTGCACTGGCTGGACTCGGCGTCGCCCGGGTTTCTCGACACTGCCCTGCGGGTGGTCGCCGAGCATCGGCCATGATGGGGGCGTGGAGTTCACAAAGGGTCACGGCACCGGCAACGACTTCGTCATCCTGCCCGACCCGGACGGCACCCTCGACCTGACACCCGGCCTGGTGGCCGCGCTCTGCGACAGGCGGCGCGGCCTCGGCGGCGACGGCGTGCTGCGCGTCGTACGCGCCGCCAAGCACCCCGAGGGTGTCGCGCTCGCCGGTGAGGCCGAGTGGTTCATGGACTACTGGAACTCCGACGGCTCGTTCGCCGAGATGTGCGGCAACGGGGCCCGCGTGTTCGTCCGCTACCTGCTGGACCGTTCGCTGGCCGCGGCCGCGGCCGCCGCCGCTGCCTCGTCCTCGTCCTCGTCGGGCGGGATGCTGCCCATCGCCACCCGCGCCGGCCTGGTCCGGGCCCGCGTCGAGGGCGCGGACGTGGCGGTCGAGATGCGCCGCCCCCGGCTGTACGACACGGCGACCGCCACGCTCGGTGGGCTGACGCTGCCCGGCGCCGCAGTGGACGTCGGCAACCCGCACCTGGTGTGCGCGCTGCCCGCCGCGCTGGAGCTGACCGGCCTCGACCTGACCCGCGCGCCCGAGGTGGACGCCGGGACCTTCCCGGCCGGGGTGAACGTGGAGTTCACCACGCCCGGGGAGCCGGTGACCGGCGCCGACGCGCACGTGCTGATGCGGGTCTACGAGCGCGGCTCGGCCGAGACGCTGTCCTGCGGCACCGGCGCGTGCGCGGTCGGCGCGGTGGCGTTGCGCGACGCCGGCCTCGACACCGGCACGGTGGCGGTGGACGTACCCGGTGGACGCCTCACGGTCACCGTGACACCCGACTCCTGCTGGCTGTCGGGCCCGGCGGTCCTGGTGGCCACCGGCACCCTGACCCCGTCCGCCCTGACCCCCTGACCGCGCCCTCTCCGTCTGCGGCGCCCCCTTCGCGGTTGATCAAGGAGTTTGCGGGGGATTTCCGGCGTCCCAGTGACACGAACTCCTTGGTCAACTTGGGGTGTTCGCGGCCCTGGCACGCGGGGCCTTGTCCGTACCATCCCGCCCTGGCGCGCCGCCGCCCGGCATGATCAACACCAGCTCGCCGAAGTGGTGGTGCCGCGGAGCCTCTGATGGCACCACTTCGGGGAAGTGGTGTTGATCAAGGGCGATGATGCCGCCACTTCGGGGAAGTGGAGTCGATCAAGCCGGGGTGAGGGGGCATTTGTCCGACTTGTTCCCCTCGGGGTGGGGTGCTGTTGTGGATCTTGGAAGATTAGGGCCCCTCTGGCAGCCCCTCTGGCTGCCATTTCCTTCCAAGATCTCGCGTGGACGCGCGTCGGGCGACGCCTGATCCTCACGCGGGTGCGGGTGGCGTCGTAGCCGAAGAAGTGCGCGCGTGTGCTGAGAAGAGCGTCTGAGCCGGGCAACTCGCGTGCGGTGGAAGCTACGCCCCTGTCCCGGAAGCTGCTGGTGTGCCCGAATCGGCACGTGCACCCAGAAGCCGTGCGCGTGCCCGGAACGCGCGCGCTCGTGTCTCCGACCCGGCAGGGGCGTGCCCCGCGAGGAGGCGCTGTCCCGCGAGGAGGCGCTGTCCCGCGAGGAGGCGCTGTCCCGCGAGGAGGCGCTGTCCCGCGAGGAGGCGCTGTCCCGCGAGGAGGCGCTGTCCCGCGAGGAGGCGCTGTCCCGCGAGGAGGCGCTGTCCCGCGAGGAGGCGCTGCCCTGCGAGAGGGCGCTGCGAGCGGGAGGAGCGCGTCAGGGGGTGGCGCTGGCGTTCGCAGCGATCTCGGGCAGGTCCGCCGGGCCCGGGTCGGCCGCCGGCGCCGGCGTGGCGGCCGGGTTCTGGGCGGCGGCCCGTACCGCGGCGGCCACCGCCGGGGCGACCCGGGAGTCGAAGACGCTCGGCACGATCACCGTCGGGTTGATCTTGTCTTCGCCGACCACGTCCGCGATGGCCCGGGCGGCGGCGAGCGCCATCTCCTCGGTGAACTCCTCGGCGTGCGCGTCGAGCATGCCGCGGAACACGCCGGGGAAGGCGAGCACGTTGTTGATCTGGTTCGGCTGGTCGGAGCGGCCGGTGGCGACCACGGCGGCGTACTTGCGCGCCTCGCGCGGGTCCACCTCCGGGTCCGGGTTCGCCAGCGCGAAGACGATCGAGTCCTTCGCCATCTGGGCGATGTCGTCGCCGGTGAGCAGGTTCGGCGCGCTCACGCCGATGAACACGTCCGCGCCGCGTACCGCACCGGCCAGGTCACCGGAGTAGTTCTCCTTGTTGGTGTTCTCGGCCAGCCACTGCCAGGCCGGGTTGAGGTCCGGCAGGCCGCGGTGCAGGGCGCCCTGGCGGTCGTACGCGATGATGTCGCCCACGCCCTGGCGCAGCAGCAGCTTCATGATCGCGGTGCCGGCCGCGCCGGCGCCGGAGACCACGACCCGGACGTCCGCGAGCTGCTTGCCCACGACGCGCAGCGCGTTCGTCAGCGCGGCCAGCACGCAGATCGCGGTGCCGTGCTGGTCGTCGTGGAAGACCGGGATGTCCAGCGCCTCGCGCAGCCGGGCCTCGATCTCGAAGCAGCGTGGCGCGGCGATGTCCTCCAGGTTGATCCCGCCGTACGCGGGCGCGATCGCCTTGACGATCGCCACGATCTCGTCGGTGTCCTGGGTGTCCAGCACCACCGGCCAGGCGTCCACCCCGCCGAAGCGCTTGAACAGGGCGGCCTTGCCCTCCATCACCGGCAGCGAGGCGGCCGGGCCGAGGTTGCCCAGGCCGAGCACGGCGGTGCCGTCGCTGACCACGGCGACGGTGTTGCGTTTGATGGTGAGCCGGCGCGCGTCGGCCGGGTTCTCCGCGATGGCCATGCAGACCCGGGCCACACCCGGGGTGTACGCGCGGGACAGCTCGTCGCGGGTGCGCAGCGCGACCTTCGGGGTCACCTCGATCTTGCCGCCGAGGTGCAGCAGGAACGTGCGGTCGGAGACCTTGCGGACGTCCACCCCGTCGAGCGCCGTGAGCGCGTCGACGACCTGGTCGGCGTGCCCGGCGTCGGCGGTGTCGCAGGTGAGGTCGACGATCACGTGCGCGGGGTCGGAGTCGACCACGTCCAGCGCGGTGACGATGGCCCCGGCCTCGCCGGCGGCGGTGGTGAGCCGGCCGATGGAGGAGGCGTCGGCGGGTACCGCGATCCGGATGGTGATGGAGAATCCGGCACTCGGCAGTCGTGTGTTGGCCACGAGAAACTCCTCCGTCGGCGCTGAGCGGCTCGACTGGCATTTCTACTCGCCCGCGCAGGTCGCCCGGCATCCGCCCCCGCTACCGGTCAGTAGCGTCACGGGCATAAGGCAGGTGCGTCGGGCGTTGTCACATGTCAGGATTGCTGTCACGCGCCGAAAATTCTCGGCGATGCACATAACGGACAGGAGACGCAGTTTGCGCGAGCAGGAGACCTTCCATCCCTACACCGACGACGAGCTCGAGGCCACCACGGGCGAGTACGAGCTGTCGGAGCGGCAGGCGCTGCGGCGGGTCCCCGGCCTCTCCACCGAACTCACAGACATCACCGAGGTCGAATACCGCCAGCTGCGGCTGGAGCGGGTCGTCCTGGTCGGCGTCTGGACCGAGGGCACCCAGACCGACGCCGACAACAGCCTCACCGAACTGGCGGCGCTGGCCGAGACGGCCGGCTCGCAGGTGCTCGAAGGGCTGATCCAGCGCCGGCACCGGCCCGACCCGGCCACGTACATCGGTCGCGGCAAGGTCGACGACCTGGGCGCGGTGGTGCTGTCCACCGGCGCCGACACGATCATCTGCGACGGTGAGCTGTCGCCGTCGCAGCTGCGCAACCTGGAGCAGCGCACCAAGGTCAAGGTGGTCGACCGGACCGCCCTGATCCTCGACATCTTCGCCCAGCACGCCAAGAGCAAGGAGGGCAAGGCGCAGGTCGAGCTGGCCCAGCTCGAATACCTGCTGCCGCGCCTGCGCGGTTGGGGCGAGACGCTGTCCCGGCAGACCGGCGGTAGCGGTCGCGGCGGTGGCGCCGGCGGCGGCGTGGGCCTGCGCGGTCCCGGTGAGACCAAGCTGGAGACCGACCGGCGGCGTATCCGCCACCGCATCGCGCGGCTGCGCCGCGAGATCAAGAGCATGGCGACGGTACGCCAGACCAAGCGCTCCCGACGCACCCGTAACGCGGTGCCGGCGGTGGCCATCGCCGGCTACACCAACGCCGGCAAGTCCAGCCTGCTCAACCGCCTCACCGGGGCGGGCGTGCTGGTGGAGAACGCGCTGTTCGCCACGCTGGACCCGACCACCCGCCGCGCCACCACGTCCGACGGGCGGCTCTACACGCTGTCCGACACGGTCGGCTTCGTCCGGCACCTGCCGCACCAGATCGTCGAGGCGTTCCGCTCGACGCTCGAGGAGGTCGCCGACGCGGACCTGGTCGTGCACGTGGTCGACGGCACCCACCCGGACCCGGAGGAGCAGGTCCGGGCGGTACGCGAGGTGCTCGCCGAGGTGGGCGCCGACCGGCTGCCGGAGCTCCTGGTGGTGAACAAGACCGACGCCACCGACGAGGAGACGATGCTGCGGCTCAAGCGGCTGTGGCCGGACGCCGTGTTCGTCTCCGCGCACAGTGGCCGCGGGATCGACGAGCTGCGCGAGGCGGTCGAGCGCCGGCTGCCCCGGCCGGCCGTCGAGGTGCGCGTCGTGCTCCCGTACGACCGGGGTGACCTGGTCGCCCGGGCGCACCGGCAGGGTGAGGTGCTCAGCACCGCTCACCTGCCCGAAGGCACGCTGCTGCACGTACGGGTGGGCCAGGGGCTCGCCGCCGAGCTCGCGCCCTACCGGGCGGGGGATCGGCTGACCAGCGACGAGCGGGTGGGCGCCGGACGGTGAGCCGTCCGGCGTCACCCGCCGGAAACCCGCGTCGTGCGACACTGAGCGTCATGCGGCACGTTGTCTCCTCGGTCACGCTCGCGCTCGGCCTGGTCGGCGCGGTCGTGGCGCCGGCCGGGCCGGCCCCGGCGGCTCCCGCCGCGGCCCCCGTGCTGGCCGCGGCTCCCAAGAAGAAGTGCACGGTCGAGGACAACCGCCTCCGCGAGCTGTCCGGCCTGATCGCCACCAGCAGCGGGTACGTCGTGATCAACGACGGCACCGACGACCCCAGCCGCAAGCGGGTCTTCTACCTGGACGCCAAGTGCAAGGTCGAGAAGGAGGTCCGGTACTCCGGTGACGGGCCCTTCGACACGGAGGACCTGGCGCTCAGCCCGGACCGCAAGACCCTCTGGATCGCCGACACCGGCGACAACGTGGAGAAGAAGACCCGCCGGGAACGGGTCGCGGTCTGGACGATGCCGCTGAGCGGCGCGAAGCAGCCGGTGCTGCACCGGCTCAGCTACCCGGGCAAGGAGCCGCACGATGCGGAGGCCCTGCTCGTCGGCGACGACAACATGCCGCTGGTGATCACCAAGGACCTGTCCGGCAAGTCGGAGATCTTCACCCCGACGGTGAAGCTGAAGGCCGCCGGCGACCCCGAGCCGATCCCGATGAAGAAGGTCGGCGAGGTCACGCTGCCGAAGACCGACACCGAGAACAAGCTCGGCTCGCCCGGGCGGGCGCTGGTGACCGGCGCGGCCCGTTCACCCGACGGCAGCAAGGTCGTGCTGCGCACGTACGCCGACGCGTTCGAGTTCGACGTGTCGGGCGGCGACATCGTCAAGGCGCTGACCACCGGTAAGCCGCGGATCACCCCGCTGGCCGACCCGTTCGGCGAGGCGATCTCGTACACGCCCGACGGCAAGCTGTTCGTCACCGTCTCCGACGGCGGGACGCTCGACGACTCGGACCCGATCGACATCCTCAGCTACACGCCGTCCACCACCGGGGTGGAGGCGCTTCCGAACGGCGGCAAGGCCGAGACGAAGGCGGCCGCCGAGAAGTCGTGGCTCGAAGGGCTCTCACTCGACGAGATCACGTACCTGATCGCGGCGGTCGGGGTGATCGGCGCGCTCCTGGTCGGCGCGGGCGTCTTCGGGATCCTGCGGTCGCGGCGCAAGCCCGCGCCGCGGGCCGAGGAGCCGGAGCGCAGCGGCGAGTTCCCGGTGAACGGCGGGTTCCCGTCGGCGGAACGGCCTGACGCCCCGCGCGGCGGCGTCTACGGCGGTGGCCAGGGCGGCGTCTACGGTGGCCCGGCGAACGGCGACCGTCCGCCCTCGGGCGGTGTCTACGGCGGTGGCCGGCCGGGCGGCGGAGTGTACGGCGGCGGCCCTCAGGAGGGCGGCCGTGGCCAGGGCGGTGGCCGTCCCCCGGGCGGCACCCGTCCGCAGGGTGGTGGGGTGTACGGCGGCGGCGCCCCGGCCGGCGGCGGAGGTCGCGGTGGCGGTGTCTACGGCGGTGGCCAGGGCGGCGGTGGCCAGGGCGGTTCAGGTCGTGGCGGTCAGGGTGGCGGCTACGGCGGCGGCCCGGGTGGGCCCGGTTACCGCGGGCAGCCCGGTGGCGGGCCGCGCGGAGGCGGCGGCCGGGGCCGGCCGCCGCGTCGCGGCCAGGACCCGCGTGGCGCGCGCCGCGACGACGGCTACGACGACCGGGGTCAGTACGGCCCGGTGTCCGGTGGTGGCCGGGAGTACCGGGGCGACCGCTACTGAGACGACACGGAAAAAGGGGTGACCGCGACGGTCACCCCTTTTCGCGCTGCTGTGGGGTCAGATGCGGCGCAGCACCGCCACCACGCGACCCATGATGGTGGCGTCGTCGCCGGGGATCGGGTCGAAGGCCGGGTTCTGCGGCATCAGCCAGACGTGCCCGTCCCGCCGCCGGTAGGTCTTGACCGTCGCCTCGCCGTCGAGCATCGCGGCGACGATGTCGCCGACCTCGGCGTTGGGCTGCTGCCGGACGACCACCCAGTCGCCGTCGCAGATCGCCGCGTCGAGCATCGAGTCGCCCTTGACCTGGAGCATGAAGACCTCGCCCTCGCCGACCAGCTCGCGGGGGAGGGGGAAGATGTCCTCCACCGCCTGCTCGGCCAGGATCGGCCCACCGGCGGCGATGCGGCCCAGCATCGGCACGTACGCCGGGGTGGGGCGCTGCGCGCGGGCGGCCTCGTCGTCGGCCTCGCCCGGGGCCCGGACGTCGACGGCGCGTGGCCGGTTCGGGTCGCGGCGCAGGAAGCCCTTCTTCTCCAGCTCCTTGAGCTGGTAGGCGACGCTGGACGGGGAGACCAGGCCGACCGCCTCACCGATCTCGCGCACGCTCGGCGGGTAGCCGTGCCGCTCGACCCAGGTGCGGATGAACTCCAGGATCCGCCGCTGCCGGGCGGTCAGGTCGACGCTCGTCGGGTCGGGGAAGCTGCTCACCACCGGCGTGACCGGGCGTACCGCCGCCGGGGCGGTGCGGCTGCGGGCGGCGCGGGGGCGGCGGGTCGCCGGAGGACCCGCCCCGTCGTTCGGCTGCGGGTTCTTCTGCCGGCTGGCCCGGTCCTCGGTCACGTCCGTCCCTCCCTGGTCGGCGCTGGGGTGCCTCGTCGGCTCGTGGTGCGTGTGGTCTGACCGTATAGGTGAGATCGGTCATTTTCAAACATCTGTACGACCTGCTGTCGGCGTGTCGTGCCGAATTCCTGGATTTCCGAACTGTTGTTCTGATAGAAGAGTACGCCGCTCGTACAGATGTTCCATTGAGGCGGGCCGTGTCCAGCGCGGGAGGCCGTCCGTTGGGCTCCTCGGCGGGGTCGGGCCGACCGTGATTCTGATGACGCGCCGGACACGTCCGCCAACTTGACCTCGCTTGGGGTTCGGCATACGGTCGACCCCTAGATGTAGTAGTCACACGGGCGTAAGTCGCCCACAGGTTGGGTTCAACTACCGAACGCACTCCCGCACCGCGCATCCGGCGACGGTCATCGGACGATGACTCCGCCGTGCCGACGTGTGCCCGGGAGCCGGTAGGTGTGCCCGCGATCGACGCCAGGAGGTCGGGCCCATGCGCTGTCCGTACTGCCGGCACGCCGACTCCCGGGTGGTCGACTCGCGGGAGGCCGACGACGGCCAGCTCATCCGGCGGCGGCGGTCCTGCCCGGAGTGCGGCAAACGGTTCACCACCGTCGAGGAGGCGGTGCTCGCGGTGGTCAAGCGCAGCGGGGTGACCGAGCCGTTCAGCCGTACGAAGATCATCGGCGGGGTGCGCAAGGCGTGCCAGGGGCGGCCGGTCGACGACGACTCGATCGCGCTGCTGGCACAGAAGGTCGAGGAGACCGTACGGGCCAAGGGGGCGGCCGAGATCCCCAGCCACGAGGTGGGCCTGGCCATCCTCGGCCCGTTGCGCGACCTCGACGAGGTGGCCTACATGCGGTTCGCCAGCGTCTACCGGTCCTTCGACTCGCTCGCCGACTTCGAGCGGGAGATCGAGACGTTGCGGGCCGCCGCGCGCGCCCGGGAGGGCGCCGGTGCCGGTGCGGCGGACGCCGCCGGCGCGATCAGCTGACATTTTCGGGTTTCTGACAGGTACACGAGGCGCGGTGGGTGACCGTGCCGACGAGGGGGGCGAGGGCGTGACGACCAGCAGGTCACGGAACAAGGCCGGGGCGGGGCTGAAGATCGAGCGCGTCTGGACGACCGAGGGGGTGCATCCCTACGACGAGGTCACCTGGGAGCGCCGCGACGTCGTCATGACGAACTGGCGGGACGGCTCGATCAACTTCGAGCAGCGCGGGGTGGAGTTCCCCGAGTCCTGGTCGGTGAACGCGGCGAACATCGTGACCACCAAGTACTTCCGGGGCGCGGTGGGGACCCCGGAGCGGGAGTGGTCGCTGCGGCAGCTGATCGACCGGGTGGTCGACACCTACCGCACCGCCGGTGAGGAGTACGGCTACTTCGCCACCCCGGCCGACGCCGAGGTGTTCGCGCACGAGCTGACCTGGATGCTGCTGCACCAGGTGTTCAGCTTCAACTCGCCGGTGTGGTTCAACGTCGGCACGCCGTCGCCGCAGCAGGTCAGCGCCTGCTTCATCCTGTCGGTCGACGACTCGATGGACTCCATCCTCGACTGGTACAAGGAGGAGGGGCGGATCTTCCAGGGCGGCTCGGGCGCCGGGGTGAACCTGTCCCGCATCCGTTCCTCGAAGGAACTGCTCTCCTCCGGCGGCACCGCCTCCGGCCCGGTCAGCTTCATGCGCGGCGCGGACGCCTCCGCCGGCACCATCAAGTCCGGCGGCGCCACCCGGCGCGCGGCCAAGATGGTCATCCTCGACGTCGACCACCCGGACATCGAGGAGTTCGTGGCGACCAAGGCGCGCGAGGAGGACAAGATCCGCGCGCTGCGCGACGCCGGGTTCGACATGGACCTGGGCGGCGCCGACATCGTCAGCGTGCAGTACCAGAACGCCAACAACTCGGTCCGCGTCTCCGACGAGTTCATGACCGCCGTGGAGAACGGTGGCGGCTTCGACCTGCGCGGCCGGCTCGACGGGCAGACCATCGAGACGATCGACGCGAAGAAGCTGTTCCGCACCATCTCCCAGGCCGCGTGGGAGTGCGCCGACCCGGGCCTGCAGTACGACGACACCATCAACGACTGGCACACCTGCCCGGAGACCGGGCGGATCACCGCGTCGAACCCGTGCTCGGAGTACCTGCACCTGGACAACTCCTCGTGCAACCTGGCCTCGCTGAACCTGATGAAGTTCCTGCGCGCCGACGGCGGCTTCGAGGTGGAGAAGTTCGTCAAGTCGGTCGAGTTCGTCATCACCGCGATGGACATCTCGATCTGCTTCGCCGACTTCCCGACCGAGAAGATCGGTGAGACCACCCGCGCCTACCGGCAGCTCGGCATCGGGTACGCCAACCTGGGCGCGCTGCTGATGGCCTCCGGCCTGCCGTACGACTCGGAGCAGGGCCGGGAGGTGTCCGCCGCGATCACCTCGCTGATGACCGGCACCGCCTACCGCCGGTCCGCCGAGCTGGCCGGCATCGTCGGCCCGTACGACGGCTACGCCCGCAACGCCGAGCCGCACAAGCGGGTCATGCGCAAGCACGCCGCCGCCAACGACGCGATCAAGCCGACCGGCACCGTGGGCACCGCCGTGCAGCGCGAGGCGACCAAGCAGTGGACGCTGGGCAACAAGCTCGGTGACAAGCACGGCTGGCGCAACTCGCAGGCCAGCGTGCTCGCCCCGACCGGCACCATCGGCCTGATGATGGACTGCGACACCACCGGCGTCGAGCCGGACCTGGCGTTGGTGAAGTTCAAGAAGCTGGTCGGTGGCGGCTCGATGCAGATCGTCAACCAGACCGTGCCGCGCGCCCTGCGCAGCCTCGGCTACCCCGAGGAGCAGGTCGAGGCGATCGTCGAGCACATCGCCGACCACGGCCACGTGGTGGACGCCCCGGGCCTCAAGCCGGAGCACTACCCGGTCTTCGACTGCGCCATGGGCGAGCGCTCGATCGCGCCGATGGGCCACGTGCGGATGATGGCGGCCGTCCAGCCGTTCATCTCCGGCGCCATCTCCAAGACGGTCAACATGCCGGAGCAGGCCACCGTCGAGGACGTCGAGAAGATCTACTTCGAGGGCTGGAAGCTCGGCCTCAAGGCGCTGGCGATCTACCGGGACAACTGCAAGGTCGGCCAGCCGCTGTCGGCGGCGAAGAAGAACAAGAGCACCGTCGAGACCCAGGCCCCGGCCGCCGAGCCGGAGAAGGTCGTGGAGAAGGTCGTCGAGTACCGCCCGGTGCGCAAGCGGCTGCCGAAGAAGCGCCCGTCGGAGACCATCTCCTTCTCGGTCGGCGGCGCGGAGGGCTACCTCACCGCCTCGTCGTACCCGGACGACGGTCTCGGCGAGGTCTTCCTCAAGATGTCGAAGCAGGGCTCGACCCTGGCCGGCGTGATGGACGCCTTCTCGGTGGCCATCTCCATCGGTCTCCAGTACGGCGTCCCGCTGGAGACGTACGTCAGCAAGTTCACCAACATGCGCTTCGAGCCGGCCGGCATGACCGACGACCCGGACGTGCGGATGGCCGCCTCGGTGATGGACTACATCTTCCGTCGCCTGGCGCTGGACTTCCTGCCGTACGACCGCCGCGCCGAGCTGGGCATCTTCACCGCCAAGGAGCGGGCCGCCCAGCTCGCGGCCGAGGCGGAGGCGGAGGCGAGCGGTGCGGACCTCACCGCGATGGCCGCCTCCGCCCCGGTCGAGGCGCCGGAGCCGAAGACCGGCCCGGTCGCGCAGCCGGCGCTGGAGATGGCCGACGTCGCCGCGGTCAAGCCCGCTCCGGTGGTGGGTTCCAGCACGGAGCTGCTGGAGGCCGTGATCGGCAAGGCCGCCGACGCGCCGCTCTGCTTCACCTGCGGCACGAAGATGCGGCCCGCCGGTAGCTGCTACGTCTGCGAGGGCTGCGGCTCCACCAGCGGCTGCAGCTGACGACCGACCGAAGACGCGAGCGCGGCAGGGACCTCCCTGCCGCGCTCGCGCGTGCTTTGGCGAGTCGGGCTCAGCGCAGGGTGCGGAGGAACGCTTGCCACGGCTGACGCTTGAAGCGTAGAACCGCGCCGCCTGCATCCTTGCTGTCGCGGACTTCTACTGCCTGGTCGGCGTATCTCGCTTCGACGCAGGCTCCGTTGGTGCCGCTCCGGGTGCTCTTGCGCCACTGCGAGTCCACGTCCGCCTCCTACTCCACGGGCAGCGCGCCTCGGATCGCTTCGATCATTGCCGCCGAGTCGGTGGGCGACAGGGCTGCGGCGCGCAGGCTGTTGAACACCACCGTACAGCGGCGCACATCCTCGCCCTCCGCGTAGAGATCACCCGTCAGGCCCTCGATGTAGACCACGCTGGGGCCGTCAGCGAAGTTGAGGATGTGGAAGCTCGACAGCATGGAAGCGTAGGCACCTTCCCGGAACGGGATCACCTGGACCGTGACGTTCCATCGGCTGCCGGCGTCGAGCAAGGCGGTGAGCTGGTCGGCCATGACGGCTGCACCACCGATCTGGCGGTGCAGGACTGCTTCGTCCAGTACAGCTACCAGGCGGAGCTTGCCCGACGAGATCAGCTCCTGGCGGTGCGTCCGGACGGCGACTCGCCTCTCGACCGCCTCGGGTGAAGGTTCGAAGGCATCCTCCGCCATCATCGCCCGCGAGTATGCCGGTGTCTGGAGCAGGCCCGGCACGACAAGCGTCTCGAAGGTCTGCACCTCCTCGGCTGCGGATTCCAATCCGATGTACTGCCGATACGACGAGGGTAGATCCCCGTATTTCGCCCACCAGCCGCGCTGCTTCCCGGTGCGCGCCATCGACAGCAGCGTGTCGCGCAGTTCGGCATCGGTGACGCCGTAGCGATCAAGCAGCGCGTTGAGCGCAGGGCCTTTGATACCGACCCGACCGGCCTCGATGCGGCGCAGGGTGCTCGCGGTCACCTCGATTGCCGCCGCTGCTTCCTCGGTGGTGACATCGGCCTGCTCTCGCGCTTTGCGTAACTGCGCCCCGAGCTGGAAGCGAACGAAGGTCGGACTTTCCATGCCGGTGATTGTGCCGCCGGCCGGCGTGCGGTGGACACGCGACACGCCCGCACGACATGCGCGCACATCGTTGACTGACTGAAAATGCGCGCGCAAAATTACCCGCGCATGAACAAAGTAGGAGGCGGCATGCGTGCTCGTGTGTCGTACGAGGAGTACGTGTTGGCGGTCGCGCTGACCCTCGCCCGGCGGCACCGTCCGGTGTGGTCCTGGCGACGCTGGCGGTGGATCTGCCGCTGCGGTGCGGAACTGCCGTGCCGCGCACGCCATCGCATCCCGATCCGTCGCGGCCACTGGCCGGGTGAGGAGCAGACGTGACGGAGCCGCAGGTCCGGCAGATCCTGTCGGTACACGTACCCGGCGTCGACGGCTTCTGCACGGGGTGCCGGGCATGGTGGGCGCGTCTGTGCCCGTACCCCTGTCAGCAGGTCGAATGGGCGGCCCGCAGGCAGGCGCGGACCGCCACCCGGCGCTTCCTGGACGGCCTCCGGTGACCACCCACGGGCCGGTTCTTCCGGTGTGGAGCTGCGGTGGGTGTGGCGCTCCGTGGCCCTGCCCGACGCGGCGTCGCGAGCTGCGGGCCGAGTTCGCCGGAGCGCCGGTGTCGTTGAGCTTGTACATGGGGTCCTATCTGGTGTGGGCGGCGGAGGATCTGACCTGGGTACCGGCCGGGGTGTTGCATCAGCGCTTCCTCGGGTGGGTGCGATGAGTGTCATTCGGCCGGGCGACGAACGGTTCCACTACTGCGACGGCTCGCACCGGTGGGTGCCGCTCGATCCGGACTTCGACCAGGAGGTCTGGGAGGCCATGGTGCGCGAGCACCAACAGCGGCACCTGGAGGAGATCTCCCGAGGGCTTCGTCCCCGTCGGCCCGAACTTCCGTAGGTGCCCACTGTCACAGCCCATCGCGTACGCGAGCTGGAATGCTCGGGGGATGAGCACGACCGACATCTATCGGGCGTTCGCCGAGCGTGAGGCGCGCGGCGTGTCCCCGGCGTACGAGCGGTTGTCGCGGGTGGTCGCCGGTGACCCGGAGCTGCTCGCCCTGCTCGACACGCTGCCGCCGGCCAAGCGTCAGCCGAACCTGCTGTTCGGGGTGGTGCGGCTGCGCGGCGGGCCGGTGGACGACCCGGCGGCGTTCCGCGCGTACGTGATGGGGCACTGGCCGGACGTGGCGGCGCAGATGCGGGTGCGGGCGACGCAGACGAACGAGGCGGGACGCTGCGCGGCTCTGCTGCCGGTGCTCGCCGCGTTGCCGCAGCCGCTGGCGTTGCTGGAGGTCGGCGCCTCCGCCGGGCTGTGCCTCTACCCGGACCGGTACGCCTACCGCTACGGCGATCGGCGGATCGGCGACGGCGAGCCGTTGCTCGACTGTGACCTGACCGGCGCCGAGCCGCCGGAGCGGCGTCCGGAGGTGGTGTGGCGGGCCGGGCTGGACCTGAACCCGCTCTACGTCACCGACCCGGCCGACGTGGCCTGGCTGGAGGCGCTGATCTGGCCGGAGCACCGGCACCGCCGGGACCGGCTGCGCGCCGCGGCGGCTGTCGCGGCGGCCGATCCGCCACTGCTGGTACGCGGGGACCTGGTCGACGACCTGCCCGCGCTGGCGGCGCAGGCCCCGCCCGGGGCGACGCTCGTGGTGTTCCACAGTTCGGTGCTCTACCAGGTGCCGCAGCCACGGCGGGACGCGTTCACCGCGCTGGTCCGGACCCTGCCCGGCCACTGGATAGCCAACGAGGACCCGTCGGTTCTGCCCCACGCCGACCTGCCGGAGCCGCCCACCGACGGCTTCCACAACGTCCTGGCCCTCGACGGCCGTCCCGTGGCCTGGACGACAGGCCACGGCCAGTCCCTCACCTGGTTCCGCTGACCGCCCACCCCCCCCGCCCGGCCCGCCGTCCTCGTCGATCATGAAGTTGACGGCGCGACACGCCGATGCGGTGGCCGCTAACTTCATGGTCAACTAAGGCGGGCGGGGCGCGGGCGGGCGTTGAACTAGGGTCGGCGGGCGTGACCGAACCTGCCTGGCTGGTCGAGACGCGTGCCGCCTACGACGCCGTCGCCGAGGACTACGCGCGGCTGCTGCCCGATGTGGTGGAGCCACCGCTGGATCGGGCGCTGCTGGCCGCGTACGCCGAGATGGTCAGGCCCGGACGGGCGGTGCTGGAGGTGGGCTGCGGCACCGGTCGCGTCACCGCCCACCTGCACCGGCTCGCCCTCGACATCGGCGGCGTCGACCTCTCGCCCGGCATGGTGGCGGTGGCCCGGCGGACGTACCCGGATCTGCGCTTCGAGGTCGGCTCGCTGACCGAGCTGAGCGCGCCGGACAGGTCGCTGGCCGGGCTGGTCTCCTGGTACTCGCTGATCCACCTCCCGCCGGAACTGCTGCCCGAGGTGTTCGTCGGCTTCCACCGGGTGCTCGTCCCGGGTGGCCACCTGCTGCTGGCGGTGAAGGCCGGCGACCGGCTCGACCGCCGGGAGCAGGCATACGGCCAGCCCGTCGGGTACGACGTCTACTGGCTGTCGCCGCAGCGGCTGGCCGGGCAACTCGCTACGGCCGGGTTCGCGGTGACGGCGACGACGGTCCGCGCGCCGGCCGACGGCGAGCGGCAGCCCCAGGCGTTCCTGCTCGCCCGGCGTCCGGGCTGATCGGGGTCACTCCGTAGACTTCGGCGGTGCGTGACGAGCTGGCGGACCGGCCGCTTACCGAACCGCACCCGTCGCGGCTGTCGCCGGATCACCCGGGGCGGGATCGGATCCTGGCCGCGCACGCCGCCGCCCTGGCCGCCGGGGAGGCCGGCTACCTGGACCCGGAGACCGGACTGTTCGTGCTCAGTGCGGGCTTCCTGGCCCGGCGTGGTACGTGCTGCGGGCGAGGATGTCGGCACTGTCCGTACGTAACCGATTAGGGGCTTCCGTCCCCGCGCGGGCACGCCGTACGGTGTCCGACGGAACTCCGGCGGGTCGGACCCGCCGCCGACCGCGGAGGTCTCCCGTGCGTGCCCGAATCTGGCTGGCCGTGCCGGCCGTCCTGCTCGCCGCCGGCTGCGCCGAGGAGGCCCCGACGGTCGACGTGCCGACGGAGCCGCGCCCACCGGTCGCGGTCGCGGCCGCCTCCTCGGGCGGCGCCTGCCGGCTGCTCGACTTCGCGGTGATCGCCGAGCACACCGGCGGCGAGTTCGACGTGGCCGCCGCCACCGAGCGGGGCGACACGCACACGTGCGTGGTGCGCGCGGCCGGGGCGGTGCTGCCGGAGCTGACGCTGTCGGTCACCGAGACGTCGATCGACGCGGCCACGTTCACCCTCGACGTGCAGCCCAGCGGCGCCACGAAGATCACCAAGCTGGGGAAGGCCGGCTACCGGCGCACGCTGCCCAAGACCGCGAAGGCGGGCCCGGTCGCCGAGGTCGGCTGGCTGGCCACCGAGGGCCGGCTCGCCACGCTGCGCTGGACCGCTCCCACCGGCACCGCCAAGGCGGAGGCGGACAAGACGGCCGGCAAGCTGGTCACGCTGGCCAAGGTGATCGACACCCGCCAGCTCTGACCCGGGTCAGCGGGCCGCGACGAACACCCGGGACGCCACCTCGCGGGGCAGGCGGACCCGGTCGCCGGAGCGGTCGATGGAGACGCCGTCGCGTTCCTGCGCCACGGTCACCGTCGCGCCCGGGTCGACACCGGCTGCGTGCAACTGCCGGAGCACGTCCGAGTCGGTCTGCACGCTCTCGCAGATGCGGCGCACCACGACCTGGCCGGACAGGCCCGGGAAGGCCAGGTTGCGCTCGCTCTCGCCGGCCTCGACCGGCGGCTGGCCCGGGTCGCCCAGCTCCTCCAGGCCCGGGATCGGGTTGCCGTACGGCGAGCGGGTGGGGCGGTTGAGCAGGTCGAAGACCCGCTTCTCCACCGCGTCGCTCATCACGTGCTCCCACCGGCAGGCCTCTTCGTGGGCCTCCTCGTAGGGCATCCCGATCACGTTCACCAGCAGCAGCTCGGCCAGCCGGTGCTTGCGCATCACCGACACGGCGGTGGTGCGGCCCGCCGGGGTGAGGCTCAGGTGCCGGTCGCCCTCGACCGTGAGCAGGCCGTCCCGCTCCATCCGCGCGACGGTCTGGCTGACGGTCGGGCCGCTCTGCTTGAGCCGCTCGGCGATGCGGGCACGCAGCGGCGGCACACCCTCCTCCTCGAGTTCGAGGATGGTGCGCAGGTACATCTCGGTGGTGTCAACAAGGTCGTGCTTCACGTCAGCGGCCTCCCGGGCTCCGATGGTACCCGTTACCACCGACCATCGACGGCAGGCGAAGCCGGAGGTGGCGGCCCGGATGGTGTTGACTGGACCGCATGTCCGCCACCGCAGACCTGCTGGTCGAGCCCGACCGGCTCGCCGCCGAACTCGATCATGCCGCCCCGCCGACCCTGCTCGACGTCCGCTGGCGGCTCACCGGACCGCCCGGCCGCGCGGACTACGCCGCCGGCCACCTGCCCGGCGCGGTCTTCGTCGACCTGGACACCGAGCTGTGCGGGCGGCCCGGCGCCGCCGGCCGGCACCCGCTGCCGGACCCGGCGGCGTTGCAGGCCGCGCTGCGGGCGGCGGGCGTCCGCGCCGGTCACCCCGTTGTCGTGTACGACGGCGGCGACGGGATGTCCGCCGCCCGGGCCTGGTGGACGCTGCGCTGGGCGGGCCACCGGCAGGTGCGCGTGCTGCACGGCGGCTACCCGGCCTGGACGGCAGCCGGCCTGCCGGTCGACACCGGCGTACCCGCCCCGGCGCCGGGCGACGTGACGGTGACGCCGGGCGCGCTGCCGGTGCTGGACGCCGCGCGGGCCGCCCGGCTCGCCGCCGCCGAGCCCGGGGTGCTGCTCGACGTACGGGCCGCGCCGCGCTACCGGGGCGAACACGAGCCGGTCGACCCGGTCGCCGGGCACGTGCCGGGCGCGGTCAACCTGCCCGCCCCGGAGTACGTCACGCAGGGCCGGTTCCCGGACGCGGACGCGCTGCGGGAGCGGTTCGCCGCCGCCGGGGTGGACGCGGGCGCGCCGGTCGGCGCGTACTGCGGCTCCGGGGTGACCGCCGCGCAGGCCGTGCTCGCGTTGCACCTGGCCGGCCGTCCGGACGCCGCGCTGTACGTCGGCTCGTGGAGCGAGTGGGTGGCCGACCTGGACCGTCCGGTCGCCACCGGTGGCACGTCCGGCCGGTGAGCGTACGTCAGGTGGGCGCACCCGGCCCCACGTGCGACGATGGCCGCATGGCCGACGACACGGTGGTGGTGTGGGACGAGGCTCTCCTCACCTACGACATGGGCGACCATCCGCTGGACCCGGTCCGGGTCGAGCTGACCATGGCGCTCGCCCGCGAGCTGGGCGTGCTGGACCGGCCCGGCGTGCGGCTGGTCAAGCCCGAGCCGGCCGACGACGCGCTGCTCACCCGCGTCCACGATCCGGCCTATCTGGACGCGGTCCGGGCCGCGCCGCGCGACCCGCTGTTCGCCGGGTTCGGCCTGGGCACCTCGGACAATCCGGTCTTCGACGGCATGCACGAGGCGAGCGCGCTGATCGCCGGCGCCACAGTGGCCGCCGCCGAGGCGGTCTGGCGCGGCGACGCCCGCCGCGCCGTGAACGTGGCCGGCGGGCTGCACCACGCCATGCCCGCCCGCGCCGCCGGCTTCTGCGTCTACAACGACCCGGCCGTGGCCATCGCCCGCCTGCTCGACCTCGGCGCGCAGCGGATCGCGTACGTGGACGTGGACGTGCACCACGGCGACGGCGTGCAGGAGATCTTCTACCGCGACCCGCGGGTGCTCACCATCAGCCTGCACGAGACGCCGCTCGCGCTGTTCCCCGGCACCGGGTTCCCGGACGAGACCGGCGGGCCGGGCGCGGAGGGCACCGCCGTCAACGTGCCGCTGCCGCCCGGAGTCGGCGACGCCGGCTGGCAGCGCGCGTTCCACGCGGTCGTGCCGTCGGTGCTGCGCGCGTACCGGCCGCAGGTGCTCGTCACCCAGTGCGGCGCCGACGGACACCGCAAGGATCCGCTGGCCGACCTGCACCTGTCGGTGGACGGGCAGCGGGCCACCTACCGCTCGCTGCGCGCGCTCGCCGACGAGCTGTGCGACGGCCGCTGGATCGCCACCGGCGGCGGCGGGTACGCGCTGGTCGAGGTGGTGCCGAGGGCCTGGACGCACCTGCTCGCGATCGCCACCGGCGAGCCGGTCGACCCGGCCACGCTGACCCCGCCGGGCTGGCGGGACCTGGCCGCGCGGCGGCGACCCGGGCACGAGGTGCCGCTGCGGATGACCGACGACGTCGACCCGTCGTACCAGCCGTGGCAGCCCAGCGGCGAGCCGAACGCGGTGGACCGGGCCGTCGCGGCCACCCGCAAGGCCGTCTTCCCGCTGCTCGGGCTCGACCCGCACGACCCGCGCGACTGAGCCGGCGGCAGGGAGGACCGACCGGTGACCACCGTCGAACAACCGGTGGACGTGCTGCTCAGCGACGGTACGACCGTCCAGCTGCGACAGATCCGTCCCGAGGACGCGCCCGAGATCGTGGCGATGCACGGCCGCTTCTCCGAGCGCACCCGCTACCTGCGCTACTTCTCGCCGTACCCGCGTATCCCGGAACGCGACCTGAAGCGCTTCGTCAACGTCGACCACCGCGACCGGGAGGCGTTCGTGGTGCTGGCCGGCGAGCGGATCGTCGCCGTCGGCCGGTACGAGCGCCTCGGCCCCGCCTCGCCGGAGGCCGAGGTGGCGTTCGTGGTCGAGGACGCCTACCAGGGCCGGGGCATCGGCTCGGTGCTGCTGGAGCACCTGGCCGACGCGGCCGGACGCAACGGCATCGTGCACTTCGTCGCCGAGGTGCTCCCGGCCAACGGGGCGATGCTGCGGGTCTTCGCCGACTTCGGCTACCAGGTCCAGCGCCAGTACGCCGACGGCGTGGTGCACCTGACCTTCCCGATCGCGCCGACCGAGGCGACGCTCGAGGTGCAGCGCGGCCGGGAGCACCGTACCGAGGCCCGCTCGATCGCCCGGCTGCTCGCGCCACGCGGCATCGCCGTCTACGGCGCCAGCACCACCGGCCAGGGCGTCGGCGCGGCGCTGCTCGGGCACCTGCGCGACGGCGGGTTCACCGGCGCGATCGTGCCGGTGCACCCGAGCGCGGCGACGGTGGCGGGGCTGCCCGCGTACCCGTCGGCGGCCGACGCCGGCCAGGACGTCGACCTCGCCGTGGTGGCGGTCCCGCCGGACGCGGTGACCGACGTGGTCCGCGACGCGGCCCGGGCGGGCGCGCACGGCCTGGTGGTGATCTCGGCCGGGTTCGCCGAGTCCGGCCCGGCCGGCGCGGCGGCGCAGCGCGCGCTGGTCCGCGCCGCGCACCTGGCCGGCATGCGGGTGGTCGGCCCGAACTGCCTCGGCGTCGCCAACACCGACCCGGCGGTACGCCTCAACGCCACGCTCGCCCCGGTGCTGCCCGCGGCGGGCCGGGTCGGCGTGTTCAGCCAGTCCGGCGCGTTCGGGGTGGCGCTGCTGGCCGAGGCGTCCCGGCGCGGGCTCGGCCTGTCCAGCTTCGTGTCGGCCGGTAACCGGGCCGACGTGTCCGGCAACGACCTGCTGCAGTACTGGCAGGACGACCCGGCCACCGACGTCATCACGCTCTACCTGGAGACGTTCGGCAACCCGCGCAAGTTCGCCCGGCTGGCCCGGCGCATCGGCCGCAGCAAGCCGGTGGTGGCGCTCGCCTCGCTGGCCCGGCTGCCGGGCGTGGGGGAGGCGCCCGCGCTGGACGCGGCGGCGGTGAGCGCGCTGTTCGCCCAGTCCGGGGTGATCCGGGTGGACACCGTGTCCGAACTGCTCGACGTGGGTGTGCTGCTGGCCCACCAGCCGCTGCCCGCCGGGCGGCGGGTCGCGGTCGTGGGCAACTCCTCGGCGCTGACCGGGCTGGCCGCCACCGCCTGCGCCGCTCAGGGACTGACGGTCGCCGACGGGTACCCGCGGGACGTCGGGCCGAGCGCCGGGGCCGCCGCGTACGCCGCCGCGCTCGGTGACACGGTCGCCGACGAGCGGGTCGACGCCGTGGTGGCGGTGTTCGCGCCGCCGCTGCCGGGCCAGCTCGCCGACCCGGTGGCCGACTTCGCCTCGGCGCTGCCCGACGCGCGGGTCACCGGCAAGCCGGTGGTGGCGACGTTCCTCGCCGGGCTGGTGCCGGCCGGGGTGCCGGCGTACCCGAGCGTGGAGGAGGCGGTACGCGCGCTGGGCCGGGTGACCGCGTACGCGGACTGGCTGCGCCGGCCCGCCGGGGTGCTGCCGGAACTGGCCGACGTGGACCGCACGGCGGGGCACGCCGCGCTGCGGCCCGACGGAGCCGACGCGGCGGCGTTGCTGCGCGCGTACGGCATCGACGTGGTGGAGTCGGTCCCGGCGACCACGACGGAGGAGGCGCTGGCCGCCGCCGAGCGGCTCGGCTGGCCGGTGGCGCTCAAGGCCGCCGCCCCCGGGCTGCGGCACCGCCTCGACCTCGGCGCGGTACGCCTCGACCTGGCCGACGCCGCCGCGCTGCGCCGCGCGTACGCCGAGATGGCCCCGATGTTCGGCGCGGAGGTCCTGGTCCAGCCGATGGTCGCGCCCGGCGTGGCGTGCGTGGTGGAGCTGGTGGAGGATCCGGCGTTCGGGCCGGTGGTCGGGTTCGGGCTCGGCGGCGTGGCGACCGAGCTGCTCGGCGACCGGGCCTGGCGCGCGGTGCCGCTGACCGACCGGGACGCCGCCGAACTGGTCGACGAGCCCCGGGCCGCGCCGCTGCTGCGCGGGCACCGGGGCGCCGCGCCGGTGGACCGGGCGGCGCTGGTCGACCTGCTGGTGCGGGTCGGGCGGCTCGCCGACGAGCAGCCCCGGGTGCGGTCGCTCACGCTGAATCCGGTGCTGGCCCGGCCGGACGGCATCTCGGTGCTGCACGCCACCGTGCGCACCGGCGCGGAGGTCGCGCGCCCCGACACCGGCCCCCGCCGCTTGTAGACCTCAGCCGCGGGCGGAGATCTGCTGCACCGACCACCCGTTGCCGTCGGGGTCGCGGAAGAAGACGAAGCCGACGTTGTCCAGCGGGTGCGGCACCGGGTGCGGGTTCTGGCCCATCACCTGGATCTCGCTCACCTCGACGCCCCGCTCGACCAGTTCGGCGCGCGCCCGTTCCAGGTCGGCCACGACGAGTTGCAGGCCCTTGAGTGAGCCCGGCGGCATCTCCGGTACGACGCCCCGGCCGAGGACGATCGAGCAGCCGGAGCCCGGGGGAGTGAGTTGCACGATCCGCCCCATCCCGCCGAGATCGGTGTCGTGGTCGACGGCGAAGCCGAGCCGTTGCGCGTAGAACTCCTTGGCCCGGTCCAGGTCGGAGACCGGTACGACCACCACTTCCAGCGTCCAGTTCATGTTGTCGCTCCTGTTGTCGAGTCGGTGTGCAGCACGGCGGTGAGCCGGTCGAACGCCTCGCTCAGGCCGCGGATCATCGGGTAGCGCAGGACGGTGTCGCGGCCCTGCGGGGTGGCGTAGCGCAGGTGGGTGACGACTGTCGTCCGGTCCGCCGAGCCGGTGAAGTCGTGCCGCACCAGCGTCTCGCCCGGGTAGGACTGGTCGTCGAAGAGTTCGGTGCAGACCAGCCGCGCCGGCGGGTCGATCTCCCGGTACGTGCCGCCCTGGGCCATCAGGTCGCCGTCCGGCCCGCGGGAGACGAACCGCCAGCGTCCGCCCACCCGCAGGTCCACCTCGCATTCGACGAGATGCCAGCCGCGTGCGCCCCACCAGCGCATCAGCAGTTCGGGGCGGGTGAAGGCGGCGAACACCAGATGCCGGGGAGCGGCGAAGTCGCGGCTGAGGCGGATCTCCCGGTCGCCGTGCAGGGTCACGGTCAGGTCGGTCACCGCTGCTCCTCGGCGGTCAGTTCGGCGAGCACCTCGTCCAGGCGCGCGTAGCTCTCCGCCCAGTAGTCCCGGTAGTTCGCCAGCCACGCCACGGCCTCCCGCAGCGGCCGGGCGTCGAGCCGGCAGGGGCGGCGCTGCGCGTCCCGGCCCCGGGTGACCAGGCCGGCGCGTTCGAGCACCTTGAGGTGCTTGGAGACGGCCGGCTGGCTCATCGCGAACGGCTCGGCCAGCTCGGTGACTGTGGCCTCCCCGGCGGCCAGCCGGGCGAGGATGGCCCGCCGGGTGGGGTCGGCGAGCGCGGCGAAGGTGGCGTCGAGCAGATCCGGGGGCACGTTTATAACCTCCTGGTTGTGTAACCATTCGGTTCTATACGCTGGGAGTGCCCCGGTCAAGCGCGACAGGCCCCGGCGAACCGCCGGGGCCTGTCGGGGTAGGGGTGGCTCAGCAGGCGTACGCCTCCAGCCGGTTCGCCCGCTCCGGGTCGCGCAGCTTCAGCAGCGTCACCTTCTCGATCTGCCGGATCCGCTCCCGGGACAGCCCGAACTCGCGGCCCACCTCGTCCAGCGTGCGCTGCCGGCCGTCGTCCAGGCCGAAGCGCAGCCGGATCACCGCCTGCTCCCGCTGGGACAGCGTGGCCAGCACGATCCGGACCGCGTTGCGCAGCTCGCCGTTGGTGGCGGCGTCACCGGGCTCGGTACGCGGGTCGACGGCGGCGACGAAGTCGCCGAGCGCGCTCTCGCCGTCCTCGCCGACGGCCTGGTCCAGGCTGACCGGCTCCCGGTCGTAGGAGATCAGCTCGATCACCTGGAACTCGGGGATCTCCAGCGCCACGGCCACCTCGCTCACGGTGGGCTCGCGACCCAGCGACACGGACAGCTCACGGCGTACCCGGACCATCCGGTTGACCTGCTCGACCATGTGCACGGGGATGCGGATGGTGCGGGCCTGGTCGGCCATGGCGCGGGTGATGGCCTGGCGGATCCACCAGGTGGCGTAGGTGGAGAACTTGTAGCCCTTGGTGTAGTCGAACTTCTCGACGGCGCGGATGAGGCCGAGGTTGCCTTCCTGGATGAGGTCGAGGAAGGCCATGCCGCGACCGGTGTAGCGCTTGGCGATGCTCACCACCAGCCGCAGGTTCGCCTCCAGCAGGTGGTCCTTGGCGGCGCGGCCCTCGGCCGCGATCAGCGCCAGGTCCGCGCGCAGCTCGGCGGAGACGGGGGTGCAGGTGGCCAGCTTCTCCTCGGCGAAGAGGCCGGCCTCGATCCGCTTGCTCAGCTCGACCTCCTGCGCCGCGGTGAGCAGCTTGGTGCGGCCGATGCCGTTCAGGTACGCCCGGACCAGGTCGGTGGAGACGCCGCGCTCGTCGGTGGCGTCGAGGTCCGTGAGGGTGACGTCCATGTCCTGGTGCTCGATCATCTGCTGGGTCATCTCTGTTCTCCCCGTGTCCGACGTGCCTACCGGTCCCGTGCCGCCCACGCGGTGGTGGCCGATGACAAACAGCTTGGCGGTCGGGGCGTGAGACGGGAGTGAGGCGATCGGGGACCCGACAGGAATCCACGTGGGAATCCGGCATTCCCTTGTCCGGCGCGGTTACCGTGCCACCGACCGGCCGTCGGGGCCGGCCCGGCACTGATGATCGGAGAACGTGGTGGTCTTCAAGCGGCTCATGCAGGCGATGGGTGTGGGCGGACCGTCGGTGGAGACGGTCCTGGCCAACCCGAACTGTCGCCCGGGCGGCGTTCTGGAGGGCCGGATCCAGGTGGTCGGCGGCGACCACCCGGTGGACGTGAGCTACGTCGCGCTCGGTCTGGTCACCCGGGTCGAGGTGGAGAGTTCCGATTCGGAGTACGACGTCAACCAGGAGTTCGGCCGCGCCCAGATGACCGGCGCGTTCCGGCTGGAGCCGGGGCAGCGCTACGACGTGCCGTTCCGCTACCAGGTGCCCTGGGAGACCCCGCTCACCGACCTGTACGGCCAGCACCTGCACGGCATGACGATGGGTCTGCGTACCGAGCTGGAGGTGGCCCGGGCGGTGGACAAGGGCGACATGGACGCCGTGTCGGTGCACCCGCTGCCCGCCCACGAGCGGCTGCTGGAGGCGCTGCTGCGGCTGGGCTTCCGCTTCGCGCGCGCCGACGTCGAGCGTGGGCACATCTACGGCGTACGCCAGCAGTTGCCCTTCTACCAGGAGATCGAGTTCTACCCGGCGCCGCAGTACGCGGGCGCGATGAACCAGCTCGAGGTCACCTTCGTCACCGATCCGCAGCAGGTGCACGTGGTGCTGGAGCTGGACAAGCGGGGCGGCCTGTTCACCGAGGGCCGCGACGCCTTCGGCCGGTTCACGGTGGACCACGCCACGGCGGAGCAGACCGACTGGGCCGCCCAGCTCGACGGCTGGCTGCGGCAGTCGCTGTCCCGCCGTGGGCTGTTCTTCTAGAGATCGAGCACGAGGGTCCGGGGACCGACGTTGACGCTCTCCACCAGCATGTGGGCGCGGAAGCGGCCGGTCTCCACCTTCGCGCCCCGGGCGCGCAGCTGTTCGACCACCGCGTCCACCAGGGGTTCGGCCACCTCGGCGGGAGCGGCGGCGGTCCAGCTCGGCCGCCGGCCCTTGCGCGCGTCGCCGTAGAGCGTGAACTGGCTGACCACCAGCAGCGGCGCGCCGACGTCGGCGGCGCTGCGTTCGTCGTCGAGGATGCGCAGCTCGTGCAGCTTGCGGGCCATCGTGGCGGCCACCTGCGGGGTGTCGGTGTGGGTGACGCCGAGCAGCACCAGCAGCCCGTCGGTGATCTCACCGGTCACCTCGTCGTCGACTGTCACCCGGGCCCGGCCGACCGTCTGCACCACCGCCCGCATCAGTCGGTCACCGGCTCGATGATGCCGCGCTCGACCAGGTGCGCCACGATCGGCCCGGCCGCCTCGGCCAGCTCGTCCGGCGCCACGTCGTGCGCGGCGGCCAGCAGCGAGAGCTGGTCGCGCAGCGGCAGCCGGCCGTCCGCGCCGCCGACCAGGGCGAGCACCAGCGGGTCGATCTCCTCCGACCAGCGCAGCCCGCGCGGCATGGCCAGGACCTGCCGGTCCACCGCCCAGCCGTCGTCGCCCATGGTGGCCTCCTGCCGGAGCTGGAGCCCGTCGGCGGCGCGGTAGCGGGCGGCGAGCAGGCCCTCGGTGTCCCGGGCGCGCAGCCAGTCCTGCCTGGTGAACCACTCGCCGATCCGGTCGCCCAGCGGCGGCTCGACCCGCTGGCGCAGGTCCTCCACCCGGACGACCGGCCGGGCGTGGCCGGAGCGGCGCAGCGAGACGATGCCGAAACCGATCGCCTCCACCTTGTGCGCGTCGAACCAGTCCAGCCAGGCCGCCATCCGCTGCGGGTCGGCGCTCTCGCCGACGTCGGTCAGCCAGAGGTTCACGTACGCCATCGGGTCGGCCACCTCGCGCTGGATGACCCAGGCGTCCAGGCCGGTGCCGGCGAACCAGCCGGTGACCCGCTCGGCCCAGTCCTCACCGGTGACGTGCACCCAGTTCGCCAGGTACTGCATGGTGCCGCCCTCGGTGAGCAGGTCCGGCGCGGCGGCGGCCAGTTCCGCGCCGATCGCGTCGCCGACCCGCCCGGAGTCCCGGTAGACGTGCGTGGTTGTGCCCGGCCCGACCACGAACGGCGGGTTGCTGACCACCAGGTCGAAGCGGCGTCCGGCCACCGGGGCGACCATGTCCCCGCGCAGCAGTTCCCAGTCCTGTCCGTTGAGCGCGGCGGTGGTGGCGGCGAAGCGCAGCGCCCGCTCGGAGACGTCGGTGGCGGTGACCCGGCGGGCGTGGGTGCCCAGGTGCAGCGCCTGTACGCCGGAGCCGGTGCCGAGGTCGAGCGCGGTGTCCACGACCGGGCGTACGGCCGCCGAGATCAGCGTCTGGGTCGCGCCGCCGAGGCCCAGCACGTGCTCGGCGTGCAGCGGACGGCCGGGCCGGGCGCTGGCGGGCACGTCGGCGAGCACCCACCAGTCGTCGCCGTACGGCTCCAGGTCGACAGCGGCGCGAAGGCCGTCGCCGTGCCGCTCGACGATGCCCCCGGCCAGCGCCTCGTCCAGCGCCAGCGGGGCCAGCGCGTCGGCGACCGCCGCCTCCGGCTCGGTCTGGTCGCAGATGAAGACGCGGATCAGCGTGGCCAGCCGGTCCCGGTCCTCGGTGGCGCGCAGCGCGGCCCGGTAGTCGTTGCGGGCCACGCCGCCGGTGCCCTGCGGGCCCAGGCGGTCGGCGATCCCGTTGGCGGTGAAGCGGGCGAGTGTCAGCGCGGTGCGCAGCGCGTCGACCCCGGCGGGGGAGAGCAGCATGTCGTGACGGTCCACGTGCTCATCCTGCCTCGGGCGCCGTCCGGCGTGGCGCGCACCCGCCGATCCATAACGTGGACCGTATCTATCGGCAACTATCTCTTTCATGTTTGTCGATCTCTGGTTAGCATTCCTGCCAACATCCGTCGATGGGGTGATCCGGCCACAAACCGGGCTGCCCCGGTAGGGAGCCAGACGATGCCCGACGTGTCCCTTCCCCGGCGCCGCGCGCTGCGTGCGCTCGCCGTCACGGCCGCCGCCGCGGCCTTCGCCGCCGCCGCCTCCACGCCCGCTCTCGCCGCACCCACCGGGGAGATCCGGTACGCCGGTGCCGCCGACGCCGTCAGCGGCAGCTACGTGGTCGTGCTCAAGGGCGACGCGGTCGGCACCGCGAACACCCTCGCCGCCCGTACCGCCGTCCCGGACCGGGCCGCCGGCCTGGCCAAGCGCTACGGCGGCAACGTCGGCACGGTGTGGAGCTCCGCTCTCACCGGCTACAGCGCGAAGATGACCGCCGCCCAGGCGCGCCGGCTCGCCGCAGACCCGGCGGTCGCGTACGTCGAGCAGGACCGCGTCATGACCACCCAGGGCACCCAGACCGGGGCCACCTGGGGCCTGGACCGGATCGACCAGCGCAACCTGCCGCTGAACAGCACCTTCACCTACCCGAACACCGCCAGCAACGTGCGCGCCTACATCATCGACACGGGCATCCGCACCACGCACAGCGACTTCGGCGGCCGGGCCACCTGGGGCACCAACACGGTCGACACCAACAACACCGACTGCAACGGCCACGGCACCCACGTCGCCGGCACCGTCGGCGGCACCACGTACGGCGTGGCCAAGGGCGTGCGCCTGGTGGCCGTCAAGGTGCTCAACTGCTCCGGCAGCGGCACCACCGCCGGCGTGATCAGCGGCGTCAACTGGGTCACCTCGAACGCGGTGAAGCCGGCCGTGGCCAACATGAGCCTCGGCGGCGGCGCCAGCACCACGCTGGACAACGCGGTGGCCAACTCGATCAACTCCGGCATCACGTACGCGCTCGCGGCCGGCAACTCCAGCGCCAACGCCTGCAACTCGTCGCCGGCCCGGGTCGCCGCGGCGATCACGGTGGGCGCCACCACCAGCACCGACGCCCGTGCCTCCTACTCCAACTACGGCTCCTGCGTGGACATCTTCGCCCCGGGTTCGTCGATCACCTCGGCGTGGCGGACCAGCGACACCGCCACCAACTCGATCAGCGGCACCTCGATGGCGTCCCCGCACGTGGCCGGCGCGGCGGCGCTCGTGCTGTCCGCCAACACCTCCTACACCCCGGCTCAGGTGGCCAGCTACCTGACCAGCAACGCCACCACCGGCAAGGTGACCAGCCCGGGCTCGGGCTCGCCGAACCGGCTGCTCTTCGTCGTCAACTGACGACACGGGTGACCTGACCACACCGTGGGCCGCGGCCCGGTGGACCTCCAGGGGTCCGCCGGGCCGCGTCACGTCAGTGAGCGGACTGACAGATCGGCAGGCTCGTCAGCCGCTGGGAGTAGTGGTCGGCCAGGGCCGGAAAACGGGCATGAGTCTCGTTCATCAGGCCGCTGTGCCACGCCTCGCGGAGGCGGTCCACCGTCCGGGCGACCGTCTCCAGTGTGCGGCCCGGATCACCGCCTGCACCGTCCGCCAGTCGGTGGAAGTGCTCCTGGTCGATGAGCGCCGGGACGGTCTCGGCGCCGAGGCTGAGCGCCAACGGCGACCAGCGGTAACGGGAATAGACCGACAGTGAGTGGAAGTCGTAGACCGGAGCCAGGCGTGGCGTGCGGCCGTCCGGATAGATCAGGGCCCAGTTCTTCAGGTGCCCGTCGGTGTTTCCGACCACCAGCATCGCGACCAAGCGGCTGATGAAGTCGAGGTAGCCGTCCTCTCCGGTGAGTTGGAGGATCGCTGCGGCCAACGTGTCGTAGCTCGCGCCCGACTCGCTGTACTTGAACATCGGCCCGATGTCCGCAACCTGGGCGAAGTCCTCCACGTGGATACGCCCGGTGGTCGACCGGTCGAACCGCCGGATGAGGTAGACGAGGTCACCGGGATCGATCATTCCGTCGGGGAGACCCTTCACGGCATCCGCCCGGATCAGGTCCACCGGCGGCACCGGGAAGTCAGCCGCGCGAAGCCAACTCATCGTGAGGTACTCGTTGACGGGAAGATTTCGCAGGCCCTGGTCGGGCAGCTTCACGATCCACCAGGAACCCTGCCCGCTCACGGGAACAGCCAGGCGGTCTGCGGAGATCGAATACTTGAGCTGCACGCCTGCCAGGGAATGCCGCAGAGGATGGTTCGCTTCATCCAGCGCGTTGGAGGTCACGTCATCCGCCGGCTCGACATCGGCGTGAACCGTCACCGCCCCCGGCAGGTTGCCGCCCACACGTAGCAGCAGCGTGAAGTCGCCGATGTTCCCCCCGCCCAGTTCCCGGACGATCTGGCGGCGGAGGGCACCCTCCGGCAGGAGGTTGGCGAACCAGGCGGGCAGGCCCACCCTCGCCCGCCGGATCGCCCGCGGATCGTCCTCGAAGACCTGCCCCAGCACTTGGTGCCGGGGCGAGGCGAGATCGTCGTCGTAGCTGAACTCCGAGCCGCCCTGCCGGAACCTCAGCTCGCCCACCTGTCTACCGTGCAGCCGTACTTCGGCAGTGACGACTGCCATGTCAGGCGACCGGTCGGAGAATGTCAGCCATCGCGCGGCCGTCCCGCGCGCCCCACTCGGCCATGCGGTTGACGTGCTCGGTGATGGTCCGCTCGCACGACCTGCCGCGTAGCTCGAGGAAGGCCGGCCAGTCTTCGCGCGCCAATCGTTCCTGCGCTTGCTCGTCGATCAGGTGGCTGGCGGCGACGGCCGGTTCAGCCGACGCGAGGAGCTGCGGTGACGGGCGTTCCCCGGGCGGCAGGATGAACCGGTTGGCGATCGTTCCGCCAGCGTGTCCACTGACGGCCAGGAGTGGTCTCAACGGGCTCCCTTGGTCGAGCAGGCGGCTGACGTCCAGAATCTCGCCCCGGAACGGGTCGCGAGGTTCGGCAGAGAGCAACCCGAGCGTGTTGAGCTTCGCCATCGCGTGATTGAAGTGGACCTTGTCCAGTTCCGCGACGAAATCCGGGAACTGCTGCACCTGCCGCAGCAGGTTCGTTGCCGCAGCTTGCGCGGTGGAGGTGCCGACCGCCTCGACCTGGCTGCGGATGTCCGCGACGCTCACTGCGCGGGCCCGCGTTCCAGCGACCGCGCTCCGCCAGACCCAGCGTCGAAGCAGAGTCGCCGGCCGGCCGGCCGGTACGCCGTGCAAGCGGATGAAACGGACCAGGATCGGCAGCACGTGGGAGTAGGGCAGCAGCCTGATGTGTGGGATGCCGCAGGTACCACGGAGGAATTCGACGGCCTCACGCAGCCGTGCGGCGACCTCGCGCAGCGTCTCGCCCGGGTCGTCCCGCGGCCCGAACTCCTGGCGGAAGTCTTCCCGGAAGATGTCTCCACCTCGGTACGCGAGGACGCAGCGGAGGGTCAACCGATCGTCAAGCGCGCCGAATCCCAGGACGGCGGGAACCCGACCCAGTTCCTGCAGGCTGCTCAACTCGTCGCCGACGGCGCCGGCATGCAGAGCCTGGAAGACCTCGGACTTGGTCAGGCGTTTGCCGGTCGTGTTCATTCGCGTGAAGATCTCGAGCAGCGCGTGCTCATCGGCGGAGTGCACGACGTAGGTCGGGATCTGGTATTCGCGGATCGCTTTGGCGGCCTGGTCGGCCAGCGCTAGCTGACTTTCTGACAGCCACGAGTTGTCGCGCATCCAGCGGAGCAGGACCGCGGTGTCGAGCAGGAAGCTGACGGGCACCCAGGTACGTGGGGGCCGTTGGCGGGTGCCGGCGGTGTGAAATTCGCCGGTGTCGAGATCGAGGTGGATGCGAAATCGTGGATCGACAGCTTGGTCAGCCATGGTCAGCGCGCCGACGATGGACACGATGCGCTGCTGCCCGTCCACCACCCAGAGGGCTGCGGTTACCTCGGGCGCCTCGATGTCGAGCGGCCCCACCTGGAGCCGCTGGGCGGGTGCGGGGCGTTGCCAGAGAAGCAGATTCCCGATCGGAAATCCGCGCAGCAGACTGTCGAAGAGCCGGACGATGTCCGATCCCTCCCACTTGAAGGAGCGCTGAAAGGGGGGAATCCGCACCAGCCCTGCCGTGACGTCCCGGACCAGATCTTCGGGCGTGCGGTACTCGACGCGGGGCCTCTCCAGACTCGGCACGGCAACCTCCGTTGGGGCGACGCACCGAGGGTAACCGTTCTGCTCCTCGCGGCTTGTTCAGGCACTCGATGTCTCCTGTCGGAGAGTCGGCACCCACGGCCGCCGACCAGGGCGGCAACCCAGGGAGACGTTCACGGGCCGCTGATGCTGTGCCCGTCCGGGCCGAAACTCCAGACGTTGCCCACGGGACGGCCCCCACGGCGGAGAACGGTTCCGAGCAGGGCGGTGAGGTCGGCCTCGACCTCGGCGAGCAGATCACCGCCGAAGACGCAGAGCGACTGGCCCCACGGGTCGCCGAACGTCCCCAGCCGCAGGTCGGCTGTGGTGAAGAGGCGGTGGTCGCCGCGGTCCGGGAAGGCGCAGCGCGGCGTAGGCGGTTGCCCCGGCCCGCCGGTCCGTCGCGGGTCGAAGTGGTATCCCTGAACGAACGGATGAAGGGCATACACGCGCTCGCCGGGGCGAACGGTGGCCCGCAGGCCGCGCTGGACGATCGACTCCAGTGCCGCGATACCTGCCTCGTCCTCCTCGATCGCGGCGAGGTGCCAGGCCACCGACTCCGGCGGCTCCACCAGCCGAGGATGAGCCTGGGTCGCGGCCGAGAACTCCCACTGGGAGGCGAAGCGCCCCCAGATCTCATCCCCCTGCGGATCGTCGAAGACCAGCACCACCGGACGCTCCCGCGCCGGCGGGTTCGGGGGAGACCAGTGGTAGGAACGGACCGTCGTCACATCGTGGAAGCCCACGCCGAGGAGCATCGCCCGGAGATCATCGGTGGCCTCCGCGACGACGTATCGCCATCGGCCGCCATCAGGCGGACGAGAATCCCCCGGGTGCCGGGTACGCAGGTCGATCCAGGCCCGCCAACCGGGCAGGAATGCGGGCTCAGGCAAGGTCATGCCGCCGATGGAGACGAACTCGGTGCCGTCGACGAGGATGGCCCAGCCGGCTGCCAGAGCCCATCCGTCGAGTTCTCGCACCGCCAGGTTTCGGCACCAGCCGATGGCGTCGCCGTCCGCCTCCGACTGCGCCAGCGTCGTCCGGTGCGGGCCGGAGGCCGCAGCCATCGCCTGTACCCGCGCCAGCAGCGGGTGCTCCCCGAACGTGACCTCCCGGACGCGCTGTCCGACGGGGAGCGGGATCGGCACGCAGGGCAGGGAGTCGATCGGAGCCACCAGCACGTGACGCTCCCAGCCGGGGGTGAATCCGGCGGCGACGAGGTGCTCGGCGAGCTGCGGCGGATCGTACGCGTGGACCTTCCACTCGACCGGCTCGCCGCGTGTGGCGAAGGCTTCCTGCTGCCGCCGGATCAGGGCGCCCAGCCCGGCCCCGGGCAGTTCACGGTGGTCCACCGTGCCGTGGGTGCCGAAATGCGCCCGCACGACGGGTCCGTCCTGCTCGAAGACGACTCCGAGTGGGCCGAGGGCCGGCGGTGTCCAGGCCCGCAACTGAGTGTCGTAGGCGGCGAGCAACTCATCGGCCATGGACGGCACCGGCCGTTCCCCCGTTCCCGTACTGGATCCGTAAGTATTCCTCCTGTGTGCCGTACGCGTGTCCCCGTCGTCGGCCGGTGCGGGGTGACAGCATGTTCGCCATGACGCTCTCCCTGCCCATCGACCCGCAGGCCAACGAACTGCTGGCGCGCAGCCCGCTGGCCCTGCTCCTCGGCATGGTGCTGGACCAGCAGGTGCCGATGGAGAAGGCGTTCTCCTCCCCGTACGTGCTGGCGCAGCGGCTCGGCCACGAGCCGGACGCCGCGGAACTGGCCGGGTACGACCCGGAGGCGCTGGTGGAGCTGTTCGCCCGGCCGCCGGCGCTGCACCGCTTCCCGAAGGCGATGGCGGCCCGCGTGCAGGAGGTGTGCCGGATGCTCGTCGAGCGCTACGACGGCGACCCGGCCCGGCTCTGGTCGGACGTGGCCGACGGGCGGGAGCTGCTGGGCCGGGTCGGCGAGCTGCCCGGGTTCGGCCGGCAGAAGGCGCAGATCTTCGTCGCGCTGCTCGGGAAGCGGTTCGGAGTCACTCCGGACGGCTGGCGCGAGGCGGCCGGTGACTACGGCGACGCGGACGCCCACCGGTCGGTGGCGGACGTGACCGATCCGGAGTCGCTGCGCCGGGTACGCGAGTTCAAGCAGCGGATGAAGGCGGAGGCGAAGGCCGCGAAGGGCTGATCCGCCGCCCGCCGCCGCAACCGGCCCGCCGCCCCTGTCGTTTGTTGCCAGGACGGGGGACGGGGGCGGACGATGACCGAGCAGCGGGGCGGGGCGCTGCTGCGTACCGCGTCCAGCCCCGGCCGGGCCACCTTCCTGGAGCTCTTCTTCGACCTGGTCTTCGTGTTCGCGCTGACCCGGGTCTCGCAGCGCCTGATCGACGGGCTCGACGGCTCGGCCGGGCTCGTGGCCGCCGACGTGGGCAAGACCCTGCTGCTGTTCCTGGTGCTCTGGCAGGTCTGGACCCTCACCACCTGGGTGACCAGCCGGTACGAGCCGGAGCGCACGGTCATCCAGGTCGTGGTGGTCGGCACCATGTTCGGCAGCCTGGTGCTGGGGGTGACGCTGCCCCGGGCGCTGGAGGAACGGGCGCTGCCGTTCGCGCTCGCGTACGTCGCGGTGATGGTCGGCCGGCCGCTGCTGATCGCGGTGGCGCTGCGGGGGCATCCGCGCCGCATGGTCCCGTTGCGGCTGGCCGCCTGGGCGGGATTCAGCGCCCCGCTCTGGCTCGCCGGCGCGCTGATGCCCGGTCCGCGCCTGGCGCTGTGGGTCGTCGCGCTGGCGGTGGACCATCTCGGCACGCTCCTGGGCTGGCCGCTGCCCCGGCTCGGGGCCTCGCGGGTCCGGCAGTGGCTCGTCGCCGGGGAGCACCTCGCCGAGCGCTACCAGCAGATCTTCCTCATCGCGCTCGGCGAGTCGATCCTGGTGATCGGCGTGACCTACAGCGGGAAGGAGTTCTCCGGCGACGCCGCGGTGGCGTTCGCGATCTCGTTCGTGATCACGGCGTTGCTCTGGCGGATCTACTTCTACCGGGCCGGTCACCTGCTCGCGCAGGCGCTGCGGACGGCCGGCACGCCGGGACGGCTGGCCGAGTCGGCGGCGCAGACCCACCTGTTCATGGTGCTCGGGGTGATCGGCGCGGCGGTCGGCTACGAGTTGGTCATCGCCCACCCGTACGACACGGCCCGGCCCGACTGGCTGGTCTTCGTGGTGGGCGGTCCGGCGCTGTTCCTGGCCGCCCGCTCCCGGTTCGAGTACGAGATCTTCGGCCGGGTGTCCCGCCCCCGGCTGGCCGGGCTGCTGGCCCTGGTGCTGCTCCTGCCCGCGCTGGTGGCCGTGCCGGCGATGTTCGCGCTCGGCGCGGTGGCCGTCCTGCTGGCGCTCGTCGCGTTCGCCGACGCCCGCCGGGCCTGGCACCGGCCGCCGGAGTCCTCCGCCTCGCCGATCGGGCGGGAGGCGCTCGGCGAGGGTGGCCCCGAGGCGTGAGTTGTCAGGCGGCGGTCGGGCGGGACAGCGAGGCCAGCGCGCGGCGTACGTCGGCCAGCGAGACGGTGGCCGAGTCGTCCAGGTCGGCCAGGCCGGCCTCGATCCACTGCCGCATCAGCGTGGTCACGCCGATGCCGCGCGCGTCGGCGGCGGCGCGGACCCGCTCGTACGTCTCCAGCGGCAGCCGGACCGACCGGCTGACCATCGGCACGTCGGTGTCGGGGGTGGGCAGTTGGGCCGGTGACGTGTCGTCGATCAGGTCGGCGAACGTGTCGCCCCCGGCGTGGAACCGCTTGGTCGCCTCGTCACGGTGCATCGTGACCGCCTCCTCGTCGGCGTGAGTTCCGCACCGCCTCGTCGTAGCGCTTGGCCTCGACGTCGCTCAGTTCGCGGGCGGAGAGGATGTCCCAGTCGTTGTCGGTGCCGTCGGCCTCGGCCAGCAGCACGGCGAGTCGCCGGCCGCGGTGCTCGGTGGCGTAGACCACCATCACGTCGTCACCGAGGTGCCGGATGACCCGGTGCCTGCTGTGCAGGGCCTCCCAGACTTCCCCGGGTGTGACGTCGTAGACCCGCAGGTTCGCCAGCGCCTCGTCGGTGAAGCTGAACCGGTTGGCCACGGATCGAAGCGTACCACCCACGTAACACGCGACCGGTCGTCACGAATTTCGCCGATCATCCGTCCGGAGTGACAGGATGGGCCGTATCCCCTCGTAGGAGGTCCGTGGTGAAGCGTCAGGCGTACCAGCCGATCCTGATCACCGACGCCCCGCGCAGCCAGGACGACCAGCTCAACAGCCGGCAGAAGCGTTACGTGCTGATGATGGCCATCCGGGTCGCGTGTCTGGTGGCGGGCGCGATCCTGGTCGGCGCGAAGGCACCGCTGCTCTGGCTCTGGCTGCCGCTGTGCGCGCTCGGCATGGTGCTCGTGCCCTGGCTCGCCGTGCTGCTCGCCAACGACCGGCCGCCCAAGGAGGAGCACCGGCTGGCGAACCGGTTCCAGAACCGGCGCCGCGAGGAGCCCGCACCCACCGCCCTCACCGCCGAGGAGAACCCGCACAAGATCATCGACGCCGAGCCCTGACCGGCCCGGGCGGAGCACCCGCCCGGACCGGCCACCGCCGTCAGGGCGCCGGGCGGGCGCCCACCGTCGTCACGGCGAGCGCGCCCAGGTCACCGGCGCGGGCCAGCGCGGCACGCGGGTCGGCCCCGGCCAGCCACGCGGTGAGCAGCCCGGCCGCGAACGCGTCCCCGGCTCCGGTCACGTCCACCACGTCCACCCCGGGTGCCGGCGCGAACTCCACCACACCGCCGCGCTCCACCCACACCGCGCCCGCCGCGCCGCGCTTGACCACCACCCGGTGCGCCACCGCGGTCAGCGCCCGCGCCTGCGCCGCCGGGTCCAGCCCGCCGGCCAGCACCGTCGCCTCGTCCGTGTTGACCAGCAGCAGGTCGACGTCGCGTACCCAGGTCAGGAACGCCCCGCCGACGCGCCGCAGCGGCGCCGCGGACGCCGCGTCGACGCTGACAGTCAGCCCGCGCTCGCGGGCGGTGGCCAGCGCGCGCAGGCCGGCGCCGCGCGACCCGACGTCAAGCAAGGTGTACGCGGACAGGTGCAGATGCCCGGCGTCGGGCGCGGCGGCCAGCGCCGCGTCCACGTGCGCGGCGGTCAGCCGCAGGTTCGCGCCCCGCTGACTGATCATCGTGCGCTCCCCGTCGTGGGCGAGCACGATGACGGTGCCGGTCGGGTAGCCCTCGTGCCGCTCCACCGCGCAGTCCACACCGATCCGGGTCAGCTCGGCCACCCGCTCACGGCCGGTCTCGTCGTCGCCGACGGCGGCGACCAGCGTCACCGCCGCGCCCTGCCCGGCGAGCCAGGCCGCGGTGTTCGCCGCCTGCCCGCCGCCGCTGAACCGGATCCCGGCCGCGGTGTCCGAGCCGGTCGCGAGCGGCCCGGACAGCACCGCGAGCACGTCGGTGATCACGTCGCCGACGACGACGACGATGCGCGGCGTGGCGCTCATGGGGCGCGACGGGTCGCCGCGGCGACCGCGATCCGGGCCGCGAGGTCGGCGTTGCGCAGGATGATCCGGACGTTCACCGCCAGGCTGGCGCCCTCGGTCGCCGAGTGGAAGTGCGACAGCAGGAACGGGGTGACCGCCTTGCCGGTGATCCCCTCGCGGGCCAGCGCGGCCAGCCCTTCGGCGAGCGTCCGGTCGTGCAGCGCCGGGTCGAGCTGCTCGTCGGCGGGCAGCGGGTTGGCCACCACCAGGCCGCCGTGGTGCACGCCGTGCGCCGCGCGGGCGGCCAGCACGTCCGCCACCTGCTCCGGCGACTCGACCGACCAGTCCAGGTCGAAGCCGGCGTCGGTGAGGTAGAAGCCGGGGAAGCGGCGGGTGCGGTAGCCGACCACGCCCACCCCGAGCGTCTCCAGCCGCTCCAGCGTGGCGCCCACGTCGAGGATCGACTTCACCCCGGCGCAGACCACAGCGATCGGGGTCCGGGCCAGCGTGACCAGGTCCGCCGACTCGTCGAACGTCTGCGCCGCCTCCCGGTGCACGCCGCCGAGCCCGCCGGTGGCGAACACGCCGATCCCGGCCGCCGCCGCGACCGCGCTGGTGGCCGCGACGGTGGTGGCGCCGTCCGCGCCGGTGGCCGCCGCCGGGGCCAGGTCGCGGACCGAGAGCTTGCTCACGCCGTCGACGGTGGCGAGGCGGGTGAGCTGGGCGTCGTCCAGCCCCACCCGCAACTCGCCGGCGACCATGCCGATGGTGGCCGGCACCGCGCCCGCGTCCCGTACCGCCTGCTCGATCTCGCGCGCCACGCGCAGGTTGTCCGGCCGGGGCAGCCCGTGCGAGACGATCGTGCTCTCCAACGCCACGACCGGGCGGCCGTCGCGCAGGGCGTCGGCCACCTCACTACCGAGACTGATGTGAAAGTTGGTCACGTCGGCTACCGTACGGCCCGCTCCCGCCCGGGGCCCAGGTGGACCAGGACGGACCGACCTGGAAAACTGGAACGCCGGAGGTGGAGTCGTGAGCACAGAGGTTCTCGAGCGTCCCGAGCTGAAGGACGCGGACACTGGTCCGGAGATGTTCCACTACGTCCGTAAGGAGAAGATCGCTGAGAGTGCCGTCATGGGCACCTTCGTGGTCGCGCTCTGCGGCGAGACGTTCCCGGTCACCAAGGCGGCCAAGCCCGGCTCGCCGGTGTGCCCGAAGTGCAAGGAGATCTACGACTCGTACCGCGAGTGATGCGGGGCGGCGTCGCGGCCCGCGCACGTAACCTGCGGCGGTGACCACCTCCACCGCCCTGCTCCTCGCCGACCTCACCGGCGTGGCGGTCTTCGCCGCCTCCGGCGCCTCCGCGGCCGTGGCGAAACGGCTCGACCTGTTCGGGGTCGTCTTCGTCGGCGTGGTCGCCGCGCTCGGCGGCGGCATCTTCCGCGACCTGGCGATCGACGAGGTTCCCCCGCTGGCGTTCGCCGACTGGCGGTACGCCGCCACCGCCTCCCCCACCGCCGCCGCCGTGTTCTGGCTGCACCCGCAGCTCGCCCGGCTGCGCACCACGGTGCTGGTGCTCGACGCCGCCGGCCTCGGCCTGTTCACCGTCATCGGCACGCTCAAGGCCCTCGACGCCGCCGTGCCGCCGGTCGGCGCCTGCATGATCGGCATGCTCACCGCGATCGGTGGCGGGCTGGGCCGCGACCTGCTCACCGGCGAGATCCCGGTGGTGCTGCGCCGGGAGATCTACGCCCTCGCCGCGCTCGCCGGAGCGGTAACGGTGGCACTGCTGTCGGCGTGCGGACAGGCGACCGCCGTACCGCTCACCGCCGCCGTCCTGCTGGTGTTCGGGCTGCGCCTGATCGCGCTGCGCCGACGCTGGTCCGCGCCGGTGGCGACGCTGCGCCCGCCGCGCACCGGCACCGGGGGACCACTGTCCTGACCCGCCGTACGCCGGGGTGGGCGGATGTGACAGGCGTGGCGTCGAGTGGGGCGTACGGCCCGCGCTGGTTATGCTGAGTCCGCCTTCGCGGCACCGGATGCGCGAGGGCGTTTTCATGGGCGGCGGCTCCCGTGGCCCCGGTCGGGCCCGCCGCCGTCCGCGGCGGAGAGGAGCTACGCGTGCCACCGCGGATGCCGGCGCTCGACACGTTCCCGCCCCTGCGCGCCTGGCAACGCAAGGCGCTCGTGGAATACCTGCGCCGCCGGACCGAGGACTTCACAGCGGTCGCCACGCCCGGCGCCGGTAAGACCACGTTCGCCCTGCGGATCGCCGCCGAGCTGCTCGCCGACGGCACCGTCGAGGCGGTCACCGTGGTCGCGCCGACCGAGCACCTGAAGACCCAGTGGGCGCAGGCCGCCGCCCGGGTCGGCATCCAGCTCGACGCCGCGTTCCGCAACGCCGACCTGCACTCCGCCGCCGACTTCCACGGCGCGGTGGTCACGTACGCGCAGGTGGGCATGGCGCCGCAGGTGCACCGGCGGCGCACCATGACCCGACGCACGCTGGTCATCCTCGACGAGATCCACCATGCCGGCGACTCGCGTACCTGGGGCGACGGCGTCAAGGCGGCCTTCGAGCCCGCGGTACGCCGGCTGATGCTCACCGGCACGCCGTTCCGCTCCGACGACAATCCGATCCCGTTCGTCAGCTACGAGCGCGGCGGCGACGGGCTGCTGCGCTCCCGCGCCGACTCGGTCTACGGCTACTCCGACGCGCTGCGCGAGGGCGTGGTCCGGCCGGTGCTGTTCCTGGCGTACTCGGGGGAGACCCGGTGGCGCACCAACGCCGGTGAGGAACTGGCGGCCCGCCTCGGCGAGCCGATGACGCAGGACCTGATCGCCCAGGCGTGGCGTACCGCGCTGGACCCGGCCGGCGACTGGATGCCGCAGGTGCTGCGCGCCGCCGACGCCCGGCTCAGCGTGCTGCGCGACAACGGCATGCCCGACGCGGGTGGCCTGGTCATCGCCAGCGACCAGCAGGTGGCCCGCGCGTACGCGAAGCTGCTCGAGCAGGTGACCGGTGAGAAGGCCGCCGTGGTGCTCTCCGACGACCAGGGCGCGTCCGCGCGGATCGCGACGTTCGCCGCCTCGCAGCAACGGTGGCTGGTCGCGGTGCGGATGGTGTCCGAGGGCGTCGACATCCCCCGGCTCGCGGTCGGCGTGTACGCGACGAGTGCCAGCACCCCGCTGTACTTCGCGCAGGCGATCGGCCGGTTCGTCCGGGCCCGCCGTCCCGGCGAGACCGCGTCGGTGTTCCTGCCCAGCGTGCCGCACCTGCTGGGACTGGCCAGCGAGATGGAGGCCGAGCGGGACCACGTGCTCGGCAAGCCGAAGGACCGCGAGGGCTTCGACGACGACCTGCTGGAGCGCGCCCAGCGCGACGACGGCGCCAGTGGCGAGCTGGAGAAGCGCTTCGCCGCGCTCTCCGCGACCGCCGAGCTGGACCAGGTCATCTTCGACGGCGCGTCGTTCGGCACCGCCGCCCAGGCCGGTACGCCGGAGGAGGAGGAATATCTCGGCCTGCCCGGTCTGCTCACCGCCGACCAGGTCTCGCTGCTGCTGACCAAGCGGCAGGCCGAGCAGCTCGCCGCGCAGAAGCGCCGGGCCGCCCAGCGGACCGCTGAGCCGGCCGCTGCGGCCCCGGCGGCGGCGCCCCCACCGATGAGTGCCGCCCAGCGCCGGGTGGCGCTACGGCGGCAGCTGAACGCTCTGGTGGCCGCCCGGCACCACCACACCGGCCAGCCGCACGGCAAGATCCACGCCGAGCTGCGCCGGATCTGCGGCGGCCCACCCAGCGCGCAGGCGACGATCGAGCAGCTCGAAGAGCGCATCGCCACCGTGCAGACCCTGTAAGGAAGGGCCCCCTTTTAACGCCTCCGGTAGAGCAGGGGCCCCTTCTTAACACCGGGCGGCGCAGGCGGCACCGGCACGAAAAACCGGCCGGAGGCGACCCGTGTGGGTGCCTCCGGCCGGTTATGTCGTGATGTGGATTTCCTGTCGGACCTCAGTTCGCCATGAGATCGGCGCCACGCCAGCTGAACTCCGGGTCCGACGCGTAGCGCACGGTGATCTTCACGAGATCCTCCGCGTACTTGTTCGCGTGGTGCCCACAGAACACCAGCTCACTCCCACCCGCCAGAGTGATCCGGAGCTTGCCGGCAGCATTGCAGCGGTCGCACCGTTCATCGGCGGCCGGGGGGCTCACCGTCTCGGGCGGCGGCGTGAGGGTCGGGGTCATCGCCTTCCTCCTCTGGTCGTCACCGATGAACACTCTCTTCGGTTGCTCACCTATCGTGCAACACCCATCTCGGGCCCTGCCTTCCCTGTGTGCCCGCGGGGGACCGAGGTCACACATGGCGTGGGGGACAGTGTGCCGTGCACCAAGGGTGCCACGTCAACGATCACAAACAGGCAACCGATCGATCACTGATGAGTGTTCTACGGCTGGTGATCAAACCGGCACGAATTGTTGACGTACGCGGTCAGTCCAGGTAGTCGCGGAGCACCTGGGAACGCGAGGGGTGCCGCAACTTGGACATGGTCTTCGATTCGATCTGCCGGATGCGTTCCCGGGTCACGCCGTACACCTGGCCGATCTCGTCCAGGGTGCGCGGCTGACCGTCGGTGAGGCCGAAGCGCAGGCGCACCACGCCCGCCTCACGCTCGGACAGCGTCTGGAGGACCTGCTGGAGCTGGTCCTGCAGCAGCGAGAACGACACCGCGTCGACGGCGACGACCGCCTCGGAGTCCTCGATGAAGTCGCCGAGCTGGCTGTCACCCTCGTCACCGATGGTCTGGTCGAGCGAGATGGGCTCCCGGGCGTACTGCTGGATCTCCAGCACCTTCTCCGGTGTGATGTCCATCTCCTTGGCCAGCTCCTCCGGGGTGGGCTCGCGGCCCAGGTCCTGGAGCAGCTCGCGCTGGATCCGGCCGAGCTTGTTGATCACCTCGACCATGTGCACCGGGATGCGGATGGTGCGGGCCTGGTCGGCCATGGCGCGGGTGATGGCCTGGCGGATCCACCAGGTGGCGTAGGTGGAGAACTTGTAGCCCTTGGTGTAGTCGAACTTCTCGACGGCGCGGATGAGGCCGAGGTTGCCTTCCTGGATGAGGTCGAGGAAGGCCATGCCGCGCCCGGTGTAGCGCTTGGCCAGCGAGACCACCAGGCGGAGGTTGGCCTCCAGCAGGTGGTTCTTGGCGCGCTCGCCGTCCCGGGAGATCCACATCAGGTCGCGCTGCAGGTCGCGGACCAGCTTCTCCTCGCCCTCGTCGGCGGCGCGCAGCCGCTCGGCGGCGTAGAGGCCGGCCTCGATCCGCTTGGCCAGCTCGACCTCCTGCTCGGCGTTGAGCAGCGGAACCTTGCCGATCTGCTTGAGGTACGCCCGCACGGAGTCGGCGGAGGCGGTCAGCTCGGCGTCCCGGCGCGCCTGCTTGAGCGCCTCGGACTCCTCGTCGTCCCACTCGAAGTCGTTGTCGGTGGCGGAGCTGGCCGCGTCGGCCTCGGCGGCCTGGGTCAGCTCGGCCGGCTCCTCGACCACCACGTCCTCGATCTCGGCGGCCAGCTCCTCCGGGTCGATCTCGCCCTCGGGGCCCTCCGCCTTGCCGCCGGCCTTCCCCGGCTTCGCCGCGGCGGTCTTGGCGGCCACCGTGGCCTTGGTGGCGCGGGTCGCCTTGGTGGCCTTCGCCGGGGCGGCGGCCTTGGCGACGTCGGCCGTGGTGGCCTTGCGCGCGGTCGCCTTCCGGGGGGCCGGGGCGGCGGGCGCCTCCTCGGCGGCCGGCGCCTGCTTCGGGGCGGGCGCGGCGGCCTTCTTCGTGGTCTTGGCGGTGGTCGCGCGGGAGGCCGGGGTGGCGGACCGGGCGGCGGCGACGCGGCGGCGGGTGCTCGCCGAGCCGTCCACCACCACCGTCACGCCCGCCTCGGAGAGCGCGCGGAGGATCTTCTTGGCCTGGGCCGGGGTCACCTCAGCGGACTCGACGGTGCGCGCGAGCTGGGCCGACGTGAGCTGACCGCCGGCGCTCTGCGCGTGGGCGATCAGGGTGTCGGTGAGCGAGCGAACGTCGGCGCCGGTCTGGCGGGGATCTGTCACGAAGACCTTCCGGAGGCGAAAAGAGCGAGCACGGCCGGGTCGTCCGGCGCAGCATGGGACGGCCGTGCCGGGCGAGTCGTTGAGGACCCCCGTGTCCCGGGCCGTCCGGTCGCTGGCGGTCCGTGGCGCGTGGGCAGGGTGAATTGTAACGCCGTCTGCCGCGATCATCCCGCGCCGCACGGCGGACCGGCGGTCCGGGACCGCCGAATCGGCGCAGATGTGGACTTTGTAAGGATGATACCCGCGCACGGGTGGGCCGGTCCCGATCGTGCGGGAAGGGGACAAACATGATCACCGCGACGCCTACGGCGCGGGAGTTGCTCACGATCGCGGTCGAGGTGGCCCGGGAGGCCGCCGCCACCGCGTACCGGATGCGGGTCGAGGGTGTCTCGGTGGCCGCGACGAAGAGCACGGTGACCGACGTGGTCACCGCCGCCGACCGGGCGGTGGAGCGGCAGGTGCTGGCCGCGCTGCGGCAGCGGCGGCCGGGCGACGCGGTGCTGGGCGAGGAGTACGGCGCGGGGGAGACCGGCCCCGCCGGCGCCGACGGGGTGCGCTGGATCCTCGACCCGATCGACGGCACCGTCAACTACCTGTACGGGCTGCCCTACTGCGCGGTCTCGCTGGCCGCTGAGGTGGCCGGCGAGGTGGTCGCCGGGGTGGTCCGCAACGTCGTCACCGGCGAGGAGTGGACCGCGACGCTCGGCGGCGGCGCCTGGCGCGACGGGCAGCGGCTGAGCGGCTCGACCGCGACCGATCTCGGCCAGGCGCTCGTGGCCACCGGCTTCGGCTACGACGCCGGCCGCCGGGCCCACCAGGCGCGGGTGGTGACGGAGCTGATCCCGCACATCCGGGACATCCGCCGGATGGGCGCCGCCGCGCTCGACCTCTGCCTGGCCGCCGAGGGGCGGGTGGATGCGTACTACGAGAAGGGCCTGGCCGACTGGGACCTGGCCGCCGGCGGGCTGGTCGCCCGGGAGGCCGGGCTGCTGGTGACCGGCCTGTCCGGCCGCCCGGCCGGACCGGACCTGGTGCTCGCCGCGCCGCCGGCGCTGCACGGGCCGCTGCACGCCCGGCTGGTCGACCTGGACGCCTCCGGCGGGCGGTGACCTGACCCGCACACGCGACAGGGCGGCCCTCCCGGAGGAGGACCGCCCTGCGTCGTCGGGCCGCCGGCCGCCTACTTCTCGACCGGCTTCGGGCAGGTCTCCGGCGGCGCCTGCGGGGCGCCCAGGTCGCCGAGCGACTGGTTGACCTCGGTGGTGGTGGCGAGCTGCTGGAACTGGTTGCCCAGGACCACGTCGACCACGTCGTCCTTGCGGTTCGCGTCGAACTTCTGGCTCGCCTCGTTCAGGAAGTACGCGCGCAGCAGGTGCGCCGACCCCACGGCGTTGGGACCGAACCGCAACTCGGCCACGCCGTCGAACGCCTTCTTCTCGTTGCCGACCTTCTTGACCTGGAACTTGCGGTTGCGGAAGTCGTCCGCGACGCTGCCGGCCCGGCCGGCCTCGTCGGTGGCGTTGTAGACGTTGATCTTGACGTCCTTCTGCTCCCGCAGCCGCAGGTCGACCAGCGGCCAGCCGTCCGGGCAGGCGGCCGCCGTACCGGCTGTGCCCTGACTGTCCTTCAACACGGCGACGACCACGACGACCAGGGCGACGACCGCCAGCAGTCCGACGACAACGAGTGCCCGCACTCGCGCAAAACTCATCCTGGGCGCTCCCCGGACAGTGATTGGGTGGTGGCGGGCGACGCGGTCGGGCCGCGACCGGTCGGCCGTCCAGTACGCCGCTGAGGTTAACCGTTGTCCGGCTCAGGCGTGGAAACAGTCCGACATACCGGCGCGCCACGCGGTGAACCGGTAGGACTACCCCTATCTTCGTGTCGCCTGAGTCACATTGGGAACAACTTCGGGCGCCGAGGCGTACATCTCCCCCGCGAGGGCGGTATACATGCCTCGCCCACAGGGGGGGTAAGGTTCCGCGCTCACCGGGGGCATTTCGCACCGGCGAGCCCGGCCCACCGCTCGTCGGGTCGGGTGCCCGACAGAGATGGTGGCCGGTCAGGGGAACCGAAACGGCGTCGTCCGGCGTTACAACCGGCAGCGACAATATCGATATTGGAGAGTGAAACCGATGGCCACCGACTACGACGCCCCGCGTCGCGACGAGGTCGACCTCGGCGAGGACAGCCTCGAAGAGCTCAAGGCCCGGCGGGTCGACTCACAGTCGGGCGCCGTGGACGTCGACGAGGCCGAGGTGGCCGAGAGCTTCGAGCTGCCCGGCGCCGACCTGGCCGACGAGGAGCTCACGGTCAAGGTCCTTCCGATGCAGCAGGACGAGTTCCGGTGCGCCCGCTGCTTCCTGGTCCACCACCGCAGCCAGCTGGCGGTCGAGCGCAACGGCGACCTGATCTGCCGCGAGTGCGTCTGATCCCGACCGGGGACACCGGCGGCGGCCTCCTCGACGGGGCCGCCGCTGTTCGAGCCGCCGCCGTGCGCCGGTGGCCGGTTGCTGCTTGACTCGTTACGGGCGGCTGCCACGCCGCGCGGAGCAAGGAGGGCGGACGGGTGAGCGAGCGCAGCGAGGGGACCGGCGCCGACCGGACCCCGGCTCCAGCGGCGAGACCGGCACCGACCGGGCCGGATGCGACACCGACCGGCTCCGCCGTGCCCGCACCTGGCGGCTCCACCGTGCCGCCGGCCTCCACCGAACTCGCCGCGACGGCGGCCACTACCGGCTCCGGTTCGACGTCCGGTGAGCCGGGCGCGGACGCCGGGGAACTCGGCGCGACGGTCGCCGCCCTGACCGCCGACGACATCGCCCCGGCCCGCCGGCGGCAACTGCTGACCCGGCTGGTCGGGCAGGCCCGCGCCCGGGGGATCACCGACCTGTTCAAGCCGAGGGCGGCGGTGCGCTGGATGACCGACACGGTCGCCGAGATCGCCCCGCACGTGCCGATCCGCGACCTCGCCACGCTGCGGCGGCACTTCCCCGGCCTGGACGACGACGCGCTCGCCGACCGGCTGGTCCGCAACGCGTCCCGGGCCACCGCCGGGGTCGGCGCGGCCGGCGGCGGAGTGGCAGCCGTCGAGTGGGCGGTGACGCCCACGCTGCTCTCCGCCCCCGTCCTGCTGGCCGCCGAGACGGTCGCGGTGGTGGCGATCGAGCTGAAACTCATCGGCGAGCTGCACGAGGTCCACCGGGTGCCGCTGCCGGCCGGCGGCACGGGCCGCGCGGTGTCGCTGGTGCAGTCCTGGGCCACCCAGCGCGGGGTCAACCCGATGATGCCGGGCGTCGGAGTGAGCGCGGTGCTCGGCACCGCCGCCCGCCGCGAGCTGCGGGACAGTCTGATGCGCCGATTCGGGCGCAACCTCACCACGCTCGGGCCGTTCCTGACCGGCGCCGCCGTGGCCGGCTACCTCAACCGCCGGGCCACCCGCGCGCTCGGCGAGCAACTGCGCAAGGACCTGCGGCGGACCGCCCGGGCACTGCCGGACAAGCCGTCCTGACCGGCGGCGGACCGGCCGTTCGTGGGCGGCGCCGGGTCAGGCCGCCTCGGGGCGGCGTCGGATCAGGCCGCGTCGCGGGCGGCCAGGACGGCGGCCGCCAGCTGGACCGGGTGCCGGGTGCTGACCACCCAGAACGGGGTCGGGTCCTCCGGGTCGTCCAGCACCACCTGCACGGCGCCGTCGATCCACGGACGCTGCACCACGAAGGCCAGCGGGTCGGAGCCGACGCCGAGCACCTCGCGCCGGCCGGCCGCGTCCAGCGGCACCACGTCCGCGACGTACCGCACCGGGAGGTGGGCGTCGTCCACCCGCAGCTCGCCGTCGCGCACCTCGACCCGGATCCGGCCCAGCCACCACAGGGCGGCCACCGCGGCGGGGATCAGCAGCACGAACGGCAGCCAGGCGCGGACGCCGGTCGCGCCCATCCACAGTTCGACCGCGAGCAGCGCGGCCGCGGCCAGCCCGAGCGGCCAGGCCCACCAGGGCAGACCGAGGCGCTCCGCGTACGGCGCGGCGGTGGCCGGCGGCGCGGCCGGAGATGACGACTGACGCACACTGACGAGGGTACGGCGCGTCGCGGGCCCGGCAACCGGCAGGATGACAGGGCACCCCCGCAGGACCGGACGGAAGAGGATGACCGTGACAGACGTCGTACCCGTGCCCGTGCGACTGCTCGACCCGGAGCTGCCGCTGCCGGCGTACGCCCATCCCGGTGACGCCGGCGCGGACCTGGTGGCCGCCGCGGACGTCGAGCTGCCTCCCGGCGGCCGGGCCCTGGTGCCCACCGGCGTGGCGGTGGCGCTGCCCGACGGGTACGTCGGGCTGGTCCACCCCCGATCCGGTCTGGCGGCGAGGCTCGGCGTGACGGTGCTCAACGCGCCCGGTACGGTCGACGCCGGCTACCGGGGTGAGATCCTGGTCAACCTGATCAACCACGATCGGGACACGCCAGCCAAGATCAGCCGGGGCGACCGCATCGCGCAACTGGTGGTCCAGCGGGTCGCCCGGGCCGAGTTCCGGCCGGTGGCCGAGCTGCCCGCGTCCCGGCGTGGCACGGGCGGGCACGGGTCCACCGGTGGGCACGCCGGCCTGGTCCCGGCGCCGTCCGGCGGGCAGAGCGAAGAGGTGGCAGGGTGAGTGCGAACAGCGGAGGGTGGGCGCAGTGATCTTCTCCCGGAAGCGGGCCGACGAGGCGCGTGACAATGGGGTCCTCGACGCCGAGGAGACCCCGTCGGCGCCGGACCGCGGGCCGTACGACGTCAGCGAGGCCCCCGACGCGCCCCGGCTCGACCTGGGCAGCCTCCAGATCCCGGCGGTGCCGGACGTGGAGGTGCGCGTCCAGGCCGACCCGCAGGGCGTGATCCAGCAGGTGGTGCTGGTGCACGGGCAGAGCGCGCTGCAGCTCGGCGTCTTCGCCGCGCCCCGCTCCGAGGGCATCTGGGACGAGGTGCGCGAGGAGATCCGCCAGTCGCTCGTCGCCGACGGCGCCACCGTCCAGGAGGTCGACGGGGAGCGCGGTCCCGAGCTGCGCGCCCGGGTGCGTACCCCGGACGGCCCGACCGACCTGCGCTTCGTCGGCATCGACGGCCCGCGCTGGATGGTGCGCGGCGTCTTCCAGGGCCTCGCGGCCACCGAGGCGGCCACCGCCGGGCCGCTGACGGCCTGCCTGGACGGCCTGGTGGTCGACCGCGGTCAGGAGGCCAAGCCGGTGCGCGAGCCGCTGCCGCTGCGGCTGCCCCGCGAGGTCGCCGAGCAGCAGGCCGCCGCCGAGCAGCAGGAGGTCTGATCCACACGTGCCCGGGCCCGGCGTCGAACGGCGCCGGGCCCGCGGCGTGCCGGCGTCCCGGGCGGCGGTACGCGTACCACGGCGCTCCCGCCGGCGGGCCGTGTCGGCGTACTCTGGCGGGACGGTTCCGCCACCAGCGGGGCCCCGCTGTGGAGAGGGTGACGCGGAGGTCATGACGACCGACGAGAGCCGGGGGTCGCTGCGGCGGCTCCTGCACCGGCTCACCGCCAGCGAGGCCGAGATCGAGGCGCAGGAGCTGCGCCGGGAGAGCGCCGAGTCCGGCGGCACGCCGGCCCGCCAGTGCAACAGGGGCCAGGTGGTGTCGGTGGCCGGGCGGCTGCGCACCGTCGTCTACACGCCGCGCACGAACCTGCCCACGCTGGAGGCGGACCTCTACGACGGCACCGACGTCGTCACGCTGGTCTGGCTGGGCCGTCGGCACATCGCCGGTATCGAGCCGGGCCGGCACCTGACCGCGCGCGGCCGGGTGGCGGTGCGTGACGACCGCAAGGTGATCTACAACCCGTACTACGAGCTGGAGTCGCCGAAGTGACGACCGGACAGCAGCACACCCCGTCGGGTCTCGGCCCGCAGGACGAGGAGCGGCTGCCCAGCCTCGCCGAGCAGATGGCCGACCAGCTCGGCGGATGGCGCGGGCTGGTCGAGTCGAGCATCCCGGTGGTGGTCTTCGTGGTCGCCAACGTGATCGGCGAGCTGCGCCCCGCCGTGTACGCCTCGGTGGCGGTGGCGCTGCTGATCGCCGGCCTGCGGCTGGCCCAGCGCAAGCCGGTGCGGCACGCGGTGAACGGCCTGTTCGGCGTCGGCATCGGCGCGCTGCTGGCCCTGCGTACCGGCGACGAGCGCGACTTCTACCTGCCCGGCATCCTCTACGGCATCGGCTACGGCCTGGCGCTGCTGCTCTCGGCCGCGATCCGGCAGCCGCTGGTCGGCTGGATCTGGTCGGTGCTGGTCGCCAAGGGCCGCTCCGAGTGGCGTGACGACCCCAAGCTGGTCCGCACCTTCACCCAGCTCACCGTGCTGTGGGGCGTGGTGTGGCTGGCCAAGGTCGGCGTACAGGCCGGGCTCTACCTGGCCCACCAGGACACCGCGCTGGGCGTGGCCCGGCTCGCGCTGGGCTACCCGCCGTACGCGCTGCTGCTGCTGATCACCGTCTGGGTGGTGCGCCGGGTGACCCGGGAGGGCGCACCCACCCCGCTCCCGGGCGCCTGAGGCCGCTTCAGGAACGGTGGCGGTCCGCGCTGGCCGGGCCGAGGATCACCGCGCGCACGTCGTCCTCCACCGCGGCGGTGCAGACGAACACCAGCTCGTCGCCGGCCTCGATCGGGTCGTCCGGGGTGGGCACCAGCACCCGCTTGCCGCGCACGATCGCCACCAGCGCCGCGTCCCGGGGGATCGGCACCGCGTGGATCGCCTGCCCCACGTAGGGCGCGGTCGGCGGCAGGGTGATCTCGACCAGGTTCGCCTCGCCCTGCCGGAACGTCATCAGCCGGACCAGGTCGCCGACGGTGACCGCCTCCTCGACCAGCGCCGCCATCACGCGCGGCTTGCTGACCGCGACGTCGACGCCCCACTGCTCGGTGAACAGCCACTCGTTCTCCGCCCGGTTGACCCGGGCCACCACGCGGGGCACCGCGAACTCGGTCTTGGCCAGCAGCGACACCACGAGGTTGACCTTGTCGTCGCCGGTGGCCGCGACCACCACGTCGCACCCGGCCACGTCGGCCTCCTCCAGGCTGGCCAGCTCGCACGCGTCGGCGAGCACCCAGTCGGCGGCGGGCACCCGGTCGGGCCGCAGCATCTTCGGCTGCCGCTCGATCAGCATCACCTGGTGGCCGTTGTCGATCAGCTCCTGGGCGATCGAGCGGCCGACGTTGCCGGCGCCGGCGATGGCGATCCGCATGGCTCAGTGCCCCCCTTCCGGCGGCGCCGCCGCCACCGACGTGACCGGGCCGTTGATGTCGTCGGTCACCAGCATGAAGACCTGGTCGCCCTCCTGCACCACGGTGGAGGCGGTGGGCAGGGTGCCGATGCCGAACCGGTTCAGGTAGGCCACCCGGGCGCCGGCGGCCTGCTCCAGCTGCCGCAGCGGCCGGCCGATCCAGTCCTTGTGCACCGGTACCTCCATGATCGACACGGTGCTGGTCGGGTCGCGGAAGATCTCCACGTTGCCCTCGGGGACCAGGTGGCGCAGCATCCGGTCGGCCGTCCACCGGACGGTCGCCACGGTGGGGATGCCCAGCCGCTCGTAGACCTGCGCCCGGCGCTGGTCGTAGATGCGGGCCGCGACCCGGGACACGCCGAACGTCTCCCGCGCCAGCCGGGCCGAGATGATGTTGGAGTTGTCACCGCTGGAGACCGCCGCGAACGCGTCGGCCCGCTCGATGCCGGCCTGGCGCAGCACCTCACCGTCGAAGCCCGCGCCGGTCACCGTGATGCCGGCGAAGTCCGGCCCGAGACGGCGGAACGCGTCCGCGTCCTGGTCGATCACCGCCACCGAGTGGCCGCGCGACTCCAGGCTGTGGGCCAGGGTCGACCCGACCCGGCCGCAGCCCATGATCACCACATGCACGGTGTCCGCTCCTCCCACGGCGCCGCCCGCCGACCCGTCGCCTGCGAGCCTGCCACGTCCCCCTGCCGGACGGGGGACCGAACCGTACCGCGCGGGCGCGCAGGCCGGAGATCGACCACCCCCGCGCCCGGCACCAGGTGGTCGTACGCTTGGCGGTTGTGGCCCGACCCACCTCGCTGCTGAAGCGACTCCTCCTCGGTCGACCGTTCCGGTCCGACCGCCTGCAGCACACGCTGCTGCCGAAGCGCATCGCGTTGCCGGTCTTCGCCTCCGATGCGCTCTCCAGCGTGGCGTACGCGCCGGACGAGATCCTCCTGACGCTGTCCATCGCCGGCGCCTCGGCGTTCTTCTTCTCGCCGTGGGTCGCGCTCGCGGTGGTCGTCGTCATGCTCACCGTGGTGGCGAGCTACCGGCAGAACGTGCACGCCTACCCCTCCGGCGGCGGCGACTACGAGGTGGCCACCGTCAACCTGGGCCCCCGCGCCGGTCTCGCGGTGGCGAGCGCGCTGCTCGTCGACTACGTGCTCACCGTCGCCGTCTCGGTCTCCTCCGGCGTGGCGAACCTCGGCTCGGTGGTGCCGTTCGTGGCCACCCACAAGGTGCTCATCGCGGTCAGCGCGGTGGTGCTGCTCACCGCGATCAACCTGCGCGGCCTGCGCGAGTCCGGCACCGCCTTCGCCATCCCCACGTACGGCTTCGTGATCGTCATCGGCGGCATGCTGCTGACCGGGCTGGTCCGCGTCTTCGTGCTCGGCGACGACCTGCGCGCGCCGAGCGCCGGCCTGGAGATCCAGGCCGAGCACAGCGTCACCGGGTTCGCGCTGGTGTTCCTGCTGCTGCGCACGTTCTCGTCGGGCTGCGCGGCGCTCACCGGCGTGGAGGCGATCTCCAACGGCGTACCCGCCTTCAAGGCCCCGAAGTCGAAGAACGCGGCGACCACGCTGCTGCTGCTCGGCGGCATCGCGGTCACCATGCTGGTCGGCATCATCTGGCTGTCCCGGCTCACCGGCCTGCAGTTCGTCGAGGACCCGAGGACGCAGATCGTCTCCGGCCCGGTCGACTACGTGCAGAAGACGGTGACCGTGCAGCTCGGGGAGACCGTGTTCGGCGGCGGCTCGGTGCTGCTCTACGTGGTCGCCGGGATGACCGCGCTGATCCTGTTCCTGGCCGCCAACACCGCCTTCAACGGCTTCCCGGTGCTCGGCTCGATCCTCGCGCAGGACCGCTACCTGCCGCGCCAGCTGCACACCCGAGGCGACCGGCTGGCGTTCTCCAACGGCATCCTCTTCCTGGCCGTCTTCGCGGTGGTGCTGATCATCGGCTTCCAGGCCGAGGTGACCAAGCTCATCCAGCTCTACATCGTCGGGGTGTTCGTCTCGTTCACGCTCTCCCAGGCCGGCATGATCCGGCACTGGAACCGGCACCTTCGCAACGAGCGGGACCCGGAGGCGCGCCGCCGGATGCTGCGCTCACGGGCGATCAACACGTTCGGCATGGTGATGACCGGCGTGGTGCTGGTCATCGTGCTGGCCACGAAGTTTCTGCTCGGGGCGTGGATCGCGATCGTCGCGATGGCGGTGATGTACGTGGTGATGCTCGGCATCCGCCGCCACTACGACCGGATCGCCGAGGAGCTGGAGCCGACCGAGCAGCGGGGCGTGCTGCCCGCCCGCAACCACGCCATCGTGCTGGTCAGCAAGCTGCACAAGCCGACGCTGCGGGCGGTCGCCTACGCCCGGGCGACCCGGCCGGACACGCTCACCGCGGTCACCGTGAACGTGGACGAGCAGGACACCCGGGAACTGCAGGCCGACTGGGAGCGCCGCGAGCTGCCGGTGCCGCTCACCGTGATCGACTCCCCGTACCGGGAGATCACCCGGCCGATCCTCAACTTCGTCGCGTCGGTGCGCCGGGAGTCGCCGCGCGACGTGGTCACCGTCTTCATTCCCGAGTACGTGGTGGGGCGCTGGTGGGAGAACCTGTTGCACAACCAGAGCGCGCTGCGGCTCAAGGGGCGGCTGCTGTTCGAGCCGGGCGTGATGGTGACGAGCGTGCCGTGGCAGCTCGCCTCCACCGCCAGCAAGAACCTGGACCGGCTGGACGCCACGCTCAGCCGGGGTCCGGCGCGCGGCCCCCGGGTGGCGCCGCAGAGCACGCTGCCGCCGCCGGTGGCGTCCACCCCGTCCACCCCGTCCACCCCGTCCGCGCCCTCCGCCGAGCGGGAGGAGCGGCCGTGAGCGCCGACGAGCGTCCCGGTCCGGTGCCGACGGCGGAACGCCCCGGGCTGGAGGAGGCCGAGCGGGTCGAGCTGACAGTCGACGCGGTCGCGCCGGGCGGGCACTGCGTGGCCCGCGTCGGCGGGCAGGTGGTCTTCGTCCGGCACGCGCTGCCCGGCGAGCGGGTGATCGCCGAGGTGACCGAGCTGCACCGGGGCTTCGCCCGCGCCGACGCGGTGGAGATCCTGGACGCCGCACCGGACCGGGTCACCCCGCCGTGCCCGTACGCCCGGCCGGGCGGGTGCGGCGGTTGCGACCTCCAGCACGTCGCCCCGGCCGCCCAGCTCGACTGGAAGCTCGCCGTGGTGCGCGAGCAGCTCACCCGGCTGGGCGGCCTCACCACCGCGCAGATCGACGCGCTCGGCGTACGCGTCGAGGCGCTGCCCGGCGGGCCGCTGGGCTGGCGTTCCCGGGTCCGGTACGCGGTCGACGCGGCCGGGCGGGCCGGGCTGCTCAAGCACCGCTCGCACGAGGTGGTGCCGATCGAGCGGTGCCTGATCGCGCACCCGGCGATCCAGGAACTGCCGGTGCTCCCGCCGACCGGCGCCCGCTGGCCCGACGCCGACGCGGTGGAGACCGTCGCCAGCACCGGCGGGGACGTCGCCGTGGTCGCGTACGCCGAGGGGGTTCCGACGGCGGTGAGCGGGCCGGAGCGGGTCCGGGAGACGGCGGCCGGGCGGTCCTTCACGCTGCCCGCCTCCGGGTTCTGGCAGGTGCACCCGGCGGCGGCGGACGCGCTGACCGGCGCGGTGCTCGACCTGCTCGACCCGCAACCGGGCGAGACGGCCTGGGACCTGTACGGCGGCGCCGGGCTGTTCGCCGCCGCGCTCGCCGAACGGGTCGACGGGGCCCGGGTGACGCTCGTCGAGTCCGCGCCGGACGGCGTGGCCGCGGCCCGGGAGAACCTCGCCGACCTGCGCGGCGTCGAGGTGGTCGCGGCGCGGGTGGAGACCGCGCTGGCCCGGCGCCGGATCACCGGCCCGGTCGACCTGGTGGTGCTCGACCCGCCGCGCTCCGGCGCGGGCGCGCCGGTGGTCCGCGACGTGGTGGCCGCCGGGCCGCGCGCGGTCGCGTACGTGGCGTGCGACCCGGCCGCCTTCGCCCGGGACGTCCGCACGTTCCGCGAGGCGGGGTGGCGGCTGGCCGAGTTGCGCGGGTACGACCTGTTCCCGATGACCCAGCACGTGGAGCTGGTCGGCCTGTTCCTGCCCGCGCACGGCCCCGGCCCCGCGCGTTAAGAAGGGGCCCTTTTGCTACCGGATCCGTTAAGAAGGGGCCCTTCCTTGCGCATCGTCGGCCTGATGTCGGGCACGTCCTACGACGGCGTGGACGTGGTGGCCGCCGAGTTCACCGCCGCCGGCGACACGCTGCGGCTGCGGCCGCTCGGGCACCGCGAACTGGCGTACCCGGACGACCTGCGGGCCGAGATCAGCGCGCTGCTGCCCCCGGCGGCCACCACCATCGAGGCGGTCTGCCGGCTGGACAACCGGCTCGGCGAGGTGTTCGCCGAGGCGGCGGCGGCCGGCGTCGAGCTGGCCGGGGGCGCTGCCGACGCGGTCGTGTCGCCCGGGCAGACGGTCTTCCACTGGGTCGAGGCGGGCCGGGTGCGCGGCACGCTCCAGCTCGGCGCGCCGGCCCGGGTGGCCGCCCGGGTGGGCGTACCGGTGCTGCACGACCTGCGCTCGGCGGACGTGGCGGCCGGCGGCCAGGGCGCGCCGCTGGTCCCGGCGTTCGACGCGCTGCTGCTCGACCCGGCTGCCGGCCCACGTGCGGCGTTGAATCTCGGCGGGATCGCGAACCTCACGGTGGTCGCGCCCGGCGCGCCCGTCCTCGGGTACGACGTGGGCCCGGCCAACGCGCTGCTGGACGCCGCCGCCCGGCGCTTCCTGGACCGGCCCTGCGACATCGACGGAGCGCGGGCCGCGGCCGGGCGGGTGCACGCGGCGCTGCTGGCCCGGCTGCTCGCCGAGCCGTACTACGCCGCGCCGCCGCCCAAGTCGACAGGCAAGGAGCTGTTCCACGGCGGCTACCTGGACGCGGCGCTGGCCGCGCTCGGCGAGCCGGTGGCCGCCGACGACGTGCTGGCCACGCTCACCGAGCTGACCGCCCGCACGGTGGCCGACGCCTGCGACCGGCACCGGGTCACCGAGGTGGTGGCCGCCGGCGGGGGAGTGCGCAATCCCACACTCCGGGCGCGGCTGGCCGCGCTGGGCGTGGGACGCTGGCGGCTGCGCACCACCGACGAGCTGGGCGTACCCGCCCAGGCCAAGGAGGCGTACGCGTTCGCGCTGCTCGGCTGGCTGTCCTGGCACGGCTTGCCGGGCGCGGTGCCGTCGGTGACCGGCGCGTCCCGGGCCGCCGTGCTCGGCTCCTGGACGCCGGCCGGCCCGTCCGCCGCCGCGCCGCGCCCACCCGCGCCCCGGCGGCTGGTGGTCGACGCCTGACCTGGGTCGATGCACGGCCGGGCTGCGGACTGTCGCGCGGCCGATAGACTCTCCGGTCATGAGTGTTGAAGAGGGCACGGCCAACCACGGTCGGCTGCTGGGCACCGTCCGCGGCCCGCAGGACGTGAAGCGGATGACCGCCGAGCAGCTGGACATCCTCGCCGCCGAGATCCGTGACTTCCTGATCGCCAAGGTCTCCCGCACCGGCGGCCACGTCGGCCCCAACCTGGGTGTGGTCGAGCTGACCCTGGCGATGCACCGGGTCTTCGACTCCCCCCGCGACCGGCTCCTCTTCGACACCGGCCACCAGGCGTACGTACACAAGATCCTCACCGGCCGGCAGGAGGGCTTCGACAAGCTCCGCCAGCGCGGTGGCCTCTCCGGCTACCCCAGCCAGGCGGAGAGCGAGCACGACCTGATCGAGAACTCGCACGCCTCCACCGCCCTGTCGTACGCCGACGGCCTCGCCAAGGCGTACGCGCTGCGCGGCGAGAAGCGCTCAGTGGTGGCCGTGGTCGGCGACGGCGCGCTCACCGGCGGCATGTGCTGGGAGGCGCTGAACAACATCGCCACCGCCGGCAACCCGCTGGTGATCGTCGTGAACGACAACGGCCGGTCCTACTCGCCGACCATCGGCGGCCTCGCCGACCACCTGTCGTCGCTGCGGCTCAACCCCGGCTACGAGAAGGTGCTCGACACGGTCAAGGACGCGCTGGGCAACACCCCGTTCGTCGGCAAGCCGATGTACGAGGTGCTGCACGCGGTCAAGAAGGGCATCAAGGACGCGGTCGCCCCGCAGGCCATGTTCGAGGACCTCGGCATCAAGTACGTCGGCCCGGTCGACGGCCACGACGTGCCGGCGGTCGAGGCGGCGCTGCGGGCGGCCAAGAACTTCGGCGGCCCGGTCATCGTGCACGCGGTCACCCGCAAGGGCTACGGCTACCGTCCCGCCGAGGACGACGAGGCCGACTGCCTGCACGGCCCCGGCGCGTTCGACGCCGAGACCGGCAAGCTGCTCGCCGTGCCGTCGGTGAAGTGGACCAACGTCTTCGCCGACGAGCTGGTCGCGATCGCCGACGAGCGTCCCGACGTGGTCGGCATCACCGCCGCCATGGCCGAGCCCACCGGCATCGCCACGCTCGCCCGCAAGTACCCGGAGCGGGTGTACGACGTGGGCATCGCCGAGCAGCACGCGGCCACCTCGGCCGCCGGTCTGGCCATGGGCGGGCTGCACCCGGTGGTGGCGGTCTACGCCACGTTCCTCAACCGCGCGTTCGACCAGGTCCTGCTGGACGTGGCGATGCACAAGCTGCCCGTCACGTTCGTGCTGGACCGCGCCGGCATCACCGGCCCCGACGGGCCCAGCCACTACGGCATCTGGGACATGTCCGTCTTCGGCGTGGTGCCCGGCCTGCGGATCGCCGCGCCCCGCGACTCGGCCACGCTGCGCGAGGAGCTGCGCGAGGCGATCGCCGTGGACGACGGCCCGACCATCCTGCGCTTCCCGACCGGCACCGTCGCCGCCGACCTGCCGGCCGTACGCCGGGTCGGCCCGGTCGACGTGCTGGCCGAGTCGGCGCGTACCGACGTGCTGCTGGTGGCGGTCGGCTCGTTCGCCGGCCTCGGCGTCGAGGTCGCCGCCCGGGTCGCCGAGCAGGGGTACGGCGTGACTGTGGTCGACCCGCGCTGGGTCCGCCCGGTGCCGGCCGAACTGGTCGAGCTGGCCGCCGGGCACCGGCTCGTGGTCACCGTGGAGGACGGCGTGCGCATCGGCGGCGTCGGCTCCGCGCTGGCGCAGGCGATGCGCGACGCGGACGTCCGCGTACCGGTGAAGGACATGGGCGTGCCGGCCGACTGGCACCCGCACGGCAGCCGCGCGCAGATCCTGGCCGACCTGCGGCTGACCGCGCAGGACGTGGCACGCGACGTCACCGGCTGGATCTCCAGCCTCGACGCCACCCCGGTCGACCCGGCCGCGAACGGAGCCCGAGCCCAGAGCTGACCCCGCTCTCCTGCGCGCCGCGCCCGGTCTGCGCGTCGATCTTGCACTTGCGGCCCTCCTGATGTCGGCTTAGCCCGATAAGGGAGGGCCGCAACCGCAAGATCGCCGGGCGGGGGCGCCCGGGGTGATCATGAGGTTGGCCGTGGATTGTGTCCGGTTTGTTGCCGTCAAGTTCATGATCGACGGGGACAACGGCGGGTTACGGGGTGGGGAGGGATCGGTACCAGGTCTTCTCGGTGCCGGCCAGGCTGAACGTCTGCCGCTGGTCGGTGTGCTCGACGACCACCAGGCCGGGACGGTCCACCAGGCGGGTGGTGCCGGGCGGGGCGGAGAACGACACCTCGCCCGTACGCCAGCTCAGCACCGCCAGCGGCCGGCCGGGCATCGGCAGGTGGTACGCCTGGAGCGTGGTGGACCGGTCGGCGGGGGAGACCACCGGCGTGCCGCCGTCCGCGGGCCGGTAGACCACCGCGGTCATCGTCCCGCTGGGACTGTCCCAGCTCAACTGTTCCAACTCGCCCGGCTCCCCGTCGCCGAGCGCCACCGAACCGAGCGAACGGGTGGCGATCTTCGCCATCGGCCAGGACTCCGGCGCGGAACGGGGCGCGTCCCGGTCGCCGATGCGGCGCGGCACACTGCCGAACGGGCCCCGCTCACCGGCCAGCACGCAGGTGTCCAGCCCGGTCAGCGCGCGCTTCCCGGCGCCCGTGTCGTCGCGTACCAGGGGGTAGCGGGGCGCTTCGGTGGCCGTACCCAGGTCGAGGACGCGGTCCGCGGCCTTGCCGCGCGGCAGTGACGTCGTGGGCCGCAGCGCCGCGGTCAGCTCGACGGCCCGGCAGTCCGGCACGGCGACCGGCTCGGTGACGCCGTCGGTGCTGGCGACGGCCTTGCCGTCGGGGCCGAGCAGGCGTGCGACGCGGGCCGAGGTGAGGTAGCGGCGGCCGTCCGGGTCGCGCACCGGCAGCACGTCGGAGTAGACCAGGTAGCCGGGATCGGTGTACTCGGTGGCGTGTGCCACCCGCCAGCGCTGCCCGTCCCGGTCGAGTTGCAGCAGCCAGGAGGCGGCGTCACCGGGGACATCGGCGGCGACCAGCGCCAGCGCGGAGCCGGCCACCTGACCGGAGAAGAGGATGCCGGAGGTGGGCACGTGTACCCGGTCGTCCACCGGGGAGCGCCACTCGCGTACCGCTGTGGTGATCGCGGCGGTCGCCGCCGCGTCGCCGGCCAGGCTGCCGCGCGGCGGCCACACCGCGAGGTTGCCGTCCAGGCTGTCGTAGCCGACCCGCAGATCCGCCGGCTTCCGGTCCGCGATCGGTCCGCAACCCGCGGTGACCAGCAGCAGAGCTGCCAGCGCGGTGCCCGTCGTAGCGCTTCGGCGGGCTGAAAGCACCCTGATCCCCTCGCCGGTCGTCGGTCGGAAGCCCACATGGTACGAGACGGCCCGCCACCCGGCCGCGCCCGGCTCACCCTTTCGGTCGAGTGACCACTGCGGAACGTGACGGGCGATTCGGGTATCAATATCCGGCTCCGGTAGACTCCGCCGATTGTGACGCCTGCCGAGACCCGCGGCGCCTCGACGCCGGACGCCGCCGCCCCGACGGGCCACCGCTCCGTCACCCTTGATCCACCACCGGTCACCGTCGCCGAGCCGGAGCCGGCGACCACGACACCTCCGCAACCGCCGGCCGAGCCCGAGGCGCCGGCCACGCCGGGCGCGCGGCGCGTGCGCCGGTGGCGGTGGACCCGCCGCCGGATCGACCTCACCGTGTACGGCGGATTCCTGCTCGCCGCGATCTGGGTGACCAGCGGCATCTGGGCCGACCCGGCCGGGCGGGTGGCCGCGCTCTACAGCAGCGACCCGGCGCAGGTGCAGTTCTTCCTGGCCCACTCGGTACGGGTGGTGCTGCACGGCGAGTTCCCGTTCTTCACCGAGCAGTTCAACTACCCCGACGGCGTCAACCTGATGGCGAACACCGCCATCCTGGCGCTCGGCATCCCGATGGTGCCGGTGACCCTCCTGTTCGGACCGGCGGTCTCCTTCGTCACGCTGGTCACGCTCGGCCTGGCCGGCACCGCCGCCGCCTGGTACCGGGTGCTGTCCCGGCACGTGATCCGGCACCGCCCGGCCGCCGCCGTGGCGGCCTGGTTCTGCGGGTTCTCGCCGGCCATGCTGTCGCACGCCAACTGGCATCCGAACATCATCAGCCAGTTCCTGCTGCCGTTCATCGTGTGGCGGGTGCTGGTGCTGACCCGCTCGACCCGGCCGGTGCGCGACGGCGTGCTGCTGGCGCTGCTGGTCACCGCGCAGGCGTTCATCAACGAGGAGATCCTGCTCTTCACCGCGCTCGCGCTGGGCGTGTTCCTGATCGCCGTGGTGGTGCAGCAGCGCGAACGGTGGACGACCGCGTGGCGTCCGCTCGGCGCCGGGCTGGCGGTCTGCGCGGCGCTGGCCGGCGCGCTGCTGGCGTACCCGCTGTATGTGCAGTTCGCCGGCCCGATGGCGTACCACGGGCTCAGCGACGCGGTACGCGACTACGGCAACGACATCGCCGCGTACTTCGCCCCCGGCTCGCCCACGTTCGGCGGCAACGAGCGCGCCAACGTCAACCTCGCCCCGAACTACTCGGAAGAGAACGCGTTCTTCGGCTGGAGCCTGTCGCTGATTGCCGTGGGCATCGTGATCTGGCTGCGGCGCGACGTGATCGTCCGGGCGCTGGCCGCGACCGGGCTGTTCTTCGCCGTGCTCTCCCTCGGCGAGCGGATCTCCTGGTGGGACCGGGAACTCGTCACCGGGCCGTGGGAGTTCCTGGTGCGGCTGCCGCTGCTGGACGCCGTGGTGCCCACCCGCTTCGGCCTGATCACGAGCGTGACGGTGGCGATCCTGCTCGCGTACGCGGTGCGCCGCGCCTGGGCGCTGCGGGGCGTGGACCGGCGGACGGCCCGCAAGCTCACCGCCGCCGGCCTTATCCTCGCGCTGCTGCCGATCGCGCCGATGCCGTTGCGGGTCACCACCCGGGAGCCGGTGCCGAAGTTCATCACCGCCGACCGGTGGCGGCAGTACGTCGGCCCGGACCAGACGCTCGTGTCCGTGCCGGTGCCGGCGATGGGCAACACCGACCCGATGCGCTGGGCGGCCAGCACCAACCTCGACTTCAAGATTCCCGGCGGCTACTTCCTCGCCCCGCGCAACGGCGTCACCGGAGACCCGGGACGCTTCGGCGGGCGGCCCAGCGGCATCGGCGAGATGCTGCGGGAGGTGTCGTCCACCGGCCGGACGCCGAAGCTCGACGACCGGCAGCGCCGCCGCTACCTGGACGAGCTGCGGCACTGGAACGCGGCGGTGGTGGTGCTACCGCTGGCCGAGCAGAACGCCGAGCCGCTGCGCCGCACGGTGGAGCAACTGGTCGGGCCCGGACGGCAGGAGCTGGACGTGTGGCTGTGGGACGTGCGGAAACTGACCAGCCGGCCCGCCTGACCCTCCCGGAGCGGCCCGCTCCCGCGCCCCGCCGTCGGCCCCGCCCGGTCGACGCGCTGGTGGTGGCCGGCTACTTCATCGGCCCGCGCTCGCCGGTACGCGCCACGGTGGACGCCCTGCTCGGCCCCGGCCGGGACGTGCCCGGCGGGCACCTGTGGGACGTCCGCGGGCTCGTCGGCTGAGCGGGACGCCGGCTCAGACCCGGTCGCGCACGTCCCAGAGCCACACGTCGTCCACCCGCTGCGGCGGGCCGAGCAGCTCGGCCATCAGGTCGCGCAGCACCGCCTCGCGCGGACCGGACCCGAGCACCACCACCGATGCCCGCCAGAAGCGCAGGTCGTCCACGGCCTGGCGGCGGTTCTCCTCGGTGATCTCCGGCACCGCGTTGGCGTCCATCGTGGAGTAGATGAGCGTGCTGGTGGGGCGGTTCGGGGCGCCGAAGACACCCTCACCGCGCTCGTTGGGGCCGATGAAGTAGCCGCCCGGGATCGGGAACTCGTGCCCGGTCAGCGCGCTCCAGCGCAGCGTGTGCAGCCCGTGCACGTTGCTCGGGATCGGCACCGGCACCAGCGTCAGGCCCTCCGGCACGTACGGCCGCCAGCCACCGGCGGTGATGAAGCGCGGCGGCGGGTCGATGTGCTCCGCCGGCAGCGGACGCGGGATCAGCGGCACCAGGGCGGCCACGATCGCGGCGTACCCGGCCAGCCGCAGCACCCGGCGGCGCGTGTCACGCGCGGCCGTCCCGTCACCGTCGCCGTCCGTGCTGTCGTCGGCGGCGGCGCGGGGGGCGGGCACCGGCGGACGGCCGGCACCGGCCAGCGCGTCCCACGCCAGGGCGAGCAGCACACCCACGGCGGCCACCACGACCAGGCTCAACCGGGTCGGCATCATCATCTCGACCAGCGGCAGGTCGTCCGGAATGTACGCCCACGGCCCGTCGACGTCGGTCTCCACACCGTTGAACCGCACCACCGGGCCGATCGAGGCGACAGTGAAGACGACCACCAGCACGGCCAGGATCCGGGCCGGCACCGACCGGCGGACCAGCAGCACCAGCGCGCCCAGCGCCACCAGCACCAGCGGCCAGCCGAACCAGGTGTTCTGCTCGGTCAGCCCGATGGTCTTCTCCACCGCCTCGTCACCGGCGATCGTGTCCCGGGCGAACGTGACGAAGGCCACCAGGTCCTCGCCCCAGTTGTGGAAGACGCCGCCCTGCAATCCGCGGTAGGACTGCGGCCCGTTGAACTGGAACCAGATCGGGTACGCGGTCAGCAGCAGCGCCAGCCCGCCGCCGAGCCCGAGCGCGGCCAGGAACGACCCGGCCCGCTCGCGGGCCGCCCGGGGCCGCTGCACCGCGTACGCCACCACGACGACCAGGCAGGCCAGCGCGGTGAGCAGCAGCATCTCCTCGTTGATGAAGACCTGGTACGCCACCAGCAGCCCGAGCGCCAGCCCGTTGCGCCGCCACCGCCCCGGCTCGCCCAGCCGCAGCACCCGCGCCACGATCAGCGGCAGCAGGAAGTTCGACACGAAGTTGGGCTGGCCGTTCGCGTGGTGGACGATGCCCGGCGCGAAGCCGAGGAACGCGCCACCGGCGAACGCGGCGGCCCGGGACCGGACCAGGTGCCGCGACAGCACCCAGTACGACGTGGCGGCGGTCGCCGACAGCGCCGCGCCCAGGTAGAGCGCGTACATCACCTGCGGGCCGAGCAGCAGGGTCAGTGGCGCAAGCGGCAGCGTCACCCCGAGCAGCGAGGTGTTCGCCATCATGTTCACCCCGTCCGGCGCGTTCTGCCGGGTGGTGAACAGCGGGTTCTCCAGGTGCTGCACCGAGTACGCGCCGTGCGCGAACAGCCACTCGAACCAGCTGTGGTCGGTCGGCAGGTGCGAGGAGACCCGGTGCTCCACGTCGCCCCAGTAGTTGAGGCAGACGAGAACACCGAGCAGCACATAGGCTCCGATGGCCAGCAGATCGGCGCGGGCCGGCCGGCGACGGGCACGGCGTGGCGGATCGGCCACGACGGCGTCCGTCTCGACGGACGAGGGGTTCAACGAGGGGTCCACCACGGGCACGGCCACGACGCGCCATCGTACAGGCGAATTGTGGCAATGCCGGTCACGGCCGGACGGCGGCCGGGCGCGCGGGAGAGGATGGTCGTGACCGTCATCGATCTGGGGGAGTTGCGTCACGACGCTCCGCCCCCGGCGGCCCCCCGCCCGCCGCGCAGCGTCGGCCGGCCGGCCGGCACCCTGGCGCTCCTGCTGCTGGCGCTGCTCACGCTCACCGCCGCCGCCCAGCCGCCGCGAGGACCGGCGGAGTGGACGCTGCCCGGCGGCCTGGGCTCGGCCGTGTTCGTCTCCGGCGACGTGGTGTACGTGGTGCGGCCGAACCGCGGTGACGGGCGGGAACTCGTCGCCTACCGCGAAGGGCGGGAACTGTGGCGCAGTCCGCTGCCCGGCATCGGCACCGCCGTGTCGGTGTGGGAGCAGGACGGCCGGGTGATGGTGGCCGGCCCGGCCGGCAACGACGAGGACTGGGAGACGGTGACGTACGACGCGGCCACCGGCGCGGACGTCTGGCGCCGGCGCGGCGTCGCGTTCGCGGTCGGCCGGGTGCTGCTGTCGCAGTCCGCCGCGTCCGACCCCCGCCCGTCGATCACCCGGGTCGACCCGGCCGACGGAAGGACGATGTGGACGCTGCCCTCGACGGGCATGCTGGGGTTCGATTACGGCTCCGGGGCGGAACGCATGCTGTTGTGGCCGGCCACCGGGCAGGTGGTGGTCGTGGACGCGCGCACCGGCGCGCGGGTCGCGGCCCGGGACCTGCACCCGGTTCGACCGCCCGGCCCGCGCCACGTGATGACCGTGGCCGGGCTGCTGCTGGAGATCGGCGGCGGGCTCATCGAGGCGTACGACCTGGACACGCTGCGACCGCGCTGGACCGTCGAACAGAAGCTCGTCGACTACGTCGACAGGTGCGGTGCCCTGCTCTGCGCCGTCCGGCCGGGCGCCGGGATGACAGCGCTCGACCCGGCGACCGGCCACGTCCGCTGGAGCGTGGACCGGTGGGCGCGCGTCGTGGCGGCGCGCGACGACCGGCTGCTCGTCGGCGACACCGCGATCGGCGCCGGCGGCCTGGCGGTGCTCGGCCAGGCCGACGGGCGTCTGATCGCCGAGCTGGGCGGCTGGACCCTGGCCCCGCAGCACGGGTCCGGCGGCCCGCTGCTGGCCACCCGGCTGCTGGGCGGCGGCCGGCAGCTCCTGGCCGAGATGGACCTGTCCGGCGGTCCGCCCCCGATCAGGGGAGTGATCACCGGAACCGACTGCACGACCGGCGTGACGCTGCTGGTCTGCCGCAGGCCCGCAGGTGACTACGTGGTGCGGCGGCTGCCGTGAGCCCGGTGATCGAACTGGGCGAGATGCGGCACGGCGAGTCCGCCGACGAGCCGGAACCCGCGCCGCCCCGCCGGCCGCCCGGCCCGGCGGTCCGGGTGGCGCTGCTCGGCGTACTGGTGCTGCTCGTCGTGCACGCTGCCGCCGGGCCGCCGCGCCGGCCCGTGCCGATCCGGATTCCCGCCCCGCAGGGCGCGGCGTTCGTGGTCCGGCCGGACCGGGTGGTGGTGGCCGACGGCCCCGGCGCGACCGGCCGGGGCGGGCGGGTGGTCGCCGCGTACCGGCTGCCCGGCGGGGAACCGGCGTGGCGGTTCGCGCTGACCGACGGCGACCACGTGCTCGGCCTCACCACAGTGGCCGGGGGACTGCTGGTGACGAGCAGTCCGGCCGGGGACGGTGACTCGGTGTCGGCGATGCTCGACCCGGCGACCGGCACGCTGCGCTGGCGGCATCCCGGATACCCGGTCCCGACCGCCTCCGGCGGGCTGCTGCTGGAGAACCCCCGCCCGCCCGGCGCGGGCACCGTACGGGCCGTGGACCCGGCCTCCGGCGCGGTGCGGTGGACGCTGCCCGTACCGGGCCAGGAGGTGGGGTACCGCCGCGACGACCACGGGGTGACACAGCTCGTCCTGGTCACCCCGCAGGGCCGGGTGACCGTGTACGACGCGGACGCGGGCACCGTCGCGCACACCGGCCGGGTGGCGCCCGCGGCCGGCCGTGCCGCCTACCGGTACGCCCAGGTGGTGGCCGATCTGCTGCTGGTCGAGGACGCCCGGGGCTCGGTCACCGGGTACGGGTTGGACCGGCTTGAGGAACGGTGGAGCCTGCCGGTGGGCTCCCGCGCCGGACTCTGGTTCGCCGACTGCGCCGGGATGGTGTGCCTGCGCAACCAGGTGGGCGGCGCGCAGGCCCTCGATCCGGCCACCGGCCGCCCGGCCTGGACCGACGAGCGGTGGCTCGGGATGGGCCCGGTCGGCGACCGGCTGATCGCCGCCGAGCGCGGGGTCGGGGAGGAGCTGGAACTGTCGGTGCTGGACCCGCCGACCGGCCGGGTGCTGGCCCGGCTGGGCCGCTGGCGCGTCTCCGGCAACGACCTCCCGTCCGGGCCGCTGCTCGGGCTGCGCACGCTCACCGAGGACCGGACGCTCGTCGGCGCGCTGGACGTGGCGGCCGGGCAGGTGCGGATCCGGGGGATCCTGCCCGGCGCCTGGTCCGAGTGCGCGGACACGGGTACGCAGCTGGTGTGCCTGCGCCCGACCGGCGGCATGGCGATCTGGCCGGCCGGACGCTGATCACCAGTTGGCCTGCGCCGGTGGCGGCGGCAGGGGCGTCGACTCGGGCCGCAGCACGTACACGATGCCGCCGCTGCCCACCTGCCAGGCATGCTCGAACGGCGCGCGCGGCACGGTGCGGCGGACCCGCTCGTCGTCCGGCGCGTACGGGTCGTTCAGCACCGGATCGCCGTCGGCGGTGAAGCCGGCCAGTACGATGAGGTGCCCCCGGGTGTCGTAGTCCAGCCCCGGCACCTGCGCGGCGGTGAACGCCGCCGAGACGATCAGCGGGATGCCGGCGGCCACGAACAGTTCCGCCTCGGCCAGCGAACGCAGCCGGGTGACGAACGCGTCCACGCCGTGCGTCGCCGCGTACGCGGTGTTGAACGGCCAGTTGCCCGCCCCGGCGTACGCGTGGTCGAAGCAGTGCCGGGCGGCGTGCACGACCCGCGGGCGGGGGCCGGGCGGCGTCACCCAGGCGTACCGGTCCGGGGTGGGGCCGGCGCCCCAGAAGTCGAGCACCATGGACACGCAGGTGGGGCTGCACCAGGAGTCTCCACCGCCGCCCCAGCGGGTCTCCCCGGTGGCGTGCAGCCGCTGCGCGTAGCGCGGCACGTCCAGCACCCGCCCTCGCGCGCCGCCCGCGCCGGCATCGGTTCTTGCGCCGGCTCGTTGTCCGACGCCGGGCGGGTCGGCGGAGGCGACCACGCCGATCGTGCGCAGCGCCGGGCCGTCCGCCGCGTCGAGGCGGCGCAGCAGCGTCACCCGCACCTGCCAGCCGGTCACCGTCGCGCCGGTCACCCGCAGCGTGTCGGCGGCCACCCGCGCCCGGTCGTCCGCCTGCCCGGGTACGGACGCCCGGTGCACCGTGCTGTCGTCGGCGGCCCAGTTGCCCAGCTCGTACCAGCCGGTGGAGGCCGCGTCGCCGGCCCAGCCGCGCAGCTCCACGCGCAGCCAGCAGCCGGCCGGCGTGTGCGCGGTCCAGGAGGGCACCAGCTCGACGGCGGCGAAGCCGAGCGGCGTCACCGGGGAGGTCCAGCTCCCGGCGGCGTACTCGGCGGTGGTCCCGGAGTGCGGATCGGTGTGGGTCAGGCGGCCGGGCGCCCCGTCGAACGCCAGCCCGTCCTGCCCCGCGGTGAGCCCGTCGGCGAGGCCCACGTCCCGGTCCGCCGGGAAACGGAACCGGCGGTACGCGATGTCGCGGCCGGTCATCGGGAGGCCGCCCGGCGTGGGCCCGGCCCCTGGACCGCGTGCTTGTCGATCATTGCCGCTGAGCATCGCGTACCCGAAGGTTTTGTGCAACGGCGGTGAGGGTGTCGGCGGACGTACGCCAGGACCCACCATGTAGACCGACCTCGGAAGATTGGGGGAGCAGATGGTGGTTCGGCAGCGCCCGCGGCGTCGCGTCCTGCCGCCACGGCGCGGGGGATCGCGTCAGCCGCGCGAGCGGGCAAAGCTCACCGACTGGGTGCAGGCGCTGTCCGGCCTGCTAGCGGTCGCGGTCGCGATCCCGGCGCTGATAGTCGCTGGTGTCACCTACAGGGACCAACAGGAAATCAACCGCACGCAGCTGGAAATGGCGCAGCTGGAACGCGACCGGTACGAGAAGAGATACGCCTCCCGGGTCGCCTTCTGGTGGTTGACCTACCCCCGGGACGGGCAATCGGGCCGGCTGAAGGTTCAGAACCGATCGCCTGTCCCCATCTCCGGGATCACCCTCGTTGGTGTCCCGGCAGGCGGCCCGTCGACGCCACCGCAGCAGGCCTATCTCCTCACGACGGACGCACCGCCTTGCGTGGTGCTCACGCTCAGCCTGCCGACCCTGCCCGGAGACGAAGAGTTCTGGCCCTGGCTTCACAAAAGCTTCGGACTGCACTTCACCGACCCGACGAGATCGTGGTTCCTGTGGCCGACCGGACTGCAACGCAGCAGCCGTGAGCTCAGTCTCCCCAGGGTCCGATTCATAGGTACCGCTACTGAGGTGCCTGACACGCGGGAGTCTGCGGGCGACTGTGGCGAGGGCGGGTAGTCGGACCGCTTGAGTGTCGGGCGCGGACAGCCCGTTGCCGGCGTTCGTGTCCATCAGCGCGGTAGTCACCGCGCTCTGACCCGGGCAAGCCATACCCCGACCTGCGCCTATCAGCCGGCCCGCCGGCACTCGTGCTCCGACGCTGCGACGCACGTAGCGCGTCGTTGCGCTGGCCCGCCTGATCGGTTTGGGTTTCCGGTCACCGAAGGTGACTGTGACGCGGGCTCGCCGGGTCTACCCTACGTCGACTTTGCTCTGCAGCCACCGACGCATCCGTGACTGCGGGCAACATATGCGTATCTGGCTGCAGGGCAAAGTCGGCGGAGGGGTCTCGGCTGCCCCAATGGCCGATTCGGCGTTTCCAAAGGTCAGGGCGTTTTAGCTCGGCAGCTGCCTCGGTTGTGGAGGCGAGCGCCAGTAACAGTGCGTGACACGGCGTCATGTCGGTGCTGACCTGACGGACCGTAACGAAGCTCGCCGACGGGAGGGGAGGACTCGGTGGACAGCGCGGGCGGATCAGCCGGACTGCGCCGCTGGGGCGGCTCCTCCGGCGACACGCTTGGCCGGCGGCACTAGGTTGTCAGAGGTCACGAGGCGGGAGGGCCGGGATGCGGGTACTGGTGGTCGAGGACGAGCGCAACCTCGCCGACGCGATCGCGCGCGGGCTGCGCAAGCGCGGGATGGCGGTGGACGTCGCGTACGACGGCGACGCCGGCCACGAGGCGGCGTTCGTCACCCGGTACGACGTGGTGATCCTGGACCGCGACCTGCCGGGTGTGCACGGCGACCAGATCTGCGCCGATCTGGCCGCCTCCGGCGCGCTGACCCGGGTGCTGATGCTCACCGCGAGCGGCACCGTCGCCGACCGGGTGGAGGGGCTGCAGCTCGGCGCCGACGACTACCTGGCCAAGCCGTTCGCGTTCGACGAGCTGGTGGCGCGGGTGCAGGCGCTCGGGCGCCGGGCCACCCCGGCCGCGCCGCCGGTGCTGGAGGTGGCCGACCTGGTGCTGGACCCGGCCCGGCGGGTGGTCACCCGTGGTGGCGTGCCGCTCGACCTCACCAACAAGGAGTTCGGCGTGCTCGCCGAGCTGCTCAAGGCGCGCGGCGCGGTGGTGTCCAGCGAAGAGCTGCTGGAACGGGTCTGGGACGCCAACACCGACCCGTTCACCACGATCGTCCGGGTCACCGTGATGACGCTGCGCAAGAAGCTGGGCGACCCGCCGCTCATCGACACGGTGGTCGGGGCGGGCTACCGGATCGGCCGCACGCAGTGAGCGTGGGCACCCGGCGGGTGCGGCCGACGCTGCGGCTGCGGCTGACCCTGCTCAACGGCGTCCTGCTGGTCGGCGCCGGGGCGATCCTGGTGCTGCTGGCCTGGCTGCTGGTCCGCGACGCGCTGCGCCCCACCGACGAGCTGCTGCCCGGCACCACAGTGGTGCTCACCGACGGCCGCACCCTCGACGCCGGGCAGTGGCAGCGGCAACTGGTCGACGCGGCGTCGCAGGAACTGCTGGTCAAGGGGCTGCTCGCGCTCGTGGCGATCAGCGTCGTCGGGGTGGCCGGGGCGTACCTGGTGGCCGGCCGGGCGCTGCGCCCGCTGCACCAGGTGACAGCCACCGCGCGCCGGCTCGGCGAGGCCACGCTCGACGAGCGGATCGGCTGGTCCGGCGCCGACGACGAGGTGGCCGAGCTGGCGGAGACGTTCGACGCGATGCTGGACCGGATCAGCGGTGCGTTCGAGGCACAGAAACGGTTCGTCGCGAACGCCTCGCACGAGCTGCGGACGCCGCTCGCGGTGATGCGTACCGAAATCGACGTGACGCTCAGCGACGACGACGCCGACCTCGCCGAGTACCGCCGCATGGCCGGGGTGGTGCGGGACGCCTCGGAGCGGGCCAACGGCCTGGTCGACGCGCTGCTGGTGCTGGCCCGCAGCGAGGCCCAGACCGGCCGGCGGCTGGCCCGGCGCGCGGAGTCGGACCTCGCCGTCGGCACCGCCAACGCGCTGTCCGCGGTGTCCCGGGAGGTCGAGCGGATCGGCCTGAAGGTGCACACGTCGCTGCGTCCGGCGCCGGTGGTCGGTGACCCGGGGCTGCTCGACCGGCTGGCCGGCAACCTGGTGGAGAACGCGGTCCGCTACAACCACCTGCACGGGCGGATCTGGGTGCGCACCGGCACCGACGGGCAGCGGTCCTGGCTGGTGGTGGGGAACACCGGCTTCGAGGTCGCCCCCGCCGACGTACCCGGGCTGTTCGAGCCGTTCCGGCGCGGCGGCCAGGAACGCACCGGTGCTCGCGGCTCCGGGCTCGGCCTGTCGATCGTGCGGGCCGTCTGCGACGCGCACGGCGGCACGGTGAAGGCGGTCGCCCAGCCCGGTGGCGGCCTGGAGGTGACCGTCACGCTTCCGTCGGCCGACCCGCCCGCGGCCACCTGACCGCCCATCCCGACCCGTCCGGCCGGTGAGGCGGCCTCACCTTTTCGTGCGGACAGCCTCGGCTGTCCTGGCCGGACCCGGCGGTGGTCGGCCCCCGGCGGCACGGTGGTCGGGCAGAATGCTCGGCTCACGCTGGACGCGGAGCGGTGATCAACGGAGAGTAAGCGCAGCGACGCCTCACCCTGCTCACCCACCGGAGCTGCCCGTGACCCACCTCTCGGCCCCGCGCCGCCGCCGTCTTCTCGCGGTACTCACCGCCGGCGCCCTCACCGTCGTCGGCCTCTCTCCGGCCACGCCCGCGGCCGCCGCCGCGCCCGGCCACGACAAAGTGGTCCACACCGTCCCCTCCACGGCCTCGCCCGACGTCCAGGACGGCTCGGTCGACGCGATCCACGACGCCGGTACGAAGATCATCGCGGGCGGCTCCTTCACCCGTGTGCAGAACCGCAACTCCGACGTCGACATCCCCCGCGACTACCTGCTCGCGTTCGACAAGGCCACCGGCACGGTGGACACCGCGTTCGCGCCCACGCTCGACAACGAGGTGACAGCGGTCACGGGCGGGCCCACGGCGAACACGGTCTTCGTCGCCGGCAAGTTCAACACCGTCAACGGCGTGACCCGGCGCAAGGTGGCCCTGCTAGACGTCAACACCGGGGCGGTCGTCACCAGCTTCGCGCCGCCCGCGTTCAACGGGCTCATCAAGGACATCGCGCTGGTCGGCAACCGGCTGCTGGTCGGCGGCATCTTCACCACGGCCGGCAACCCCAACCCGCGCGGCGGACTGGCGTCGCTCAACGCCACCACCGGCGCCGTGGACAGCTACCTCACCACCACGCTGACCGAGAACCACAACTGGGACGGGGTCAGCGGCGCCAAGGCCGGCGTCGGCGCGGAGAAGCTCGCCGTCTCCCCGGACGGCACGCAGCTCGTCGTCATCGGCAACTTCAAGAAGGCCGACGGGGTGCTGCACGACCAGATCGTCAAGATCGACCTGGGTGCCACCGCCGCCACCGTCGCGGACTGGAACACGGCCCGCTACACGCCGCGCTGCAAGTGGCAGTCCTTCGACTCGTACGTCCGTGACGTCGCGTTCTCCCCGGACAACAGCTACTTCGTGGTGGTCACCACCGGCGCGCCGTACAGCGGAACGCTCTGCGACACCGCGGCCCGCTGGGAGGCCGGCGCGACCGGCTCCGCTCTCCAGCCGACCTGGGTCGACTACAGCGGCGGCGACACGTTCCTGTCCGTCGGCATCAGCGAAGAGGCGGTCTACGTCGGCGGCCACCTCCGCTGGCTCAACAACACCACCGGCACCGACAACGCCCGGGCCGGCGCGGTCGGCCGGGCCAGCATCGCCGCGCTCGACCCGGCCAACGGCCTGCCGCTGTCCTGGAACCCCGGCCGCCACCCGCGCGGCATCGGCGCCTCCGAGATGCTCGTCACGCCGACCGGGCTCTGGGTCGGCGGCGACACGCTGTGGATCGGCAACTTCCAGTACCGCCGGGAGCGGATCGCGTTCTTCCCGCTGGCCGGCGGGACGGCGGTGCACCCCACCACCACGGCCACCCTGCCCGGCAACGTCTACCAGGCGGGCCTGCCGCAGCCGACGAACGTGCTGTACCGGGTGAACGCCGGCGGCTGGTCGATCGCCGCCACCGACGGCGGGCCGGACTGGGCGGCCGACACCAGCTCCAGCCCCAGCCCGTACCACAACACCGGCAGCAGCGTCTCCAGCTACACCACCGCCGCGAGCCTGGACTCGGCGGTGCCGGCCGGCACCCCGGTCGAGCTCTACAACCACGAGCGGTACGACCCGTCCGGCGGCGCGGAGATGACCTGGCAGTTCCCGGTGCCCAACGGCACCGAGGTGCACGTGCGGCTCTACATGGCCAACCGGTACGCGGGCACCGCCAACGCCGGCACGCGGATCTTCGACGTGGCGCTGGAGGGTGCTGTCGTCCTCGACGACCTCGACCTGTCCGCCACCGCCGGGCACAACGTGGGCACCATGCGGGAGTTCACGGTGGTCAGCGACGGCTCGATCGACGTGGAGTTCCGCCACGTGCGGGAGAACCCGCTGGTGAACGCCGTCGAGATCGTCAAGACCGGGCCCCCGCCCGCCCCGGCCAGCTCGCCGGTGCAGGTGCGCTCGTACGACGGGCAGAGCACGGTCGGCGCGCCGGACCCGGTGACCGACCCGGACGGCACCGTCTGGGCGGGCGCGCGCAACGCGTTCTGGGTCGGCGGGACGGTGTTCTACGGCGCCGACGGCGCGCTGTGGCGGCGTACGTTCAACGGCACCACGTTCGGCACGCCGGAACTGGTGGACCCGTACCACGACCCGTACTGGGACAACGTGATCACCAACTCCGGGCCGACCGGGCAGACGTACGTCGGCGCGACCACCGGCTTCTACGCCGAGATCCCGAACGTGACCGGCATGTTCTTCTCCGGCGGGCGGCTCTACTACACGCTCAACGGGCAGAACGGACTGTTCTGGCGCTGGTTCACCCCGGACAGCGGCGTCGTCGGCGCCGACCGGTTCACGGTGTCCGGGGCGAGCGGGTTCGCCGACGCGGGCGCGGTCTTCGTCTCCGGCGGCACGCTGTACAAGGTCAACCGCAACACCGGTGACCTGGCCGCCACCGACTGGGTGAACGGCGTGCCGGCCGCGACGTTCACCGTGCGCAGCGGCCCGGCGGTCGACGGCGTCGACTGGCGCGCGAAGGCGGTGTTCGTCGGCCCGTAAGGAAGGGCACCTTCTTAACGCCTCCGGTAGAGGAAGGGCCCCTTGTTAACACGCAGCTGTTAACAAGGGGCCCTTCCTTGCGGCGGGGCGGGGTTGCCGGCGCCGGAGGGCGGTGGAATGATCAACCGGTCAGCCCGATGAGGTGGAAGGGGGTGTGGTCGATGTCTTTCGTGAACCGTCCCGCGCCCCGCGTTCCCCGCTGACGTTCCCACTCCGCCGGGGCGCGTACCCCACAGGAGGAAGCACCGATGAGTGCACAGTTCCATTGCGTGACAGTCGAATCCGACGACCCGTACACCCTCGCCGGATGGTGGGCCCGGGTGCTCGACCGCCGGCTCGCCGACGACGACCACCCGGACGACCCGGAGGCGGTCCTCGCCGCGCCCGCCGGCGACGGCCCCGACCTGTTGTTCGTCCGGGTGGGCGAGCGGCACGGCAAGGGCGCGTTCCACATCGACCTGCACGCGGCCGAGGGCACCCGCGACGAGGAGGTGGCGCGGCTGCGTGACCTCGGCGCCACGCTGGTGGCCGACCGGCGCCGGCCGGACGGCAGTGGCTGGGTGGTCCTTGCCGACCCCGAGGGCAACGAGTTCTGCGTCTGCCGGAGCCCTGCCGAACGGGCCGAGTCCGCCTGATCCGGAAACGACACCGGGCCCCCGCCGTCGCGGCGGGGGCCCGGTGCGTAGCGGTGTCAGCCCTGCTTCTCGATCTCGCCGCGCATCGTGACGAACTCCTTCTGGAGCTCGGCCGCGGACTTGAAGTAGACGACCACCATGCCGAGGCTGCCCCGGTCGGCCCAGATGCAGACGGCCACCTGCTCACCCGAGGCCTTGCCGTCGGAGCACTTGGCGTCGCCGCCAAGCGGGCCCGGGTCGACCGTCTTGAAGTCCTTGGTGGCCAGGTCCGGCGTGACCGCCGTGGCGGCGTCGTCCAGTTCCTTCTTCGGGTCGGCCATGACGCCGGACACGGCGACGATCATGACCAGGTCTTTCTTCTCCGGGTTGCCGTAGAAGGCGCCGGCCGTGCTCGTCGCGTCCGGCACGTCCTTGCTGAGCGAGGCCTTCATCTGCGTCGCGGCGTTCTGCAGCTGCGGGTCGGTGACCTTCGGCCGGCCGCCGAGCGTCTGCGGCTCGACCACCCGGGTCTTGGTGGCGGTGACCACCTCGCCGACGGTGTCCTTGGTGACGAGCCAGGTGACGATGCCGCCACCGACGCAGAGCACCAGGACCACCGCGAGGACGATCAGCAGGATCTTGCCGACGCCGGACTTCTTCGGCGGGACCGGCGCGCCGAACTGGTTGCCGTACTGGGGCTGCTGCGGGATCTGCGGGTAGTCAGCGCCGTACTGGGGCTGCTGCGGAGCCTGCGGGTAGCCACCGCCGTACTGCGGCTGCTGGGGCGGCTGGAAGCCGCCGGGCTGGTGCTGGGGCGGCGGGTAGTGGCCGGGGTAGGGATTGGACGGCGGCTGGGACATGTAGGCAGCTCCTGTGAGAAAACTGAAGGCGTGATCGTAGCCAGGAGCACCGACATGCCGCTGTCCGTGGAAGGCCGGTGGGACGAAACCGCATCCGACCCGTGACCTGCCCGCGAAACGCCGATCGCGGTGGCCGGGCGTCCGTCTCGGACAGCCCGACCACCGCGATCGATGCGGTATCGGTCAGCGCAGGCTGGCCACGCCGCGCGGCAGGAACCGCTTGCCGGTCACCCGCTCGGAGGTGCCGGTCCGGTCCAGGTACGGCGTCACGCCGCCCAGGTGGAACGGCCAGCCGGCGCCGAGGATCATGCACAGGTCGATGTCCTGCGCCTCGGCGACGACGCCCTCGTCGAGCATGAGCCGGATCTCCTGCGCCAGCGCGTCCAGCGCGTTCTGCCGCACCTGCTCGGCGGTGAGCGGCTCGTCGCCGACCACCAGCAGCTTCGCCACCTCGTCGTTGATCTGGTCGTCGACCACGATCGGCTGGCCCGAGTCGGCGATCCGCTTGAGGTTCTCGCTGACGCCGAACCGGTCCGGGAACGCCTCGTGCAGGGTGCCGCCGACGTGGTACGCCACGGCCGGCCCGACGAGCTGCAGCAGCGCCAGCGGACGCATCGGCAGGCCCAGCGGGTCCAGCGCGCTGTTCGCCACGTCCAGCGGGGTGCCCTGGTCGACGGCCGCGAACACGGTGCCGAGGAAGCGGGTCAGCAGCCGGTTCACCACGAACGCCGGGGCGTCCTTGACCAGCACCGACGACTTCTTGAGCTGCTTGCCGACAGCGAACGCGGTGGCCAGCGTGGCGTCGTCGGTCCGCTCGCCGCGGACGATCTCCAGCAGCGGCAGCACCGCGACCGGGTTGAAGAAGTGGAAGCCGACCACCCGCTCCGGGTGCTCCAGGTCGGCGGCCATCTCGGTGATGGACAGCGAGCTGGTGTTGGTGGCGAGCACCGCCTCCGGCTTGACGATCTTCTCCAGCTCGGCCCAGACCTGCTTCTTGACGCCCAGGTCCTCGAACACGGCTTCGATGACGAAGTCGGCGTCGGCGAAGACGGACTTGTCGACCGAGCCGCTGACCAGGCCGTACAGCTTGGCCGCGGTGCCCTTGTCCATCCGGCCCTTGCTGACGGCCTTCTCGATCTGGGTGTGCACATAGCCGACACCCTTGTCCACCCGCGACTGGTCCAGGTCGGTCATCACGACCGGCACCTGCAGCCGCCGGGCGAACAGCAGCGCGAGCTGGCTGGCCATCAGGCCGGCGCCGACGATGCCGACCTTGGTGACCGGGCGGGCCAGGCCCTTGTCCGGCGCGCCGGCCGGGCGCTTGGCCCGCCGCTGCACCAGGTCGAAGGCGTACAGGCCGCTGCGCAGCTCCTCGGAGAAGACCAGGTCCGCGAGGGCCTCGTCCTCCGCCGCGGTGCCGGTGGCGAAGTCGGCGTCCTTCGCCGTCTCCAGCAGGTCCAGCGCCTTGTACGCGGACGGGACCGCGCCGTGCAGGCGCTGGTCGAGGGTCTGCCGGGCGAAGTAGAGCACGCCCGCCCACATGTCCTTGTCGACCTCGGGGCGGGTCACGGCGACCTCGCCCCGGACCACGCCGGCGGCCCACTCCAGCGACCGCTCCAGGAAGTCGGCCGGCTCCAGCAGCACGTCCGCGATGCCCATCTCGGCCGCCTGCTTCGGCTTGAGCATCTTGTTCTGCATCAGCGGGTTCTGAATGATCACCTGGGTGGCGGCCGGGATGCCGATCAGGTTCGGCAGCAGCTGCGTACCGCCCCAGCCGGGGATCAGGCCGAGCGAGACCTCGGGCAGCGCCAGCGCCGCCGCGCCCGCCGACAGCGTCCGGTAGTGGCAGTGCAGCGCCAGCTCCAGGCCGCCGCCCATCGCCGCGCCGTTGACGAACGCGAAGGTGGGGACGGCGCTGTCCTTGAGCCGGGCGAAGACGCGGTGGCCGAGCCGGCCGATCTCCAGCGCCTGCTCGCGGTTCTCCAGCGCGGGCAGGCTGGTGATGTCCGCGCCCACGCAGAAGATGTACGGCTTGCCGGTGACCGCGATGAACGCCGGCTCCGCCGCCAGCGCGGCGGTGATCGCCTCGTCCAGGCTGGTCAGACCGGCCGGGCCGAAGGTGTTCGGCTTGGTGTGGTCGAAGCCGTTGTCCAGCGTGATGAGGGCGGCGGGCCGGTCCAGCCCGGGTACGGCCACCTGGCGCAGCAGCGCCTTGGTGACGACCTCGTTCGGTGCGGCGAGGCTCACTTGTCTCCACCCTCCCAGTGCGGGTTCTCCCAGATCACGGTGCCGCCCATGCCGATGCCGATGCACATGGCGGTGAGGCCGTAGCGGACCTCGGGGTGCTCGGCGAACTGGCGGGCGAGCTGGGTCATCAGCCGGACGCCGGAGGACGCGAGCGGGTGACCGATGGCGATCGCGCCGCCCCACTGGTTGACCCGCGGGTCGTCGTCGGCGATGCCGAAGTGGTCGAGGAAGGCGAGCACCTGCACCGCGAACGCCTCGTTCAGCTCGAACAGGCCGATGTCGTCGATGCTGAGGCCGGCGATGCGCAGCGCCTTCTCGGTCGACGGGATCGGGCCGACGCCCATCACCTCGGGCTCGACGCCGACGAAGCCGAACGACACCAGGCGCATGCCGACCGGCAGGCCCAGCTCACGAGCGGTCTCCTCGGCCACCAGCAGCGCGGCGGTAGCGCCGTCGTTCAGGCCGGCCGCGTTACCCGCGGTGACCTTCCCGTGTGGCCGGAACGGGGTCTTCAGCCCGGCCAGCTTCTCCATCGAGGTGTCGCGGGGCGCCTCGTCCACTGTGGCCAGGCCCCAGCCCGCCTCCGGGTCGCGCACCGCCACCGGCACCAGGTCGCCCTGGAGCTTGCCGTTGGCGTACGCCTTGGCGGTCTTCTGCTGCGACGCCAGCGCGAACGCGTCGGTGCGCTCCTTGGTGATGTGCGGGACCCGGTCGTGCAGGTTCTCCGCGGTGGAGCCCATCACCAGGGCGGACGGGTCGACGAGCTTCTCCGCGACGATGCGCGGGTTGGGGTCGACGCCCTCACCCATCGGGTGGCGGCCCATGTGCTCGACGCCGCCGGCGATCGCGACGTCGTACGCGCCCATGGCGATGCCGCTGGCCACGGTGGTGACGGCGGTCATCGCGCCGGCGCACATCCGGTCGATGGCGAAGCCCGGCACGGTCTTGGGCAGGCCGGCCAGCAGGGCGGCGGTACGGCCGATGGTCAGGCCCTGGTCACCGATCTGGGTGGTGGCGGCGATCGCCACCTCCTCCACCTTCTCCGGCGGCAGTTGCGGGTTGCGGCGCATCAGCTCGCGGATGCAGCGGATCACCAGATCGTCGGCGCGGGTGTTGGCGTACATCCCACCCGCCTTGCCGAACGGGGTACGGACGCCGTCGACGAAGACGACATCCCGGACTTCACGGGGCACTTGGAGCCTCCCTCGGCACGGGCATTTCCCCGGATGCTACTCGCCAGTAACCAAACGCGGCACCACCCCCCGCGTGGCCCACCTCACACCTGCCACCGACGTTACTGCTGGGGGGTGCGCAGCGCCTCGGTAAGAGCGGGCAGCAGCAGCCCGATCTGCCACTCCCGAGCGCCGAAGGCGCGCAGCGCCTCCGCGACGGTGTCGTCGGTGATCTCCTCCGGCGGCTGCCACGCCAGCCGGCGGATCGAGTCCGGCGCGATCAGGTTCTCCGCCGGCAGCCGGTGCGCCGCGGCGGTGCCGACCACCACCTCCCGGGCCCGGGCCAGCCGCCCGGCCGCCACCGGGTCACGCTCGGCCCAACGGTGCGGCGGAGGCGGCCCTTCCACCGTCGGGCTCACCGGCAGCGCGTCGTCCGGCAACTGACGCGCGTCGTCGAGCGCCGCCAGCCAGGTACGTGCCAGCCGGCGCACCGAGCGCCCACCGAAACCGGGGAGCGTGAGCAGCGTCTTCTCGTCCTTCGGGTCCAGCTCGGCGGCGGCCACGATGGCCGAGTCGGGCAGCACCCGGCCCGGCGCGGCATCCCGGCGGGCGGCGATCTGGTCCCGCGCGTACCAGAGGGACCGCACCCGGGCCTGGGCGCGCGCGCCGCGTACCCGGTGGATGCCGGACGTGCGCCGCCACGGCTCGGCGCGCACGCGCGGCGGACGGGCGCCGTTGCGCACCAGCGCGTCGAACTCCTCCGCCGCCCAGCCGGACTTGCCCTGCCGCCCCAGCTCCTCGTCCAGCGCGTCGCGCAGGTCCACCAGCAGCTCGACGTCCAGCGCCGCGTACGTCAGCCAGGACTCCGGCAGCGGCCGGCTGGACCAGTCCGCGGCGGAGTGGTGCTTCTCCAGGCTGAACCCGAGCAGCTGTTCGGTCAGCGCGGCCAGGCCGACCCGCTCGAATCCCGCCAGCCGGGCGGCCAGTTCGGTGTCGAACAGCCGGCGCGGGCGCAGACCCAGCTCGGCCAGGCAGGCGAGGTCCTGGCTGGCCGCGTGCAGCACCCACTCGGTCTCGGCGATCGCCTCGTCGAGGGCGGACAGGTCGGGCAGCGGCAGCGGGTCGATGAGCGCGGTGCCGGCGCCGACGCGGCGCAACTGCACCAGGTAGGCGCGCTGGCTGTAGCGGTAGCCGGAGGCGCGTTCGGCGTCCAGGGCCACCGGGCCGGTGCCGCCCGCGAAACGGGCCACGACCTCGTTCAACTCGGCCGGTGTGGCCACCGGGGCGGGCGTGCCGTCGCGCGGCGCGGTCAGGGGGACGGCCGCGCCCGGCTCGGTCTCGGTCCCCGCGTCCGCCGGCTCCGGCAGGGCCGACGTCGGATCGGCGGAGACCTCTCCCGTACGGCTTTCGGCGGCCCGACGGCGCAGGGGTGGTTCGTCGGTCACCTGACAACCCTAGTAGGCCGGACGATCCGGTGTGCGCAGCCGGTCCGGCGCGTGTCGGCGCGGTGTCCGTCAGGTGTCCGGAACGAACCGGGTTGCGGGGCCGTGAGAGGGTCGGACAGCGGGGGAGACAAAGCCCGTTTCCGCCGGTACGGTCCATCGAGCCGCGAGCGGCGCACAGGGCCGGACGACAGCGGTCGGGGGCGTCGGCGAAGCCGACGGGGAGGACGGTCGAGCATGACAGGCGGGTACGGAACCGGCGACGGCGTGCCGGGGCAGGGCGGTGACCCGACGGCCGATCGGCCGGGCCCGCTGCCGCCACGCTTCGACCCGCCCGGCGGTCCGGCTCCGCTGTCCGGGCCGACTGTGCCCGGGTCGGCAGCGGGCGGTAGCGGTGCGTCGTGGAGCGGCGCCGGCACCGGAGGCCACGCGGCGCCGGGCACGGGCTACCCGGCCCCCTCGCCGGGCGCGAGCTACCCGACCACGTCGCCGGGCGCGAGCTACCCGGGATCGTCCGGGGGGAGCTACCCGGCGTCCTCGGGCACGAGCTACCCCGCCCCGTCTTCGGGCGCGGGCTATCCGGCGCGGGCCGCCGCGCCGCCGTCCGCCGGTTACCCGGGCCGCGCCGACGCGGCCGGGGCGTCGCCGTCGGCCGCCTACTCAGCGTCGTCGGGTCTCGCGACCCCGCCCGCGCCGTCCCAGCCGTCGTTCGGCGCCGCGCCGTCCCAGCCGGGCCCGTCGTCGTTCGGCGGCGCGCCGGCCCAGCCGGGTCAGTCCTCCTACGGCACGCCGTCGGCCCAGCCGGGGCAGTCCTCCTACGGCTCGGCACCGGCCCAGTCCGCCCCGGCCTACCCGGGCCAGGCGCCCGCCGGTTCACAGTCGTTCCCGGGCCAGGCCTCGTCGCCGTACGCGGACCGGCACTCCGGCGCCCCGTCCGGCTCCGGCTCGTCCTACCCGGGCCGGCCGGTCTCCGCGCCCGCCTATCCGGGCCAGCCGGTGTCCGCGCCGTCCTACCCCGCCCAGCCGGCGGCGTACCCGGGTCAGCAGGTCTCCGGCTTCGGCGCGCCGCTCGGCCCGCCGGAGCGCGCCCCCCGGCGCAGCCGGCTCGCGGTGGTGGCGCTGGCCCTGGCCGCCGTGCTGGCGGTGGTCAGCGGCGTGCAGGCGTACCAGATCTACCGGCTCGACGACCGGCTCGCCGCCGCCGACAAGCGGATGGCCGAGGGGCAGGGCGCGGACGCCAGCCGGCTCGACGGCCTGGAGCAGCGCGCCGGCAGCCTGGAGAAGCAGGCCGGAGCCGCCTTCAACCCGGAGGCGGTGGCCAGCGCGGTGCTGCCGAGCGTGTTCCGGGTGCGGGCCGGGCAGTTCACCGGTACGGCGTTCGCCGTCGGCAAGGCCCCGTCCGGCGGCGGCACCACGCTGCTGACGAACTTCCACGTGGTCGAGTCGGTCTTCACCGCCGGTGAGCGCAAGGTGTTCCTGGAGCGCAAGGACCAGCGGTTCGAGGCGACGATCATCGCCACCGACAAGGACAAGGACCTGGCGCAGTTGCGCACCACCGCCAAGTTCGCCGGTCTGGTCGCGGCCAGTGATCCGGTGCGGCCCGGCCAGCAGATCATCGTGGTCGGCGCGCCGCTCGGGTTGCAGGACAGCGTCACCACGGGCGTGGTCAGCGCGTTCCGCGAAGACGAGCGCGGCGGCGGCCCGGTGATCCAGTTCGACGCGCCGATCAACCCCGGTAACTCCGGCGGCCCGGTGATCAACGGCGCCAAGGAGGTCGTCGGCATCGCCACGGCCAAGGCCCGCAACGCCGAGGGCATCGGGTTGGCGGTGCCGATCAAGACCGCCTGCGACCGGTTCCGCCTCTGCTGACCGGTCGCCCACGCCGGTGTGGGGCGACCGCAGCGCATCGACCCCGGCCCATCGGGCCACCCCGCGGGGGACCAGCTCATCTGGAGGAACGACATGTCCTACCCACCGGCCGGGGGCGACAACCCGCCCCCGGCGCCGGGGGGCACGGTCTACGGCAACGTGTACGGCAGCCGGCCCGCGCCCCAGCAGCACGACCCGAACCAGCCCGCCCCGACCCTGCACCAGCCCACCGCGCCCGACGGCGCACCCGGGTACGGCGGATACCAGCCCGCCGCGCCCGGCCAGCCGGGCTACGCGCCGGGCGCCGCTCCGGTGCCCCCGCCGATGTCGGCGCCGCCGGTCTCCGTACCGCCGGTCTCCGGCCCCGGCTACCCGCAGCCGCTGTCGGCCCCGCCGCTGTCCGCCCCGCCGGTGTCCGGCCCCGGCTACGGCCCGCCGCCGATGTCCGGGCCGCCCGGCCCCTACGGACCGGCCGGCGGCGCGCCCGCCGGCGGCGGCCGGAAGTGGGCCCCGCTGGTCCTCGGCCTCGTCGCCGCGTTGCTGTTCGTCTTCGGCGGCGTGATGACCTTCCTGTACGTCTCCACGAACGGCGAGCTGGACAAGTCCCAGCGGCTGGTCAGCCAGCGCGACGGCACCATCTCGGCGAACCAGCAGGAGATCGAGAAGCTCAAGGGTGAGCTGAAGACGGTGCAGGAGCGGCTGTCGGACACCCAGCAGGACCTGACCGGCACCAAGAACGACCGGGACGAGCAGGCCCGGCAGAAGAAGGTCATCGCGAGCTGCCTGGACAAGCTGACCACCGCCATCGCCGCCGCGTCGCGTGGCGACCGGGCTGCCTTCGAGGCGGCGAACAAGGGTCTGGACAAGGTCTGCGACGAGGCCGAGAACTATCTCTGACCTGTGCTCGCCCGAGGCCGCCCCGGTTCGCCGGGGCGGCCTTCGCGTATCCGGCCGGGTGCGGTCAGGCGGCGCCGGCGGAACGCCGGGGCAGCGCGGTGACGCCGGGCGGCGGCAGGCCGGCCGTGGAGGCCAGCAGCGTGCACCAGCCGAGCAGGTGCGGACCCAGGTCGGCGCGCAGCGGCGTCCAGGAGGCGCGGATCTCGATGTCACCGGCGGCGGGCGGCCCGGCCAGCTCGCCGAACCGGGTGGAGAGCGTCTGGGTGACGGTGCCGCCGATCGCCCGGTGCCCGGCGCCCTGCGCGTCCAGCGCGTCGGTCAGCTAGGTCCAGCCGACGCCCGGCAGCAGCGGGTCGCTGGCCAGGTCGACCTCAAGCTCGGCGGTGACGTACGTGACCAGCCGCAACGTGCCCTGCCACGCCTCGTGCCCGGCCGGGTCGTGCAGCAGGATCAGCCGGCCGGTGGCCACCTCGTCGTCGTCGCGCATCACGGCGGCGGAGAGCGCGAACGCGAACGGGGCCAGCCGCTGGGGCGCGCCGACCTCCTCCAGGATGATCTCCGGGCGGGGTGTCGCCGACCGCAGCCCCGCGACCGCGCGAGCGAACGTTTCCGGGAGCGCGATCGGGGGGGCCATGCGGGCAGCCTATGCGCGCCCACCGTACGGCGCGCGACGGCGCGCCGGGTGATCGACGGTTAAGAAGGGGCCCTTCCTCTACCGGAGGCGTTAAGCGGGGGCCCTTCCTTCTACGTCACAAATGCGGACGGTGAGCGCGGGCGCCTGCCGGGGGCGTGGCACGATTGCCGCGATGACCACCGACACCACGGGCACTGCCGCCCGAGACGGAGAACCCCGCCGCGGCGGGCCGGCCGACTCGCCCTTCGTGCGCGCCTGCCGGCGCGAGCCGGGCCCGCACACGCCGGTCTGGTTCATGCGCCAGGCCGGCCGGTCGCTGCCGGAGTACCGCGAGATCCGGGCGAACGTGCCGATGCTGGAGTCCTGCCGCCGGCCGGACCTGGTCACCGAGATCACGCTCCAGCCGGTGCGCCGGCACGGCGTGGACGCGGCGATCCTGTTCAGCGACATCGTGGTGCCGGTCGCCGCGGCCGGCATCGACCTGGACATCGTGCCCGGCACCGGCCCGGTGGTGGCCGAGCCGATCCGTACCGCCGCCGACGTCGAGCGGATCTCCCCGATCGGCCGCGACGAGGTGTCGTACGTGGACGAGGCGGTCCGCCAGCTCGTCGTCGAGCTGGCCGACACCCCGCTGATCGGCTTCGCCGGCGCCCCGTTCACGCTCGCCAGCTACCTGGTCGAGGGCGGGCCGTCGCGTACCCACGCCAAGACCAAGGCGCTGATGTACGGCGACCCGGACCTGTGGCACGCGCTGTGCGCCCGGCTGGCCGAGGTGACGCTGGCGTTCCTCCAGGTGCAGATCGACGCCGGGGTCTCCGCGGTGCAGCTGTTCGACTCGTGGGCCGGCGCGCTCTCCGAGGCCGACTACCGCCGCTTCGTGCTGCCGCACTCGACGTACGTGCTGGGCGGGCTCGCTGACTCCGGCGTGCCGCGGATCCACTTCGGGGTGGGCACCGGCGAGCTGCTCGGCGCGATGGGCGAGGCCGGCGCCGACGTGGTGGGCGTGGACTGGCGTACGCCGCTGGACGTCGCCACCGGCCGGATCGGGCCGGACAAGGCGGTGCAGGGCAACCTCGACCCGACCGTGCTGCTCGCGCCCTGGCCGGTGGTGGAGACCGAGGTGCGGCGCATCGTCGAGCAGGGCCGGGCCGCTCCCGGCCACGTGTTCAACCTCGGCCACGGCGTCCTGCCGGAGACCGACCCCGAGGTGCTGACCCGGGTGGTCGCGCTGGTGCACGAGCTGACCGCGCGACCGGAGCGCTAGGAGGCGACAGTGGTGCGACCGTGGCGGGTGGCGATCGTCGGTGGCGGGATCACCGGGCTGGCCGCCGCCGTCCGGTTGCGCGACAGCGCTCCCGAGGGCACCGCGGTCACCGTGTACGAGCAGTCCGGCCGCCTCGGCGGCAAGCTGTTCACCGGTGAGCTCGCAGGCGGGCCGGTCGAGTTCGGCGCGGAGTCGTTCCTGATGCGCGACCCGGCCGGTGGCGAGTCGGCGGCGGTGACGCTGGCCCGGCGCCTCGGCCTGGCCGAGGCGATCGTGCACCCGACCGTCGGGCAGGCCGCCCTGCTCGTCGACGGCACGTTGCGCCCGGTGCCGGGCGGGACGCTCGTCGGCGTACCCGGGGATCTGGAGAAGGTGGCGGCGGTCGCGCCGCCGGCCGCGGACGCCGACCGCGACGCGGGCCACCCGTTGCTGGCCGACGGTGAGGACACCTCGGTCGGCGAGCTGGTCCGCAAGCGTCTCGGTGACGCGGTGGTGGACCGCCTCGTGGACCCGATGCTCGGCGGCGTGTACGCGGGGCGGGCCGACGACCTGTCGCTGGTCACCACGATGCCGGCGCTGGCCCGCGCGGCACGCGCCGAGCACACGCTCGTCGGTGCGGTACGCGCCGCGCAGGCCGCCGCGCCGCGCGCGCCCGGCGCCCCGGTCTTCGGCACCCTCGCCGGTGGGCTGAGCACGCTTGTCGAGGCGGCGGCGACGGCGAGCGGCGCGACGATCCGGCGCGGCGCCGCGGTACGCGAGCTGCGCCGCACCCCGGCCGGATGGCGGCTCACCGTCGGGCCGACCCGCGACGCCGAGCACGTCGAGGCCGACGCGGTGCTGCTCGCGGTGCCGGCCCGCCCGGCCGCCCGGCTGCTCGCCGCCGCCGCGCCCGAGGCGGCCGACACTGTCGGTGCGCTCGACTACGCCAGCGTCGCCCTGATCACCCTGGCCCTGCCCGGTCCGGCCCTGCCGGAGCTGTCCGGCTTCCTGGTGCCGGCCGGTGAGGGGCTGACGATCAAGGCGTCCACGTTCTTCACCACCAAGTGGGGGCACCTGCGGCGGCCGGACGGGCTGGCGCTGGTGCGCGCCTCGGTCGGCCGGTACGGCGACGAGACGTCGCTGCAGCTCACCGACGACGACCTGGCCGACGCGGTGCACCGGGAGCTGTCGGCGGTGCTCGGCGCGCCGCTGCCGACGCCGGTGGCCCGGCACGTGCAGCGGTGGGGCGGCGCGCTGCCCCAGTACACGCCCGGGCACACCGCCCGGGTCACGGCGGTCCGGGCGGCGCTGCGCGCCGCGTACCCGACGCTTGCGGTGGCCGGGGCCGGCTACGACGGCGTCGGCATCCCGGTGTGCGTCCGCTCCGGCGAGACGGCGGCCGAAGAGATCATCACGGCACTGGAAGGATCGGCAGCATGACCGAGCAGACCAACGCGGCGCGGCTGCGGGAGCTCAACGAGACCATCCGTTACACGATGTGGTCGGTGTACCGGGCCACCAGCCCGCTGCCGTCGCTGCGGGAGAACGTCGTCGACGAGGTCGAGTCGCTCTTCACCGAGCTGGCCGGCAAGGACGTCACGGTCCGGGGCACGTACGACGTGGCCGGGCTGCGCGCCGACGCCGACCTGATGATCTGGTGGCACTCGTCGTCCAGCGACGCGCTGCAGGACGCGTACCTGCGGTTCCGCCGCACCACGCTGGGCCGGGCGCTCACCCCGGTCTGGTCGCAGATGGCGCTGCACCGCCCGGCCGAGTTCAACAAGAGCCACATCCCGGCGTTCCTCGCCGACGAGCAGCCGCGCCCCTACCTGTGCGTCTACCCGTTCGTGCGCTCGTACGAGTGGTACCTGCTGCCCGACGCGGAGCGGCGCGAGCTGCTGGCCGAGCACGGCAAGATGGCCCGCGGCTACCCGGACGTACGGGCCAACACGGTCGCGTCGTTCGCGCTCGGCGACTACGAGTGGATGCTCGCCTTCGAGGCCGACGAGCTGCACCGGATCGTGGACCTGATGCGTGACCTGCGCGCCTCCGGCGCCCGGCGGCACGTGCGGGAGGAGATCCCGTTCTACACCGGCCGCCGCCGCTCGGTGGCCGACATCGTGAACTGCCTGGTGTGAAAGGAAGGGCACCTTCTTAACGCCTGCGGTAGAGGAAGGGGCCCCGCTTAACACCCCAGCGGGTGTCGAGCAGGGCCCCGACCGGGAAGACCGGCGTCAGGTGGTCGTCGTACAGGACACGATGCTGGGCACCGGGTTCGTCGCACCGGCCGAGCCGGTGAAGCCGAACGAGGTGCTCGCACCCGGCGCGAGTGAGCCGTTGTAGGCGGCGTTTCGTGCCGTCACCAGTGTTCCGCTCGTGGTGACAGTGGCGTTCCACGCCGAGCTGACCTGCTGGCCGTTCTGGTAGTTCCAGCTCACCGACCAGCCGCGGATCGGCGAGCCGCTGTTGTTCGTCACCTTCACGTCGGCCTGGAAGCCGCCGCCCCACGAACCGGTGATCGCGTACGTCGCGGTGCAGCCGCCGGCCGGGTTCGGCGTGGTCGGCGGCGGGCTGGTCGGCGGCGTGCTCGTCGGCGGCGTGCTGGTGGGCGGGGTGCTCGTCGGCGGGGTGCTGGTCGGCGGGGTGGTCGGGCCGGACCCGCCGAAGTCCACATCGCTGCACAGGTAGTAGGACTGGTCCAGGTGGCTGGCCTGCCAGATGGTGTAGACGATGTGCCGGCCGGTGCGGCCCGGCGCGTTCGCCGGGATCTGGATGGACACGCCGTCCACCTCACGCGTCCACTGGCTGGCCGGGGTGTTGCCGATCTGGCCGACCAGTTCCAGGTCGCTCCAGCGCAGCGGCGAGGTGAGCGCGTTGAAACCCTGCTTGGTCACGTACACCCGGATGTAGTCGGCGCCGTGGCTGGCCTGGTCGAAGAACTTGACCCGGAAGTTGTTGGTGACCGGCACGGTCTTCCACGCGCCGACGGTGTCGAGCGCGTTGTACCGGCCACTCTGGGTGCGGCCGCCGCTGCACAGCTGACCGTCCGGGATGGCGCCCTGGTGGTTGCCGGCCACGCCCTCGCGGAACAGGCCGTTCCAGTTCCACATGGCGTTCGGGTCGGCCTGCCACGCCTGCCAGCACATCGGGTCCTGGGTGGCCATGGCCGGGTTCTGGAAGTCACCGCCCCAGCGCTGCCAGCAGCTGTAGGCGCGCGAGGCCGGGTCGACCACCGACCCGTGCGCCGAGGCCGGGCCGGAGAACGCGGTGGTGAGCAGCGCCGCGACGACCGCGCAGACGCCGAGGATCGCCGCCGCGAGCGGTAACGGGCGGCGGTACGGAGTGGACATGGAAAGCCTCCGGGATGGGTGTCGGTGCACGACGCCCGGACTGTCGGGAGTTGCCCTCTCCCGCGTGGCGGCTCCGCCCGCACGTTGCCACAAAAAGTGACAAACGTCAATGAGTTGGGTCGCGGCGCATCGGGGTGTGCGGAATGCCGTCCTCGACGTAACCGGGGCCGCTGACCGTGAAACCGAATCCCGCGTAGAAGCCCACGAGGTGCGTCTGCGCGTCGAGCACGCACGGCCGGTCACCCACCACCGCGAGGGCCTCGGCCATCAGCGCGCCGGCCAGGCCCGCGCCGCGGGCCGCCGACGCCACCACCACCCGCCCGATCCGCGCCACGCCGCCCGGGTCGGCCAGGATCCGCAGGTACGCGACCACGGCGCCGTCGCTGGTCAGCCACAGGTGGCGGGTGCCGGGTTCGACGTCCCGGCCGTCCAGTTCCGGGTACGGGCAGGACTGCTCGACCACGAACACGTCGATGCGCAACCGGAGCAGGTCGTGGAAGGTGCGGGCATCCAGGTCGGCGAAACCGGCCAGGTGGGACTCGACGGGCATCGGCCCAGGTTAGGCCGCGCGCCGCTGCCCGTCAGGGCCGGGTGCCGGGACGGCCGGGGCGCGCGTCAGGCGGGGCGGGCGCCGACCGCGTCGCGTACCTCGGCGCCCTGCTCGCCCTCGACGGCGCGGGCGCAGTGGGCGCAGCAGAAGAAGCGGCCGGAGACCTCGACGCCGTGGCCGACGATCTTGATCTGGCAGTGCTCGCAGATCGGCGCCATCTTGTGCACCGCGCACTCGAAGCAGTCGAACGTGTGCCGCGACCCGTCGACGGTGCGCACCTCGAACGCCATCCAGTAGTCGTTACCGCAAACCTCGCAGGTTGCCATGCGAAACCCCCCGAAAACGGACCTGTCATCCGAGAGTCGCGCAGACGACACCATCGAGCAACCGGAACCGGCGAACCTGATCCGGCCCCACGGCGTGTCGCTCCCGGCGTGTCGAGCGTTGACTCCGGTGACCGCCGAAAATCCCCGGAGGATCCGTGATCAAGCGCAACAAACTCTTCGGCAACCAGACCCGGGTGACGTTCTCGCTGCCCCGGGACACCCCGCCCGGCACGGTCAGCGTGGTCGGCTGCTTCAACGGCTGGGAGCCCGGCCGGCACGAGCTGGTGCCGCGCCGCGACGGCACCCGTACCGTGACGGTCCGGTTGAAGCCGGGGGAGTACCGCTTCCGTTACCTGGCCACCGGCGGCGTGTGGCTGGACGACGAGGCCGCCGACCGGGTGGACGAGGCCGGCGGCCTGCTGCGGCTGTGACGCCGCCGTCAGCCGGCGCTGGGCTCCAGCCGCACCGAGATCGAGTTGACGCAGTGCCGGGTGTCCTTCGGGGTGAAGCCCTCACCCTCGAAGACGTGCCCGAGGTGGCTGTCGCAGCGCGCGCAGCGGATCTCGATCCGGCGCATCCCGAGCGTGTTGTCCGGGATCTCCTTCACCGCACCCGGGATGGCGTCGTCGAAGCTCGGCCAGCCGCAGTGCGAGTCGAACTTGTCCTCGCTGCGGAACAGTTCCAGCCCGCAGGCCCGGCAGTGGTAGACGCCGGGGGTCTTGGTGTCGACGTACTCACCGGTCCAGGGCGCCTCGGTGCCGGCCTCGCGGAGCACCCGGAACTCCTCGGGGCTCAGCCGCACGCGCCATTCGTCCTCGGTACGGGGCAGTTCGTTGTCGGAGAGACTCACCCCTTCACGGTACGTCGGCTGTCGGTGGCATCGCATATGGTCGCGTGATGGCGGGCAAGGGCACGGTCGAAGAGATCGAGGTAGCCGGGCACACGGTGCGGCTGAGCAGCCCCGACCGGGTGATCTTCCCCCAGCGGGGCTTCACCAAGGCCGACGTCTTCCGCTACTACCTGGCCGTCGGCGACGGGATCATGCGCGCCCTGCGCGACCGGCCGACCACGCTCCAGCGCTTCCCCGACGGCATCGAGGGGGAGATGTTCTTCCAGAAGCGGGTGCCGCAGCGGGGCGTGCCCCCGTGGGTCCGCACCGCGCGCATCGCCTTCCCCAGCGGCCGCCCGGCCGACGAGCTGTGCCCCGCCGACCTGGCGCACGTGGCCTGGGCGGCGCAGATGGGCACCGTCGTGTTCCACCCGTGGCCGGTGCGCGCCGCCGACACCGACCGCCCCGACGAGCTGCGCGTCGACCTCGACCCGCAGCCCGGCACCGACTTCGCCGACGCGGTGACCGCCGCCGGTGAGCTGCGCGGCCTGCTGGACGAGCTGGGCGTGCCCGGCTGGCCGAAGACCTCCGGCGGCCGGGGCGTGCACGTCTACCTGCGCATCCAGCCGCGCTGGACGTTCGTGGAGGTCCGCCGCGCCACCATCGCGCTGGCCCGGGAGCTGGAACGACGCCGCCCCGAACTGGTCACCACCGCCTGGTGGAAGGAGGAACGGGGCGAACGGGTCTTCGTCGACTTCAACCAGATGGCGCGGGACCGCACCATCGCCTGCGCGTACTCGCTGCGCGCCAACGCGCGCGCCACCGTCTCCACCCCGGTCGACTGGGACGAACTACCCCAGGTCGACCCGGACGACTTCCACTTGGGCACGGTGCCGGCCCGGTTCGCCGAGCGCGGCGACCCGCACGCCGGCATCGACGACGCCCCGTGGGACATCACGCCGCTGCTGGAGTGGGCCGAGCGGGACGCCGCCGACGGGCTGGGCGACATGCCCTACCCGCCGGAATACCCGAAGATGCCCGGCGAGCCGAAGCGGGTCCAGCCGTCCAAGGACCGCGACCGCCCCCGCTCCTGACGCCCGCCGCGCTCACGCCGCGCACGGGCCGTCATGGTCGTTGAGGTGGCCGCACCGGCCGGCGCCGTCGAGCCGGGCGTCGCACCAGACCCGGGTACGCACGAACTGGCTGTCCTCCTCGCTCAGCGTGGTCTCGCCGAAGTCGATGACCGTGACGTGGCCGAGCGAGTCGCGCAGCGTCACCGCGAGGGCAGCCGCCTCGTCGGCGCTGGTCAGCGTGGTGGGCAGGTGGATGATCCAGCGCTGTGCCGTCATCGGGGCCATCCGCCCGGCGGGGCGTCCGGGTCGCGGAGACGGCAGGCGCGATGCTGGGACTGCCACTGCCGCAGCGCCTGGCGCACGCGCTCGGCCTCGGTTCGCGTGGTGACCAGCTCACGGCTCAGGCGTTCGAGTTCGTCGGCCACCCGGTCGAGGTGGTCGCGCACCTGGGTCGGGTCGAGGCCGCGCCAGCGCCGGTCGAAGTAGGCGGCCCGGACGTGGTGCGGGAGCAGGCGTTCCCCGGTCACGTAGATCACCGCACGGGCGCCGTCTGCTCGGCGACGAGCGCGTGGATCTGCCGGTCGGTGAGCCCGCGCTGGTCGAGCACCCGTCGGCCCCAGCGGTGCAACCGGCACGGGTGCGGCGCCCGGTCGTTGCGACAGCGCGGTCCCTCGGGCCACTGCTCGGGGGCGTGCACGGTGATCGCCCGGACCGCGAAGGTGACATCCTCGGCGGTGACGTAGGGCGGAAGCGGAATGTCGCCGAGGATACGATCGATCGAGTCCATGACTCTCCCTTGTGGATTGACGTCAGGTGCGGGGACGGATGCCGGGATGAGGTTCGGGGAAAGGCATCCGTCCCCGCGAAACCCGCCGCGTCCCCGGCGGGCACCACAATGGTCAATTCACCTCTGGCCCGGGACAATCTTTCGCGGCAGAATGCAGACCAAGGGATGAGGTGCCTTACGCGACAACACCAAAGGAGATGACGTGGACGACTCGGGAAGCACCGTCCCGCGTAGGCAGCTCGGCAGATATCTGAGAGAACTTCGCGAAGGCGCGCACGTCACGGTGACAGCGGCGGCCAAGGAGCTGGAATGGTCGGCGCCCCGGATCTGGCGTTACGAAACGGGCCAGGTGCCGATGCATCCGAACGACGTGGAAGCCATGTGCCGCGTTTACGGCGCGTCGCGAGAAACCATCGAAACCATGCGCTCTCTGGCCCGGGAAACCAAGGCGCACGGCTGGTGGCACAGCTACGGGGAGGCGATCAAGGACTGGTTCAAGCTCTACGTCGGGCTGGAGGCCGCCGCGACGAAGATTCGCAAGTACGAGGCAAATTTGGTACCGGGCTTACTGCAGACCGTCGAGTACATGACCGAGGTGATCTCTACTGACAACCCGCAGTTGAGTGACGCCGAGCGGCAAGCGAAGGTGGACGTGCGGCTGCGGCGGCAACGGCTGCTGGCACGTGCAGTGCCCCGGGCTCCCTACCTGGACGTGATCCTGAATGAGGCGGTGCTACGTCGACCGCTGCGCGATCTGTCTGCGATGGGTAGGCAAGTCGATGCCTTGGTGGTGGCGAGCCATCAGCACAACATCCGCATCCGGGTGCTCCCACTCAACGCTGGCCTCTACCGCTGGGCGTCGGCTGGAACGTTCACCATGCTCGACTTCCCGACCGACGTGCGGGAACCGGAGCCGACCACCATCTACATGGACGGTCCATGCGGCGCGGCATACCTCGACAAGGTCCACGAGATCCAGACCTACGAGGACGGCTGGCGTTCGCTCGGTGAACGTGCGCTCGATGCTGATGAGTCCCGCAAGCTGATGATGACGATAGCTGAGGAGATGACCGATGGGACGTGATGGAGTGTGGCGCAAGTCGTCCCGATCCGGCGGTGAAGGCGATTGCGTCGAGGTGGCCGGTTTCGCCGATGCGGTCGGTGTGCGGGACACCAAGGATCGGAAGGGGCCGGTGCTCAACTTCGACCCGGCGGCGTGGTCCCGATTCGTCGGGGCGGTTCGCGGGGGGCGGCTGAACGAACGGGTCTGAGCCGTGACGCGGGTGATGCCGAGGTGCCGGCATCACCCGCGGTTCGGCAGGCGGCCTATTGTCTCGGCCCTGTCGGTTTGTTGACATCAACGAGGGCTAATCGGCTGGCTTGTTTCTCATCATCCCTACCCAAGACTCGGGTGTCATGGATGAAGAACTCGGTAAGGCGGCCGTCGGTATCCTGGTTGCTGCGCTGGGGGGCACCGCGAGCGCCGGTCTGCAAGCGGCGGCTAAGAAACTGCACTCGCGGATTCACTCTCAGTTCCTGGATGTCGACAGCGATGAGATATTTGAGCGCTGGGCAGGGAGCCCAAGGAACGTCGACAGGCAGGGGGACCTTGCTGCCGCAATCGGCATCCTGGCCCGGGACTATCCCGATTTCGGGCAGAAGCTGCGGGAGTTGATCGAAGAGGCCAGGGCGCTCTCGATCGTGCATGACGGGAACTCTGCGGCGGGTGACCAGGTGAGCAGTGTGGTCACGGCCAGCGGCGGATCTGGAGTCATGAGCGGAACGTTTCACGGCAACGCCCAGATAGGTGACAATATAAGCAAGTCGAATACCTTCAAGATAGGCGGTGGAATCCTTCTTGTCGGCCTGCTTGCGCTTGCCTTCTTCTATATCGTCGGGCAGCTTTCTCCAGGGAGCGAGATCACCCAGGATTCCACCTGTCAGGAGTTCCTAGAGGCGCCTTCGGAAGAGGCGCTGCGTGGACTGCGGAAAGTGGGCACCGAACTCGGCGTGAGAACTGGCAGTCCTCTGGCGCCACCTGCCATCTCCTACGCTTGTAGCGGCGATCCCGATGCTCGTTTAGGGGACGTCGTGCTCCGCTACAAGGGGCAGTTCTGACGTCCGGCTGACGGAGAAGGAGGAGCGCCGCCCCGACGCCTGCTGGACGAGGCTCCGGGGCGGCGGTCCCATGCGTCGTATCCAAGTCAGGGTCGTCGGATCCGCGTTCGGCGTGGTCACTTGTTCGGCGAGCGCCAACGGTCACGGCGTGCCAGGCCCTACGAGTGCTCCCCGGGTCTCGGAGCGGCTGTGCGGTAGGCCGATAACGATCATGTAACGGGCGCGAACCTTTTCCGGGGTGTCACTGCTCTCTCTCGGCATCGGCCCGCCGGGGCCAGGAGAGGACGTCGGATGAAGCTGGTGTGGAGGCGGGCGGTAGAGGCCCGTGGGCTGCTGCTCGCCGCCGCTGTCGCGGCACTCGTCGCGGTCGCGTTGGTCACCGGGCTCTCCGACTACAACCGCCGGGCGGTGGACGCGGGCGCCCGGGCGGTGCTCGACGCCGCCCCGGCGGAGGAGCGCAGCCTGCTGATCAGCGGCTCCGGTGGCGCCGACGCCGCCGCGTACGCCGAGCGGGACCGGGCGGTACGGGCACAGTTCGCGAACGGGCTGGGCGGGGCGCCGGTCACGGTGGCCGGGGTCCGGTCCGGCACCGGGCGGGAGCTGACCGGTGACGTGGGTGCCGCCCGTACCGACGACGACCCGATGTTCGCCAACCTGGCCACACTTGACGACCTGCCCGCGCACGCCGAGCTGGCCGCCGGGGCGTGGCCGGTGCCCGGCAGCAACCCGTTGCAGGTGACGCTGCCGGAGACGGTGGCCGCGCAACTGGGCCTGGAGGTCGGCGAGCGGGTGCCGCTGTACGACCGGGGCGCGGAGCGGGCCAGCACGGTGGTGGTGGCCGGCACGTGGGCGGCCCGGGACGCGGCCGAGGCGTACTGGCGGCTCGCCCCGGGGGTGGGGGAGAGTCAGGGCGACGCGGAGGTCACCTCGTACGGGCCGTTCGCGCTCGACCCGGCCGACTTCGCCCGTACCTTCCCCGGCTCGACCTCGGCGGCCTGGCTGGTGGACCCCGACCTGGTGGCCGTCGAGCCGGCCCGGCTGCCGGCCGTGACCACAGCGCTGAACGAGATCACCGAGAAGCTGCCCGAGGCCACCGGCCTGGGCTCCTCGACGCAGCAGGTCAGCCACCTGGACCGGCTGGTGGACCGGCTCGGCCGGGCCGACCTGGTGGGCCGGTCCGCGCTGCTCACCCCGCTGCTGCTGATCGTGGTGCTCGGCGGGTACGCGCTGGTGCTGGTGGCCGCGCTGCTCAACGAGGACCGGCGGGCGCAGACCGCGCTGCTGCGGGCCCGGGGCGCCGCGCGTCGGCAGATCGCCGGATTCGCCGTACGCGAGGCCACGCTCGTGGTGGCGCCGGCGCTGCTGCTGGCCCCGGCGCTGACCGGGCAGGCGGTCCGGTATCTCGGCGCGGACCTGCGGCTCGCCGACGGCGACCTGGCCCGGGTCTGGGTGGTCGCGGTGGGCGCGGCGGTCGGTTGCCTGCTCGCCATGGTGCTGCCGGCGTTGCGCCGGGCCGGCACCTACGTCGCCGACATGGCGGCCCGGTCCCGCCCGTCCCGCAGCGCGGCCGTGCAGCGCGCCAGCGTGGACGTGGTGCTGGTGGCGCTCGCCGTGCTCGCCTGGACCCAGCTGCGGCAGTACTCCTCGCCGCTCGCGGGCGCGAACGGCAGCCTCGGCATCGACCCGCTGCTGGCCGCCGCGCCCACGATCGGCGTGCTGGCCGGCGCGGTGATCGCGCTGCGGCTGCTGCCGCCGACCACCCGGCTCGCGGAACGTTTCGTCGACCGCCGGCCGTGGAACGCCACCATGTTCGGCATGTGGCAGGCGGGTCGCCGCCCGCACGCCGGACCGGTGCTGCTGCTCGCGCTCGCCGTCGGCGGCAGCACGCTCGCGTGGTCGCTCGTCGCCTCCTGGGAACGCTCGCAGCGCGACCAGTCGCAGCACACGGTCGGCACGGACCTTCGGCTGACCGAACGGGACGGCACCGCCCCGGCCGACCGGGCCGCCCAGCTGGCCGCGGTGCCCGGGATCGACCGGGTGCTGCCCGCCTGGCGTGACGACGTGCGCCTGGGCCGCGAGGCCCGGCCGGCGACGGTGGTGGCCCTGGACGCCGCCGCCGCGAAGGGGATGATCCGGCTCGACGACGCCGACGGCGGGGCGTCCACCGGTGCCCTGCTGGACCGGCTCGCGCGCGGCCGGGGCGCGCCGGCCGGCGGTGTCCTGCCGGCCGGGGCGAAGACGTTCTCCGGCATTGTCCGCACCCCGGTGGAGAGCATGTACGACCGGCCCCGGGTGGCGGTGACCGCGTTGTTCGCCACCGACGCCGGGGCCACGTGGCGGGTCCGGCTGGCCGAGGCCGACGGCAATGGACGGCCCGTGCGCTTCTCCGTGCCGCTGCCCGACACCGGCGGCGCCCCGCTGCGGCTGGCCGGTTTCGAGGCCGACGGCGGCGACGCCACCGGCAGCTCGTACCGGCTGCTGCTCAGCGACATGCGGCTCACCGACGGCGGCGGCGCGGCGCTGCCGTTGCCGGTGGAGGGGGCCTGGCGGGTGATCGACCCGGGCAGCGGGCCACGCCGGGACGCCCGGGCCACCCCCACCGAGGTGGACGCGACGCAGGGCTTCGACGTGCCCGCGGGGCTGTTGCAGTTTGCCCGGGTGCCGTCGTCCCGGTTCGCCGTGGTGCCCATGGCCGAGGACCCGCCGGTGCCGGTGCTGATCACACCGGGGGTCGCCGCCGCGCTGAGCGTGCAGACCGGTGACACCGTCAAGCTGTCGGTCTCCGAGGTGACGATCGAGGCCACGGTGGTCGGCCAGGTCGCCGCGATCCCCGGCACCGCTGGCGACGGCGTGCTGCTGGACCTGCCCACCGCCGGCACCCAGTTGCTGGAGCGCAGCGGGGGCGTACGGCCGGTGGCCGAGTGGTGGCTGCGTACCACGCCGGGTGGGCACGCCGCCGCGACCGAGGCCCTCGCCGCTGTCGGCGGCACGGTGCTGCTGGACCGGCAGCGCGTGGCGGAGGAGGCCGCGGGGGACCCGTACTGGCAGGGCGCCCGCACCGGGCTGCTCGCCGCCGCGCTCGGGTCGGTGCTGCTGGCGCTGGTCGGCCTGGCGGTCGACGTGTGGGCCACCACCCGGCGGCGGCTCACCGAACTGGCCGTGTTCAACACGCTCGGCGCGAACACCCGGCTGCTGGCCCGCGCCTACCTCGCCGAGCAGGGTTTCCTGGCCGCGATCGGAGTCGGCGTCGGGCTGCTGGTCGGCGCCCTCGTCGCGGCCACCATGGTGCCGCTGGTGATCCTCACCCCGGCCGCCGGCCGGCCGGTGCCCGAGGCGGTCTTCACAGTGCCCTGGGTGCCGATCGGGGCGACCGCCGCCGGGCTGCTGCTCGCCGCGCTCGCCTTCGCCGCCGTCATCACCACCGGCATCCGCCAGCGGGTCGCCGCCGCGCAGCTCCGGATCGGAGGAGAACGATGAGCCTTCCTGGTGCCGCGCGCCGGGTCCGCGCATACGGGGGGCAGTTCCTGCTGCTCGCCGTCCTGACCCTGGTGACCGCGCTGTTGATCACGGGCGTGCCCCGGGTCGCCGACCGGCTGACCGGGCAGGGGCTCACCGAGTACGTGGCCGGTCAGCCGGTGGCTCGCCGGGACCTCACGTACAGCACCGCGCCGGACGTCGTGCCCGCCTCGGAGCAGCCCGTCGCCGCCAGCCGGGGGACCCTGCTCGCGGCGATCGAGGAGAAGATGCCCGCCGAGGTGCGCGACACGATCGGCGAGCGCTGGTTCGCGGCGCAGACCGTCCCGGGGCGACTGCGCGGTCCGACGCTCAGCGACGACAAGGGGCTGATCGACCTGCACCTGCGCGCCGGCACCGGCATCCGGGAGGCGGCCACCCTGGTCGACGGGCGGTGGCCGGAACGCGGCGTCACCCCGGCCGGCGCGATCGAGGTGACGCTCGCCGAGACGATCGCCACCACGCTGGGCATCGCGGCCGGCGACCGGTTCCGTCTCTCGCTGCTGGACGCCGACAACAACGTGCTCAACTCCCGCCCGGTCGACCTGGTCGGCGTGTGGCGGCCGAACGACCCGGCCGGCGGTGTCTGGGACACGCTGCCGTCGATGCTGAAGCTCAGCCCGCCGGAAGGCGACGGCCAACCGTTCGTGGGCGTCGCGTACACCGCCGACGCGGGTCTGAACTCGATCACCGCCGGGGAATGGCCGGTGGCCTTCGGCTGGCGGTACCGGATCGCACCGGACCGGCTCGAACCGGGCCGCCTCGACGCGCTGATCGCCGGCGTCGACGGGCTGGACCGGGCGATGCCCACCGAGGTCAAGGTGACCCTCAGCCAGGGCGTGGACATCCCGCTGCGGCGCTTCGCCGACTCGCTCGCCGCCGCGCGTACCCTGCTCGCGGTCATCGCCGCCGGGCTGCTCGCCACGCTGGCCGGGCTGACGCTGCTGGCCGCCCGGCTGGCCGCGAACCGACGCCGCGCCGAGTTCCACCTGATCCGGGCCCGCGGTGGCTCGACCGGTGACGTGCTGCGTCGCGGTCTGGCCGAGTCGGTGCTGGTTCTGCCGGCTGCGGCCGGGATCGGCTGGCTGCTCGGCGGGTTGCTGCCCGGCGCCGGGTCGCCGTGGCTCTGGGTGCTGGTCGCCGGGCTGCTGGCCACGCTGCTGCCGCCACTCGCCGCGCTCGCGGTCGGCCGCCGCGCCGGTGGCCGCTCCGACCTCGGCGGCCGGTCGCCCGCCGTCCGGCTCACCGTCGAGGTGGCGGTGCTCGGGCTCGCCGTGCTCGGCGCGTTCCTGCTGCGCCGCCGCGGGCTCACCGCCGGTTCGGTGGATCCGCTGCTGGTGTCCGTGCCGGTGCTGCTGGCGATCGCGGCGGCGCTGGTGGCGCTGCGCGCGTACCCCTGGCCCTTGCGGCTGCTCAGCCGCGTCGCGGCCCGGGCGCGCGGCAGCGTCGCGTTCCTCGGCGCCGCCCGCGCGGGCCGGGCCGCGAGCACCGGGCCGCTGGTCGTGGTGGTGCTGGCCGTCGCCACCGCCGCGTTCTGCGGCGTGGTGGCGACCGGCATCGAGACCGGCCGGGACACCGCCGCCGCCCAGGCCGTGCCGGGTGACCTGCTGGTACGCGGGGAGCGCTTCGCGCCGGACACCGCCGGCAAACTGGCCGAGCTGCCCGGGGTACGCGCTGTCGCGCCGCTGCTCACGGTGCCGGCCGAGCGCCCGTACGCCGACCGCGCCGGCCGCCCCGCCCCGGTCACCGAGCTGCGCGTGGTGCTCGTGGACGGCGAGCGGTTCGCCGAGGTGGCCAGTGCGGCAGGTGTACCGGTGAGCGTGCCCGACCCGGTGCGGGCCCGCGCCGACGGGAGCACGCCGCTGCCGGCGCTGGTGTCCCCGGCGGTCGCCGACGAGCTGGCCGACGCCGGGCTCGCCGACGCCCAGGGGGACCGGCCCGCCTGGCTGGACGTGCAGGGCAACCGGCTGCCGGTGCGCACCGCCGCCACTGTCGACGAGTTCGCGCTCGTCGGCGACGGCGTGGCGCGGTTCGTGGTGCTGCCGTGGCCGGCGTTGCCGGCGGACGCGCCGCACCAGCTCGCGCCCACCGGGTTCGTGCTGGCCGGCGCGGGCGTGGACGCCGCCGAGGTGGACCGGGTCGCGCGTGAGGGGCAGAACCGCTACCTGCGCATCGGCGGGGTCGGCACCGGGGACAAGGCCCGCGCGCCGGAGGTCACCACCCGCTCGGCCGTCCGCGTCGACCTGGGCGGTACCGGCGTGAACGGCCTGCTGGTGTTCGGTTTCGCGCTCGGTGCCGGGGGCGGCGCCGTGCTGGGGCTGCTCGGGCTCGCGCTCGCGGTGCTCGCCGGGGCCCGCTCGCGCGGGCAGGTGCTGTCCCGGCTGCGCACCATGGGCCTGTCCCGCCGGCAGTGGCGCGGCATGCTGATGGTCGAGCTGACCCCGCTGGTGCTGGTGTCGGTGCTCACCGGGGCGGTGGTCGGCGCGTTGCTGCCGCTGCTGCTCACGCCGGTGCCCGAGCTGCCCGCCTTCACCGGCGGCGTGGACGTACGCCCGCAGTTCGAACCCGGCCTGGTCGCCGGGGTGTCGGTCCTGGCCATGCTGGCCCTCGGCTTCGCGATCACCGTGGAGGCCGTGAACAACCGCCGGATGCGCCTCGGCGAGGTGCTGCGGCTCGGAGAGGAGAGCTGAGATGACCGCGACCGCCGAGACGTCCGTACCGGACCTGGCGTCCCTGCAGCAACGCGCGGCCGAACGGGCCGCGCAACGGGCCGGAGGGCGGGACCGGCTGCGCGGGCACATCGTCTGCGACGGCCTGGTACGCATCTTCAAGACCGAGGGCGTCGAGGTCGTCGCCCTGCAGGGCCTCGACCTGGTCATCGACCGGGGTGAGCTGGTCGCGATCGTCGGGGCCTCCGGCTCCGGCAAGTCGACCCTGCTGAACATCCTGTCCGGCCTGGACACCCCGACCGCCGGCATCGCCCGGGTCGCCGACTACGACCTGCTGTCGTTGTCGAACAAGCGGCGGCTGGCGTACCGGCGGGAGGTGGTCGGCTTCATCTGGCAGCAGACCGGCCGCAACCTGCTGCCGTACCTGACCGCGCTGGAGAACGTGGAGCTGCCGATGAAGCTGGCCGGGCGGGCCGGCGGGCGGCGCAAGCGGCGGGAACGGGCCCGCGAGCTGCTGGACATGGTCGGCGTCGGCTACTGCGCGGACCGCCGTCCGGGCCAGATGAGCGGCGGCGAGCAGCAGCGCTGCGCGGTCGCCGTGGCGGTGGCCAACGACCCGGAGATCCTCTTCGCCGACGAGCCCACGGGTGAGCTGGACGAGGCCACCGGCGCGGAGGTGTTCGCCGCGCTGCGCACCATCAACGCCGAGCTGGGCGTCACCATCGTGGTGGTCACCCACGACCACGCCGTGGCCGGCCAGGTCCGCCGTACCGTCGCGATCCGCGACGGCCGGACCGCCTCCGAGGTACGCCGGACCGCGCGCGTCACCGCCGACGGCGGCACCGAGATGGTCAGCGAGGAGTACGCGGTGCTGGACCGCACCGGCCGGATGCAGCTGCCGGCGCAGTTCGTGGAGGCGTTGTCGCTGCGTGACCGGGTCCGCCTCAATCTGGAACCCGATCACGTCGAGGTGCGCCCCGGCGACCGGACGCACGCCGAGGAGAGTGAGTGATGACCGACCAGACAGTGGTGCTGCCGGCGGTGCCGGGGACGGCAGTCGAGGACGTGGTCCGGGTCGAGGGGGTGAGCCGCACCTTCGGCAAGGGGGAGCACGCCGTGCACGCCGTACGGGACGTCTCGTTCACCGCGCGGCGCGGCGAGCTGGTGGCGGTCCGGGGTCGCTCCGGCGCCGGCAAGACCACGCTGCTGAACCTGGTCGGCGGCCTGGACCGCCCGGACGCCGGCCTGATCCGGGTGGCCGGGCACGAGGTCACCGCCGCGGGCGAGCGGGAGCTGCTGGCGTTGCGCCGGGGCACGATCGGGTTCGTGTTCCAGACGTTCGGCCTGGTGCCGATCCTGTCCGCGGCGGAGAACGTCGGGGTGCCGCTGCGGCTGGCCAAGGTGCCGGCGGCCGAGCGGGAACAGCGGGTGGCGGTGCTGCTGGAACTGGTCGGGCTGGGCGGGCACGCGGCGCAGCGCCCGTACGAGCTGTCCGGCGGGCAGCAGCAGCGGGTGGCGGTGGCCCGGGCGCTGGCGAACGAGCCGGACCTGCTGATCGCCGACGAGCCGACCGGCCAGCTCGACTCGGAGACCGGTCGCTCGATCATGGACCTGCTCCGGGCGGTGGTGCACGCGCGGGGGATGACCGCGCTCGTGGCCACGCACGATCCGGCGCTGATCGAGATGGCCGACCGGACGCTGACGCTGCGCGACGGCCGGCTGGCGCCGGAGGACTGACCGGGGTGACCGGGCCGCGCGCCTTCGGGTGGCGGCCCGGCGCCCGATCGCGGCCCGGTCAGAGCGCCAGCTTCATGCCCTCGTGGCTGGCCACGAAGCCCAGGTCGCGGTAGAACCGGTGCGCGTCGGCGCGCTGCTTGTCGGTGGTGAGCTGCACCAGCGCGCAGCCGCGCTCCCGGGCCCGGTCGATCGCCCAGCGCATCATCGTCCCGCCCAGCCCACGGCCGCGCCGGTCGGAGCGGACCCGCACCGACTCGATCAGGCACCGCTCGGCGCCGTGCCGGCCCAGCCCGGGGATGTACGTGAGCTGGAAGCAGCCGACCAGCTCCCCGCCGTCGTCGGCGACGATCAGCTCGTTGCGCGCATCGGCGTCGAGGTCGGCGAAGGCCCGCTCGTACGCCGCGTCCACCTCGGGCAGGTCACGGGTACGCCCCAGCACGTCGTCGGCGAGCAGCGCGAGCACGGCCGGCAGGTCGGCGCGGACCGCCTCCCGGAAGATCACCTCGGTCATCCGGCCAGCCTGGCACAGTGCCTCGTGCCGGTGTCGCCCGGTCTGGCGTCGAGGAGGTGCGGCGGCCTCAGCCGCCGTCCAGCCAGCTGCGCAGCGCCCACCACCAGTGCACGGTCTCCGGCACCGTGCACCGCGCGCCCTCCTCGACCGGCGGCCCGCCGGTCAGCTCCCGCAGCCGCCGCAGCCGGTAGCGCACCGTGTTCGGGTGTACGTGCAGCTCGGCGGCCGTCTGGTCCAGCCGCTGACCGTGGTGCAGCCAGGCGAGCGCGGTGCCGGCGAGGTCCCGGTGGAAGTCGTCGGCCGGGTCGAGCGCGCCGAGCAGCGTGCCGCGTAGCAACTCGGCCAGGACCGGCTGGGCGGCCAGCGCGGTCTCCCCCGCCAGGTCGGTGACCTGACGCAGGCCGCGCAGCCGCCGGTGCGCCGCCGTGGCCAGTGCCGCCAGGCAGAGCGCGTACATGGCCGGTGCCCGCACCAGCGGCTGTGCGGGCGTCACCAGCGTCAGCAGGTCGGCCGGTACGGCGTCGGGCGGTCGCGGGAGCAGCCCGGCGAGCCGGTCGTCGACGGTGCCGAGCAGCCCGCCGTGCCGGATGAGCTGCCGCTGCAGCGCGTGCGCGCGTACCGGGTCGGGTGGCGCGGCGACCAGGCAGTGGTAGCGCCCGTCCGGCCGCAGCCCGAACCGGGTCAGCTCGGCCGGGAGCGTACCGGCGGGTCCGTCGCGCAGCAGCCGCCGCAGCAGGTGCGCCCGGGCCGCGGCGCCGGTGCGGAGCAGGTCCCGTTCGGCCGCCCGGTGCCCGTCGACCACGGCCCGCTCCACCGCCGCGGCGTACCGGCCGATGGTGAGCAGCCCCTCCAGCAGCACCTCGTCCGGGATGCCGGCGGCCCGGCCGTGCCGCACCACGAGTTCCACCGCGCGGTCCCGTCCGGCCTGCACCCCGCGCAGCAGCCCGGCCACCGTGACGCCCTGCGCGGCCCGGTCCGCGCCCAGCCGCCGGGCCTCGGCGAAGTCCCGTCCGGCCGGGTCCTCGTGGCGTTCCAGCGCACCGAGACCGCTGGTCAGCAGCAGGACGACCTGGCGGCGTACCTCGTCGGCGGGCAGCCGGGCCACCTCGGGGGAGTTCACGCGGGCCGCCCGCGCCACCTCGTCGTCGGCGGCCGGGTCGGCGGACAGGTCGCGCAGCAGCGTGCCGAACGTGGGGACGTTCCCGGTCCGGGTCACGCCGCCTCCCGTTGTCGTCGCGGCACAACCAGGTCGCGCGGGCGTTGGCGTCCGGTCCCTAGCCCCGGCAGCCGGCCGGTTGCTCTCCTGGTTGTTACCGCAAGGTAACACCGTTCGCGCCACTGAGAAACGTCGATGTCGTACCGGCTGCCAGGAGGCGTCCATGACCCCCGTGCCACTCCGCCTGCCCCGACCCCGCCGCCGCGCCGCCCTCGCCGTGCTGGCCGCGCTCGCCCTCGTCGCCCCGGCCCCGCTGCTGACGGCGCCCGCGCCGGCCGCCGCCGCGGTCCCGCTCCAGGAGGTGATGTTCGTCGGCAACAACTGGGACGGCACCGCCGACGTCATCCGGGCCCGTGGTGACTACGCCAAGCTCGGCCGGATCAACGTGATCCCGGACCGCGCCGCGCGGCTGCGCGAGATCTACCTCAACCCGATCAGACTGGCGTACTTCCTCGGCATCCGGCAGGGCCCGGGGGAGGGCCACGACCAGTTCGTCGACGACATGTACACCACCCCCGACGGCAGCGCGGTGGTGGTGTCCCGGCCCAGCTTCGCCGACGTCGTCTCGATCGACCTCGCCACCGGCGCGCTGCGCTGGCGGTTCCCGGTCTCCGGCTACCGCTCCGACCACATGGCCGTGTCACCCGACGGCACGCGCGTCGCGGTCTCCGCCTCCACCTCCAACACCGTGCACGTGCTGGACATCCGCACCGGAACGCAGCTCGGCTCGTTCGGCGCCGGCGACAAGCCGCACGAGAACATCTACACCGACGGCGGCACCCGGCTGTGGAACATGTCCATCGGCGAGGTCAACACCGACCTGGACGCGCCCTGGCTCGACTGGACCAAGGGCGACCGCCGGATCACCGTCGCCGACACCAGCACGTACCAGGTGGTCAAGGTCATCGACATGCGGGACCGCCTCGACGCCGCCGGCCGCCGCGGCCTCTCCGACGCGGTCCGCCCGGCCGTGTTCACCCCCGACGGCAGCCGGCTCTACTTCCAGGTGTCCTTCTTCAACGGTGTGGTCGAGTACGACGTGGCAACCGACCGGATCACCCGCGTCGCCACGCTGCCGAAGAACCCGGCCACCAGCGAGGACCGCACCACCTGGGTCAACGACTCCCGGCACCACGGCCTGTCGATGAGCCCCGACGGCGCCCGGATCTGCGTCGCCGGGACCATGGACGACTACGCCACGGTGCTCGACCGGGCCACGCTGCACGAGGGGCCGCTGGTGCCCGCGAGCAAGCCGTACTGGGCCACGGTCAGCGGGGACGGCCGGGACTGCGTGATCTCCGAATCCGGCGCGGACCAGGTCACCGCGATCAACTTCGCGACCGGGCAGAAGGTCGCGAGCGTCCCGGTCGGCGACCACCCCCAGCGCGTCCGCATCGGGCACGTGCCGCAGGACTGGACGCCCCCGGCCGCCGGCTGACCGCCGACGTTCGACCGGCCGGCGTCCGGCTCCCGGCCGTCGGCCGGACCGTCACCGGGCGGGGCAGCGCAGCCCCTCCCGGGGGACGGTGAGCGAGATCAGGTACGCGTCGACCGCCGACGTCACGCACGGCGTCTGCGGGTACGCGGTGTGTCCCTCGCCCTCCCAGGTGAGCACCCGACCCACGCCCAGCATCGCGGCCAGCGCGGGCGTCTGCTCGTACGGCGTGGCCGGGTCACCCGTGGTGCCGACCACCAGGATCGGCGGCGCGCCGTTCGCCCGGCCGGTCGGATACGGGTCCCGCTCGCCGGGCCACTCCACGCAGCCGAGCATCCCCACCGCGAGGGCGGGACCGAACAGCGGGTACTTCTGCCGCCACTGCGACTGCAGCGAGCGGACCTGCTCCCGGGTCGGCTTCTCGGTCTCGTCCGCGCAGTTGACCGCCAGGTTCGCGTCGAACAGGTTGGAGTAGTGCCCGTCCGGCTCCCGGCCCGCGTACGAGTCGGCCAGCTTGAACACGCCGGCCGGGTCGCCGCCCTGCAACTCGTCGATCGCCCGGGCCAGCTCCTGCCAGCCCTGCTCGGTGTAGAGCGAGGAGATCACCGCGTAGAAGACCCAGCCGGAGGTCGCCTCCCGGCCGTCCTGCCCGCGTACCGGGGAGGTCTTCGCCTTGGCGATCGCGTCGGTGACCGCACCGCGGGCGTCCGGCGCGATCGGGCAGCGGCCGGCGTTCGCCGCGCACCAGCGGGAGAAGTTGTCGAACGCCCGCTCGAAGCCCTTCGCCTGGCTCTCCGACCCGGCGATCAGCTTCTGCTGCGGGTCGACCGCGCCGTCGAGCACCAGGGCGCGCACACGCTGCGGATAGAGCTGGGCGTAGGTGGCGCCGAGCAGCGTGCCGTAGGAGTAGCCGAGGTACGTCAGCTTGTCGTCGCCGACCGCCGCCCGGACCGCGTCCATGTCGCGGGCCGCCTGCTCGGTGCCGTAGAGCCGAAGCTGGTCGCCGTACTTCGCGCCGCACCGCTCGCCGATGCGCCGGTTGAGGCCGACGAAGCCGTCGAACGACGACTGGCTCTCCGGGTCGGGGTCGTAGCCGAAGCTGGCGTCCAGGTCGGCGTCGGAGATGCACTTGACCGGGCTGGACCGGGCCACCCCGCGCGGGTCGAAGCCGACGATGTCGAACCGGTCGGTGACCGACGTCGGCAGCCCGCCGAACGCCGGGCCGAAGGACAGGTAGACGGCGGTGTCCACGCCCGAGGCCCCCGGCCCGCCGGGGTTGACCACCAGCGACCCGATCCGGTCGCGCTGCTTTGTCGAACGGGCCCGGATCAGCGCGATCGCGAACGTCTCGCCCGCGCCCGGCCCGGCGGTCGCGCCGGTGGTCGCCCCGGTGCCCCAGTTACGCGGCACGGCGATGCGGGCGCAGTCGTAGCGCATGTCCGCCGCACCCCGGCCCACCAGCTCGTTCGGCACCTCCGGGCAGGCCCGCCACTCCGGGGCGGTGCCCGGCGGGGCGGCCTCGCCCTCGCTCTCGGCGCGCGGCGCGAACGCCGGCAGCGTGCAGCCGGCGGTGAGCACCACCGCCGCGACGAACGCGGCGAGGGCGGGCCGGAACCGGCGGGTCCGGTCGGGGAAGCCTGTCACGTGGGCGCCTTCCATGATCGTGTCGACCGCCAGGCTACGCCCGGCCGGCCGCGTCACCGACCGTCGCCGCCGGATCGCCGCGCAGCACCTCGTCGACGTCGTAGCGGATCGGGCGGTCGAGCTGGCCGTAGTCGCAGGAGCGCGGATCACGGTCGGGGCGCCAGCGCACGAACCGGGCGGTGTGGCGCAGCCGGTCGCCCTCCATCGCGTCGTACGCCACCTCGACCACCAGCTCGGGACGCAGCGGCTCCCACTCCAGGTTCTTGCCGCCGGTCCACCGGCTCACCCCGCCCGGGATGCGCTGGCCCCGCTCGTGGTCGCCGTGCACCCACGGGTGCTCGCCGCCCACCTCGCGGTAGGGCTCCAGCTCGTCCAGCAGCTCCTTGCGGCGGGCCATGGTGAACGAGGAGCTGACGCCGATGTGGTGCAGCACGCCCTGGTCGTCGTAGAGCCCCAGCAGCAGCGAGCCCACCACCGGGCCGGACTTGTGCCAGCGGAAGCCCGCCACCACCGCGTCCATGGTGCGCGCGTGCTTGACCTTGAACATGAGCCGCTTGCCCGGCTCGTACGGCAGGTCGGCCGGCTTGACGATCAGCCCGTCCAGGCCGGCGCCCTCGAACACCTCGAACCAGCGGCGGGCCGTCTCCGGGTCGGTGGTCACCTGGGTCACGTGCACCGGCGGGCGCACCCCGGACAACGCCTGCTCCAGCCGCTCGCGGCGCTGCGGATAGGGCTGCCCGGTGAGCAGCTCGTCGTCGATGGCCAGCAGGTCGAACGCGACGAAGTCGGCCGGGGTGGTCTCGGCCAGCAGCTTCACCCGGGAGGCGGCCGGATGGATCCGCTGGGCCAGCAGCTCGAAGTCGAGCCGGGGGTGCCCGCCCGGCCCGTCCCGGCGGATCACGATCAGCTCGCCGTCGACGGCGCACCGGGGCGGGAGCTGCCGGCGCGCCTGCTCGACCACCTCCGGGAAGTAGCGCGTCATCGACTTGCCGCCCCGGCTGGCCAGCTCGACCTCGTCACCGTCGCGGAACACGATGCAGCGGAAGCCGTCCCACTTCGGCTCGTAGGTCAGGCCGGGATCGGTGGGCAGCTCGGACACGCTCTTGGCCAGCATCGGCTCGACCGGAGGGTTGATCGGCAGGTCCACGGCGACCAGTCAACCAGACCCCACCGACAGTGGTGAGGCAGATCACCGGGGGTGGCCGGGCGGTGTGTCCCGTACCGGTCGCCTTCGTCACCGCCGCCCGGATGGTGAAACCGCAGGTCAGAGCTACCTTCGCGGCGTGCCGGAGTGGAGTTGCGGATGCTGCGGGCGCTGGCGGGTCAGCGTCGAGCTGATCCGTGGCCGCTACCGCTACCGGCTGGCGCACCGCTATCCGGCCGAGCACGGCGGCGGCGCGAACGTCCTCGGCGAGGTCGGCTCGATCACCGAGCTGGAACGCCTGCTGAAGCGGTACGCCCCGGTCACCCTGGCCGACCTCCACGAGGCCGCCTGACCCGCCGCCCCGGCGAGGCTCCGATCTTGGAGTTGTGGCGCCCCATAAAGCTCGTCAATCGGGCATCCTGGGCACCACAAGTCCAAGATCGACGAGGCGGGGCGGAGGCGGGGCGCGGAGGCGGGGAGCGGAGCGGGGCGCGCGCGGGACGGCGGGCGGGTGGAGTGCGGGCGTAGCCTGAGCGGACCGTCCACGGGGGAGGAACGCCGATGCGGTTCGTCGAGTCCGTCGAGATCGCCGCCGACGTCGACCGGGTGTGGGCGGTGCAGAGCGACGTCGAGCGCTGGCCGGAGTGGACGCCCTCGGTCACCGCCGCCCGCCGGCTGGAACCCGGTCCGCTGGCGCTCGGCTCGACCGCCCGGCTGGAGCAGCCGCGCCTGCCCCCGGCGGTGTGGCGGGTCACCGAGATCGAGGCGCCGTACTCGTTCGTCTGGGAGTCCACGAGCGCCGGCGTGCGCAGCCGGGGTGAGCACCGTCTCGTCGCGCTCGGCGACGGGCGCACCCGGGCCGAGCTCGCCCTGGTGCAGACCGGGCCGCTGGCCGGCCTGCTCGGCTTGCTCGCCGGGTCGATGATGCGCCGCTACCTGCGGCAGGAGGCGGACGGGCTCAGGCGCCGCTGCGAGCGGGACTGACCGTCTTCTCCAGCACGGCGAGGCGGTTGCCGTTCTCGTCCGGCCGGTGTGCCACCACCCGGTAGCCGCGCCGCGCGTACAGGGCCAGGTTCGCCGCGCTGTCCGCGCCGGTGAACAGCGCGAACCGGGTCACCCGGCCCGCGCAGGCGTGCTCGACGGCGTCCAGCAGCCGTCCGCCGACGCCCCGGCCCTGCTGGTCCGGCGCGACCGAGAGGCGGCCCACGTGGGCGGTGTCGCCGTCGACGCGGGCGCGTACCGAGCCGACCAGGCGGGGGCCGCGCCGCGCGGCGAGCACCACGTCCGGTCCGGCCAGCGCCGCCCGGACCTCGTCCAGCGTCTCGGTCAGCGGGGGCAGGAACACGTCCCGGTAGCGCTGCGCCTCCACCAGGTACGCGGCGCGCTGCACGGTGAGGATCTCACCGGCGTCGGCGACGTCGGCGGGGGCGATGGTCACGTCGGTCACCGGCTCAGCTCACCACAGCGCTCAGAAGCGGCCGTACGCTGGCGGGGGTGTTCCCATCAGCGTGGAGGTGACCGGCGTGCCCGAGCTGACGTACCCGGAGGTGGGCGCGACCCGCGACGGCGGCCTGCCGGCCGGCTACCACCACCTGCGCCACCGGGTCCGGCTGCCGGACGGCGGCTTCCCGGTCGCGGCGGACGCGCTGCTGGGCTGGCGGCTGCACCGCGCCGCGGGCGTGGTGATGCGCGCGGACGCGCCGCGCGCCGCACCCGGGGTACGTGTCACGCCGGGACTGGGCGTCGGCCCGGCGCGGCTGTGGGGCCCGACCGAGGTGGTCTGGGTGGTGGACGAGCCGGACCGGGCCGGGTTCGGCTACGGCACCCTGCCCGGGCACCCGGAGGTCGGTGAGGAGGCGTTCCTGGTCACCCGGGGCGCCGACGGCGTCTGGTTCGAGGTGACCGCGTTCAGTCGCCCCGCCCACTGGTACGTGCGGGCCGGCGGGCCGGTCGTGCTCGGCTTCCAGCGGGCGTACGCCTGGTGGCTGGGCCGGACGCTGCGGCGGCTGTGCCGGCGGCGCTGAGCGGTCAGTAGCGGGCGAACGAGCGGATCGGGGCGCGCGGGCCGTACTTCGGCGCCTGGATCCCGGCCGCCTCCAGCAGCACGCACACCCGGCCCCGGTGCCCCCGGAACGGCGCCAGCAGCGCCAGCATCCGGGCGTCGTCGCCGCGCGGCTCACCGGCCAGCGCCCAGGCCACGGTGTTCGGCACGTGGTAGTCGCCGACGCTGACCGCGTCCGGGTCGCCGTACGCGATGCGCACCACCTCGGCGGCGGTCCACGGCCCGATGCCGGGGATCGCGGTGAGCCGCCGGGTGGCCTCGGCCGAGTCGGCGCAGCGTTCCAGCCGGTCCGCGACGGCCGCCGCGCGGCGCAGCGTGTCGGCGCGTCGCTGTTCCACGCCGAACGGGTGGAACACCCAGTACGGCGTGGCCGCCACCGCGGCCGGCTCCGGCGGCAGCAGCAGTGGTTGCAGCGGACCCGGGGCGGGTTCGCGGAAGTGCCGCACGGTGGCGGCGTACGCCCGGTACGCCTCCTTGCCGGTGACCTTCTGCTCGAAGACGGCCCGCAGCAGCCGGGGGAAGATCTGGCCGGTGGCGGGCATCCGCAGCCCGTGGTGCGTGTGCGCGAGGCGGGCCACCAGCGGGTGCGCGGCGGCGAGCGCGGCGAACCCGGTCAGGTCGTCGCACAGTCCGGCGATCCGGTCGGCCCGCTCGACGACCCAGCCGGCGCCGGGGCCGTACCCCTCGGCGGTCAGCTCGCCGGCCTCCGGGCGCAGCGCCAGCGTGGCCGGTCCGTCCGGGGTACGGGTGGCCCACCAGAACGTGCCGGCGGCGATCCGCGCGCACGGGTCGTACGGGCTGAACGTGAGCGCCCGCACCGACGCGGCCAGCCGGTAGCCGGCCGGGGGGCGCAGCGTGCGGCGGGCGGCGGGCGAGGTCACCCGGCCACTCTGCCACGCGGTCCGGCCGTGACGGCGGACACGCCGAGCCGGGAGGCGGGGCGATGCCGGTGCGCCCCGCCTCCCGGGTTCCCGACGATGACCGGCCGCGCCCTCCCCGGCGGCGACCGGTCACCGTGACCTGGTGCGTCAGTACGAGTAGTCCGACCCGCCGCCGGAGCTGTTGGAGCTGCCCGCCGCGGGCGGCGCGACCGCCTTGGGCGTGCCGGTCGGCAGGCAGGTCAGGTTCTTCTTGCCGTTCGGGTCGACCACGAACCAGGTGCCGCCGACGCCCTGGCCCTTCCACTGGCCCGGCTTCTTGTCGCCGATGTAGCGGTAGACGGGCCAGCCGCCGATGGTGAGCTGCCGGGTGCCGTCCTGGCGGGTGATGGTGCCGACGTTGTCGTCGGAGACGCCACGCAGCTTCGGGTTGCCGTCGGTGAGCGACGGCGGCCAGACCTCGGCGCACTTGTCCACGCAGTTGGACTGCGGCGGGTCGTCGGAGTCCTTGTCGAACCGGTACAGCACCCAGCCGTCCTGGTCGGTGACGACGCGGCCCATCCGGGGCAGCTTCTTGCCGACCAGCTCGTCGGTGATCTTCACGTTGGCCGGGGGCGCCTTGTCCGCTACCGGCTCCTCCTCGGGAGCCGCCGACGCCTCCGGTTCGGCCGCCGCGGTGGGTTCGGCCGCGGCGACGGCGACCGGCTCGGCCGCGCTCGAGTTCGCCCCGTTGTAGCCTGCGGGGGCGCAGGCCGTAAGTGCGACCATCGCGCTCGCGACGATGACGGTCGTCCGCTTGTGGTGTGCCACGTGCCCTCCTCGTTCTTGGCAGTTCGCCGAGTAGTACGGGCGCGGCACTGTCAAGGTTGAAGTCGAAACGGTGGCACATTTCACAGTGGACTGATTGAACCGACAGCCGTTCTGGCGCGTGCGTCAGCACGAGGGGGTCCGCCGGCCCGGACACGACACGACGGCGCCGGGCGGTCCAGCCGCCCGGCGCCGTCGTCGTACCGGATCAGATGTCGTCCACCGTCACCAGCGGACTCGCCACCCCGTTCGCGTCCACCGACTGCACCTGAAGCTTGTCGATGTCGCGCACCGGGGCGGAGGTGGACGCGGTCAGCTCCAGCGGAAGCTGGTTCTGGTTCGTGCCGTACCCGCCGGCCGGCACCGACCAGGTGGAGATGACCTCGCTCGTGGCGTTCTTGCGCACCACCACCAGCCGGCAGACACGCGGCCCGGGCAGGCGGCTCAGCTGCACCGAGATCTGCGTGCCGTACTCCTTGCGCGCCAGCCACATCGTGGTCTGCACGCCGGTGCCCGCGTCGGTGGCGTTGTGCTGGTCGCCCTCGATCGGCTTCTCCCCGCCGACGCCCGGGTCGTTCGGGTTGCCCGGCTCGCCGCTGGGCGCCGCGGTCGGCGCGGTCTGCGACTGCCCGGCCTGCGGCGTCGGCCCCGGCTCGTCGCCGAGCATCCCGGCGGCGACCCCGCTCAGGCCGCCGAACACCACCACTGCCGCCGCTGTGGCCAGCAACTGCCGCACCCGGGTACGACGGCGGTCCCGCCGCACCGCCACCAGCGTCCGGTCCAGCAGCGCCGGATCGGTGTGCGTCTGCTCCAGCGCGGCCATCGCCTCGCCGTCGATGCCGGAGAGCAGCCCCACCACCGGGACCATCGTCTCCAGTTCCGCCGCGCAGGCCCAGCAGGTGGCCAGGTGCTCCTCGAACCGCTCCGCGTCCTCCGCGTCCAGCACGCCGAGCGCGTACGCGGCGACGTCCATGTGGTCGGCCCGGCTCATTCGGTCACCCCCCTCTCCTGCAGAGCCGTGCGCAGCGCGCGCAGCGCGTAGTAGACCCGCGACTTGGCGGTGCCGAGCGGAAGCCCCAGCTCCTCGGCCGCCTCCGGCACGGTGCGCCCCCGGAAGTACGTCGCCACCAGGATCTCCCGGTGCGACTGGCTCAGCGTACGCAGCGCGTCCGCCACCGTCATCGTGCGCAGGACCCGGTCGGTGCTGTCCGCCTCGGCGAACGCGGTCAGATCCCGGTCGTACGTCTCCGGCGGGCGGGCCTGCTCGCTGCGGTGCTCGTCGATGGCGATCCGCCGGGCCACCGTGACCAGCCAGGGACGCAACGAGCCCTGGCCCTGCACGCCGAGCCGGTGCGCGTTGCGCCAGGCCCGCAGCAGCGTCTCCTGCACGATGTCCTCGGCCCGCTGCCGGTCCCCGCCGGTCAGCCGCATCACGAACATCAGCAGCGGGCCGGCGTGCTCCGCGTACAGCAGGCGGATCAGCTGGTCGGAGTGGCTGGCCTCGGCGGAGGTCGCCTGGTGGCGTCCGGGAGCGGGTCGCGGCGGCACCGGGTCATTCTGGCGATCGGCGGGCCGGGCGTCGACCCCCCGGCGGGAACGCGAGGCGCGCGAATGTGGTTGTGCCCGGGCGAACATCCACTCGGGCCGCGCCACTTCGCCGTGCCAGCCGGCCGCCACCGCATGCATGCAGACCTCCGCTGTCCAATGACATCAGCCGGCCCCCCACGGGCATGGCCGCCCGGTGATACGCAGCCACCAGCCGATCGGATCAACGTTTGACGGAAAAAATTCCGGGCGGCGGGGGAGTGGAGTCGACGGCGTCCGCGTCGTGGACCACCGCCGCGCCGCCGGTGAAGCGGTCCAGCTCCGCGCCGGCCAGCACCCGGCCGGGGAACCAGTCGCCGGCCGCCCGCCGGGCCAGCTCCGGCACCGGCGGCTCCACCCGGGACGCCACCAGCACCAGGTTGCCGTACCGGCGGCCGCGCAGCACCGCCGCGTCGCCGACCAGGCAGGCCCGGGGCAGCACGGTACGCACTGTGGCGACCTGCGCCTTCGCGTGCCGCAGCGGCGGGCCGTCGGCCACGTTCGCCAGATAGCTGCCGCCGGGCGCCAGCACCCGGGCCACCTCGGCGGCGTACTCCACCGAGGTCAGGTGCGCGGGGGTACGGGCTCCGGCGAACACGTCAGCCACGATCACGTCGTACGCGCCGTCGCGGCTCGACGTCAGCGTCGCCCGCGCGTCGGCCACCCGTACCCGCAGGCGCGGATCGGCAGGCCACGGCAGCTCGCGGCGGACCAGCTCCACCAGCGCGCCGTCCACCTCGGACACCCGCTGCGTCGAACCCGGGCGGGTGGCCTGCACGTACCGGGGCAGGGTGAGCGCGCCGCCGCCCAGGTGCAGCACCCGCAGCGGCGCCCCGGCCGGCGCCACCAGGTCCAGCGCGGCGGCCAGCCGCCGGACGTACTCGAACTCCAGGTGAGCCGGATCGGTCAGGTCCACATGCGACTGCGGCGCGCCGTCCAGCAGCAACGTCCACGAGCCCGGACGGTCCCGGTCCGGCACCAGCTCGGCCCGCCCGGTGTCGACGTCGGCCACCACCCGGTCGGCGTCGCGTCGCCGGCCCATCAGCGCCGCATTCCGCGCGCCGCCGCGGTGAGCACCCGGTGCAGCAGCCGCGCGTCGCCGAGCATCCCGCGCAACCGGCGTTCCAGCCCGGCGATCGGCACCAGGTTCTGCGGGGCACGCGGATCCTTGTACGGGGTGGAGGCGAACCGGGGCAGCGTCACCAGCGACAGGTCGGCCAGCGCGATCGCCTCCGGCACGGTCAGGTCGGCCGAGCACTCCACCCGCACGATCCCGGCCCACGGCGCCCCGGCGCGCACCGGCAGGCGCAGATACCACGACCAGCCGCCCCACGCCGTGCCCAGCCGGAACACCGGGCACCGCTCACCCGGCGCCAGCCCGGTCACCACTGCGGTCAGCCGCCCGTCCAGGTATTGGCTGTGCTGCGTCTTGATGTACCCGAGCGTGCGCGGCAGGTTCCGCCGGCTGCGCAGCGGGCCGTCCACCACCAGCAGGTCGCCGTCGGTGCGTACCGCGTCGGAGACGGCCACCTCCAGCGCGGTCAGCGGCGCCTGCACCGCCGCGGGCAGCTTGCTCAGCTCACCGGTGCCGCTGACCCGGTGCACCGGGTAACGCACAGTCCCGGCGACCACGTCCTGCGCCGACGGGCTCGCCGTGAACAACCCCCGGCCCACCCGGGCGCCGGCCATCTCGGCGGCGCCCCGGTCCAGGTCGCAGCGGACCACACCGGCCGCGTACGAGGCGGCGATGCCGGGGAACGAGCCGCCGTCCTCCTCGGCCGTCCAGACGCTCGCGTCGATCCGGCGTACCCCGTCGACGAGCAGCACCACGTCCGGCGACCGCACGCCCGCGCGGGGGCCGATCGCCCGCCAGTCGGTGGCCGGCAGCTCGACGTCGGCGTCCACCTGGGCGCTGCTCGGCGCGGCCGGACCGGACCCGCCCGCAGCCTCGAACGACGCGCCGTACGCCGGATCCCAGGCGTCGACGAAGAACGCCGGCGACTGTGACGTCACAGGCCGGTCCGTTCCACGCGGGCCGTCCGCGCGTCCTTGCGCACCTCGAACCGGACCGGGATCCGCTCGGCCAGCGCCGGCACGTGGGTGACCACGCCGACCATCCGGTCGCCCCGGGCGGCCAGGTTCTCCAGCGTCGCCGCGACCGTGTCCAGCGTCGCCGCGTCGAGCGTGCCGAAACCCTCGTCCAGGACAATCGACTCCAGGCTGGCCGCGGTGGTGGACATGCCGGCGAGCTGCTCGGACAGCGCCAACGCCAGCGCCAGCGACGCCTGGAACGTCTCCCCGCCGGACAGCGTGCGCACCCCGCGCCGCAGCCCCGCGTCGTGGTGGTCGACCACGAAGAACTCACCCTTGTCGTGCACCAGGTCGTACTGCCCGCCGGACAGCTCCCGCAGGATCCGCGACGCGCCGTCAACCAGCAGGTCCAGCGCCTCGGTGAGCAGCCAGCGCTCGAAGTTGTTCGCCCGCAGGTGCGAGGCGAGCGCCCGCGCCACCCGCGCCTCGTGCTCGTGCCCGGCCCGCTGCTCCCGCAGCCCGGCGGCCTGCTCGCGGCGCTCGTCCAGGCGGCGCAACTCCGCCTCGGCCCGCTCCACCGCCACCGCCACGTCGCGCGGCGCGTCCTGCGGGGCGTCCAGCCCGGCCGCGGTGAACAACGCGGCGATCCCGTCGGCGACCTCGGCCGCGGCCCGCTGCGCCGCCTCCACCGACTCGGCCATCCCGTCGCGGTCCGCGCGCCGCGCCCGCGCCTGCTCGCCCGCCCAGTCGGCCAGCGCCGTCCACGCCGCCGCCACGTCGTCCCGGTCGGCGGCCGGCGGCCCGAACCGGGCCAGCCCGTCGCGTACCGCGTCGAAGTCACGCCAGGCCCGGCGCAGCCGCTCCTGCGCGGCGTCCAGCGCGCCCCGCGCCCGCCGGGCCGCCTCCCGCCCGGCCCGCACCGCGCCCGCCGCCTCCTCCAGCGCGGCGCGCAGCCGCGCGTGCTCGGCCAGCGACTCCCGCAGCCGTTCCGGCGCGGGCGCGTCAGTGAGCTGCTCGTCCAGCTCGGCCAGGCGCGCGCCGAGCTGGTCGTGCTGGGTCCGGGCGCGCAGCAGCACCCGGTCCAGCTCGCGGGCCGCGGCGTCGCGTTCCTGCACCACCCGCTTCGCCGCCTCGCTCGCCGCCCGCGCCGACTTGCCCGCCTCGATCGCCCGGCTCACCGCCGAACCCTTCGGCACCGCCGGCACGGTGGTGACCGTCTGCTCGCACACCGGGCAGGGCGCGCCGTCGACCAGGTGCGCCCGCAGCGCCGCCGCCTGGTCGGCGGCCTTCGCGTCCTCGTGCGCGCGGAACGCCGACTCCAGCTCCGTCTCGGCCCGCTGCGCGTCCGCCCGCGCCGCCGCCAGCGCCGCCACCGCCGCGTCGTGCTCGCCGCGCGCCGCGTCCACCGCCGCGCGCACAGTCGCCGCCTCCGCGGTCAGCCGGTCCCGGTCCGCGTACGCCTTCAGGTGCAACCGCAACGCGCTCTCGTCACCGGCGGCGGTCAGCTCCCCGCGCAGCTTCTCCTCGCGCTCCTCGGCCAGCCCGACCGTGGCCGCCGCCTCGTCGGCGGCCACCCGGGCCGCCGCCACCGCCCGTGCCAGCTCGGCGGTGCCGTCCGGCGGCCGCACCCCGGCCAGCACACCCAGCTCCGCGTCGAGGGCGGCCAGCGCCGCGGCCCGCTCACCCGCCGTCGCCCGGGCCCGCTCCCATTCGGGTACGGCGGCAGCGACCGCTGCGGCCAGCTCCCGCATCGCGTCCACCCGCTCCCGGGCGGCGGCCAGACTCTCGTCGTCGACGTCGGTGAGCCCGCCGAGCAGCTTGTCGACGGTCTCCAGCTTCGCCTCGGCCTGCCCGGCCCGCTCGACCGCCTTCTTCTGCACGTTCTCGTAGACGCCCAGCCCGAGCAGGTTCACCAGGATCTGCTGGCGGGTGGCCGGCTTGGCGTGCAGGAAGTCGGCGAACTGCCCCTGCGGCAGCACCACGCAGGAGGTGAACTGCTCGTACGGCAGCCCGACCGCGTCCAGCACCGCCTGTTCCATCTCGGCCGGGGTGCCGGCCACCACCTCGCCCAGATCCTCCGGGCTGAGCCCGGTGTCGAGCTTGGTGACGTCGAAGCCCGGCGGCATGAGCTGCAGCCCGGCGTTGGCCGTCTTCACGGTGCCCCGGCCGTCCCGGCGCACCACCCGGGTCGCGACGTAGCGGTCCCCGGCGGACTCGAAGACCAGCCGGACCCGCGCCTCGGTCGCCGACGGCGCCAGCGCGTTCGCCAGCCCCCGGGCGCCGCCCCAGCGCGGCACCGTGCCGTAGAGCGCGAAACAGATCGCGTCGAGCACCGTCGACTTGCCCGAACCGGTCGGTCCGACCAGCGCGAAGAAGTCCGCGTCGGTGAAGTCGACAGTGGTCTCGTCGCGGAACACCGTGAACCCGGCCATGTCCAGCCGCATCGGCCGCATCAGTGCTCCACCTCCTCGAGCAGCTCGTCGAAGAGTTCCCGGACACCCTCGTCGGCGTGCCCGCGGCTGTCCAGGTAGTCGCCGAACAACTCGCCCGGCGACCGCCCGGCCCGCTGGGCGGTCCGGGTCCCGCTGCCCGGCGCGGGCACCAGCTCCGGGTCGATCCGGATCTCCAGCGCCCGGGGCAGCAGCTCCTGCACCTCCTCGCGCAGCCCGGCCCGGGGCTGCTCCCGGACGTAGACGCGCAGCCAGCCCTCCGGCGCCTCGATCTCGGCGAGCTGCGCGAGCGTGCCGCGTACCGTGCGCAGCGGCACCGCGCCCGGCACCGGCACCTCCCGGATGCGGGCGGCCGTGGTGGCGGTGACCTCCACGATCGTCACCGAGCTGACGTTCTCCTGCTCGCCGAAGTCGACGGCGAGCGGGCTGCCGCTGTAGCGGATCGGGCACGGGCCGATGACCCGCTGCGAGCGGTGCAGGTGACCCAGCGCCACGTAGTGCGCGTTGCCGGGGAAGACGGTCGCCGGGACCGCGTATCCGAGCACCGTGTGCGCGTCCCGCTCGCCGCCGCCGGTGCTCGCCCCGACCACTGTCAGGTGCGCGGTCACCAGGTGCACGCGGTCCGGCTCGGTGAACCCCTCGGCGAGCCGGTCCAGCACCCGGCCCAGGTGGTCGGCGTACGTCTGGTTCGCCTCGGCCGGGGTGAGCGTGTACATCTCCACCGCGCGCACCGCGTACCGCTGGGACAGGAACGGCAGCGCGGCCACGCCCCAGCGTTCCCCGCCGGCGGTGACGCCGTCGACGACGTGCTCGTCCGGGTTCTCCCGGACGCTGCCGCGCAGCGTGATCCCGGCCGCCTCGGCCCACGGGCGCAGCGCGTCCAGCGCCGCGCCGTTGTCGTGGTTGCCGCCGATCGCCACCACGTCCGCGCCGGTTCGCCGCAACGCGGTGAGCGCCCGGGTCACCAGCCGCGTCGCCTCCGGGGTGGGCGCGGCGGTGTCGTACAGGTCACCGGCGGCGATGACCAGGTCGGGCCGCTCACGCTGGGCGATCTCGATGACCTGGGCGAGGACCTGCTTGTGCTCCTCGGCCCGGGACTGCCCCTTGAGGACCTTGCCGACGTGCCAGTCGGAGGTGTGCAGGATCTTCATCTGGGTGCCGCCTAGAACGGGATGTCGTCGTCGGAGGAGCCGGAGCCGACCACCGCGAACGGATCGGCGGCCTGCGTGATCGACCGTAGCGTCTCCGAGGGCGCGCGGCCCGCCTCCGAGACCCGGGTGGCCCACGCCGGGAACGGGAACTCCAGGCAGAGCGGCACCGGGATGTCCGGCTGGTTGACGAACATCGTGCCCGGCTTGGCCAGCAGCGCCCGCTGCCGTTGGGCGGGCGGCAGGAAGCCGTACTCCGGGCGGGACGCCTCGGCCGGGTCGAGCCGGCCCACCACCCGGATCGCCGAGTTGGTGACGATCCGCCGTTCCACCTCGCTGGCGGTCTGCTGCGCGCCGACCAGGATCACGCCCAGCGAGCGGCCCCGCTCGGCGATGTCGAGCAGCACCTCCTTGATCGGCGACGAGCCCTCCCGCGGCGCGTACTTGTTCAGCTCGTCCAGCACGACGAACAGCAGCGGCTTGGCGGTGCCCGCCTTCTCCTTGCGCTCGAACTCGCTCTTGAGCGTCACACCGACCACGAACCGCTGCGCGCGGTCGGGCAGGTTGTGCAGGTCGACCACAGTCACCTGCGCGCTCTCCGCCGTGTTGATCGAGTGTGGGCGGCGGGTCGCCAGGTCACCACGGATCAACCGGCCCAGGTCCTTCTTGCTGCCGATCAGCCGCCGGGCGAACGCGTTCACGGTGCCCAGCCCGACCGCGCTGCCCGCCCACTCGCCGCGCGTCTCGTCGTCGTTGAGCTGCTCGACCACGTGGTCGACCAGATCCGCGTACGAGCCGAGCCGCACCCCGTCGATGCTCACCCCGCCGTCGGCCGGCTGGGCGTAACGGGCCAGGTGCGCGGCCACCGAGTGGACCACCATCGTGTACTGCTGGCGCTCGTCGTCCGCGTCGGCGAACACGTACGGCAGCAGCCGGTCGGAGCAGAACTCGGACAGCGTCCAGTAGAAGCTGTCCACCCCGGTGAGCCGGCTGCTCACATCCGGCGTGCCGGAGGAGTCGCCGACCCGCGGCGGGGCGTACACCCGCACGTCCGGGAACGCGCCGGCATCAAGGCCCAGCTTCGCGTACGCCGCCCGGGTCGGATCGTCGAGCCGGCTGTTCGGGTGGTCGAGGAAGAGCAGGTCCTCGCCCTTCACGTTGAAGATCAGCGCCTTCGCGTTGACCGCGTCGCCGCCCAGCACGCCGGAGCGGAACACCGAGTAGAGCAGGAACGTGGCGAAACTCGTCTTGGTCGCGACGCCGGAGATGCCGGAGATCGACACGTGCGCGCCCCGGGTGCCGTCGAGGAAGTCGGCGTTGAGGTAGACCGGCACCCCGTCGCGGCCCATCCCCATCGGGATCCGCCGCTCCATCCGGTCGAAGTGCAGGGCCAGCGCCCGCGCGTCCCCCTCGGCCCGGTGCACCACGGCGCCCGGCGTCGGCGGCACGTAGAACTCCGGGTCGACCCGCGTGGTCGTCACCTCGGCCGCCTCCTGCACCTGCGCCGGCAGCGTGCCGTCGGCGATGGCGAAGACGTCGGAGTCGAACTGCGCCCCCTCGTGCCGGGCACGCACCTGGGTAACCACCCCGGCGATCGTCACCGGCTCCCGGTCGGGCAGGTCGCGGCGGGTCACCACCACGTCGTCCAGCTGCAGGTAGCTGCCCGGCGCGACCGCCGTCCAGAAGGTGAGCGGGGTGGCGTCGGCGGTGCCGAGCACCCGGCCGACACCCTCGCCGGGCCCGTCGAGCTGGTCGTCGGTCATCGGCGGTCTCCGGTCGGCTGGTCGTACCGTTGGCGGTGCACGTCGTGCATCCTGCCCGAGGGATGCGACAGGTTGCCACGCGACGCGGCGGACGCCACGCCGAGCGTGCGCCGAACGGTAGCCGCCCGGATCCGCCCGGCCACCGTGCGTACGTTTCTGCCCGCTCCGGCGCTGTCTCCGGCCCCCGGCCCGGCCGGCTCGGTGGAACGCCATGGGTGTCTCCGCGCGCTTTTGACACCCATGACGTTCCACTCGCCCCGCGCACCCCGGGTTGCTTGGCGAGTTTCGGTCAGGTGTGAGCGACAAGTCGCCAAAGATCGCCGCTCGGCGCGAGAGCCGCCCCCAATGTCGAGACCCACGTCCCGCTCTCCGGGACGCTCGGAGATCTTGGTACGAGAGCGCCCTCATAGGGGCCGTTTGGTACCAAGATCTCGGGAGCCGGGAGCCGGGAGCCGGGAGCCGGGAGCCGGGAGCCGGGAGCTGGTCAGGCGGCGGGGGCGGATCCGGCGGGTGTGGGGTCAGCGGGGCCGCGGGCGTACCGCAGCATGAGCACTCCGTAGGCGGCGGCCAGGACGTGGCGCAGCGGCAGGTGACGCGGAGGGCTGGCGTCCCCGGCGGTGATCCGGCCCGGGCCGGCGCCGGCGAGCAGGGGCGCCACGGTCAGGCACAGCTCGTCGACCAGGTCGGCGGCGTTGAGCGCGCCGAACAGGTGCGGGCCGCCCTCGCAGAGCACCTGGTCCAGGCCGCGGCGGCGCAGCTCGGCCAGGCCGGCAGCGAGGTCGACCCGGCCGGGGCCGCAGCGGACCAGGTCGGCGACGTCGGTGAGGCCGGGCGGCGGTACGGCGTCGGCGTGGGTGAGCACGATCGGCCGGACCGGGGCGTCGGCGAACGCAGCCTGGGCCGGGTCGAGGTCGAGTGAGCCGGAGACGACCACGAGCGTCGGGAACTCGGCCAGCCCGCGTTCGCGGCGCCAGGCCCGGCGTTCCGGGCTCAGCCGGACCGCCCGGTAGCCCTCGTGGCGCAGCGTGCCGGCGGCCACCACGAGAGCGTCGCAGAGCATCCGCAGCAGCCCGAAGACCCGCTTGTCCGGCTCGCCGGAGAGCCCGGCCGAGTAGCCGTCCAGAGTGACCGCCCCGTCGGCGCTGGAGACGAAGTTGACCCGCAGGTGCGGACGGGCCGACCTGCCGTAGAGCGCGGTGAGTTCCGGATCGGTCAGCGCGCCGGTGACGGGTGCGGGCCAGATCCGTTCGATCGGGGTTCCGACGCTCATTCGCCGGCCGGACCGGTGACCGGAGGGGTGGGTTCGGGGGTACGGTGCTGGCAGTCGCACCACTTCCGGCCAGGACAGTCGTCGTGCCGCCGTTCCCGGCAGGCTCGGCAGATCATGCAGGCAGCCTATGCCGAGGAAGGATGGGACGTCGTGCCGCGTCAGATCTTCCAGCTCATGGTGTCGCTGGCCGGGGTCCGGCCGCCGGTGTGGCGGCGGGTGCTGGTGCCCGGCGGCTACACGCTGGACCGGCTGCACCGGGTGATCCAGCACGCGATGGGCTGGCGCGACTGCCACCTGCACTCGTTCGACGTGGACGGCCGGCAGTACGGCGAACCCGACCCGGACGGCGAGCTGGCGCTGCGCGACGAGCTGGACGTCCGGCTGGACACGGTAGTGGGCAAGGGCGACCGGTTCCGCTACACCTACGACTTCGGGGACTGGTGGGAGCACGACCTGGTGGTGGAGGACTGCTGCGCCGCCGACCCGGACGAGCGTTACCCGGTCTGCCTGGACGGGGAGCGGGCCTGCCCGCCGGAGGACGTGGGCGGCCCGGCCGGCTATGCGGTCCTGCTCGCGGCGCTCGCCGACCCGGCGCACCCGGAACACGTGACGATGCGCGAGTGGGCCGGCCCGGCGTTCGATCCGGCCGCGTTCGACGCCGGCCGCGCCACCGTCCTGCTGCGCCGCTGCTGCTGATCGCGCCGCCCGCGCGCCGCTGATAGCGGGCTCCGAGGAGGGGTCGCCAGCGGCGCGGTAACGAAATGGGAACGCTCCCAACGGTCTATTGACACCCCTGTCACCTCCCGGCAACCTCATGGGAGCGCTCCCGAGAGTGGTGCGGATCTCCCTCCTGCCCCGCTCCGGCCCGCGCGAAACGCACCCCCCACCACACAGCAGATATCGCCTCACCACCGAAAGAGGGGTCTCGGATGAGCGTCCCAATCCGTCGTCGGCGGTTCGCGGCCATCGCGCTCGCGTCCGTCGTCGTGCTCGGCGCCGCCGCCGCCTGCGGCGACGACTCGGACAGCGGCGACAGCGGCAGCGGCGACGGCCCGATCACGCTGGTCGTCGACGTCTTCGGCGACCAGGGCTTCGGCTACGAAGAGCTGTACAAGCAGTACGAAGCGGAGCACACGAACGTCAAGATCCAGGAGCGGGGCAAGGGTCTCGGCCTCGGTGACTACAACACCCGTCTGACCCAGCAGATCACCGCGGGCTCGGGCGCCGGTGACGTGGTGGCCCTGGAAGAGGGCACCATCGTCCAGTTCTACGCCCAGGCCGACAAGTTCGTGAACCTCGCCGACCACGGCGCGAACGACCTCAAGGGCAACTTCCTGCCGTGGAAGTGGGAGCAGGGCACCACCCCCGACGGCAAGGTGCTGGGCCTCGGCACCGACGTCGGCTCGATGGCGCTGTGCTACCGCAGCGACCTGTTCAAGGCCGCCGGGCTGCCCACCGACCGCGAGCAGGTCGGCGCGCTCTGGCCGACCTGGGACGAGTTCATCGCCACCGGCCAGAAGTTCGCCGCCGCCGACAAGAAGCACAAGTTCGTCGACTCGGCGACCAACTTCTACAACGTGGTGCTGATGCAGGTCGCGGGCCAGGGCAGCGGCTACACGTACTACGACAAGAGCAACAAGATGGTCATCGACCAGAACCCGGACGTGAAGACGGCGTACGACCTCACCACCAAGATGATCGCCGCCGGGCTGTCCAACAACCTCCAGTCGTTCTCCAACGAGTGGAACGCCGGCTTCAAGAACGGCACCTTCGCCACCATCGCCTGCCCCGCCTGGATGACCGGTGTCATCAAGGGCCAGGCCGGTGACGCGGCGGCCGGCAAGTGGGACATCGCCAAGGCGCCGGGCGCCGGTGGCAACTGGGGCGGTTCCTTCCTGGGCGTGCCGAAGTCGAGCAAGCACCAGAAGGAGGCCGCGGAGCTGGCCAAGTTCCTGACCAGCGCCAAGGGTCAGATCGGCGCGTACAAGGCGGTCGGCAACCTGCCGTCGAACCCGCAGGCGCTCACCGACCCGGCCGTCGCCGACTCGACCAACGACTACTTCAGCAAGGCCCCGGTCGGCAAGATCTTCGCCGCCGGCGCGACCGAGCTGAAGCCGGTCTACCTCGGCCCGAAGAACAACGCGGTCCGCACCGCCGTGGAGAACACGCTGCGCGCCGTGGAGCAGGGCAAGTCGGCCGGCGAGCAGTGGCAGGCGGCCCTGAAGAACGGTGCGGCCGCCGGTAAGTGACCGGTTGAGCCGCCCGCGGGTGGCGTCGGCAGCCCATGCTGCCGGCGCCACCCGCGGTGCCCGCAGAGTCCGGCGTCGCCCGTGTGGCGGGTGACGCCGGCCGAGGAGAAGGACTCCCCATGAGCCTCGACCTGCACGCCGCGGCGCCGCCCGAGCCCGGCGCGCCGCGCTCCGCACGTCACACACGCCGCCGCGCCGCCTCGATGACCCGGCTGGACCTGAAGTACTCGCCCTACCTGTACGTCCTGCCGTTCTTCGTGATCTTCGCCGTGTTCGGCGTGTACCCGATCGCGTACACGGTCTGGATCGCGCTGACCGACCGGTCGCCGCTGAACCCGACGATCTCCTTCGTCGGGATGGACAACTTCGTCGAACTGATCACCGAGGACCCGCAGTTCTGGAACGCGGTGGTCAACACGTTCGGCATGTTCGCGCTCTCCACAGTGCCCCAGTTGCTGCTGGCGCTGATGCTCGCCAACGCGCTGAACCGGAAGCTGCGCGCGCAGACGTTCTTCCGGATGGCCATCGCGATGCCGATCATCACCTCGACCGCCGTGGTCGCGCTGATCTTCTCGATGCTCTACGCCAAGGACTTCGGCCTGGTCAACTGGCTGCTCGACAGCATCGGCCTGGACCCGATCGACTGGCGGGCGAACCGCTTCGCCTCATGGTTCGCCATCTCCACCATGGTCGACTGGCGGTGGGTCGGCTACAACGCGCTGATCTACCTCGCCGCCATGCAGTCGATCAGCAAGGACATGTACGAGGCCGCGGCGCTGGACGGCGCCTCCCGGCGGCGGCAGTTCTGGTCGATCACGGTCCCGCAGCTGCGCCCCACGATCATCTTCACGCTGATCATCTCCACCATCGGCGGCCTTCAGCTGTTCACCGAGCCCCTGCTGTTCACCAGCGGCTCGGGCGGTCTCTCCGGTGGTTCGGAGGGGCAGTTCCAGACCATCACGATGTACCTGCTCGACGTGATGAACCAGCGCTTCCGGTGGGGGTACGCCGGAGCGGTCGCGCTCGTGCTCTTCGTGCTCATCGCGTTGATGTCGGCGATCAACTACCTGCTCGCCCGCCGCATCAGCTCCGACAAGTGAGGTGACGAGATGACGACCACCGCGGTCCGCCCGCCCACCCGGCACAGCGCGCCGGTGAAGACCACCCACCGGGCCGAGCGGCTCTGGAAGGCCAGCCCGCTCACCATGATCGGCCTGATCTTCGGTGTGCTGCTCTCCCTGTTCCCGTTCTACTGGATGATCGTGATCGCCAGCCGGACGAACGACGCGGCCAACTCCTGGCCGCCGCCGTTCCTGCCCGGCGGCAAGCTCGGCGAGAACATCGAGCGGGTGCTCGCCAACAGCGACGCCAACATCCTCAAGGGCCTGATGAACTCGTTCCTGGTCGCCGGGACGATCACCGTCGCGACGGTGTTCTTCGGCTCGCTGGCCGGCTTCGCGTTCGCCAAGCTGCGCTTCCGGGGCAAGAACGCGCTGCTGCTGATCATCCTCACCTCGATGATGGTGCCGATCCAGCTCGGCGTGCTGCCGCTGTACATCCTGATGGCCAAGCTCGACTGGCTGAACACCATGCCGTCGGTGACCGTTCCGTTCCTGATCGGCGGCTTCGGCATCTTCATGATGCGCCAGTACGCCGAGCAGGCGGTACCGAACGAGTTGATCGAGGCGGCCCGGGTGGACGGCTGTTCCACCTGGCGGGTGTACTGGCACGTGGTGGCGCCCGCGCTGCGTCCGGCCGCCGCGGTGCTGGGTCTGCTGACCTTCATGGAGCAGTGGAACCAGTTCTTCTGGCCGTTCGTGGTGCTGGCGGACCCGTCCAACCCGACCGTCCAGATCTCGCTGCGCAGCCTCAACACCGCCTACTTCGCCGACAACTCGCAGATCTTCGCCGGTACGTTGATCGCGACCCTGCCCCTGTTCGTCGTGTTCGTTCTGTTCGGCCGCCAGATCATCGGCGGCATCATGGAAGGCGCCGTCAAGTCGTGAGCAATCCAGCAAGCCCGCCCGCCGTCGGTCTCCTCGACGCCGGTCCGGCCCTGACCTTCCCGCCGGACTTCCTCTGGGGCGCGGCCACCGCCGCGTACCAGATCGAGGGCGCGGCGGCGGAGGGTGGCCGTGCGCCGTCGATCTGGGACACCTTCAGCCACACCGAGGGGCGGACGGTGGCCGGGCACACCGGCGACGTGGCGTGCGACCACTACCACCGGATGCCGGACGACGTGCGGTTGATGGCCGACCTGGGGCTGCGGTCGTACCGCTTCTCGGTGAGCTGGCCGCGGGTGCAGCCGGGCGGCACGGGCGGCGTCAACCAGGAGGGCATGGACTTCTACCGCCGCCTGATCGACGAGCTGCTCGGCCACGGCATCGAGCCCTGGCTGACGCTCTACCACTGGGACCTGCCGCAGCCGCTGGAGGACGCGGGCGGCTGGCCGGCCCGGGACACCGCCGGCCGGTTCGCCGAGTACGCGCATCTGGTCGCCGACGCGCTCGGCGACCGCGTGAAGTACTTCACCACGCTGAACGAGCCGTGGTGCTCGGCGTTCCTCGGCTACGGCTCCGGCGTGCACGCGCCGGGCCGCCGCGACGGCGCGGACGCGCTGCGGGCCGGGCACCACCTGATGCTCGGTCACGGCCTGGCCGTGCAGGCGGTCCGCGCGGTCCGCCCGGACGCGCAGCTCGGGATCACCGTCAACCTGTACCCGGTCACCCCGGCGACCGACTCGGCGGCGGACGCCGACGCGGCCCGCCGGATCGACGCGCTGGCGAACCGGTTCTTCCTCGACCCGGTGCTGCGCGGGGCGTACCCGGCGGACCTGGTCGCCGACGTGCGCCAGATCACCGACATGGGGCACGTGCGCGACGGTGACCTGGCGACCATCGCCACGCCGCTGGACATGGTCGGGATCAACTACTACAGCCGGCACGTGGTCGCCGCGCCGGTCGAGGGCGCGGAGCCGGAGCCCTACTGGCGGGCGCCGTCCTGCTGGCCGGGCAGCGAGGACGTCCGGTTCGTCACCCGGGGTGTCCCGGTGACGGACATGGACTGGGAGATCGACGCCCCGGGCCTGGTGGAGACGCTGGAGCGGGTCCACCGGGAGTACACCGACCTGCCGCTCTACGTCACCGAGAACGGCTCGGCGTTCGTCGACGAGCTGGTCGACGGCCGGGTGGACGACCCGGACCGGCTGGCCTACTTCGCCGCGCACCTGCGGGCGGCGCACGCCGCGATCGAGGCCGGCGTGCCGCTCAAGGGCTACTTCGCCTGGTCGCTGATGGACAACTTCGAGTGGGCCTGGGGCTACACGAAGCGGTTCGGCATGGTCTATGTCGACTACGACAGCCAGGCCCGGATCGCGAAGTCCAGCGCCAGGTGGTACGCCGACGTGATCCGACGCAACGGACTGCCCGCACAATAAGCTGGGCCAGCCAGTAACGGGCGGCCCGGCGCCGACGCCTCAATCGGTGCCGGGCCCGCCCGACCGTCGGAGGAGCAACAGACGATGACAACGCAGCGCACCCGCTCGCTCGGGCGTCCGACCCTCGACGCGGTCGCGGCCCGCGCCGGCGTCGGGCGCGGCACTGTCTCCCGCGTGGTCAACGGCTCGCCGCAGGTCAGCCCGGAGGCCCGGGCCGCCGTCCAGCAGGCCATCGCCGAGCTGGGGTACGTGCCGAACCGCGCCGCCCGTGCGCTGGTCACCCAGCGGACCGACTCGGTGGCCCTGGTCGTCTCCGAGTCGGGGGAGCGGGTCTTCACCGAGCCGTTCTTCGCGGCCATCGTGCGGGGCGTCAGCTCCGGGCTGGTCGAGACGCCGATGCAGCTCTGGCTGGCCATGGTGCAGTCGCCGATCGAGCGGGAACGGGTCGAGCACCACCTGACCAACCAGCACGTCGACGGCGTGCTCCTGCTCTCGCTGCACGACGCCGACCCGCTGCCCACGCTGCTGGAGGAGCGCGGCCTGCCGACTGTGCTCGGCGGCCGCCCGGCGCGGATGCTGCACCCGAACGCCCAGCCGGCGTGGTTCGTCGACATGGACAACGTCGGCGGCGCGCGGCAGGCGGTGGAGCACCTGTTCCGCCAGGGCCGCCGGCGGGTCGCCACCATCGCCGGCCCGCAGGACATGGGCGCCGGCCTGGCCCGGCTCTCCGGCTACCAGGAGGCCGTCCGGGCGTCCGGCGGCCGGATCGACCCGGGCCTGATCGCGTACGGGGACTTCAGCGAGGGCAGCGGCACCGCCGCGATGCGCCGGCTGCTGGACGTCTGCCCGGAACTGGACGCCGTGTTCGTCGCCTCCGACCTGATGGCCTTCGGCGCGTTACGCGCGCTGCGCGAGGCGGGCCGCCGGGTGCCCGAGGACGTCGCGGTGATCGGCTTCGACGACGCCCCGATCGCGCGTCAGGCCGAGCCGCCGCTGACCACCGTGTTCCAGCCGGTGGAGGAGATGGGCCGGCAGATGGCCCGGCTGCTGGTCTCCCGCATCCGCGGCGAGGAGGTTCCCTCGCCGCACGTGCTGCTGGACACCGAGCTGATCCACCGCGCCTCCGCCTGACCACGCCCGGCGGGAGCCGGTCAGGAATAGCGGCGCAGCTCCCGGCGGGCCAGCGAGGCGCGGTGCACCTCGTCGGGGCCGTCGGCCAGGCGCAGCGTGCGGGCCGCCGCCCACAGCTCGGCCAGTGGGGTGTCCTGGCTGACCCCGGCTCCGCCGTGCGCCTGGATCGCCTTGTCGATCACCCACTCGGCCATCAGCGGCGTGGCGATCTTGATGGCCTGGATCTCGGTGTGCGCGCCCTTGTTGCCGACGGTGTCCATCAGCCACGCGGTCTTGAGCACCAGCAGGCGGGCCTGCTCGATCCGGACCCGCGACTCGGCGATCCACTCGCGTACCACGCCCTGTTCGGCGAGCGGGCGGCCGAACGCGACCCGGTCGAGCACGCGCCGGCAGAGCAGCTCCAGGGCCCGCTCGGCCATGCCGATCAGGCGCATGCAGTGGTGGATCCGGCCGGGGCCGAGCCGGGCCTGGGCGATGGCGAACCCGGTGCCCTCCTCGCCGACCAGGTTCTCGGCCGGCACCCGTACGTCGGAGAAGTCGATCTCGGCGTGCCCGCCGTGCGGGGCGTCGCTGTAGCCGAAGACGCGCATGCCGCGGCGTACCGTCACGCCGGGGGTGTCCCGGGGCACCAGGATCATGCTCTGCTGGCGGTGCCGGTCGGCGTCCGGGTCGGTCTTGCCCATCACGATGAAGATCTCGCAGCGCGGGTCCATCGCCCCGGACGACCACCACTTGCGGCCGTTGATCACGTAGTGGTCGCCGTCGCGGGTGATCCGGGTGCCGATGTTCGTCGCGTCGGAGGAGGCCACCTCCGGCTCGGTCATGCAGAACGCGGACCGGATCTCCCCGGCGAGCAGCGGCATGAGCCACTGCTTGCGCTGCTCCTCGGAGCCGAACTCGGCGAGCAGCTCCATGTTGCCGGTGTCCGGCGCGGCGCAGTTGAGCGCCTCCGGGGCCAGGTGCGGGCTGCGGCCGGTCAGCTCGGCCAGCGGCGCGTACTGCAGGTTGGTCAGGCCGGCGCCGTAGCGGGCGTCGGGCAGGAACAGGTTCCACAGCCCGCGCTCGCGCGCCTGCGCCTTCAGCTCCGCCATCACCGGCGGGCGGGCCCACGGGTCGCCGGCCGCGAGCACCTGCTCGTGGTGCACCGGCTCGGCCGGGTACACGCACTCGGTGAGGAACGCCTCCAGCCGCTGCCGCAGCTCGACCGTCCGGTCGTCGTACGCGAACTCCATCTAGCTCTCCCTCACCGCGTGCAGCCCGTGTGCCACGAGCGGCGCCACCATGTCGCCGATCCGGTCGAAGCCCTCGCCCAGGGTCTGGCCGAGCGTGTGCCGGAAGTGGATGCCCTCGCAGATCACCGCGAGCTTGAAACAGCCGAGCGCCACGTGCCAGTGCAGCGGGCCGACGTCGACGTCGCTGCGCCCGGCGTACCGCTCGATCAGCTCGGCCCCGGTGGGGAACCCGGCGCGCGGCCCGATGCCGTCGGCCACCGGGTTGCCCTCGCCGTGGTCGCTGTCGCCGAGCACGTCCCAGTACGTCAGCAGCAGCCCGAGGTCGGCCAGCGGGTCGCCGAGCGTGGCCATCTCCCAGTCGAGCACCGCCCGCACCGCCGCCAGGTCGTCGGTGGCGAGCAGATTGTCCAGCCGGTAGTCGCCGTGCACGATCCGGCCCGCGTTCGCGCCCTCGGGCACGCTGGCGGCCAGCGCGTCGCGCAGCTCGTCGATGCCGGGCAGCGGCCGGCTGCGGGACCGGTCGAGCTGGCCGGCCCAGCGGCGTACCTGCCGGGCCAGGTAGCCCTCCGGACGGCCGAAGTCGGCCAGCCCGACCTCGGCCGGCTCGACCCGGTGCAGCGTGGCGAGCGTGTCCATCATCGCCATGGCGAGGTCGCGCCGCTGCGCCGGCGTCAGCGCGTCGGTCTGCTCGCGCCGCCGGTAGACCTCGCCGTCGACCTTCGCCATCAGGTAGAACGGCGCGCCGATGACGCTCTCGTCGGCGCAGAGCGCCAGCGCCTCCGGCACCGGTACGCCGGTCGGCGCGAGCGCCGAGATCACCCGGTGCTCCCGGGCCATGTCGTGCGCGGTGGCCAGCACGTGCCCCAGCGGTGGCCGGCGCAGCACCACCTCGCGGTCACCGGCGCGCAGCAGGTAGGTGAGGTTGGACTTGCCGCCGGCGATCAGCCGCGCCGACAGGGGGCCGGTCAGGTCCGGCCGGTGCGCGGCCAGGTAGGTGGCGAGCCGGTCGAGGTCGAGCCCGCGGGGTGCCGAGCCGGCCGAGAGCCGGGCAGCGGCGGCCGGATCGGTCATCCGATTAGTTGATGGCAGCTCAGCTTTGTTGTCAAGGTTGGGGGTTTTCCCGGCGGGACATGCCGCTGCAACAGGGGCGAAATGGTCAACCGGCAGGCTGGGCCCCAGCCTGCCGGCCGCTCGGCCGGCCCGCCGAGCGGAGGGGATCAGACATGCTGCTGAGAGTTCGGGTGACCCTGCCGGACCGTCCGGGCACGCTCGGCCAGGTGGCCCGGACACTCGGCGTCTCCGGCGCCGACATCGTGCAGGTGGTGGTCCTGGAACGGCTCGGCGGCCGGGCGGTGGACGACTTCACTGTGGTGTGGCCGGGCGCGGCGCGGGTGGAGCGGATGCTCGCCGGGCTGGCCGCGATCCCCGGCGTGCGGGTGGACGGCGTGTGGCGGGCGATCGGCGCGCCCACCACCACCGGGCAGGACGCGGAACTGCTCGCCCAGGTGGCCGCCAACCCGGCCGACGGGGTGGCCACGCTCGTCGACGCGGCACCCGGGCTGCTCGCCGCCGACTGGGCGGTGGCCGCCGTCGTACCCCTGGACTGGGCCTCGCGCAGCGGCGAGGCGGGCGTCGCCGCGATCGGGCACGCGAGCTGGCGGGCCCCGGCGCCGCCCCGGCTGCCGGAGGTGACCCCGCTGCGGGCGCGGGCCATGACCAGCCCGGAGGGGCACCACTACGCGGTCGCGCCGTTCGGCCGGGCCGGCCTGGTGCTGGTGGTCGCCCGCGACCACAGCGAGCCACTGGCCGCGGCCGGGTTCCACTCCACCGAGGTGGACCGGCTCGCCCAGATCGTCCGCGCCGGCGCGGTGATCCTCGGCGACCGGCTGGACCTGGTCGGCACGCCACCCGTGATCACCGTCACCTGACCGGACGGGCCGCGTCACCCCGGGGCAACGGGCCCGCAACAGGGGCACGGCATGGTCGGTGCCGAGGAAGGGAGACAACCATGGCGCTGTGGCGGATCCGAGCCACCGTGGACGACCGGCCGGGTTACCTGTCGGTGCTCACGGCGAGCCTCGCGTTGCGCGGGGTCAACATCCTCAGCGTGCAGGTGCACACCACCGAGGCCGGCGCGGTCGACGACTTCCTGGTCGACGCGCCCGAGCAGGTCACCGAGGCGGAGCTGCGGGCCGCCGTGGAGCGCGGCCGGGGCCGGGACTGCTGGGTCGCGCGCAGCGAGGCGCGCGGGCTGGCCGACGAGCCGACCCGGGTGCTCGGGCTCGCCGGACGGCTGGCCCGTGACCCGGAGGCGACCGGCGCGGCGCTGCGCACGCTGCTCGGCGCCGACACCGTGACCTGGCGTCCGACGCCGGCCACCGCGCCGGGCGGGGTGGGCGGCACGACCATGGCGCTCGCGGACCCGGCCGGCGGGGCGTACGAGCTGTGCCGCCGGGAGCCGAGCTTCACTCCGGCCGAGTACGCCCGGGCGCAGGCAGTGGTCGAGCTGGCGGCGATGCTGGCCCGCCGGGACACCGAACGGGTCACGCTGGTGCTGCCCGACGGCGGGGAGGTGTCGGTGCGCGCGGCGACGACCGAGGACGTGCCCGGCGTACGCGAGCTGCACGCGGCCTGCTCGCCGCGCAGCCGGCAGCGGCGTTACCTGAGCGGGGCGGCCGACCCGGCGCCGGCGCGGCTGCGCCGGCTGCTGGAGCCGGTCCGGGGCGTGACCCTGCTCGCGACGGCGGGCTCCGGCGGGGCGGCGGAGCCGGTCGTGGCGATGGCGAACCTGCTCGGTGAGGGCGACGAGGCCGAGGCGGCGCTGCTGGTGCGCGACGACTGGCAGCGCCGCGGCCTGGGCTCGGCGCTGCTGCGCCGCCTGCTCGGCCACGCCGACCGGGCCGGGTACGCCGCGGTTGTTCTGCACGTGCAGGCCGAGAACACCCCGATGCTGCGGACGCTGCGCCGCCTGGACCGGCCGGTGGCGTTGGAACGCGACGGCGCGGTGCTGACCGCGACGCTTCCGCTGGTTCCCGCGCCGTCGACGGGCGAGCCGGCGTGCGGCGGTGACGCGGTGACCGGCGCACCGGCGGTGGCCGGTAGCGGCGCGCGTGCCGGCGCGGTCGTGCCGGCGCAGCGGCCGGGATGAGCTGACGGCCGTCCGGCCGGACCACGGAGGTGAGCCGCAACGGCGCGGCACGCCCGAGGGGTCCGGCCGGAGGGCCGCAACCGGCGCGTTCGCGCGCCACCCGGACCGACCTCCGATGCGGGGGACGGTGACACGGCGGGGCCCCCGATGCGGGGGCCCCGTCCGTGTTCGCGGGGATCAGGTGGCGGGGTAGCTGCTGTAGTCGGGGAAGTTGCCGTAGAGCCGGCCGTCTCCGCCCACCGTCACCGCCTGCACCAGCAGGTCGCCGCCGACGAACGCGCCCTTCCAGGAGGCGCCCCGGCCGCCGAAGGGCTCGTCCCGGTCGCCCCGGGAGCGGGGCTTGTTGATGCCCACCTTGAACGCCTGCAGGTCGACCGCCAGCTTGCCGGCCAGTTCCTCGTCGTCGCAGGCCAGCGACGCCACGAGCGCGCCGTTGGAGGCGTTCATCGCGGCCAGCAGCTCGTCGGTGGTGTCCACCACCACGATGGTGTCCACCGGGCCGAACGGCTCGGCGTGCATCAGCCGGGACCGGCCGGGCGGGGCCAGCAGCACGGCGGGCGCGACGTACGCGGACGTGTCCTGCCCGTCGAGGAACGGTGCGCCGTCGAGCTTGCCGCGGTGCAGCGGTACGGCGCCGCCGCGTACCGCCTCCTCGACCTTGCGGCGCAGCTCCTCGGCCTTGGCGGCGCTGATCAGCGGACCGAAGTCCAGCTCCGGCAGCGGGTCGCCGGCCCGCCACGTCTCGTCGACCGCGAGCGGGTGGCCGAAGCGGATCGAGCGGACCACGGGCAGGTACATGTCGAGGAACTCGTCGACGAGGTCGCGCTGGACCACGAACCGGGGGTACGCGGTGCAGCGCTGCTTGCCGTACTCGAAGCCCTTGCGCAGGTGCGCGGCGAGCGAGTCCCACTGGGAGAAGTTCCAGATGCCCCAGGCGTTGAGGCCCTCCTGCTCGATGAAGTGCCGCTTGTCGCAGTCGAGCAGCGCGGCGGCGACCTTGCCGCCGTTGGAGCGCCCGCCGACGAACGCCACCGCGCCGATCTCCGGCGCGCGGACGAGCACCTCGGACAGTTCCTCGCCGCTGCCGGACAGCAGGGTGGCGGGCAGTCCGGCGCGGCGCATCAGCGCGTGGGCGACGGTGAGGCAGACCGCGCCGCCCTGGGACGGCGTCTTGGCGATCACCGCGTTGCCGGCCAGCAACTGCACCAGCTCGGCGTGCACCAGCACGCTCATCGGGTAGTTCCAGGAGGCGATGTTGCTGACCGGGCCGGGCAGCGGCTCCCGGCCGTCGGCGAGCATCCGCTCGATCTCGTCCACGTACCAGCGCACGCCGTCCAGCGCCCGGTCCACGTCGGCGCAGGCCAGCCGCCACGGCTTGCCGATCTCCCAGACCAGCAGCAGGGCGAGCAGGTCGCGGTGCCCGGTGAGCGCGTCCAGCGCGTCGGTGACGCGGGCGACGCGCTCGGCCAGCGGGGTCTGCGCCCACTCGCGGTGCGCCGCCGCGGCGTGGGCGACCGCGCCGCGCGCGGCCTCGGCGTCGAGCCGGGCCAGGTGGATGAGGACGGTGTTGTCGACAGGGGTACGGACCGGCGCCGGTGTGCCGAGCGCGCGCCACTGCCCCTGGACGAGATTGTGGAGCGTGGGCACGCCGTCGGAGGTGGTGTCGAAGGCCTCGGGGGTGGCGGCCACCGCCCGGGCGAGCGTGTCGGACCAGGAGGTGCCCTCGGCGAGTCGTAGAGCCATCGCGATCTCCTCAGGGTTGTCCGGGGAGCGGCGGCGTCGATGGCACCGCAGGTGAGGCGTACTGTCGCGCGGTGCCGAGCGGGCGGGCAACCGTACGCTCGTATGCCAGGACGGCGGCGGCCCGGACGGGGTCGTCCGCGGCGCGTTCGTCGCCACCGCGATGCCGCTGAGCTGGGAACGAGTCGGCTCGATATCGAGCGGTATCGATGGTGTGATCCAGCTCCCGTTTGTTACCCGTCGGTACGCCGAGCGGGCCCCGCCGACGGCGGCCTTCCCAACATGTTGCCCGCGCATTACATTGTCGCTTATCCATGGGAGCGCTCCCGAGGCTCCTGCGGTCACCCCACCACCACTGCCTCGCGGCAGCCGGAGCCCCGAGCGCCGTCCCCGCTCCGGCTGCCGCGCGGCGCCAGCCACAGGAGCTCGCCATGCCCCGTCCGATACCGCCGCCCGGAGGCCGGTCGCGGCTGCGCCGGTTGCTCGCCGCCGGCGCCGCGCAGGCCGTCGGCCTGGCCACGGCCGTCGCCGCCGCGCCGCCCGCGTCGGCCGTCGAGGTGCCCGCCGCGCAGGCCGCGGCCACGTTCAACTACGCCGAGGCGTTGCAGAAGTCGCTGTTCTTCTACGAGGCGCAGCAGTCCGGCCCCAAGCCCTCGTGGAACCGCGTCTCCTGGCGCGGCGACTCGGCGCTCACCGACGGCGCCGACGTCGGCGTCGACCTCACCGGCGGCTGGTACGACGCCGGTGACCACGTGAAGTTCGGCTTCCCGATGGCGTTCAGCGCCACCATGCTGGCCTGGGGCGCGGTCGAGTACCGCGACGGCTACGTCGCCTCCGGGCAGCTCACCCACCTGCTGAACAACCTGCGCTTCGTCAACGACTACTTCGTCAAGGCGCACCCCGCGCCGAACGTCCTCTACGGACAGGTAGGCAAGGGCGACGACGACCACAAGTGGTGGGGCCCGGCCGAGGTGATGCCGATGGCGCGGCCCGCGTACAAGATCGACGCGAGCTGCGGCGGCGCGGACCTGGCGGGGGAGACGGCGGCCGCGATGGCCGCCTCGTCCATGGTGTTCCGCCCCACCGACGCGACCTACGCGGACAAGCTGCTCGGCCACGCCAAGCAGCTCTACACGTTCGCCGACACGGTGCGGAAGAGCTACCACGAGTGCATCACCGACGCGACGAGCTTCTACAAGTCGTGGAGCGGTTACCAGGACGAGCTGGTCTGGGGCGCGATCTGGCTGTACCGGGCCACCGGCGACGCCACCTACCTGGCCAAGGCGGAGAGCGAGTACGACAAGCTCGGCACCGAGCCGCAGTCCACCACCCGCTCCTACAAGTGGACCATCGCCTGGGACAACAAGCAGTTCGGCGCGTACGTGCTGCTGGCCAACCTGACCGGCAAGCAGAAGTACGCCGACGACGCCAACCGGTGGCTGGACTACTGGACGGTGGGCGTCAACGGGCAGCGGGTGCCGTATTCGCCCGGCGGGATGGCGGTGCTCGACTCCTGGGGCGCGCTGCGGTACGCCTCGAACACCGCGTTCGCCGCGCTGGTCTACAGCGACAAGACCACCGACACCACGCGCAGGGCGCGCTACCACGACTTCGCGGTCCGGCAGATCAACTACGCGCTCGGCGACAACCCGCGCAACTCCAGCTACCAGATCGGCTTCGGCACGAACTCGCCGCGCAACCCGCACCACCGCACCGCGCACGGCTCCTGGTGGGACAGCCAGACCGTGCCCACCGAGACCCGGCACGTGCTCTACGGCGCGCTGGTCGGCGGCCCGTCATCGGCAAACGACGCGTACACCGACAGCCGGTCGGACTACGTGATGAACGAGGTGGCCACCGACTACAACGCCGGCTTCACCTCCGCGCTGGCCCGGCTCGCCAACGAGTACGGCGGCAGCCCGCGCGCCGGGTTCCCGTCCGCCGAGACGCCCGACATGGACGAGATGACCGTGGAGACCACAGTCATGCAGGCCGAGCCGCGCGCCACCGGACTGAAGGCGATCATCTACAACAAGTCGGCGTTCCCGGCCCGGGCGCTGACCACCGGTAAGTTCCGGTACTTCTTCCGGGCCGACGGCACCGGACCGGTCACCGTCACCCCCGGCTACACGCAGGGCTGCCCGTCGCCGTCGACGGCGAAGCAGTTCTCCGGCGACATCTGGTACGTCGAAGTCGACTGCACCGGCTACACCATCGCGCCCGCCGGGCAGTCGCAGCACCGGATGGAGGTGCAGTTCAAGATCGGCGTGCCGGAGGGCGGCACCTGGGACCCGACCAACGACCCGTCGTACCAGGCCACCGCCGGGCCCAACCGCAAGGTGCCGCTCTACTCCGGCGGCGTACGGGTCTGGGGCGAGGAGCCCGGCCCGGTCACCCCGGACACCACCGCGCCCTCGGTGCCCGGCACCCCTGTCGCGTCCGCCGTCACGTCGAGCGGGCTCACGCTGACCTGGGCCGCGTCCACCGACACCGGTGGCAGCGGGCTGGCCGGGTACGAGGTAACCCGTACCTCGGCCGGCGCCGACCCGGTCGTCACCGCCTCGACCGGCACCACCCTCACCGTGACCGGGTTGGCACCCGAGCGGACGTACCAGTTCACCGTGCGGGCGCTCGACGGCGCCGGCAACCGATCCGCGTCGTCGGCTGCGGTCAGCGTCACCACGCCGGCCGGCCCGGCGCCCGACACCACCCCGCCGACCGCGCCGGGCACTCCCACCGCCTCCGCGATCGGCCCGACCGGACTGACGCTGACCTGGGGTCCGTCCACCGACGCGGTGGGCGTCACCGGGTACCGCGTCTACCGGGGCGGGAACGTCCTGGTCGGCACCGCCACCGGCACCACGCTGGCGGTGACCGGGCTGACCGCCTCCACCACGTACACCTTCACGGTGGTGGCGGTGGACGCGGCCGGAAACGTCTCACCCGCCTCGCCCGGTGTCACGGTGACCACCACCGCGCCGCCGGCCGGCGGCACCTGCGCGGTGACCTGGACGGCGAACTCCTGGGACACCGGGTTCACCGCGAACATCACCGTCGCCAACACCGGCACCACGGCGATCAACGGCTGGACGCTGGCGTTCACGTTCGGCAACACCGGGCAGAAGGTCGGGCAGGCCTGGTCGGCGAACGTGACCCAGACGGGCGCGGCGGTGACCGCGACGAACCTGTCGTACAACGGGACGCTGGCACCCGGGGCGTCGACGAGCTTCGGCTTCAACGGCACCCACACCGGCTCGAACCCGAGGCCGGCGACCTTCACGCTCAACGGGACCGCCTGCACGGTCGCCTGACCGTCGACGTGGCGTGGCCGGTACCGCACCCCGTGTGACCGGCCACGCCGCACCCGGCCCCGCGCGGCCAAAAACGTTCCGAAACTTTTCCGAAACACCATTGTCCCCACCGATGCGTGGTGGAAGCATCGACAAAGCTAGATACCCCAACCGAAACGTCCAGTCGTCCCGCCCCGACGGCCTGGGTGTTGGCCAGTAAGGAGGCCAAGATGGCAATGAGCCCATCCGCTCATCGCGGCGGGAGTCGGCGACGGCGATCACCAGCCGTCCGAGCGCTGCTCGCCGGCGCGGTCAGCGCCGTGACGGTGGCCGCCGGCGCGGTGATGATGCCGGCGGCGAACGCCGCCGCGAGCACGCTGGGCGCGGCCGCCGCGCAGTCGGGCCGCTACTTCGGCACCGCCATCGCGGCGGGCCGGCTCGGCGACTCGACGTACAGCACGATCGCGGCGCGTGAGTTCAACATGATCACCGCCGAGAACGAGATGAAGCCGGACGCGACGCAGCCCCAGCGCGGCCAGTTCAACTTCAACTCGGGCGACCAGATCTACAACTGGGCGACCCAGCGGGGCCTGAAGGTCCGGGGCCACACCCTCGCGTGGCACGCGCAGCAGCCGGGCTGGATGCAGAGCCTGAACGGCAGCAACCTGCGTCAGGCGATGATCGACCACATCAACGGTGTGATGGCCCACTACAAGGGCAAGCTGGCCGCGTGGGACGTGGTGAACGAGGCGTTCAACGAGGACGGCAGCCGCCGCAGCTCCAACCTCCAGGGCACCGGCAACGACTGGATCGAGGTCGCGTTCCGCACCGCTCGCGCGGCCGACCCGTCGACGAAGCTGTGCTACAACGACTACAACATCGAGAACTGGTCGTACGGCAAGACGCAGGGCGTCTACAACATGATCCGGGACTTCAAGTCCCGTGGTGTCCCGATCGACTGCGTCGGCCTGCAGACCCACTTCACCGGCGGCAGCTCGCTGCCCGGCAACTTCCAGACCACGCTGCAGAACTTCGCCGCGCTGGGTGTGGACGTGGCGCTGACCGAGGTCGACGTCACCAACTCCTCGACCAGCCAGTACGCCGGTCTGACGCAGGCGTGCATCAACGTGCCGCGCTGCATCGGCATCACCGTGTGGGGCGTGCGGGACAGCGACTCGTGGCGTTCCAACGAGAGCCCGCTGCTGTTCGACGGCGGAGGCAACAAGAAGGCCGCGTACAACTCGGTCCTCAACGCGCTCAACGCGGCCGCCCCGACCTCCGGGCCGACCACGACCCCGACCACGACCCCGACCACGGCACCGCCGCCGAGCGGCGGCGCCGGCCGGATCGTCGGCGTGCAGTCGGGCCGGTGCATCGACGTGCCGAACGCCACCCAGACGAACGGCACCCGGGTCCAGCTCTACGACTGCAACGGTCAGTCGAACCAGCAGTGGACGTACACCTCCAGCAAGCAGCTGATGGTCTACGGCACCAAGTGCCTCGACGCGAACGGCGCGGCCACCGCCAACGGCACCGGAATCATCATCTGGGACTGCAACGGCCAGTCCAACCAGCAGTGGAACATCAACTCCAACGGCACCATCAGCGGCGTGCAGTCCGGTCGCTGCCTGGACGTCTGGGGCACCGGCAACGGCCAGCAGATCCAGCTGTACGACTGCCACGGACAGACCAACCAGCAGTGGCGGACCGACTTCGGTGGCGGCACCTCGCCGTCCCCGACCACGCCGCCGCCAACCACGACGCCCCCGCCGGGCGGCTGCTCGCTCCCGTCGACCTACCGGTGGTCGTCGACCGGCGCGCTGGCCAACCCGCAGAACGGCTGGGTCTCGCTCAAGGACTTCACGAACGTCGTCCACAACGGCAAGCACCTGGTCTACGGGTCGTACGTCAACAGCAGCGGCCAGTACAGCTCGATGAACTTCACCCCGTTCACCAACTGGTCCGACATGGCGTCGACCGGCCAGAACGGGATGAGCCAGGGCACCGTGGCGCCCACGCTGCTGTACTTCGCCCCGAAGAACATCTGGGTGCTGGCGTACCAGTGGGGACCGACCTCGTTCAGCTACAAGACGTCGAGCGACCCGACCAACGCCAACGGCTGGTCCTCGGCGCAGACGCTGTCCACCGCCACCCTGCCGGACGCCCCGTACGGCGTCATCGACCAGACCCTGATCGGTGACGACCAGAACATGTACCTGTTCTTCGCCGGGGACAACGGCAAGATCTACCGGTCGAGCATGCCGCTCGGGAACTTCCCGGGCAGCTTCGGCTCGAGCTACACGACGATCATGTCGGACTCGACGAACAACCTGTTCGAGGGCGTCGAGGTCTACAAGGTGGCGGGCCAGAACCAGTACCTGATGATCGTCGAGGCGATCGGAAGCCAGGGACGCTACTTCCGGTCGTTCACGTCCAACAGCCTGAGCGGCTCGTGGACCCCGCAGGCCGCCACCGAGAGCAACCCGTTCGCCGGCAAGGCCAACAGCGGCGCGACCTGGACCAACGACATCAGCCACGGTGACCTGGTCCGCACCAACCCCGACCAGACCAAGACCATCGACCCCTGCAACCTGCAGCTCCTGTACCAGGGCAAGAACCCCAGTGCGGGCGGCGACTACAACCTGCTGCCGTGGCGGCCGGGTGTGCTGACCCTCCAGCGCTGACACCGTCACACAGTTACCGGAGAGCGTGCCCGGCACCCGCGTGGTGCCGGGCACGCCCCGTCCGTCAGCTCAGCCGGCCAGGTCCTCGGCCAGCAGATCCATCAGCAGCGCGTCGTGCCAGCGCCCGTCCGCCCCGCGCTCGTAGCGGCGCATGATGCCCACCGGACGGAACCCCACCTTCGCGTACGCGCGGATCGCCGCCGTGTTCGCCGCCGCCGGGTCGATCGTGAACCGGTGGTGGCCGTACTCGTCGATCAGGTGCCGGACCAGCGTGCGGATCGCGTCGCCGCCCAGCCCGGAGCCGCGTACCGCCGGGTCGAGGAAGACATCCAGGCTGGCGTGGCGGTAGTCCGGGTCGGTCTCGGCGTACCACTGGATCGCCCCGACCAGCCGGCCGTCGTGCTCGACCGCGTAGATCGTCACCGCGTCGTCGGCCAGGTCGGCCCGGACCGACTCGGCCAGATCGTCGCCGCCGCGCCACCAGCGGCGCACCTCAGGGGTGGCCCGGATCGCGGCCAGCGCGGGCACGTCGGCGTCGGTCACCGGCCGCAGCGTCACCGCCCGCCCCCGCAGCACGCCTCAGCCCCGCCGCTCGCCGTGCTCGACGCAGACCGCCGACCAGCCGGCCGGTACGACCTGCACCTTCATCCGCCGCCGGCAGGACGCGCACCAGCGCGGCGGCTCCCACGCCCGGGCCGCCTCGCACGCCGGATGCGGCCCGGCCGCCACCGACTCGCCGCACCTGTCGCACCACAGCGCCGCGGGCGCGGCCGGGGCGGGGGAAAGATCGGTCACCGCTGCCTCACAGGGTCGCCGAGAGCGCCTTCACCGGCATCTTCAGGTCTTCCAGCAGCTTCAGGTCGGCGTTGGCCGGGCGACCCAGCGTGGTCAGGTAGTTGCCGACGATCACCGCGTTGATGCCGCCCAGCAGACCGTCGCGGGTGCCCAGGTCACCGAGGGTCAGCTCGCGGCCGCCCGCGTACCGCAGGATGGTGCGCGGCATGGCCAGCCGGAACGCGGCGATGGCGCGCAGCGCGTCCTTGCCCTCCACCACCGGACGGTCACCGAGCGGCGTGCCCGGCCGCGGGTTGAGGAAGTTCAGCGGCACCTCGTGCGGGTCCAGCTCGGCGAGCTGCGCGGCGAACTCGGCCCGCTGCTCGACCGTCTCGCCGAGGCCGAGGATGCCGCCGCAGCAGACCTCCATGCCCGACTCGCGGACCATCCGCAGCGTCTCCCAGCGCTCCTCCCACGAGTGCGTGGTGACCACGTTCGGGAAGTAGGAGCGGCAGGTCTCCAGGTTGTGGTTGTAGCGGTGCACGCCCATCTCGACCAGCTCGTCGACCTGCTCCTGGGTGAGCATGCCGAGCGACGCGGCGACCTGGATGTCGACAGCGGCGCGGATGGCCGCGACGCCCTCACGCATCTGCTTCATCAGCCGGGCGTCCGGACCGCGCACGGCGGCCACGATGCAGAACTCGGTCGCCCCGGTCGCGGCGGTCTGCTTCGCGGCCTCGACCAGCGCCGGGATGTCCAGCCAGACCGACCGGACCGGCGAGGTGAACAGGCCGGACTGCGAGCAGAAGTGGCAGTCCTCCGGGCAGCCGCCGGTCTTCAGCGAGACGATGCCCTCGACCTCGACCTCCGGACCGCACCAGCGCATCCGGACCTCGTGCGCGAGCTGGAGGGCGGCGGGCAGGTGTTCGTCGGGAAGGTTCAGCACCGCGAGGACACCGGCCTCGTCGAGGCCGACACCGTTGCCCAGCACCCGCTCCCGGGCCTGGTCGAGGATCTCTGGCATGGCTCGTAACCTAACAGGCCACCGAGGGGCCGGGAAACCGCCGCCAGCAGCCCCGGCGAGCCGGGACCGCGCCACGCCGGAGCCCTCGGGACGGGTGGTAACTTCGCCCCGCGGAAGCGCCCGGCGGGGCGGTGGTCGGCGGGAGGGGACGGCACGGTGGCGGACTGGCTGGCGGCCCTGGACCGCCGCGCCGAGCTGCGGGCCCGGGCGGGACTGACCCGCACGCTGCGTCCCCGGGCCGCCGACGACGCGGTGGTCGACCTGGCCGGCAACGACTACCTCGGCCTGGCCACCCACCCGCAGGTCACCGCCGCCGCCGCGGAGGCCCTGTCCGCGTACGGGCTGGGCGCCACCGGGTCACGCCTGGTGCGCGGCTCCACCGACGCCCACCACGCGCTCGAGGACGACCTGGCCGACTGGCTCGGCGTCGACCGGGCGCTGGTGTTCTCCTCCGGCTACCTGGCCAACCTCGCCGCCGTCCGGGGACTGGCGCAGCCGCGTACGCTGCTCGTCTCCGACGCCCACAACCACGCCTCGCTGATCGACGGCTGCCGGATCTCCGGCGCCGAGACGCTGGTGACGCCGCACGCGGACGTCGCCGCGGTGGCCGCGGCGCTGGCCGCCGCGCCGGGCCGCCCGGCCGTGGTGGTGACCGAGTCGGTCTTCTCCGTCGACGGCGACCTGGCCCCGCTCGGGGAGCTGCACGAGGTGGCCCGCCGCCACGGCGCGCTGCTGCTCGTCGACGACGCGCACGCGCTCGGCGTCACCGGCCCGGCCGGGGCCGGCGGGGTGGCCGCCGCCGGGCTGGCCGGCGCGCCCGACGTGGTGGTCACCGCGACGCTGTCCAAGGCGCTCGGCGGGGCCGGCGGCGTGGTCGCCGGGCCGGCCGAGTTCGTCCGCCACCTGGTGGAGACCGGCCGCACGTTCATCTTCGACACCGCGCCGCCGCCCGCCGTGGTGGCCGGGGTACGCGCCGCGGTGCGCCTGGCCCGCGACGGCGACGCGCTGCGCGCCGAGCTGGCCGACCGGGCCGCGACGGCGGTGCGCCGGCTCGGCGCGGCCGGGCTGTCCGTGTCCGCCCCCGACGGCGCCGTGATCTCGGTGACCGCGCCCGGCCCGGAGGCGGCGACCGCCTGGGCCGCCGCCTGCCGGGAGCGCGGTGTGGCGGTCGGCTGCTTCCGTCCGCCGTCCACACCGGACAGCCGCTCCCGGCTGCGGCTCACGGTCAGCGCCGGGGTGGACCGGGCCGACTTCGACCGGGCCCTGGACGTGATCGTGGAGTGTGCGCCATGAGCCTCGGCGACGCCTGGACCGGGCCGGTGCTGGTGACCGGCACCGACACCGAGATCGGCAAGACGGTGGTGACCGCCGCCGTCGCCGCCGCCGCGCAGGCCGCCGGGCTGCGGGTAGCGGTGGTCAAGCCCGGCCAGACCGGTACGGCCACCGGCGAGCCCGGCGACGTCGACTCGGTGACCCGGCTGGCCGCCCCGCTCACCGGCCGGACGCTCGCCAGCTATCCCGATCCGCTCGCGCCGCTGGCCGCGGCCCGGGTCGCCGACCTGCCGCCGCTGGAGCTGTACAACGCCGTCGACGCGATCCGCGAGGAGGCGGACAAGCACGACCTGGTGCTGATCGAGGGCGCCGGTGGGCTGCTCGTACCGATGGGGTTGCGCCCGTCCGGCGAGCCGTGGACGGTGGCCGACCTCGCGGTGTCGCTCGGCGCGCCCGCGGTGGTGGTGGCGCGGGCCGGGCTCGGCACGCTCAACCACACCGCGCTGACGCTGGAGGCGCTGGAGCGGCGGGCCGTACCGGCCGGCGTGGTGATCGGCGCCTGGCCGGCCGAACCGGAGCTGGTGCACTGGCTCAACCTGTCCGAGCTGGTGCCGAACCTGCTCGGCGCGGTACCGGCCGGCGCGGGCGGGATGGACCCCGGTGTGTTCCGCCGGTCCGCGCCGGGCTGGCTCACCCCCGCCCTGTACGGCGTGCTCGACGACTGGCGCGCCTGGGCCGAGGAGTAAGGAAGGGCCCCTTCTTAACGCCTCCGGTAGAGGAAGGGCCCCCTGTTAACACCCGCAGGATTCAGGCACGGCGGACCACGAACGCGTCCGGCATCCGGAAGGTGAGGTTGTCCGGGCACCAGGGTGGACGGACCACAGTCACGTCGTCCAGCAGCGCGGTGGCCTCGGCGACCACCACCGTCGCCTCCATCCGGGCCAGCTGCGCGCCGACGCAGCGGTGCGGCCCGGCGCCGAAGGCCAGGTGCCGCCGCGAGCCGGGCTGCCCCGGGCGGAACTCACCCGGCGCGCCGACCACCGACGGGTCGCGGCCGGCACGGGCCAGCCAGGCCACCACGCTGGTGCCCGCCGCCACCGGCAGCTCGCCGAGCGTGGTGTCGACCGCCGCCACCCGCCGCCACGTGACGATCGGTGGCTCCAGCCGCAGCCCCTCCTCGACCACGTCGTCCACGGCGACCGTGCCCGCGCGCAGCCCGGCCCGTACCGCCGGTTCGCCGGACAGCCGGTGCAGCAGCAGGGTCAGGAACTGCGAGGTGGTCTCCTGGCCGGCGACCAGCAGGAAGAACAACGCGCCGACGACCACGTCGGGGGAGTGCCCGGCGTCGCGCAGCCGCGCGGCGAGCCCGCCCCCGGTCGCGGCGAACTCGCGCAGCACGGTGTGGAACCGGCCCACCTCGGCGGCCAGCGCGAGCTGCCGGGCGGAGTCCAGCGGCGCCCAGAACAGCTCCAGCGCCGCCCGGGCGAAGTCCTTCACCACGCCGACCGGCGCGTCCGGCAGCTCGACCAGCCGGGCCAGCACCAGCAGCGGCAGGTCGGCGGCGAGGCCCGCGTACAGGTCGACCGGGCGGCCCTCGTCCAGCGTCGCTGCCAGCCCGGCCACCCGCTCCCGGACCAGCCCGGTCAGCCACCGGCGCTGGGCGGCCACCCGGTGCGGGTGCAGCGCGTCGGCGACGATGCCGCGGATCTCCGGATGGCTGGCGCCGCCGTTGTTCGCCAGCGTCGGTGGCAGCCGGAACCGGTGCCCGGCGAGCACCCGCAGCGCGGCCACCGGGATCGGCGTGACCGCGTCGAGCGCGTTGTCCGGCCGGAACGTCACCGGGTCGGTGAGCACCTGGCGGACGAGCGCGTGCCGGGTCACCACCAGGTGTGGCACGCCGACGTGGTCGACAACGGTGGCCGTGTCCGGCCACTGCCCGTCGACGGCCTCCCCCCAGCCCCGGAACAGCACGCGGTAACGCTAGCGGCGGGCGCCCGGCGGGTTCGGGTCCAGCTCCCACACGGTGGTGTGCTTCACCCGTACGCTCTCCAGCGCCTCGGACACCGGCACGTCGTACGCGGCCAGCTCGTGGAAACGCTCGCGGGGCAGGAACGCCCGGCCCGGGTCGCCCACCAGCACCCGGGCGCCGGCGCGGGCGGCCCGGAGCAGGAAGCGCAGCATCCGGCGGGCCATCGCCTCGCTGTAGAAGACGTCCCCGGCCAGCACCACCTCGGCGTCGCCCGCGTCGGCGTCGAGGATGTCGCCGAGTTCGGCGTCGACGCGTACCCCGTTGGCCTCGGCATTGAGCGCGACGGCCGCGACGGCCCGCTCGTCCACCTCGACCGCCCGGACGGCGGCCGCGCCGGCGCGGGCGGCGGCGATGGCGACCAGGCCGGAGCCGGAGGCCAGGTCGAGCACCCGGCGGCCGGCGACCACCTCGGGGTGGTCGGTGACGTAGCGGGCCAGGCCCTGCCCGCCGGCCCAGGCGAACGCCCAGAACGGCGGCGGCTGGGCGCTGCGGAACTCGCCCTCGGTCAGCTCCCACAGGCCGATCGGCTCGTCGGCCTGGTGCAGGCGCACCTCGGGTACGAACGCCACGGGGGCGAGGCGGGCGTGCAGCCGGACGAACGCGGCGGACAGCTCGGACACCGGAGAATTGTGTCCCACCCGCCGGCCGGGCCCGATCCCGGGCGTGTCGCGGCGGGGCCGTGACCGGTTCACCACGTTCGGTGAAATGGCCCCCGTGTTGTGGCGTTGGATGCGAACACGCCCGTCTACCGGCGTGCCCGGCGCGCTCCTAGCGTTGCCTGTGGACACGACCGAGGGTGAGGAGGCGTGGTGAGCGGGTGGCGGCACGCGCTACGGATCGGACTGGTGCTGACCTTCGTGGCCGGGACCGGGTACGGGGGAGCCCTGCCCGCGCGGGCGGCGGCGGCCTTCTCCACCGAGTTGAGCGGTCTGCCGGACGAGTTCACCGCCGGGAACCGGGTGGAGACGCTGTCCGCCGTGGTGTCCCGCTCCGACGGGGGCGGCTGTGTCAAGGTGCGCTGGTCGATGTTGGTGCGGGTGCAGGGCCTGCGGCTGGACCAGCTCAAGGTGGACCGGGTGGAGGACAGCGGGTCGTTCCCGCTGGAGATCCGCACCGAGGGAGACACCGCCCGGCTCACCGACCGGCAACTCGATCCGGGTGTGCTCTGCCCGGGCCGGACCGTGACCGCCCGCTACCGGGTGGCGTTCGCCGAGGACGTCGCGCGCGGCCGGGTGAGTTTCGCCGCCGAGGCGTACGACCCGCAGTTGCGGCTGCTGGCCCGGCGGACCGCCTCGCGTGAGGTGGTGGGAGAGGAGGCTTCGCCGACGCCGGCGCCCACCAGCGCGGAGCCCTCGGAGACGCCGAGCGAGGAGCCACCCACCGACGACCCGGTGACCGACGAGCCGACCGACGCGGCAGTGGTGGAGCCGCCGCCGCCCGGTGGTGTGGCCGGACGCCCGGTCGCGGACAGCGGCGGCTTCGGCCTCGTGCAGGCCGCTTTCCTGCTCGGCGGGCTGCTGCTGTTCCTCGGCGCCGGGTTGCTGCTGCGGATGCGCCGCCTGCTGCGCCCGGCCGCCGTCACCGAACCGGAAACCCTGCCACCGCCCTTCGAGCGCCCCCGCCCGACCTGGCCCTGACCGGCGGACCCGCCCGCGCGGGCCGGGGGCGGGGCCCGGTCAGTCGAGCTGACTGGGTTCGAGGCCCAGTTCGCGGGCGGCGACGAGGCGGATCCACTCGGCGATCTGGCGGCGCGTGATCACCCGCTCGTGCACCGCGAGCTGGACCGCGAGGCCGTCCATCACCGCGCTGATCCGCCAGGCCGCGCCGGCCGGGTCGGGGCAGTCGAACGTGCCCTCGGCGACCCCGTCCGTGATCAGCGCGGCCAGGTCCTGCCGCCACCGCAGGTCCAGCCGCCGGGAGAGCTTCTCCAGTTCCGGGGTACGCAGCGACTCCGCCCAGCCGTCGATGCGCATCGACCAGGAGGTGGCCCGGCCGGCCGGCGCGTACAGGCGCAGCATGCGGCGCAGCTTCGCCAGCGGCGGCGCGGAGGAGCGGAGCACCGCGTCGAGCTTGGCCAGGTCCTGCTCGACGGCGTACGCGAACGCCTGCGCGAGCAGTCGGTCCTTGGTGGCGAAGTGGTAGAACACGAGGGCCTGGCTCACCCCGGCGGCCTCCGCCACGTCGGCGGTGCGGGTGTTGGCGAGCCCTCGTTCCGCGATCACCTCACAGGCCGTACGCAGCAGCGCGTCCAGGCGGATCTCGGCGGCTCGTCTCGTCACGGCGTTACGGTAACCCATCCGAATGACCACGGGGAGTTACCGAAGCGGCTGGTCGGCGGGCGGGCAGTCGGATGCCGGACACTCGACGCGCCGGTCTGCTTCCGCAGGTGGGAGCGCTCGCCGGTGCTCTCGGACGGAAGCCACCCAGGCTCCTAGGAAGCCGAGGGGGAGCGGCGTCCGCCACCACCGGACGCGCCGGAAACGGAACCCGATTTGGCAACCGTTCCCGGGCTCGGCTAAAGTTCTCATCCGTCACCGGATAACACCGGGGGCGTGCGGACGTAGCGCAGCTGGTAGCGCATCACCTTGCCAAGGTGAGGGTCGCGGGTTCGAATCCCGTCGTCCGCTCGGAGATGCCGCCACGCAGTTCGGGGGCAACCTCGGTGGAGTGGCCGAGAGGCGAGGCAACGGCCTGCAAAGCCGTGTACACGGGTTCAAATCCCGTCTCCACCTCGCAGTAGACGAGGGCGATTGGCGCAGTGGGAGCGCGCTTCCTTGACACGGAAGAGGTCACTGGTTCAAACCCAGTATCGCCCACCAGCGGAAAGGCCGTGTCGATCATTCGACACGGCCTTTCTCGTCGCTATCGATCAGTCCAGTGCCGCGCCGCTGGCCATTGCCGCACCCGCGTGCCCCACCCAGACTGGCCCGGTGGACGATCAACAGACCCGAGCCCAGCGGTTCCGCGCCCTGCACCGGCCCGGTGACCCACTGATCCTGGCCAACGCCTGGGACGCGGTCAGCGCCCGGCTCGTCGCCGCGGCCGGCGCCCACGCGATCGCGACCACCAGCGCCGGCGTCGCCTGGAGTCGCGGCGCCCCCGACGGCGACCTGCGGGCCCGCGACACCGCCGTCGACGTCATCCGCCGCGTCGCCGACGCGGTCCGCCTTCCAGTCACCGCCGACATCGAATCCGGGTACGGCGACAACCCCGACCAGGTCGCCGAGACCGTCGCCGCCGTGCTCGCCGCCGGAGCCGTCGGCGTCAACGTCGAGGACGCCCGGCACGACGGCGGCGGTCCGCTGCGCCCGATCCACGAGCAGGTCGCCCGGCTCGCCGCGGTCCGGGCCGCCGCCGACCGCGCCGGCATCCCGCTGTACGTCAACGCCCGCGTCGACACGTACCTGCGGGGCGCCGGGGGCGTACCGGAGACGGTCGAGCGCGCCGAGGCGTACCTGGCCGCCGGCGCGGACGGGATCTTCGTACCCGGAACCGTGGAGCCGGAGACGGTGGCCGCGCTGACGGCGGCGATCCCGGCCCCGCTGAACGTGCTGGCCGGGCCGGGCGCGCCGCCGGTGGCCGAGCTGGCGCGGCTCGGGGTGGCCCGGGTGAGCCTCGGCCCGGCGCTGGCCGAGACGGCGTATGCGGTGGTCCGGAGCGCGGCGGCGGAGGTGTTCGGCGCCGGGACGTACGAGGCGCTCGCCGGCGGGCTCGACTTCGGCGAGCTGAACGAGCTGATGCGCGACTGACCGGCCACGGGATCGACCTCGGGCGGGGGACCGGGTTGAATGTGCTGGTGGCCGTTGTCCCGCGTCCGAGCCGGCGGACGGCGACCGGCTGTCGACGGGATCACCACGGATGACGGCGGTCGTCCGCCCGGTGCCCGCGCTGCGGAGCCTGCCCGTCCTCACCGCCGCCACGGCGACCCTCGGCGTCGCGGCGCTCGCCGTCCTGGGCGCGGCCGGGCACGGCGGTTTCGCGAGCGACCCGGTCGGCGCCGTGGCCCTCGCGACGGCAGCCGTGGTCACCGCGCTCGCCGCGCTCCGGCTCAGCCGGTCGGGTCACCGGGCCGCCGGCCGGCTGGCGGCGGGGCTCGCCGCGTCGCTGCTGGCGTATCTGGCGCTCGCCGTCGTCGCGGTGGCCGCCGTCGCGGCCGGGCATCCGTGGGCCGCGCCGGCCGTCGCGGCGTGGAACTCGGCGTGGATCCCGCCGCTGGCACTCCTTCAGCTGACCGCCTCGGCCGCCGTCCGCACCGGCGACGCCGTCCCGTGGACGCACCGGCTCGTGGGCCTCACCCTGGGCGTGGCCACGCTCGTCAACGCGCTGCTGACCACGGCGACCCAGCCGTTCGCGGGGGTTCCGACGATCGCCGCGGAGTCCTGGCGTACCGCGCTCGCGCCGGCCGTCCCCGCCGTCACCCTGCTGGCAGCGGTGGCGCTGTTCCTGCTCCCGGTGACGCTCTGGCGGGCCGCTCTCGGATCGCACCACGCCGTCCGGGCGCGACTCGGCGTGGCCGCGGCGGCCACCACCGCCGCGCCGCTGACAGTCGTCTTCTGCCTGCTGCTCGCCGTCGCCCGCACGCCCGGCGACGTCGAACCGTCGCTGGGCTCGGTCGCCTTCCTGGTGGCACTGGCCGGGGCCGCCGTGTTCGCCGCCGCGTGCGCGGTCACCGCCGCCCGCGGCGCCACCGAGCCGCGCCGGGTCGGCGCCGTGGTGCGCGGCGCGGGCCTGGCCGCCGCGGCCCTGCTGGTGGTCGGCGTCGGCACGCTCGTGGCCGCTCCCGGGACGTCCCTCGGCCCGACCTCGGTCGCCCTGGTCGTGTCGGCGCTGACCGTCGCCGTCGTCGGCGGGGCGTGGGCCGGCACCGGCCGGCTGGCGGCGCTGCTCACCGCCGCGCCGACAGCGCCGGTGACGCCGCGAGGCGGCGCAGAGGGTACGACGGGAGGCGGTGCGGCGGAGACGACGAACGTCATCGAGCCGGCGGCCCCGGCCACGGCGGTTGTGGATGCCGCGGGCCCGGTGTCGGTCGGCGGGCTGACGGCGCGTGAACGCGAGGTGCTCGCCGCGCTCGCCGACGGCGCCAGCAACGCGGGGATCGCCGCGCAGCTGGTGGTCTCCGAGCGGACCGTCGACGCCCATCTGCGCGCGATCTTCGTCAAGCTCGACCTGACGCCCGGCGGCGCCACGAACCGTCGGGTGCGGGCCGCGCGGATCTGGCTGGAGCACGCCCGACAGTCGCGTTGAGCAGGGATTTTCCGAAGATAGGTGCTGAGGCCGATGCCCGCGCGGGCGGTACCTCGGCACGGTGGGGCGACACCTGAATCGACGGAGGCTCTCACCGTGCCCGTACCGAAGTTGCGCCGTGCCGCGCTCGTCGCCCTTTTCGTCCTGCTCCTGGCGTCCCTGGCCGGACGGACCGTGTTCATGTTGTGGGAGCCGCCGTTCGACGGCGCGATCCACTACGACGACGTACGTGAGCTGGGGTCCGCGTACTGGCCGATGAACCTCTACCTGGGCGGGCCCGCGTACGCGGTGTCCTGGATCGCCGCGGCGGTGTTCATCGTCGGGCTGGCCCGGGGCCGCGCGGGCGTGCTGAACCTGGTGGGTGCCTTCCTGGCCGGCCTCGGCGGCGTGGTGTTCGCGCTGGCGATCACCGCGGAGGTGCTGCCGTTCGCCTACGCCGCCGATCCGGCGGTCGTGCCGGAGGCGCAGGGACGGGCGCTGTTCGACGTGTTCAACGACCAACTGGACGGGCTGCTCCCGGCCGTCCTCGGCAGCCAGGTGGCGATCGTCCTCGGCATGGTCCTGGCGCTCGTCGGGATCCTGATCGGCCGGACCATGCCGCGTCCGCTGGTCGTCGCCGCGCTCGTCTACGTGGTGGCGTTCGTGCTGGTGCCGCAGGACGCCGCTCGCGCGGTGGTCGTCGCGAGCTACCTGGCGCAGGTGGCGCTGGTGGCTGCGATCGGCTGGTACGGGCTGCGCGCCGCCACCGATGGTGCCGCTACCGACGGCGAGCGGGCATAGCAGACCGGACCGGCCGGATGTTCGATCCGGCCGGTCCGGTCCCGGGACCGATCAGCTCCGTCGGCCCCGCTCACGATCACATGGGCGGTGCGACGTCCCGGCGCTCCTCGACCCGGCGGTACTCCACCGGCTCCTCGGTGGTCGTGGCGACCACCTGACGGCGCCGGCCCCAGACCAGCGTGGTCATGATCAGGCCGAGGACGCCGGCCGCCATGAGGATCCAGCCGACGACGTCGAGGTCGACCCCGCCGACGCTGGCGTTGAGCGCGAACGTGAGGATCGCGCCGACCGCGATCAGGAAAATGCTCGTACCGATACCCACGACAGCCTCCTTCGGGGGGATGGTTGTGCTGTCACCGGCCTCAGTACCCCGGCGGTGAGCGGCGCAACCACACGGCCACCTGGCACGGCGGGGGTCTGCCGCACGGCGATCTTGGCATCGGGTAGAGTTCACCCCGTCGCCGGCGCGAACCGGCGGCACGCGGACGTAGCGCAGCTGGTAGCGCATCACCTTGCCAAGGTGAGGGTCGCGGGTTCGAATCCCGTCGTCCGCTCGCGATTGCCCGGGCGATTGGCGCAGTGGGAGCGCGCTTCCTTGACACGGAAGAGGTCACTGGTTCAAACCCAGTATCGCCCACCGAGAGTCACCACGCCGCCGGTCGACAGGCGGTCGTCTCCCACCGGACAGCCGGCACCGGCTACATCGGTCTCCCGGGTCCACCGTGCGGATTATTCTGCCGCTGCCATCGCGCGTGTCACTGTGAGGCCCGATGCGCAGGGAGGCGGTCACATGGCAACGATCGAGCGGGGACGGTGGCGGCGGACGGCCGCACGATTAGGGGTGGCGACTGTCGTCGCGGCGGCCGGGGTGACGGTATCGGCCGCGCCCGCGCAGGCCACCGCGACGCGGACGGTGGCGTTCTACAGCATGGACGAGCCGGCGTCGTCGTCGACGGTGCTGACCGACTACAGCGGCAACGGCCGCCACGGCACGATCGGCGGTGAGGTGGTCACCGGCGCGCTCTACGCCGGGGCGACCGGCCACCGCTTCGCCACGCACCTGCCCACCGACAAGGAGTACGTCCCGGGCCACGTCGACCTGGTGCCGCACACCACCGACTTCAACCCGGACGCCGGGGACTTCTCGGTGACCATCCGTTACCGGACCACGTACTCCTTCGGCAACATCCTCCAGAAGGGACAGGGCAACACGGTCGGCGGCTACTGGAAGTTCGAGGCCCCGAACGGCAAGCCGAAGTGCCTGTTCCGGGGCGCGGACGGCGCCTCCCGTACCGGCTACACCGACGTGCCGATCTCCGACGGCCAGTGGCACACGATCACCTGCAACCGCACCTCCGCGTACGTGGAGATGTACGTCGACGGCGTGCGGACCAGCCGCCTCAACGGGCCGACCGGCACCATCGCGAACACCTGGCCGCTGTCCGTCGGCGGCAAGAGCCAGTGCGACGGTACGAAGGTCACCTGCGACTACTTCGCCGGCGACATCGACTACGTGAAGATCCTGAAGGGATCGGGCGGCCCCGCGAACCAGCCGCCGGTGGCCGCGTTGACGCCCACCTGCTCCGGGCTGGTGTGCACGTTCACCGGCGCGGGTTCCACCGACGCCGACGGCGCGATCCAGGACCACAGCTGGAACTTCGGCGACGGCGACACCACCGGCACCGCCTCCGTACCGACCACGTCCCACACGTACGCGGCGGCCGGCACCTACCCGGTCACGCTCACCGTCACCGACGACCGGGGCGCCACCGGCACCGCGACCGTCGAGGTTGCTGTCGCGCCCGTACCGGAGCGGATCTCGTACGTCGGCCAGGCCACCGCGAACGCCAACTGGACCAGCCACACCGTGACCGTCCCGGCGGGCGTGCAGGCCGGTGACATGCTGCTGCTCCTGCTCAGCCAGAACACGCACACCGGCACCGGCGAGCCGGCCGGCGTGACCGGCTGGAGCAGGCTCGACCGCCTCGACGGCGGCTTCGCCACCACCACCGCCTGGTGGAAGACCGCGAGCGCCGGTGACGCGGGCACTGCTGTCCGGGTGACGCTGGACAGTCAGGCGAAGGGCAACCTGGTGCTGGCCGCGTACCGGGGTGTCGCGCCCGGGGCGCCGGTCTTCACCCGGGCCACCGACCCGGCGAGCACCGCCACCCGCATCACCCCGTACGCGCCGGTGACCACCGCGCAGAGCTGGGCCGTGTCGTACTGGCTGCACGGCGACAGCACCTCCACCGCGCTCACCCCGCCGGCCGGCGTGGCGGTGCGCAGCAACACCTCGCAGACCGGCGGCGGCCGGGTGGCCGGCCTGCTCGCCGACTCGGCGAGCAGCGTGCCGACCGGCAGCTACGGCGGGCTCACCGCCACCGGCGCCGCGGCCAGCACGACCACCACCACGTGGACGTTCGTCCTGCCCCCGGCCTGACCCATCGGGTACGCGAAAAGGCCGGCACCCCGTTGGTTCGGGGTGCCGGCCTTCACGTTTTGTCTTACTTGTTCCAGTGCTCGGCGACCAGGTCGGCGGCCTGCTGTTCCCACTGGGCGTAGTGGTCGGGGTAGGCGGAGACCTGGACGGTCTGGGCGGCCTTGGTCAGGGGCATGTCCTGCCAGCCGTCGACCTGCTTGAGGCCCTTCAGGAACGCGGTCGTGGAGTATTCGGGGTCGGTGATCTGCTCGACCGTGCCCCAGCCGCTGGAGGGGCGCTGCTGGAACAGGCCCTGCGAGTCGTGGTCGTTACGGTCACCGAGGTGGCCGAGGTTCTCCAGCTTCGACTCCTGCAACGCCGTCGCGATCGACACGACCGCGGCACGCTCGTCCATGCCGGCCTTCTTCGTCGCCGCGATGATCGCCTTCACGTTCTTGGTCTGCTCGTCATTGAGGTCGATGCGGGACTGGGCGCCCTGCACGCCGTGCGGGATCAGCTTGTCGGACTGCACCGTGGCCGTGACCGGCTTGACCGCGTGAGTGGTGTCGGCCGCGTGGGCGGCGACCGGGCCGGCGAACACGCCACCGGTGAAAGCCAGACCAGCAATACCCAGAACGCTCTTACGCAGAATCGTGTTCATGATGGGGGCTCCATTCGGGGTCGACACACCCCCCGGGGGGACCGGGGGTGCGTGGGCACCGTCAGGCGCTCACAAGTCTCAGGGGTCTCGGGCTGCTCGCGGAGGGCGGGGGGCCTTCACGCGGCGCCGGAAGGATGTCCAACGACCTGCGACCCGGCATCATTCCCGGGCACCTCACACCACCCGGGCGCGGGTTCACGTCGTCGGAACCAGGCTCAACGACCCGCAGGCCGTGTTCCCTCAGCCGACCGCTCGGGGGCGGTCCTGCTCGGTCGTTCACCCGGTTACAACGCCCCGCACCCGCCAACGATTCCGCCACCAGAGTGCCGCCCACCAC